>NZ_JBPJZR010000030.1:0-8288 GCF_051216615.1 Variovorax raffinosi
CCTGAACAGCCGAATTGACGATCTCCTGCCACATCGCTGGCAACCGCTCACCTGACTCTGCAGCAGGGGCAACCGCTGATCGGGACCGTCAAGATGGAGCGCCCATCCGCTTACGATTGTCTGGCTGTCGGGACCGAACACCGGTCCCGTGATCACGAACACATTGCCTTTGGCGCGCAGCACATAACCGGTCAGATCGGGACCACGTTGCGATAGAGGTTCAGGAAGGCCGGCGATTAATGGTCTCTTATCCCGTCCTTGCCCGATCAGGGTTTGCACCTAACGGATATATGGGGTGACAGAAACTGATTTACAGAAGAGGCTGGTGTGCATCGTTGGTTCTCGCGCAACGCGCACGACTCTCGATGCCGACCAAACTTAGGGGTATGCGATGAAAAAAATTTCGATCGACGAACATGCGTTCCAGGTCCCCTTTCCAAGCGGGATTGGTGCAAAGAACACCATCTCTAGCGGTCCCGACGATGGGGCAAACAACCTGCTGGCCTCCCACTTCTGGCAACCAATGCGCCATGCGACAACTCAGCAGGGTGTTGGGAACGGATTAACGCTGATGCTTGAGGCCGGTACAGCCTCAACCGGTGAGCTCAATATCTGTGGCCATGGCAACGAGGGCCTCTTGGAAACCGGCATGGGTCAAACCGGGCCGTTCGATAACAATCGAATCATTCTGACTTGGAACGAATACATCTGGGGTCCAGAGTTGGATCGCATTAAGCCCTCGCCAACCACACAGATCTCGATTTGGTCGTGCCACACAGGAGCAGGACAAGACGGCGCGGATCTGCTCTTTGCCATGGCCAAGCGCTGCGGTCGCGCAGTGCGAGCGGGAACCGGTTTTTTGTACAGCAATTCCGCGAAGACGTGGTGGGAAAATGGTTCTGTCTGGCAAGTCGCAACGCCAGTTAACAAGCCGAATCCAATAGCTGCCCCTTCTCCACATTCCATCGTGACACAAGCGCTGAAGTTTGATGTTGGTGGCCAAGAATTCGAGGCAACAGATATCGACTCCATTGAGGTCACTTTGATCAATCTTGGTCGAGGCCTCATGCCGCCAAAAAGCCTGCGGGGTCAGAGCGCCCAAAGTGCCGTGGTCAGCATGTTCTTGCCGCCAGCACTTGAGATGACCGCGCATATCTCAGGAATCAAGACGGCGAAGATCAAGCTAGATTTTGGCAAGTCTCGCGTCGCAGAGTACGACGTATACAACGATAGGCTTGCGGTAGACAGCAGCTCGCAGACAGCGTACTACCTTGCGCCGGCCCTACAGCGCTTTTACAACATGCTGCCATAGCACCAAATGATTCCGGCATCGTTGCTATTAGATCTTGCGGGCCATTCTCGTGTGCCGGCGAAGAGCAAGATGGCGCTACTAAAAACGCTG
The DNA here is from genome assembly GCF_051216615.1 of Variovorax raffinosi. Taxonomy (NCBI): domain Bacteria; kingdom Pseudomonadati; phylum Pseudomonadota; class Betaproteobacteria; order Burkholderiales; family Comamonadaceae; genus Variovorax; species Variovorax raffinosi. The sequence continues at coordinate 1,403 of NZ_JBPJZR010000030.1, forward strand.
GAACTTGACGCGGTAAGAATGCGGCGGAGTTCTGCCGCTCCAGCTTCGGGGCAGCTGGCTCCGGTCCGAGTTTTTGACTGCGAAGGAATTGAGGAGCTACCGGGTCGGCGCATCATGCAACCCGAGACCAGCGGCGACGTCGTTGCGATACGTACGGTCGAAGTCACTGCGAAGCTTCGCATGTTCCTATCCGAAGTACTTGGGCGGGACTCCATCGACGACCGCGGGATGTCTATCGATACATCCATTCACTACAGTCGCTCATACTGCAACGCCTTTTGGGATGATGACCGCTGTGTATTTGGCGATGGCGACGGATTGATCTTTAAAGATTTCACTTCTTCCAACGATTTTGTATGTCACGAAGTCATGCATGGGATAACGCAATACAGCGCGGACCTCGACTATGAAAATGAGGCTGGCGCTCTCAATGAAAGCATATCCGACGTGTTTGGCGTCATATTCCGCCAGTGGGCTGCTGGGCAAGACGTCTCAGCAGCGGACTGGGCGATCGGAGTGGACATGATGGGGCCGACGGCGCTGGAACTCGGATGGACATGCCTTCGAGATCTTGCGAGTCCTGATTCCGAACGGTCAATGACTAAGCAGCCGCGTCGGTACTCGCAATACGACCCTGGTGGCGAACCGCACATCAATTCGGGGATCCCCAACCACGCCTTCTTCGCGTTTGCAACACAGCTGGGGAGGCCAAGCTGGTGCGAGCCAGCACGAATTTGGTATCGCGCATTGATCAGCCCAGAAGTGACTACCAAAACGGACTTTGCCAAATTTTCAGCATTGACTGAGCGCATTGCGGTTAATGAATTTTCGGGGGTTCCTGGTGTACTTGCAGCTGTCCGTTCTGCATGGAGTTCGGTAGGCGTCGTGCCAAAGATCTGAGCTGCCGGCCAAGCGAGCGAGCTCAATATCTGAGTTTGCCAAAGCGCGTGTCTCTAAGTGGTTGGTCGCCAACAAATCGGTGTCCGGTACCTGGAACACAAACATGGGGCGGTGCTCGAGCACCTATGGGTTTGGTTCGCACCACCGCGATGGATGTTTGAGATCTCATCGACCGGCGAATCCGATGAGCCGGATCAGCTTTCGGATGCCGGGTACGCAGCCAAGATTCAGATTAGCTTCAAGAACTCGGGTTGTCCAGCCAACTGAAGTCGGGAACGATGCCCTCCTTAGCGAGCTTGCGGCCTTCAATTTCCAGCTGAAACATCTCCACTACGGAGAATGGTGCACCTGCGGTCCAGCAGCGCTCAAGCATCCAGAGAAGACTGGTCAGGACGCGCCGAAACTCGAGTAACTGACAAGCATTGCTCGGCAATCGCCGCATGGCGCGCACTTCCGGAAAGCGGATCGAATCACCTGTGAAGTCCCAGCGTCCGGCCTGCTCAACCAGCCTGCGCCCCTTCAGGATTTGCTTGAACACGTAGTAGTGCGCCAATGCGCCTACTTCGCCCAACGGTTGCTCAGGCGAGGCTTGCGTTCCTTCTCCTTCGCTTTTGATTCTTTCAAGCGTTGCCACGGCATCGTCCAGATCCACGATCCGTCGCGTGTGCGGCAACTCGATGCATCGGGCGCTCGCATCAACAGGTGGCTGGATTGACCGGATCGCCGAGATGATGGTGTCGTAGAACTCACCAATCGTCGCCGCAGCCTCCATTCCAACAAAGGCCACTGGTGGGAAATTCGGATGCTCGACTTCCATGAAAAGCTCAACCTGCGCCAGCGATAGGACTTGCAACTCCAGCGCTCGACTTAGTGCTACTTCGCCGGGAAGCCGAGCGAGCGGAAAGGTCGGCAGAAAATCCGGCGCCGCCACCTTTGGACGCCCTCCAAGTGCAGCCAACACGTTGCCAGCAAGTGCGAAGTGCTGCATCTCCTGCGCAGCCACCGAATGCAGCATGCCCTCCACCCGATCGGGATCTCCAACGACCGACCACTGCGCGCATAGATAGGGCGGCAAGGTGGCGAACTCAAGCTGCATGGCAAGGCGAAGCGCATCGTGCAAGCCTCCGAGGTTGGCAATGCCCTCGACTGCGAAGCTGGCAATACTGCGGGTGGGACCGTTCATAGCCCTAGCCTCGCCAGCTCTTCACGAATGATCGCTTGGGCCTCTGCAGTCACCGGTGGAAAATCCAACAGGGGCACGTTACCGCGATAGCCAAGTTCGCGCATGCCTGCGTCCGTCGTGAAATACCCACCAATCAACAGGTAGCGCAGGCGGACAAAGAACCTGTTCACCTTTTCAGTCGGATTTGCCGTCGCCATCCAGACGACGATGACATGCAGTTGCTGCGGCGTCAGTGTTGCTAGGTTGCAACCGAACCTGCCGCGACATTCGGCTTCGACCAGCCCAAGTCCATCGAGAACGGTTTGCCGGTCTGTCTGCTGCGTCGGGTAAGGAGCGCTCAGCCACTCTGCAAAGAAGGAGCCGATTCCAGCGTCGCGGGGGTTAAGAAGCGAACCAGTTCCAGGCAAGATCGCGTCAGAGAGAACCTCGATCGTCAAGAGTTGATCGGCCGTCATCACGCTCACCCAAGGGACAAGCGGCGTTACGAGATTTGGATCGAGACCATAACCCTCCGCCGGCGACGCGGCTAGGCCTGATGACGGCGAGGCTATCGCAGGACTTAAACCAATCTGGACCAAGCCCATTGAGGTTCTCCTAAAGCGATCCGCTGGCCGCGCGATCGATGATGTGCTGAGCGCACCTTGCCGACAAAGCGAGAATCGTCAAAGTCGGATTCTTGTCAGGGCTCGAGGCGAACACTGATCCGTCGGCCAAGAACACGTTTTCGGCTTCCCAGCACTTTCCAAAGACGTCGGTGACCGAGTTCGTCGGATGCGTGCCCATCCTAGCCCCGCCAACCTCGTGGATCGCGCCACCGCCAGTTGGCATTCCGGGGGGCTCGGAAATTGTCCTGCCGCCGAGAAGCCGGAAGACATTGCTGAAAGTACTGCGCATATGATCGGCTTGGCGCACCTCGTTTTGCCCCCACTCCCAACGGAAACTCAGGATCGGAACGCCCCATTGGTCCGTCTTACTCGGATGCAACTCGCAGTACGTGGCGTCGTTAGGGATCATTTCGCCTTCGCCAGTCAGGAAGACATAGCTGCCATATTTGCGCCGGATCTCGTCGCGCAAGTGCGCTCCGAATAGCGGGCTGGCCGCGTCCACATAGCCACCGACGCTGATCGAAGGCATTCGCCGACCGCCGCGGGGCTCAATGTGATAACCGCGAGGAAAATCGAGCGTCCCATCCTGCTGTTGCGCATAAAGCCACCAGGGAACGTAGATGTGCGGCGTGAAAATTCCATCGTCGTTCTGTGGCGGCACTCGCTCCAGTAAGGGCACATGGGCCTGCATCGTGTACTCAACCGAGTCCATGATGAACTTCCCGAGTTGTCCCTGCTTGTTACCCAAGCCGGATTCATAGCCTGGCCCACGGGAGTTGAAGAGAATTCGTACTGTGGAAAACGACCCAGCGCCGAGCACGATGGCTCGACCTCCGATGGTATGGAACAACCCGGTATTGCGATCCACGTAGGTGACGCCGTGGGCGCGCCCATCCAACATTTCGATGCGCTGAACCAGCGCATTCGTGACAATTGACAGGTTGCCCGTCGCCAATGCCGCAGGGATCAGCACTGTTGTGCTTTGGAAATTGGACTTGCTAGAGCAACCACGCGTGCATTGGGTCGCGTAACAGCAAGGCGCTCGACCGTTCAACGGCCTAGTCAATATGGCGGCGTGAATGTCGGCGATCGGCATCCCGAGCTTTCGAAAAGCCGATGCAAGCACAATTTCATGCGCCCGCGGTTGTGGGGGCGGCAGCAGCACGCCGGGCGCTGAATCCGGTGCATTCTCGTAGCCGTGCGGCGTTCCGGTCACGCCGATCAGGCGCTCGACTTTCTCGTACCAGGGATCGACGTCTGAGTACGCCAGCGGCCAATCCACACCCAGACCATCACGCGAGTGGGGCTTGAAGTCGTAGGGGCCAAAGCGCAACGCGACCCGTCCCCAATGGTTGGTGCGGCCACCGAGCATGCGGGGCCTCCACCAAGTGAAGGCGCCGGATGCGACCTCGTACGGCTCGCCAGGAACAGACCATCCACCTGCAACCGTTGCGTTGTAGAAACCGGACGGTTTGTCTGGAGTAATCGTGCCTCGCAGGGGAGCCTCCGCCGGTGTCTGAAACATTGGCGTCTCGGTGCCAGGCGAGTAGTCCCGGCCAGCCTCAATGAGCAGCACCTTCAGACCAACTCGGCACAGTTCGTAGACCGCCATCCCCCCCGCGGCCCCTGACCCCACCACGATCACATCAGGCGCGCTCATGGTTAATGCATCTCCTTCTCGACCTTAGTCAGAATACTTCACTAGCCTGTTGATTTCCAACCAAAAATGGTCCAATCGATGGGGTTCACTCCAATCAACAGTCAAAACACTTGTCGGCGATAGCCACTATGCTTGAGCGCGCATCGAAAGTGTAGGTGGCAATGAAGAAGATCGGGCGGAACGAAATATGCCCATGTGGCAGCGGTTTGAAATTCAAGAAATGCCACGGAGCGCTTGAGTCCCTCGACCGGATGGAAAACGCCATCGCCGCTGCAGAGGAAGCCAGAAAGCAGCAGCTTGCTCACGATCACCAACGCGCCAGGCAGCAAGGGCTGGGTAGGCCCATCGTTTCGGCGCGACTGGGCGATGGTTACCAATTGGTTGCAGTGCGGGGGCGCCTCTTCCATTCGAAGAACTGGAAGACTTTCCACGACTTCCTCATCGACTACCTCAAGGATGCCATGGGCGGCGAGTGGGGCAATGCCGAACTCCAAAAGCCGCTCGAGGCTCGTCACCCGCTTCTGCTTTGGTATCACAAAATGTGCGAGCAGCAGCGCCCCATCATTAAAGAACCGGGGGCCGTCACCAAGGGCGTGATGAAGGGCGCATTCGCCGCCTATCTGAACCTGGCGTACGACCTGTACTTGCTCGAGCACAACGCAGAACTGCAATCGAAACTCATCGCACGCATGCAACATGTCGAGCACTTTTGGGGCGCGCGATATGAAGCCAGCGTTGCCGCGACCCTTGTGCGCGCCGGTTTTTCCATCGAGTTTGAGGACGAAGATGATCGCAAGAGCAGTCATTGTGAGTACACCGCCATCAGTCAGCGCTCGGGTCGGCAATTTTCCGTGGAAGTAAAAAGAAGCGAGAGCGGCCGCATTACGAGGCAGCTAGTGCGTGCTCTCAAGAAGCACGCAGCGCATCCCCGCATCGTATTCATCGATATCAATTCTCCGGGTGCAAAGGACGGCCAGTTTCCGCCCGCATACCTGCAGCGAGCCTTCGATCAGTTGCGCAGATTTGAGGCAGTCGATCCGCAAGCCGCGCGACTACCCCCTGCTTATGTCTTCTTCACGAATGCCCCCTGGGAACACCATCTTGATGAGACTGGAATCCCACGGTTTTCATTGGCAGATGGTTTTCATCTGGACGACTTCAAACTGGACAGGGCATTCCCATCTTTGCGAGCGGCGATCGACAGCAAAGCGGCGCACTCGGACATGCACCATCTGCTCGATTCGATGCAAAAACATGCGTCGATTCCCGCCACCTTCGATGGGGAGAACCCGGAGCTCGCTTTTTCTGACACTCAGCCGCGATTCTCCATTGGAAGCAAACTTGCCGTTCCAAACGGCGATGGCAGCCTCATCGGCACACTGACCTCCGGGGTGGTGCTGGAAGCAGAGGAGGCTTCGATGTGCTGTGTGCAAAAGGACGATGGAACTTCCGTGATTGTCAAAGTGGCGATGACCGAAGCGGAATTTGCGGCTTGGAAGACGCACCCTGAGACCTTCTTCGGTGAGCTCTCCCGAAATCATTCCGTGAAAAGCCCTATAGAAGCATACGAATTCGTACTCGCAAGCTACGTGCAAACGCCAAAGGAAAAGCTGCTAGACCTTCTGGCCAACGCATCCGATTGGGAAGCACTCTCAAAGCTGGACCAGCCGGAGCTGGCTCGAGTCTTCAGTGAGCGGATGGCATCACACATGTTCTCGACTGCGCCTGCTCCGCAAGCTCCACCGCTACGGAGCAAATGGGGACAATCTCGAAAAAATAGGTAATTGCAAGCAGGCCAACAAACTACGGAACGGAATCGACCACCGACGGGCAAGGCACGTCTCCCTTTGGAACGAGAGAGGGCCGTACCAGCGAAGCTGCGGCGCGTCCCCACACGACGTTCGACCATTTTGCGTTCGCGCCATGGAAGGTTATCGCTTCACGGAACCCCTGATTGGACTTCACTCTGACTTCAATTGTGCTGCGCACACTGCATCTCGACAGTGGTTTGGCGCCTGTAGAGGCCAGGGAGAGAAAACCGCTCAGGGAAATCGCCTCGATGCGAACCGCCGTCACTCTTTAACCTGCAGCCCCAAATGAGAGGGTCAAATAATTTTGATCCGTTGATGGGAAAAACCAAGTAACTTTGAAGCGCAGACTGACCTGCAACCTCACATTTCTTGCGCAAGTGCTTGATTTTCCTTGAGTGCGAGGCTGTCTAATTTTGAGTCCCCACACTGTCACCTTTGGGGCTTGTCAATGCGACGGCAGTGCTGGCCCGAACCCAGTGATTCCCGTCTAAGACTGACAAGTTCCATCACCAGTGGCAATGGCCGCATCGACGGGGCAAGCGTGAAGACATGAACTTATGAGGTGACTAACACGCTTGTGCCCAGAGATCCGCAGCGCGGCCTCATCAGGCTGTTAGTGCCGACGCAATCTTGACCAGCTAAACCGCAAAGTGCCGATCCAATATTGACCAGGGTGTTCCACTGACCTGCTGAGAATTTCAGCAGGGATTCAAGGTGATCACCATGG
>NZ_JBPJZR010000031.1:0-6212 GCF_051216615.1 Variovorax raffinosi
TGACGCACGCGCCGTTGGCGGCCATGACCTCGGCATAGCCCAGGCCAATCCCGCTCGCGGCTCCGGTGATCGCGACGACGCTGCCGCTCACATCGAAAAGTCTCTCTGTTTTCATGCACATATTTTGGGTTATTATTTATTGATATGTCAATGTATGGTTAACCCCTTGTGCCCAACGGCAGCCAGGGCGGAGCCATAACCCACGGTTATTCGATGGCCAACAACTGTTCATTTGCTACCGAAGAAGGCGGCTTCCATAATCGTGTCGCGCCCCTATCGACCGAGACATGAATTTCAGAAGAAAAATTTTGCGCCGCACATTCAACGCCTGCTCTCTTCTTCCATTGCTTGCTTTGCTGCTGTGCGGTACGACAAACGCGCAGGAAGCGTGGCCATCGCGGCCCGTCCGACTGATCGTGCCGTTCGCGTCAGGTGGTGCGACTGATTCGCTGGCACGACTGCTCGCGCAGCGCATGGCGGTCGTGTGGAAACAGCCGGTGATCGTGGACAACAAGCCTGGTGCGGGTACTGTGCTGGGTACCGAAGCGATTGCACGTTCGCAGCCCGACGGCTACAGCTTCGGCGTCGTGGTCTCTGCCCACTCGATCAACCCGAGCCTTCGCCCGAAGCTGCCATACGACACCCTCAAAGACCTCGCTGGCGTTACGCAACTTGGTGTGCAGCATATGGTGATCGCGGCAAATCCGTCCTTCCCGGCCAACAATATCGCCGTGCTCATTGCACTGGCAAAAAAGAAACCCGGCACTATCAGCTACGCGAGCGCCGGCAGCGGAACTGCCATGCATCTGGGCATGGAGCTGCTCAAAACCCGTGCCGGCATCGACATCTTGCATGTGCCCTACAAGGGAGGAGCACCCGCGCAGCAGGAAGTGATCGGTGGCCAAGTGCCGCTGTTGCTTGACATCTATCACAGCAGTGCGCCGTTCATCAAAAGCGGCAGGATGAAAGCGATCGCGCTGCTGAGCCCTCATCGAGTGGACGCGATTCCCGGCGTGCCAACCGTAACTGAGACGGTGCACGGTGTGAGCGCGCTCAGCACACTGGGCGTAGTAGTGCCTGTGGCCACGTCGCGCACGGTCGTCGCCAAAGCCAGTGCCGATATGGGCGCTGTGATCCGCTCGGCAGAGTTTGTCCAGTTGCTGCGGAGCATGGGTGTGGAAGCCGTGGCATCGAGCCCCGAAGAGTTCGATGCGCTGGTGCGGGCCGACATTGCCAAATGGGAACCCGTGGTCAAGACCTCGGGCGCCGTTGCCGACTGACTATCAACACCTTCACCATGACAGAAATCCTTTCCCATCAGTCCCAATCTTTTGCTTGGAAGGCCGACTCGTTCAAGGGGGCTGGCGACTACACGGTCAAGCTGAATGAGAGACATCGCTCCGAACTGCTGGCGGCCGTGGGTGCCTTGCCAGACCTCAAGGCGCCCGAGTTCAGCACGGCGGCCCAATTCGCAATGCCGACGCTGACACCCCTGCTGCGCCGGGCCTACGAGGATATACGTGCGGGCCGCGGTTTTGTTGTGTTGCGCGGCCTGCCGATCGAACAGGTAGACGTGCAGCAGTTCATCGCTGCGATGTGGGGCGTGGGTACGCACTTTGGGGATTCGTTGTCGCAGAACACTAGCGGCGACCGCATCGGTCATGTAATAGATGCTAGCGCCGAGGATGCAACGCCGCGCATGTACCGCAGCAACCTTGAGCTTCGCCCGCACAACGACATCACGGCGATGATCTCGCTGGCCTGCTGGCACCGTTCGCAGACGGGCGGCGCATCAGTCATCGTCAGCGCGGTGACGGTGCATGACGAAATGGCCCGTTTGCACCCTTCCATGCTCGCCCCACTGTATCGAGGCTTCCACTATCACCAGGTGGGTGAGGAGGCGCCGGGCGAGCCTCCCGTAACACGGCACCGCGTCCCGCTTTTTGCCGTGCGCAACGGGCAGCTGAGCTCGCGCTATCTGCGCTCCAATCTGGTGGCCGGCCATCGTGCGCTGGACATGCCGCTGAGCGACGAAGAGATCGGTGCGCTCAATGGCTTCGACGCGATCGCCACTGCGCCCGAGAACCGGCTCGCTTTCTTTCTCGAGCGTGGCGACATGATCGTGATCAATAACTACACGGTGATGCACGCACGGACCTCGTTCACCAACTTTCCTGAACCTGAACGCAAGCGTCATTTAGTACGGCTGTGGCTGGACACGCCGGGCTTTCGGGACGTGCCGCCTGAATACTTTTTCCACGAAGCCAATGGAGTGCCGCGTCGCGAGGGCAAAAGCGCCACGCTCAATTTCCGCAAGCTGTATGCCGAAGATCCGGTGGCCAGCGGCGGCGTTGCCGACCTCAAGGTGACGGATGAGATGGCTGCTCGCAACGGCTGGCGTTGAGCCGCCCTGGAGACGCGGTGAACCTGCGAGAGATGGAAGTATTTCGAGCCGTGATGCTGTGCGGCACGGTCAAAGGCGCAGGCGCCCTGATGAACGTCTCGCAGCCTGCTGCGAGCAAACTGCTGGCGCAAGCGGAGCGGCATGCCGGGCTGCGATTGTTCGAGCGCGTACGAGGGCGTCTGGTACCCACACAGGAGGCGCACCAGCTCTACCCAGAGATCGAGGCGGTCTGGAAAAGCATGGAGAAGGCGCGCTCAGTTTCGCGCGAGCTAGCCGCCCCGCGTGGCGGCAGCCTGCGCATCGCGAGCACTGCACGTTTCTGCACATACATGCTGCCACAGGCAGCCACTGCGCTGTACGCAAACTTTCCCGATCTCAGAATACACGTCGACATGGTCATGCCGCACCTGGTGAGCGATGCCGTGGCGCGTGGTGCCTGCGATCTGGGCATCGCGATGCTGCCACCTGAACACCCTGATATCGAGACGTTGCATACGCTGCATTGCGGCCTTGTCTGCGTGCTGCCCGAGCAGCATCCATTGGCGGCCAGACGCGTGATCCGCGCAGCCGACCTTCGCGGCGAACGCTTGATCGCGATCTCCCAGGCGCCGCCGTTTGGCCATCTGCTCGAGCAGTTGTATGGCGATCTTTTCGGTGAGATGCGCATCGACGTTGAGGTGACCTCGGGCCCGGTCGCCTGCTGGTTCGCGCAGGCTGGGGCCGGCATCGCCGTGCTGGACGCTCCTACGGTTGCGGGCGAGGTTTTCAAGGGCGTCGTTACCCGCCCGTTCGCGCCCAGCCCACGCATTCCCGTGCTGGTGCTTCGCGGGCGCAACCGACCCCTCACACCAGCCGCGCGTGCCTTCTGCGACGCATTCCAAATCCAGTGGCGCCGGCATGTAGAGCGGTCCCCACAACTAAATCCACCAAGTGCAACACCCGATAGTCAATGAGGAGACACACATGACATTCAATCCCACCCGCCGCGCCATCACAGGCCTCGCGTTGACCTCGCTCGCGCTCACCGTGCGGAATGCCTGGGCCCAGGCATTCCCGAAAACGGGCAAGCCCGTGCGAATCATCGTCGGCTTCGCGGCCGGTGGCCCGACCGACGTCCAGGCCCGCGTGCTTGCGCAGGAGATGGCCAAGGTGCTGGGTAGCCCGGTCATCGTGGAGAACCGGCCGGGTGCGAGTGGCACCATCGGCGCCATGGAAGTCGCACGCGCCGAGCCGGACGGCCACACGCTGATGTATATCTCAGACGGTGTGCTGACGCAGATCCCGCACACGCTCAAAGCGGTGCCTTACGACCCGTTGCGCGATTTCACGCCGGTGGCGCAGACGACGGCCGGCGGTGTGGTGCTCGTCATGCACCCCTCGATGCCTGCCGCGAATGTGCAGGAGTTCATCGCCTACGGCAAAGCGAACCCCGGCAAGCTGGCGTACGCGTCGTTCGGCACTGGCACCATCTCGCACATCTACGGCGAGGTGCTTCGGCAGAACACCGGCATCGACATCGTGCATATTCCTTACAAGGGCAGTGCCGACGCGCTGAAGGACCTGCTGGTCGGACGCGTGCAGATCATGTTCGACTCTCCGTCTACTGCGGCCCAATACGCCAAGGACGGTCGGCTCAAGATCCTGGGCAGCGCCGGTGAGCGCCGCCGCAGCCTTATGCCTGACACGCCGACGCTGCTCGAGTTGGGGTTGCCAGGCTTCGAAATCCGCGGTTGGAACGGCATATTCGGTCCGGCCCACTTGCCCGAGCCAGTGCTCGCCACGCTCTACGCCGCGGTATCCACTGCTTCGCGCGGCAAACCTTTCCGCGACGCGCTCGTGAGCATGACATTCGATCCGGTGGATGAAACGCCTGCGCAGTTCGAGAAGGTGGTTAAGCGTGACTATGACCGCTGGGGCGTGTACGTGAAACGGGCGAACATCAAGCCGGATTGATACGGCGACGCGAGTGCGAGCTAGCGCAGTCGCCCGCGGCGTAATCGCAGGATGTCAAGCTGGAGCAGCCTCTCTCACACGAGGGATCTCTCGGCCGTGTTGAAACCGGCGAACGCCACATCTCGGCGGGTGTTGAATGCCAGGCGCTGTACACGCCCCCCTGCGTTTTCGAAGCAATGGGCGCGCGAACTTGATGTCCAACAATGGCTGCGCCTGCATGGGTATGCAGTACAAGGCGATGCTGAACTGGCTGGCGTCCCCAGTGCGTTGCGGGCACTGGCGTCCACCGACATCGAGTGCAGCTGCTGCAGCGTAAGCGCGCGGTGAAGTCATCTTGATTGCCTGAGAGTCGGCAGGCATCGTGTCCATATTGCCCTACATGGGCACATATTCACCCAGCCAAAGATGTTGATGGTTTTCATCCGGTAAATGTGGGCGCACTTGCCAGTGGAATGCCCGGCCTGGTCCCCTGTACACCCGCCGGCTGCCTGGAGCTTATCAAGTCTGAGATTCAGGACTTGGATGGGCTGAACACCCTCGATATGGGAGATCAAAAATTGTCGGCAAGCCAATGGCACAGATTTTATTGCAACATAACCGCACCGTCACTATTGCGCACTCTCGAACACGAGATCTTGCGCGCTTGTGCGGTGAAGCGGATATTGTTGTTGCCGCAGTAGGTCGACCGCGCTTTGTCCAGGGTGTGTGGTTGAAGCCGGGTGCAGTGGTGCTTGATGACGGGATCAACCGCATTACTGATGCAGATGGCCGAGGTCGACTTGTAGGAGATGTGGACTTCGATTCGGCTAGCCAGCAAGTTGGTGCCATAACTCCCGTTACGGGAGGCGTGGGCCCGATGACGATCGCAATGCTGCTCAAAAACACGCTTGCAGCAACCCATGCGCGCCAGTGCTCGATCGGCAGCTGGCTGGTTGATGATGGTGGCCTTGCTGGCTGCGCGGTCGTTGATTATCTCCAACAGATCGCTGCGGGCTTGAACGTCGAGCGCGGCCATGCCCCAATCGTCGAGCAGCAGCACGTCGGTCTTGGCCAGTTGGATCAGCCATTTGCCGAAGGTCCCGTTGCCGTGGCGGATGCGCAGTTCCTCGCCCAGCCGCAGCATGCGCTGGCAGTAGGCGGAGCGACCGCGCCGGCACGCGTACTGCGCCAGCGCGCATGGAAGCCACGACTTGCCGGCCCCCGTCGGTCCCGCGATCAGCACGCTGTGGCCCGAATCGATCCACTCGCTCAGCGCCAGGCTCATCACGGCCTTGCGATCAATGCCGCGACCGGCACGAGCATCGATGTCCTCGATGGCCGCCTGCGGGTACTTCAGGCGCGCCTCCTTCAAGAGTCGCTCGCGTCGCTTGCCGCCGCGCCAGTGCACTTCGCGCTCCACCAGCAAGGCTGTGCGTTACTCGAAGCTCATGGCCGTCATGCCGGCGCTGGTGAGCTGGTCTTGCAGTCCCGCCGCCATGCCCAGCAACTTCAGGCTACGCAGTTGATCCAGGGGCGTGTTCATCATCATTGGAATTACTTTGGCATGAGGGTCATGCCCTTGCGCCTCAGCTCCTGGTGCACGCGGCCGTAGTCGGGCAGCACGAAGTGCGAGGGCGGTCCAGCCGGCCTTGCACGACGCGACGCTCCAGTGCCGTGTCGCTGAGCGTTTGAATGGTGGGCCAGTCCAGGCCCGCGACGCTGGCAAGGCCGACGTACTTGGCCACGACGCCCTTGGAGAGTAAGCGCACGGTGAAGTCATCTTGATTGCCTGAGAGTCGGCAGGCATCGTGTCCGCGATGAATGATGTGGACGCAATAGATGGTGTGGTTAAGCGGGCGACCCGTCGCAAGCACAG
>NZ_JBPJZR010000032.1:0-5987 GCF_051216615.1 Variovorax raffinosi
GGCTCGTTTCTTCGCAATCTCTGAGATTCTGGTTCTCTTTGGTATTTGCGTACGGCCGTTAAAGCGCCCGATCTTTGGCTGAGTGTTTTGGTTTCGGTTTCCCCAATGCAAAAATCCCCAGTCATTGCTGACTGGGGATTTCTGGGCTGTAAGAGCCTGACGATGACCTACTTTCACACGGGAACCCGCACTATCATCGGCGCTGACGCGTTTCACTGTCCTGTTCGGGATGGGAAGGAGTGGTACCACGTCGCTATGGTCATCAGGCATAAAGGGTTGTCTGGCTGATCACATGATCAGTCAAACGAATTCATAGAGTTTGGAATCAGCTTTTGGCGAATTATTTTGAATGCGTCAACTTGGCATAACACCTTGATCAGATTGATCAAAGTTATAGGGTCAAGCCGCACGAGCAATTAGTATCAGTTAGCTTAACGCATTACTGCGCTTCCACACCTGACCTATCAACGTCCTGGTCTTGAACGACTCTTTAGGGGGCTCAAGGCCCCGGCAGATCTCATCTTGAAACGAGTTTCCCGCTTAGATGCTTTCAGCGGTTATCTCTTCCACACTTAGCTACTCGGCAATGCCACTGGCGTGACAACCGATACACCAGAGGTGTGTCCACTCCGGTCCTCTCGTACTAGGAGCAGGCTTCCTCAAATCTGCAGCGCCCACGGAAGATAGGGACCAAACTGTCTCACGACGTTTTAAACCCAGCTCACGTACCTCTTTAAATGGCGAACAGCCATACCCTTGGGACCGGCTACAGCCCCAGGATGAGATGAGCCGACATCGAGGTGCCAAACACCGCCGTCGATATGAACTCTTGGGCGGTATCAGCCTGTTATCCCCAGAGTACCTTTTATCCGTTGAGCGATGGCCCTTCCATACAGAACCACCGGATCACTATGTCCTGCTTTCGCATCTGCTCGACTTGTCAGTCTCGCAGTTAAGCACGCTTATGCCATTGCACTATCGTCACGATGTCCGACCGTAACTAGCGTACCTTCGAACTCCTCCGTTACGCTTTGGGAGGAGACCGCCCCAGTCAAACTGCCTACCATGCACTGTCCCCGATCCAGATAATGGACCTAGGTTAGAACCTCAAACACACCAGGGTGGTATTTCAACGTTGGCTCCACAAGATCTAGCGACCCTGCTTCAAAGCCTCCCACCTATCCTACACAGATCTGTTCAAAGTCCAATACAAAGCTACAGTAAAGGTTCATGGGGTCTTTCCGTCTTTCCGCGGGGAGATTGCATCATCACAAACATTTCAACTTCGCTGAGTCTCAGGAGGAGACAGTGTGGCCATCGTTACGCCATTCGTGCAGGTCGGAACTTACCCGACAAGGAATTTCGCTACCTTAGGACCGTTATAGTTACGGCCGCCGTTTACTGGGACTTCAATCAAGAGCTTGCACCCCATCATTTAATCTTCCAGCACCGGGCAGGCGTCACACCCTATACGTCCACTTTCGTGTTTGCAGAGTGCTGTGTTTTTAATAAACAGTCGCAGCCACCGATTTTTTGCAACCCATTCATGCTTCGTTGTTCACTACACACTAATAGGGCACACCTTCTTCCGAAGTTACGGTGTCAATTTGCCGAGTTCCTTCTCCTGAGTTCTCTCAAGCGCCTTAGAATACTCATCTCGCGCACCAGTGTCGGTTTGCGGTACGGTCGTATATAGCTGAAGCTTAGTGGCTTTTCCTGGAACCTCGTTCAGTCACTTCACCAGCAAGCTGGCTCGATCGTTGGCCTCGGTATATGTGCACCGGATTTGCCTAGTGCACGCCTACATCCAACTAAACCGGGATATCCAACACCCGGATGACCTATTAAGATCCGTCCCCACATCGCACTATATAACGGTACAGGAATATTGACCTGTTTCCCATCAGCTACGCATCTCTGCCTCGCCTTAGGGGCCGACTCACTCTACGCCGATGAACGTTGCGTAGAAAACCTTGCGCTTACGGCGAGGGGGCTTTTCACCCCCTTTAACGCTACTCATGTCAGCATTCGCACTTCTGATACCTCCAGCACGCTTTACAACGCACCTTCACAGGCTTACAGAACGCTCTCCTACCACTTGCAATAAATTGCAAATCCGCAGCTTCGGTAACTGGCTTAGCCCCGTTACATCTTCCGCGCAGGACGACTCGATCAGTGAGCTATTACGCTTTCTTTAAATGATGGCTGCTTCTAAGCCAACATCCTGACTGTTTTAGCCTTCCCACTTCGTTTCCCACTTAGCCAATTTTAGGGACCTTAGCTGGCGGTCTGGGTTGTTTCCCTCTTGAGTCCGGACGTTAGCACCCGGTGCTCTGTCTCCCAAGCTGTACTCATCGGTATTCGGAGTTTGCCTTGGTTTGGTAAGTCGCCATGACCCCCTAGCCAAAACAGTGCTCTACCCCCGATGGTAATACTTGAGGCACTACCTAAATAGTTTTCGGAGAGAACCAGCTATTTCCAAGTTTGTTTAGCCTTTCACCCCTATCCACAGCTCATCCGCTAGTTTTGCAACACTAGTCGGTTCGGACCTCCAGTACCTGTTACGGCACCTTCATCCTGGCCATGGATAGATCACTTGGTTTCGGGTCTACACCCAGCGACTGATCGCCCTATTCGGACTCGATTTCTCTACGGCTTCCCTATTCGGTTAACCTTGCCACTGAATGTAAGTCGCTGACCCATTATACAAAAGGTACGCAGTCACCCCTTACGAGGCTCCTACTTTTTGTAAGCACGCGGTTTCAGGATCTATTTCACTCCCCTCCCGGGGTTCTTTTCGCCTTTCCCTCACGGTACTAGTTCACTATCGGTCAATGATGAGTATTTAGCCTTGGAGGATGGTCCCCCCATATTCAGACAGGATTTCTCGTGTCCCGCCCTACTTGTCGTTAACTTAGTACCACACAGGTCATTTCACGTACGGGGCTATCACCCGCTATGGCCAGCCTTTCCAAGCTGTTCCGTTATGTCTTGTGCTATCACTAACAGGCTCTTCCGATTTCGCTCGCCACTACTTTCGGAATCTCGGTTGATGTCTTTTCCTCGAGCTACTGAGATGTTTCAGTTCACCCGGTTCGCCTCGCATGACTATGTATTCATCATGCGATACCTTTCGGTGGGTTTCCCCATTCGGAAATCTCCGGATCAAAGCTAATTTGCCAGCTCCCCGAAGCTTATCGCAGGCTATCACGTCCTTCGTCGCCTATCATTGCCAAGGCATCCACCACGTGCTCTTATTCACTTGACCCTATAACTTTGACGTTTCTTGCGAAACTACAAAATCATCTCAAGGAATATGTCAGGTCTTTCACCTGACGCGTTATGCCGTTACATTCAAAATTCGATTTGACTCGAAATTGAAGTTTCTTTTGACGCAATCAAAAATTCTATGTTGCTGATGGCACGGTCTGCACTAAACCTTTACGAATGTGCAGTTTCCATCAGCAACGCTGATTCGACTCTATGAATTTTTAAAGAACAGCCGATTGATCAAGAGATCCTGATCAACAACAAAGAAGCCTCTTGCTTTCGCAGGAAGCTGCTTTGGTGTTGAGTATAAGTATCGATTTTGTTATTGGTGGAGGATGACGGGATCGAACCGACGACCCCCTGCTTGCAAAGCAGGTGCTCTCCCAGCTGAGCTAATCCCCCAAAACTCTCACACGAGAAATCAGAAGATTTGGTGGGTCTAGTTGGGCTCGAACCAACGACCCCCGCCTTATCAAGACGGTGCTCTAACCAGCTGAGCTACAGACCCAATCGAGAATCAATGAAGATTTCGACTTCTTCCAACAACCGATAAGTGTGGGCGTTTAAATTAAATTGCTTGTTTCCAGAAAGGAGGTGATCCAGCCGCACCTTCCGATACGGCTACCTTGTTACGACTTCACCCCAGTCACGAACCCTGCCGTGGTAATCGCCCTCCTTGCGGTTAAGCTAACTACTTCTGGCAGAACCCGCTCCCATGGTGTGACGGGCGGTGTGTACAAGACCCGGGAACGTATTCACCGTGACATTCTGATCCACGATTACTAGCGATTCCGACTTCACGCAGTCGAGTTGCAGACTGCGATCCGGACTACGACTGGTTTTATGGGATTAGCTCCCCCTCGCGGGTTGGCAACCCTTTGTACCAGCCATTGTATGACGTGTGTAGCCCCACCTATAAGGGCCATGAGGACTTGACGTCATCCCCACCTTCCTCCGGTTTGTCACCGGCAGTCTCATTAGAGTGCCCAACTGAATGTAGCAACTAATGACAAGGGTTGCGCTCGTTGCGGGACTTAACCCAACATCTCACGACACGAGCTGACGACAGCCATGCAGCACCTGTGTTACGGTTCTCTTTCGAGCACTAAGCCATCTCTGGCGAATTCCGTACATGTCAAAGGTGGGTAAGGTTTTTCGCGTTGCATCGAATTAAACCACATCATCCACCGCTTGTGCGGGTCCCCGTCAATTCCTTTGAGTTTCAACCTTGCGGCCGTACTCCCCAGGCGGTCAACTTCACGCGTTAGCTTCGTTACTGAGTCAGTGAAGACCCAACAACCAGTTGACATCGTTTAGGGCGTGGACTACCAGGGTATCTAATCCTGTTTGCTCCCCACGCTTTCGTGCATGAGCGTCAGTACAGGTCCAGGGGATTGCCTTCGCCATCGGTGTTCCTCCGCATATCTACGCATTTCACTGCTACACGCGGAATTCCATCCCCCTCTACCGTACTCTAGCTATACAGTCACAGATGCAGTTCCCAGGTTGAGCCCGGGGATTTCACAACTGTCTTATATAACCGCCTGCGCACGCTTTACGCCCAGTAATTCCGATTAACGCTTGCACCCTACGTATTACCGCGGCTGCTGGCACGTAGTTAGCCGGTGCTTATTCTTACGGTACCGTCATTAGCCTTCTTTATTAGAAAAGACCGTTTCGTTCCGTACAAAAGCAGTTTACAACCCGAAGGCCTTCATCCTGCACGCGGCATGGCTGGATCAGGCTTTCGCCCATTGTCCAAAATTCCCCACTGCTGCCTCCCGTAGGAGTCTGGGCCGTGTCTCAGTCCCAGTGTGGCTGGTCGTCCTCTCAGACCAGCTACAGATCGAAGGCTTGGTGAGCCTTTACCTCACCAACTACCTAATCTGCCATCGGCCGCTCCATTCGCGCAAGGTCTTGCGATCCCCTGCTTTCATCCGTAGATCGTATGCGGTATTAGCACAGCTTTCGCTGCGTTATCCCCCACGATTGGGCACGTTCCGATGTATTACTCACCCGTTCGCCACTCGCCGCCAGGATTGCTCCCGCGCTGCCGTTCGACTTGCATGTGTAAGGCATGCCGCCAGCGTTCAATCTGAGCCAGGATCAAACTCTATAGTTCGATCTTGATTTTTGCGCCTGACCTCGCGGTCAAGCAAAACTCATAAAAAAAGAAATTAAAGTGAACTTCACTTCTATTCTCATGAGCGTTTTTAAGTCTTGCGACTTGTTCCGAAGAACTTACGCAATTACCTTCAAACGCCCACGCTTATCGGCTGTAAATTTTTAACGAACCCGAAGCAACTTTTCGTTTACTTCGTCTTGCTTGCTGTGATCAGCGAAGCCTTGTAGTCTATCACGATTTTTTAAGTATCGTCAAACTTTTTTCGCTTTCAACATCTTCTTTTCTAGCACCCCGCAACCTTCGCTGCGAGACGCTGAAGCTGTTTCAGCGGAGCCTTCTAGTCTAACACGACTTTTAAAGTCTTATCAAACTATTTTCGCTTTCTTCATCTTCTTTTAGCACCCCGCAACTTTCATCACGAGACGCTGAAGCCGTTTCAGCGAAGCCTTCGATTATGCACTGTTTTTTCAAGCAGCGTCAACTTTCGAAGACTTTTTTCTCAACCGCCTAGCCGCTCGCTCCGAAGAGACTTGAACCACCAGACACGCTTTGCAGCGCGATCAGCTGAGCCCACGAGTATATGACAGTTTTT
>NZ_JBPJZR010000033.1:0-2624 GCF_051216615.1 Variovorax raffinosi
TGTTAGTGCCGACGCAATCTTGACCAGCTAAACCGCAAAGTGCCGATCCAATATTGACCAGGGTGTTCCACTGACCTGCTGAGAATTTCAGCAGGGATTCAAGGTGATCACCATGGACATGATTGGCAAGGTCAGGCGCATGAGGCTGCGCGACCAACTCTCATTAAGCGAGATCGCAAAGCGCACAGGCCTGTCGCGCAATACGGTCAAGAAGTGGCTCCGGGCTCCCGGCGATGTTGTGCCGAAGTACGAGCGCGTGAAGCTCGACGGCAAGCTCACGGCGTTCGAGCCGACCCTGCATCAGGCTCTCACAACCGACAGCCATCGCCCCAAGCAAGGGCGGCGCAGCGGCCGTGCGCTGTTTGCCCAGATACAGGCTCAGGGCTACTGCGGCGGCTACAGCGCCGTCACCGACTACATCCGGCGCTGGCGGGTGGAGTCGGCAGCCAGTCCGGCCAAGGCATTCGTTCCGATGAGCTTCGAGCTGGGCGAGGCCTTCCAGTTCGACTGGAGCGTCGAAGCCATGGTCGTCGGTGGCGTGTTCTACAACGTGCAAGTGGCGCACCTGAAGCTGTGCGCCAGTCGAGCCTTCTGGCTGGTGGCCTACCCCAGCCAGGGCCACGAGATGCTGTTCGACGCCCACACCCGCTCGTTCCAGGCACTCGGCGGCGTCACCCGGCGCGGCATCTACGACAACATGCGCACCGCCGTGGACAAGGTGCAGCGCGGCAAGCAGCGCACCGTCAACGCCCGCTTCGCGGCCATGTGCAGCCACTACCTGTTCGACCCCGACTTCTGCAACGTCGCCTCAGGCTGGGAGAAGGGTGTGGTCGAGAAGAACGTGCAGGACAGCCGCCGGCGCATCTGGATCGAAGCCGCAACCCGGCGCTTCGGCTCGTTCATCGAACTCAATGCTTGGCTGAGCGAGCGGTGTCGTTCGGTGTGGAGCGACACCACGCACCCGATCCACCGGCAGTTCAACGTGGCCGAGATGTGGGAGTTGGAGAAGCCTCACCTCATGTCCATGCCGTCCCCCTTCGACGGCTACGTCGAGCGGCTGGCCAGAGTCAGCAGCACCTGCCTGGTGGCCGCCGCGCGCAACCGTTACTCCGTGCCGTGCGAGTGGGCCGGCCATATCGTCAGCACCCGCGTCTATCCGGAGCGAATCGATGTGGCGGCCGCGGACGCCGTCGTGGCCAGCCATGCCCGGCTGCCGGGCAGCGGTCAGACCAGCTACGACTGGCAGCACTACATCGAGCTGGTGCAGCGCAAACCGGGCGCTTTGCGCAACGGCACGCCGTTCCTGGACCTGCCGGCGCCGCTGCTGCGCTTGCGCCAATCATTGCTGCGCCATCCTGGAGGAGACCGGGTCATGGCACAGGTGCTGGCCGTGGTGCCGCAGGCCGGGCTGGAGGCGGTGCTGGTGGCCATCGAGCTGGTGCTCGAAGGCAGAGCGCCCAGCGGCAGCATCAGCGTTGAGCACGTGCACAACGTGCTGGCCCGCTTGAACAGCCCGGCCACGCCGGACCAGGCGCAGACATCCCTGCGACTCACCCAGGCGCCCAAGGCCGACACCGCGCGCTACGACCGGCTGCGCCCCACCCACCAGGATCATCTGGACGGACAGGAGGTCGGCCATGCGTGAGACCTCCCTCGATGTGCAGGCCCAACTGAAGGCGCTGCGACTCAACGGCATGGCCACGGCCTGGGCCGATCTGACGGAGCAAGGCGGCGATACGACCCTGGCCGCATCACGCTGGCTGGTGGAGCACCTACTGCAAGCCGAAGATGCTGACCGGGCGATGCGTTCCATTGCTCACCAGATGAAGTCGGCGCGCTTCCCCATGCATCGCGACCTGGCTGGGTTCGACTTCGTCGTCTCGCAGGTCGACCGCGCGTTGATCCAGAAACTGGCGGACCTCTCATTCACGCAGGATGCGCAGAACGTGGTGCTGGTCGGTGGCCCAGGGACTGGCAAGACCCACCTGGCCACGGCGCTGGGGATTGCCGGGCTCACCCGGCACGCCAAGCGAGTGCGGTTCTACTCCACGGTCGATCTGGTCAATGCACTGGAGCATGAGAAGAGCCAGGGACGTGCTGGACGCATCGCCATGAGTCTGGTGCGCATGGATCTGGTCGTGCTCGACGAGTTGGGTTACCTGCCGTTCAGTCAGGCCGGTGGTGCCTTGTTGTTCCACCTGCTGTCCAAGCTGTACGAGCACACCAGCGTGATGATCACCACCAACCTGACGTTCGCGGAGTGGTCCAGTGTGTTCGGCGATGCCAAGATGACCACAGCGCTGCTGGATCGCTTGACCCATCACTGCCACATCATCGAGACCGGCAATGAGTCCTACCGCTTCCGCCACAGCACGCACGAAGCCAAGGGGCGCATCAAGACCCGCGAGCAGACCAGGAAGACAGCTGCGGCCCAGGTGAGCGAGACCACGGAGGAAGGGGCCTCGCCTGACGGCTCGGGAATACCAACAACCGGTTCAAGAAAAGGAGGACCCACCGAGGCATCCAACCTATAGTTATTCACAGTTGGCTCCTAGCGGAACCAGCTCCAGCCCCTGGTCAATGTTCGATTGGCACCGCTGATCACGATTGCACTGGCGCTAACA
>NZ_JBPJZR010000034.1:0-2622 GCF_051216615.1 Variovorax raffinosi
GGCAGCGAATAGGTCTTGCAGTTGGTGAAGCTCTTCATGGCTTCGAGCACGCCTTCCTTGTAGCCCAGGCCCGAGTCCTTGATGCCGCCGAAGGGCGTCAGCTCCAGCCGGTAGCCGGGCACCTCGCGCACGTTGACGCTGCCCACGTTCAGCTCGCGAATGAAGCGCGTGATGTAGTCCAGCCGGTTGGTGCAGACCGCCGACGACAAACCATAGGCCGTGCCGTTGGAGATGCGGATGGCTTCTTCGATGGTCTTGAAGCGGATCACCGGCGAGACCGGCCCGAAGGTCTCGTGCTTGGCTACCGTCATCTCGGGGTCCACGTGGTCCAGCACCGTCGGCGAATACAGCGCGCCCCTGCGCTCGTTGCCGTAGCGCAGCTTCGCACCGGCTGCGATGGCTTCGTTGACTACGGCCTCGAACTGCTTGGCGGCAGCCTCGTCGATCACCGTGCCCATGTCGGTGTCCGGGTCCATTGGGTCGCCGTACTTCAGCGCGCGGGTCTTGGCGACCAGCAACTCAACGAACTGGTCCGCCACCGACTCATGCACCAGCATGCGTTTGACCGCCGTGCAGCGCTGGCCCGAGTTCTTGTACGAACCGTTGGCTGCCAGCGTGGCGGCTTCCTCCACATCCGCGTCTTCCATCACGATGATCGGATCGTTCCCCCCCAGCTCCAGGATCTGGCGCTTGTAGACCGCCTTGCCCGAGATGTACTTGCCGATGGGCACGCCACCGGTGAAGGTGACCAGGTCGACGTCGGCATTCGTGAGCAGTTCGTCGGCAATCTCGGCCGGATCGCCCGTGAGCACCGACAGCATCTGCGGCGGCAGCCCCGCCTCGTACAGGATGTCCGCCAGCAGGAAGGCCGTCAGCGGCGTCTTCTCGCTGGGCTTCAGGACGATGCGGTTGTTCGTCGCAATGGCCGGCGCCACCTTGTGGATCACCTGGTTCAGCGGATGGTTGAACGGGGTGATGGCGGTGATGGCGCCCAGGAGCGGCTCGCGCAGCGTATAGACCTTGCGGCTCTTGCCGTGGTGCGTGAGGTCGCAGGAGAACACCTGGCCGTCGTCCACCAGCGCCTGGTTGGCGGCGAACAGCAGCACGTCGGAGGCGCGTCCCACCTCGTACAGCGAGTCCTTGCGCGAGAGGCCCGATTCGAGCGTGATGGTGCGCGAGATCTCGTCCAGGCGCGAGGCAATGATCTCGCCGGCGCGCATGAGGATCTTGTAGCGCTCGTAGCGGGTGAGCGTGGACTTGTAGTCGCGGGCGATGCGCAAGGCGTTGCGCACGTCGTCCAGCGTGGCCTTGGGCACGGTGGCGATCACTTCGCCGGTGTAGGGGTAGGTGACCTCGATCGTGCGGTCGCGGTGAACGCGCTCGCCGGCGATGCGCAGCGCTTCGCGGTGGACGGTGCCTGGCTTCAGGATGGCTTGGCTCATGGGGTGCTTGCTCCGGAAGGCGATTTCGTTATTGGGCGTGGTTCAGCGCAATGTCGAGCGCATCGAAGTTGCGCAAGCGCCGACTGGCAGCAATGCCGGTGACCGGGCGGTTGCAGATGAGCGGCACGCGCTGCTCCGACACACCGCCATGCGAGCGCAGCGGCACTTCCAGCGCGGACAGGTCATGCCGGCTGGCCGAGGTACCGATGACGGTGCTCTGCTCGCTCACGACCACGATGTCGCCGATGCGGTCGGGCGGCAGCTCGAAGCGCGCGGCCGCGTCCTTGCGCGAGAGCACGAGTTCCATGCCGGGCACGCGCTGCAGGCGGTCGATCCAGCCGGGCACGCGGGCTTCGTCGGGGGCGTACACGGTGGCGAAGGAGCCGAGGGCGCCGTGATGCACCACGTACGGGTCAGTGATCGGCAGGATCACGCGGGCCAGATCTTTGCCGTACCACTCGTCGAGCACGTCCTGCAGGTAGATGACGTTGGGCGAACCATCGGTTGCGTGCTTGTCGTTCATGCCGTGGTCGGCGGTGACGACGATGGTGGCGCCCAGTGCATCGAGCTGCGCCAGGTAGCGGTCCATCATGGCGTAGAAGGCATTGGCGGCCGGGCTGCCGGGCGCGGCCTTGTGCTGCACGTAGTCGGTGGTCGACAGGTACATGAGGTCGGGGCGACGCGACTCCATCAGCTTGACGCCCGAGGCGAAGACGAACTCGGACAGCTCCGCGCTGTAGACCGAGGGCACGGGCATGCCGACCATGTCGAGCACGTTGTCGATGCCGTTTTCTTCCATCGTCACCTGGTCCGACTTCTCGGACGAGAAGCAGATGCCCTTCATGCGGTGGCCCAGCAGCTTGCGCAGCTTGTCCTTGGCGGTGACCACGGCCACCTTGGCGCCGGCATCGGCAAAGGCAGCCAGCACGGTGCCTGCGCGCAGGTACTTGGGGTCGTTCATCATGACTTCCTGGCCCAGTTCGCGGTCGAAGAAGTAGTTGCCGCAGATGCCGTGCACGGCCGGGGGCACGCCGGTCACGATGGACAGGTTGTTCGGGTTGGTGAACGAGGGCACCACGCAGTCGGCCAGCAGGTTGGCGCCCGAGGTGCGCATGCGATCGAAGTACGGGGCCACGCCCGCTGCGATGGCCGCATCCAGGTACGCCGGCTCGCTGCCGTC
>NZ_JBPJZR010000035.1:0-2547 GCF_051216615.1 Variovorax raffinosi
GTAAGCGGATGGGCGCTCCATCTTGACGGTCCCGATCAGCGGTTGCCCCTGCTGCAGAGTCAGGTGAGCGGTTGCCAGCGATGTGGCAGGAGATCGTCAATTCGGCTGTTCAGGTGCGTGGGCAAGCGCTCCAGGACGTCCTTGAGGTAGGCATGCGGGTCGTGGCCGCACAGGCGTGCCGACTGCACCAGGCTCATCACGATGGCGGCGCGCTGGCCAGCCAGTTCGCTACCGGCGAACAGCCAGGCGCGGCGTCCCATTGCCCAGGGACGGATTCGATTTTCCAAGTGGTTGTTGTCCACCGGCACGTCGCCGTCGACGAGATTGCGCGTCAGCGCAGTCCAGGCATTCAAGCTGTAGCTCAAGGCCTTGGCCGTCGCCCCGCCGTCGGGGACCCTGGCACGCTCGAGTTGCAGCCACACATGCAGCTCCTCCCACAGCGGCATGGTCACCGACTGACGCATGCGTAGACGGTCTTCGCCAGCGAGTTCGCCGAACTGGCGCTCGGCGCGGTAGATCGTCGCGATGCGACGCAGCGCCTCGGTCGCCACTTCGCTGGTGCCGGCCTTGCCCAACTCGTGGAAGTGGCGCCTCGCGTGAGCGAGGCATCCTGCGGCAATGCGGTCAGCGCGCGCGGCGACGACGTTGTCGTAGGCCGAGTATTCGTCGCGCACCAGCGTGCCGCTCCAAGGCATGTGCGCACCGAAGCCGTCGCTTCCCTGCAGGAAGGCAATGGGGTACTGGGCACCGCGGCCCAGGCAGAACTCGTACACGACGCCCGGCTGCGGATCGAAGGCTCCCCTGGCATAGGCCCAGATGTAGGCCCTCTTCGTCTTGCCTCGGCCTGGGTCCAGCATGGCAACAGGTGTTTCGTCGGCATGCAGCACCCTCGACTGCAGTACGAAGCGCTTGTGGGCGTCGTACAAGGGCTCCAGGGCCGCGCCAGCGCGCCCCGAGGTCTGCGCCAGCGTCGAGCGCGGCGTGTGCACGCCGGAGCGTGCGTTGATGGTCTCTAACCGGTAGTACGGCAGGTGGTCGACGAAGTGGCTGGTCAGCGTGTGCGCGATGAGGCCGGCGGCCATGATGCCGCCGTCGATGATCTGCGGCACCGCCGGCTCCTGCACCAGGCACTGGCAGCAGCGGCAGGCCCACTTGCCGTAGATGTGGCGATGAACGAAGAACTCGGCCGGCACGATGTCCAGTTGTTCGCTGATGTCTTCGCCCACGCGCACCATCGGCCGGCCGCACTCGGGCAAGGGGCAGTTCGTGTCATCGGGCTCATGGGGGTGATCGACCCGGCGCAGATGTTCGGGCAGCTTCTGGCGGCGAGGCTTGCGTGGAGGCTTATCGCCTTCTTCCTTCGCCTCCTTGGCCGGCGACTTGGATTGCAGTTGCTCAAGCTGCGCCTGCAGGCTGGCTTCGTCCTCGGCCATCGTCTCCTCGAACAGGCGCCGCTGTTCGGCGTTCATGGCTTCGGTCCTGGCGTCGAACTTCCACGCCTTCAGGCGCGCCAGCTCGAACATCACCTTCTCCAGCTTGGCGTTCTTGAACTTGATCTCGTGCGCCTGGCGCTCGATGTGCTGGGCCTGCTGGCGGATGTGGGCCAACATCTGCTGCGCCAGCGCGGTGACGGTCTCGGGCGACAGACTACTGAGGTCCGAGGCGTTGAGATCGTGCAGGTGCTGCATGCATCCATCATGCCGGCGATCACACGCACCTGCCATGCGGGGTAGTGCCGTCAACGCTCGCGCGCCAACTTCACAGCCGGGTGATGATGCGCATGTCCTCCAGACGCTGCCAGGGCAGGCCCAACACCAGGGCGTCGAACTGCTCGCGCGTCAACGTGAGTGGCGCGCCACTCTTCGAACCTTGAGCCGGCCACGCGAAGCCGCCGATGTTCAGCCTCCGCGCTGCACACCACACGCCGAAGCCGTCGTGCACCAGCAGCTTGATGCGCGTGTGCCGGGCGTTGGCAAACAGGTACCCGTGATGCGCTTGCGCAGCGCCGAAGACCTTCACCACGCTCGCCAACAGCCGTTCGGCGCCGGCGCGCATGTCCATGGGCTGCACGGCCAGCCACACCGCGTCGATGCGGATCACTTCAGCAACTCGCGCGTCCAGATGCCTAACTGCGCCGCTGCCTCCAGTGGCCAGTCCACGCTGATCACCACGGCGCCTCGCTTGATCTGCACCTGAATCTGCGTTGCTGATGCCGACACCGCCGACACCGCCGACGCCACCGGTGGCAACATCATTGGAACGAACGTCGGCTCCTGCAGCGCGATGGCATCGGGTGTCTCCAACGATTCCCGTACCCTCTTGCGCCAGGAGTGCACCACGTTGGCATTGATGCCATGCGCCATTGCGACCTTCGCCACCGACGCGTTTGGTCTCTCACATTCGCTCAGCACCTGCTGCTTGAGTTCTTCGCTGTACCGGCGCCGACGCACCTCTTGACCGTTTGCCATCATGTCCATCTATTCCTTCGTGGACAGGATCGTTACCGCCAGCGCCCGGGTGTTCAAGATGGGATGGCCAGCCCCTTAC
>NZ_JBPJZR010000036.1:0-2472 GCF_051216615.1 Variovorax raffinosi
GTAAGCGCACGGTGAAGTCATCTTGATTGCCTGAGAGTCGGCAGGCATCGTGTCCGCGATGAATGATGTGGACGCAATAGATGGTGTGGTTAAGCGGGCGACCCGTCGCAAGCACAGCGCGCAGTTCAAGGCAGAGGTCCTTGAGGCGTGCCGGCAGCCGGATGCATCTGCCGCGGCGATCGCGAGGCTGTACAACCTGAATGCGAACGTGGTGCACCGGTGGCGTGCCGATGATCGCAGGGCTGCGTCGCCGAAGGCGACTGACGTTCCAACGTTGCCGATGCCCGACTTCATCGCGCTCGATGTGCAGCCCGAAGCCGAGATGCCGGCCCGTGACATCCGCATCGAACTGAAGCGAGGCAGCGCCACCGCAGTGGTGCATTGGCCGGTGGAATCAGCGTCGTCGTGCGCAGCCTGGCTGCGCGAGTGGCTGCGTTGATTCGCGTCGACGCCGTGTGGCTGGCCACCGAGCCGATCGACATGCGCGCTGGCACCGAGACGGCGCTCGCGCGCGTCGTGAAGGTGTTCGGCGCAGCGCAGCCGCACCACGCTTACTTGTTTGCCAATCGACGCGCCAACCGCATGAAGGTCCTTGTGCACGATGGCATCGGCATCTGGCTGTGCGCGCGTCGGCTGAACCAGGGCCGGTTCCTCTGGGCCAACGCGAGCCTGGGCACGCAGATGGCGATAACGCGTGAGCAACTCGACGCGCTCGTGCTCGGGTTGCCCTGGCAGCGCATAGGTTCAGCGGGCGTCATCACCGTGGTGTGATCGCACGGTGGCCGTGCAATTGCGGCAAACGCCGATGACATTCACACGCTCGCGCGGCACCATCCGTGCTCATGGTGGATGCCGAACAACTGGAGGGCCTCGATGCAGAGCAACTGCGCGAGGTGACCCTCCGGCTTCTCAAGGACTTGACTGAGCAGCAAAGCCTGCTCGAGGCCAAGGACCGATCGATCGAGACGCTCACGCGCGAGGTCACCTTCAAGTCCACCAAGGTCGACCAACTCACCCACGAGCTCGCACAGTACAAGCGCCTGCGCTTCGGGAAGAGCAGTGAGAAGCTCGACGCTGCACAGGCCAGCCTTCTGGAAGAGACGCTTGACGCCGACTTGGCGGCCATCGAAGAAGAGCTGAAGCAGCTTCGCCCGCCACCCAAGACCGAGGACAAGCAACAGCCGCGTCGCACGCAGCTGCCGGCAGACCTGCCGCGCGTCGATGTCCGCCACGAACCCGAGTCGACTACCTGCACGTGCGGCTGCGCGCTCAAGCGCATCGGCGAAGACGTGGCTGAGAAGCTCGATTACGTTCCCGGTGTGTTCTCCGTCGAGCGGCATGTGCGAGGCAAGTGGACGTGCGCGAAGTGCCAGACGCTGATCCAGGCGCCGGTGCCGGCCCAGGTGATCGACAAGGGCATCCCCACCGCCGGCCTACTGGCGCAGGTGATGGTGGCCAAGTACGCCGACCACCTGCCGCTGTACCGCCAGGAAACGATCTTCGGGCGTGCCGGCCTGGCCATCCCGCGCTCGACGCTTGGTGCGTGGGTCGGCACATGCGGCGTACGCCTGCAACCCCTGGTCGACGCACTCAGGGGTGCCATCCTCGCTCACGGCGTACTGCATGCCGACGAGACCCCGGTGGCAATGCTTAAGCCCGGCACGGGCAAGACGCATCGTGCCTATCTGTGGGCCTACACACCAGGCGCCTTCGAAGACATGAAGGCCGTGGTCTACGACTTCGCCGACAGCCGGGCTGGCCAGCACGCGCAGGACTTCCTGGGCGAATGGCGTGGCGCACTCGTTTGTGACGACTACTCAGGCTACAAGGCCCTGCTGGCCAAGGGCGTCGTCGAAGCTGGCTGCCTAGCACACGCCCGGCGCAAGTTTGTCGAGCTGCACACAACGAACAAGAGTCACGTCGCAGAGGCAGGCATCCAGTACTTCGCTCGGCTCTACGAGATCGAGCGTGAGGTGAAGGACCTGAACGCAGATGAGCGGCATCGCATCCGCCAAGCGCGGGGTCGGCCGATCGCCGAGGCACTGCATGCCTGGATGATCGCGCAGCGGCTCAAGGTCCCGGAAGGTTCAGGGACAGCCAAAGCACTGAACTACAGCCTGAAGCGCTGGCCTGCGCTGACGCGCTACCTGGACGACGGCAACTTGCCTGCAGACAACAACTGGGTGGAGAACCAGATCCGGCCGATTGCCGTGGGCAGAGGGAACTGGCTGTTCGCTGGGAGCCTCCGTGCCGGGCAACGCGCCGCAGCCATCATGAGCTTGATCCAGTCAGCCAAGCTCAATGGCCACGATCCGTATGCCTATCTGAAGGACGTGTTCTTGCGCCTTCCAACACAGCCGCATAGCCGCATCGACGAACTGCTGCCGCATCGCTGGCAGCACAGCTGACCACCTGCTCGCGCTCGCCGCCAAATGTGCGGCCCTCGTCAAGATGTGTTCGCCGCGTGCTTAC
>NZ_JBPJZR010000037.1:0-2074 GCF_051216615.1 Variovorax raffinosi
AACATACTCCAGCTCGGTCTTCTCCATGGTCGTCATCGACTCGGCGGCAAGCCGGGCGCACAGCGCTTCCAGTTCGCAATCTGCATGAAGGATCTCCGACAGTTCCTTGACGCCGATCTGCATGACGACGACGCCCCGCATGGGAAGAATCTGCGTGAGCCCGCGTGCCGCCAGCTGCCGCAGCGCTTCGCGCACCGGCGTGCGCGAGACCTTGAACTTGTCCGCAAGCAGACGTTCGTCCAGCCGCATGCCCGGTGGAAAGTTGCCGCTGATGATCTGTTCGGAGATCAGCGACTGCACCCTTGCAGAAATAGTTGTCATTGTTTTTCCGCACACATTTTGGAGCGGCCATCTTAGCGCCTGGGGCCTTGTGGCATTTGATGGTCGAAGATTTTGTTGTTTGGTATACCAAAGAAGACAATGGTGTATTATTTGAGAAATGACAAATTCTGAATCTTCACTCCACGCCATTCCCCCGGATACCGAGGCGCTGCTCCAGGACATCGGGCCCAGGTGGGCTGCGGACATCAACAAGCACCGTGATCTCGTGATCGCGCACTACACACCGCGGGTCCGCCATGCGGCCGACGACGGCGTTCTCATCGAGCGGGACATTCCCTACGGCGCCACCGAACGGGAGACGCTGGATGTGCACTTCGACGCGTCCTGGCGACCGGGCACCCGCGACGTGGTGGTGTTCCTGCACGGCGGCGCCTTCGTTCGCGGCAAGAAGAGCGTGAACGGGCAGGTCTATGACAACGTGGCGCACTGGTTCGCACGCCAGGGCATCGTCGGCGTGAACGTGGAGTACCGCCTGGCGCCGGCATCGCCTTATCCGGGCGGAGCGGACGACGTCCTGCACGCATTTCGCTGGGTGCAGGACAACATCGCAAGGTACGGCGGACGTGCCGACCGCATCTTCCTCATGGGGCACTCCGCTGGTGGCTGCCACGTGGCCAGCGCGATCTTCGACCCCGCGTGCCAGCGGATTGCCGACGGAGCGCTGGCCGGTGCGATCCTGGTCAGCGCGCGCCTGCGCGCGGACACCTTGCCCGACAACCCGAATGCCGAAGGTGTGCGTGCCTATTTCGGCACGGACCCGTCGCTGTACGACGTTCGCTCGCCGATCAGCCACGTCGAGACCCGCAACGTGCCGCTGCTGGTCGCGGTCGCGCAGTACGAGAACCCGCACCTCGACGCCTACGGCGAAGAGTTTTTCCAACGCGCGCAGGCATTGCCTCGCACGGCGCTGACACGCTTCATCAGCCTGGACCGCCACAACCACACATCGATCGTGGCGCACTTCAACAGCGGTGAAGACACGCTGGGCCGGGCGATCACGCGCTTCATGGCGGATGCCTGAAGCCATTCCTCCTTTCCTTCTTCCATCCGCGAGGTATTCATGAGCCCCACCCGAAGCGCCGAAGTTTTCGCGCCCGCCCTGACACCCTTCCACGCAGATCTGAGCGTGAACCGCACGGCATTCATCGGCTTCTGTCGATGGCTGATCTCGCAGCGCGTCGGCCTGGCGGTGTTCGGCACCAACAGCGAGGCCAACTCGCTGTCCGTGTCCGAGAAGATCGATCTGCTCGAAGCCCTGGTCGAGGCCGGCATTCCTCCAGCCAGATTGCTTCCGGGCGTCGGGCTGTGCGCGCTTCCGGAGACCATCCAGCTGACGAAGAAGGCGGTCGACCTCGGGTGTGCCGGCACGCTGACCCTGCCGCCGTTCTATTTCAAGCCCGCCCACGACGACGGGCTGTTCGCCTATTACTCCGAGATCATCCAGGCGGTCGGATCGGGACATCTGAAGGTCTACCTGTATCACATCCCCCAGTTCACGGGCGTGGGCATCACCCACGCGCTGATCGAGCGGCTCATCAAGGAATATCCGCAGACCGTCGTCGGCATCAAGGACAGCTCCGGCGATTGGGCGAACACCGAAAGCATGCTGCGATCGTTCCCCGGCTTCAGGATCTTCCCGGCCTCGGAATCGCTGCTCGAGAAGGCCTTGCCTCTGGGGGCCGCCGGCTGCATTTCCGCGACGGCCAATGTTCAGCCGCGAACCATCGTGAAT
>NZ_JBPJZR010000038.1:0-1872 GCF_051216615.1 Variovorax raffinosi
GACCCACCGAGGCATCCAACCTATAGTTATTCACAGTTGGCTCCTAGCGGAACCAGCTCCAGCCCCTGGTCAATGTTCGATTGGCACCGCTGATCACGATTGCACTGGCGCTAACACCCACAGGTTTGGAAGCCTCCTCCGCGCCTATCAGATGGTGGGTTTCGCGCCGGGACGCGACTACCAGTATCTCGAGATCAACCGATTCCTCCGGCGACTTCATCCGAAGATCGTGGCCGAAGCAGAGGCACAGGTAGAAAGTCTCGGTGGCCGCCTGTATCGAGACCCAGCGACGGACCTTCTAGACGTCAACCACGAGTTCAGCGTGTCCTTGGCGCTGGCACGCTGCCAGGTTAGTGAAAGTGGGGGCCATCGCTGGAAGGTGCGCTTCGATGCCAGCCTGCTGCCGGACATCACTGTGGCAGTACGCCTTGCTCCGGGTAACGAGAAACCGCTGGACTACTACCTGCTGCCGCGGCTTCATTTCGCCTTGCCGCGCATCAGCCTGGCAGAGCAGAACGCCGTGGAGTTAGAGAGCTACCGCTTTGACACGCTCGACTACCTGTATGGCATGGCTTCTCAGATTCGACTGCGGAGAGCGGCGTGACAGGAAAGGGGCCAGCGGGCGACCTCCGCATGATCCCGATGGATCGCATCGATGTGCTGAATCCGCGAGAACGCAACCAGGTGGTCTTCGAGGGAATCGTTGCCAACATCGGTGCAATCGGCCTGAAGAAGCCGATCACGGTGACCCCTCGTGCCGGTGATGATGGAGCTGAGCGGTATCTCTTGGTATGTGGTGAGGGCAGGCTCAAGGCGTTGCGTCAGCTTGGCGAGACGCGGATACCCGCATTGGTCGTGCACGTAGATGATGAGGAGGCCTTCATCATGAGCCTCGCCGAGAATATTGCGCGGCGTCAATATCGACCTCTTGAGCTTCTTGCGGGCATCAACCAACTCAAAGCCAAGGGCTACACGCCCAAAGTGATCGCTGAAAAGACAGGACTCACGCTGCAGTACGTCAACGACATACTGCTATTGATTGATCAGGGCGAGGAACGCTTGCTGGTGGCGGTCGAGCGCGGAAAAATCCCGTTGAGTGCAGCGATCACCATTGCACGAGCTGGAGACAGTGAGAAGACTGTTCAGGCTGCGTTGCAGGAGGCCTATGAGACAGGTCGTTTGCGAGGACGGCAGTTGATAGAGGCGCGGCGCTTGATTCAACGCCGGCATCAGTTGGGGCGGTCGATTGCCCGAGAGGGGTCGCGCAAGCAAACGGATGTCACAACCTCTAGTCTGGTGAGGGTGTACCAAAAGGAAGTGCAGCGCCAGCAACTCATGGTGCGCCGAGCCTCCTTTGCGCAGCAGCGACTTCTTTTCGTGGTGGGTGCGTTGAGGCAGCTTTGCTCCGAAGAGAATTTCATCAATCTTCTAAGGGCCGAGGGCTTGGATGCGCTGCCCAAATATCTCGCAGAGCGGATCAGTCCGAATGGAGGTCCAGGGTGAGCGACGTCGTACTTGGCTTCTTGCCCAAGCCGATGATGGTTGCGGTCAACAACATTCTCCCTTCGCGTAAACCGCCGGTGGGCTTGCTTGGGACACAGAAGTACAAGCTGGTTCTAGCGTCAATCGGCGAGATTGGACTGATCGAGCCGCTGACGATAAATGCCGTGGATCGACGTTCCGGCCAGCACGTGCTTCTCGACGGGCACATCCGCCTGCATGCGCTGATCAAGTTGGGCTATTCCGAGGTTGCTTGTAAGCACGCGGCGAACACATCTTGACGAGGGCCGCACATTTGGCGGCGAGCGCGAGCAGGTGGTCAGCTGTGCTGCCAGCGATGCGGCAGCAGTTCGTCGATGCGGCTATGCGGCT
>NZ_JBPJZR010000039.1:0-1646 GCF_051216615.1 Variovorax raffinosi
ATCATCACGCCGATGCCCACGGGGCCGAAGCGGGACTTGGGGTCGAAGTCGTTGGCGCGGCTCATGGGATGAACTGCTCCGAACCCATGATGCCCAGCTTGGTCACGCCCGAGCGCTGCGCCGAGGCCATCACGCCGGCCACGATGCTGTACTTGGCATGCCTGTCGGGGCGCAGGTGCACTTCAGGCTGCACCGCCTGCGCGGCGACCTGCTCGAAGCGCCGTTCCACTTCCGCCAGGTCGGCAATGGCCTCGCCGTTCCACAGCACGGTGCTGCGTTCGTCGATGTCCACGCGCAGCACCTCGGGCTTGATGTCGCTGGGCGGCGGGTTGCCGTTGGGCATGTTCAGGTTGACCGCGTGCAACTGGATCGGGATGGTGATGATCAGCATGATCAGCAGCACCAGCATCACGTCGATCAGCGGCGTGGTGTTGATGTCCATCATGGGCTCGTCGGACGGCGCACTTCGGCGGCGCCCCTGTTTTTCTTTTCGCATGGCTGTGTGTTCTCAGTTGCGCGCGGGCGGCTCGGTGATGAAGCCCACCTTGACGATGCCGGCGGACTGGCACGCAAAGATGATCTTGCCCACCGGTTCGTAGTCGGAGTGCCAGTCCCCGCGGATGTGCACTTCGGGCTGCGGTGTCATGGCCGCCACCTTCCTGAGCTTGTCGGCCAGGGTGCTCGCGTCGCGCACGGGGGTGTCGAACCAGTAGATGCGGCCCGTGGTGTCGACCGACAGCACGACGGTGTCGGGCTTGCTCTCGCGCACCTCGTTGCGCTCTTTCGGGACCTCCACCGGCACCGAGTAATTGACGACCGGAATGGTGATGAGGAAGATGATCAGCAGCACCAGCATCACGTCGACGAGCGGCGTGGTGTTGATGGAGGCAATGACCTGCTCCTCGTCTCCTCCGGCGGAAGGAATGTTCATCGCCATGGATGTGGCCCGGTTCGCTGCGGCGGTGCGGTTGTCAGGCGGCGGCGCTGCCGGCCAGGATCACGGAGTGCAGCTCGCCGCTGAACTCGCGCACGTCGTCCATCACGGTGATGTTGCGGCGCAGGAGCCAGTTGTAGCCCAGCACCGCAGGCACGGCCACGGCCAGGCCGATGGCGGTCATGATGAGCGATTCGCCCACGGGGCCGGCCACCTTGTCGATCGATGCCTGTCCGGCGATGCCGATGGCGGTGAGCGCGTGGTAGATGCCCCAGACGGTGCCGAACAGGCCGACGAAGGGTGCGGTGGAGCCCACGGTGGCCAGCAGCGACATGCCGTTGCTCAGGCGCCGTTGCACGCGTTCGGTGGCGCGGTGGATGCACAGGTCGACGAAGTCGGCAAAGTCGACCTTGCCGCGCAGGCCGTCATGCTTCTTGGTGGCGTGCACGCCGGCATCGGCGATGAAGCGGAAGGGGCTCCCCTCTGCGAGCTTGGCGGTGCCGGCCTGCACGGTGCGCTCGTTCCAGAACTCGTTGTCCACTTCCTTGGCCTGGCGGCCCATGCGCATCTGTTCGAGCAGCTTGGTGACGATCACGTACCAGCTGCCCATCGACATGATCGCCAGGATGGCCAGCACGGCCTTGGCGACCAGGTCACTCTGCGCCCACAGGGCGCCGATGCCGTAGGGGTTGTCGACCTTGGTTGTCGCGGC
>NZ_JBPJZR010000003.1:0-634496 GCF_051216615.1 Variovorax raffinosi
GAAAAACCGTATGACTTCCGTACCTGTAGTCCATACCAGCCACCTCCAGCACCACATCTTGGTGCTAAAGCTGACCGGCTGAAAGCCGGTGGTTTTAACCCTCTGATGGAAAATAAAGGAGGAGCGAAGCGGGGGACATTCGCGGAGGGGAGCTCCTGGTGTCATTCGCACTCGCCCCGAATGAACCCGCCCCATGCAACAGACCCAGGAAGCCCGGTCTATTTCTGCGTAGCCTCGTCACTGCCCTTGACCGCGTGCTTCTCCAGCCCTTCCTTGGGCAACAGCAACGCCAGCGCCACCACGCCCAGGCTCACGACCAGCATCATCAGGAAGGTCAGGTGCAGCGAGTTACTCAGCGCCAGCCGAATGCCCGCATCCCCTGCAGCAGAGCCGTGCACCCCCTGCAGCAGCAGACGCAACTGATCGTCGGTGAACATCATCGTGCCGTCGCCACGCGTCAGGCCGAAGTTGAAGACCGCACCGAAGAACGCAGCGCCCAACGCACTGCCGAGGTTGCGCGAGAACACATTCGAGGCCGTGGCGATGCCACGCTGCGACAGCTCCACCCCCTCCTGGATCAGGATCAGCGAAGCTAGGCTCATCACCCCCATGCCCAGGCCGATGATGAACGAGCCCACGGCGGGCAGCACCGGCGAGCTGCCGGCGCCGAGCAATGCAAAGGTCGATGTGCCAAGCGGAATCAGCGCCCCGCCGACCACCACCATGCGCCACAACCCGATGCGATGAAAGGTGCGTGAGGTCAACGTCGCACCGATGGGCCAGCCGAGCATCACCATCGTGAGCGTGAGCCCCGCCGTGACCGACGAACGCTGCAGCACCACCTGCACGTACATCGGCAAGAAGGTCGTGATGCCGATCAGCACCATGCCGGCCAACATCGCCGCACCATTGACCGTCGCGATCATCCGCGCTCCCCAGAGCTTCAGCGACACCATCGGATCGGCTGCGCGGCGCTCCTGCGCGATGAACAGCGCCAGCGTGACAACGAACAGCACGCCCCACGCGAGCGCAACGCCCGAGTTGCCGACGCCGAACTCGGTCAGCGCGATCATCAGCGCCGCAATGCCGACGGTGAACAGCACCGCGCCCACCATGTCGATCGACGAACGCCGCACGGTCGGCGCTTCGTGCAGGTAGAACCAGAAGCCGGCTGCCGCAGCCAATCCGATGGGCACGTTGATCCAGAAGATCCAGCCCCACGACAGCTTCTGCACGATCAGCGCGCCGATCATCGGGCCGACCACCGCCGACACCGCCCAGACGCTGGCCAGATAGCCCTGCACCTTGCCGCGCTCGCGCGCCGGATACAGGTCGCCGACGATGGTGAGCGACACCGGCTGTATCGCGCCCGCGCCGATGCCCTGGATCAGCCGGAAGCAGATCATGGCCGGCATCGACCACGAGAAGCCGGCCAGCACCGAGCCGATGATGAAGACGGCGATGCCCACGAACATGATGGGCTTGCGCCCGTACAGGTCGGACAGCTTGCCGAACACCACCGTCATGGCGGTCTGCGCGAGCAGGAAGGATGCGAACACCCAACTGTAGAGATGCAGGCCGCCAAGCTCGGAGGCGATCTGCGGCATGACGGTCGAGACGATCGTGGCTTCGATGGCGACCATGGCCATGGAAGCCATGATCGATGCGATGACCAGGGGGCGGTTTGTTGTTTTGGTGCTGCTGGCGCTCATGGGGGGCTTCTTCGGGGCCGGAAGCGGCCCGCGGACGACGGTGTCCGGCAGGCGCCGAGGTGTTGTTGGCCGCGAGGCCCCGATGCTAGCGAGGTGCGCGATTCCGCGCTTGCGCTCAGGCTCTCGCTGACCCGTTCGCCCTTCCCCCGCTCGCTCAGCCCGCGTTCAACGCCGACGTGCCTTCGTAGATGTAGCGCCGCGACCACGGCAGCGTCTTCGCGGAACGGCCCGCCTTGCGGCCGACGATCTGGTAGATCGCCACGTCGTCGTTCTCGAAGGCATAGGCGCAGCCCGCGAGGTAGATGCGCCAGATGCGGAACTTCTCTTCATCGACCAGCGCGTGGGCCTTGTCGCTGTTGGCCTCGTAGTTGTCGCTCCACAGCCGCAGGGTCTGCGCATAGTGGCGGCGCAGGTTCTCCACGTCGAAGGCTTCGAGGCCGCCCTGCTGCATGGCCTGCAGCGCCAGGCTGATGTGCGGCAGTTCGCCGTTCGGGAACACATAGCGGTCGATGAAGTCGCCACCGCCATACGACACGCCACCGCCTTCGGGGTCGGACGAGGTGATGCCGTGGTTCATCACCACGCCATCGTCGGCCAGCAGCTCTTGCACGCGCTTGAAGTACGCGGGCAGGTTCTTGCGGCCCACGTGCTCGAACATGCCCACGCTGGTGATGCGGTCGAACTGGCCGGTCACGTCGCGGTAGTCCTGCAGGCGGATCTCGATGCGGTCCTGCAGGCCGGCCGCGCGCACGCGCTCGGTCGCCAGCTCGAACTGGTTCTGCGACAGCGTGACGCCCACGCAGCGCGCGCCGAACTTCTGCGCCGCGCGGATCACCAGCGCGCCCCAGCCGCAACCGATGTCGAGCAGGGTCTGGCCCGGCTTGAGTTCGATCTTGGTGAGGATGTGGTCTATTTTCTTCAGTTGCGCGGTGGCAAGGTCTTCGTCGCCGTTCTCGAAGTAGGCGCATGAATAGACCATGTTCGCGTCGAGCCACAGTTGGTAGAACGCGTTCGACACGTCGTAGTGGTACTCGATGGACTTCTTGTCCGACGACTTGGTGTGCGTGAAGTAGCGCGCCACGTTCTGCAGTGCGCCGCTCGGCTTGTCGATCGAGGTCTTGGCCAGGCCGTAGGCGATGTCGATGACGTCGCTGAGCTTGCCCTCGATGTCGATCTTGCTCTTGACGTAGGCCTCGCCCAGGTTGTCGAGCGTGGGCTGCAGCATCAGCGACAGCGCGGCCGGGGACTTGACATGCAGCGTGACCGAAGGCCCGCTGAAGGTGCCGAAGTCATAGGACTGGCCGTCCCACAAGGTCAGTCGCGCAGGCAGGTTGGCACGTGCGCGGACTGCGGCGCACCACTGCGCCAGCTTCTTTTCCCAGAGCATGCAATTTCTCCATGTTGTTAGGTTCTCCCGGTCGAATGGGCCGGGTTGCTGCAGCGACCAAAACAATAGCGAAATTTTGTAAAACTTGCATGGTGTGGACAACGCAAGAAATTGCAGTAAGTGCTACAAGGCGGCCGGCTTGCGTTGCACCCACGGCGCGGCGCGCTCCAACTCGAAGGCCAGGCCGAACAGCGTGGCTTCGTTGCCCACTCGCGCGGCGAACTGGCTGCCGATGGGCAAGCCCGATGCACTCTGGCCGAGCGGCACCGACATCGCGGGCGTGCCCGCCACGTTATGCATCGGCGTGTACGACACGTAGGTCATGAGCCGCTCGTACATCTGCGCACCGGGCACGTCCGGCCCGAGAAAACCCAATGGTGGCGGCTCTTCGTGAAGCACCGGTGTCAGCATCACATCGAAGGACTGGAAGAAGGCATCGAAGCGCCGCGAGAGTTCCTCAAAGTACACACCGGCCTTTGCGCCGGCATCGGCGGGTTGCCTGCGGAAATGCGCGCTGAGGTACAGCGTCCAGGGCTCCAGCACGTCTTCGGCGCGCAGGCCCTGCGTCTCGGCCATGCGCCGCATGCGATCGGCGCCGCTGCTCCATGCCACCATGAAATGCGTGAAGAACTCTTCGCCTTCCACGGGCAGGCGCGCGGGTTCGACATGGTGGCCGATGCGCGCGCAGAGCCTTGCGCTTTCTTCGAGCGCCGAGCGCACGGAAGGCGCCGCCTGCTGCCCGAACACGTTGGCGGTCGAGAAGCCGATCTTCAGCCGCCGTGCACCCAGCGCATCGAACACCGGTGCGGGTTTCAGCGGTGCCTGCGCATCCTGTCGCTGGTTCCAGGCGAACAGGCGCGCACTGTCGCGCACCGTGCGGCTCACGCAATGCTCCACACCCGAATCGGTGGCGCGCGAACCGACCATCCGATTGCGGCTGGGCTTGAGCCCGAAGAGGCCGCAGCACGATGCGGGAATGCGGATCGAGCCGCCACCGTCGCTCGCATGCGCAATCGGCACCATGCCCGAGGCCACCGCGACAGCGGCACCGCCCGACGAGCCGCCGGAAGAACGCGCCGTGTCCCACGGATTGCGCGAAGGCCCGAACAGCACCGGCTCGGTGGAGCCGTTGAGCGCGAACTCCGGCGTGTTCGTCTTGCCCAGGATCACGAGGCCCGCCGCCATGGAGCGCGCGACGATCTCGCTGGTGTCCTGCGAGATGTTGCGTGCCAGCAGCCGCGAGCCTGATGTGCGGCGCGTGCCCTGCAAGTCCACCATATCCTTCATGGCATAGGGCACGCCCTGGAAAGGCCCTGCCGGCAGCGGCGAACGAAGCTCTCCGCGCGCACGCTCGTACAGCGGCGTCACGATGGCATTGAGCCGAGGGTTCAGCGTCTCGATGCGCGTGATAGCCGCTTCGAGCAGTTCGCCGGGCGTGACCTCGCGGCGCTGCACCAGCTCGGCCTGCGCGGTGGCGTCCAGGCCTGCGAAGTCGTCGCGGCGCGCGGCCGTCGGGCGCTCGATGGCTGCGCAGCCGGCCAGGGTGATGCCGCCGAGGCTGGCGCCGGCGCCTAGAAGAAGTTGTCGTCTGTCCACGGTGAATGCGCTCCTGATGAATGGAGCCGCATTGTTTTTCGTGGCCTGCGCACAAGGCTTGTATCTGTGCGCCACGGGCCGTCACTAGAATTCCGCCCACCTCCCCCAAGACCATGACGCACTGGAAAAGCTATCACCTGCTCGGCGAATCCTTTGCCGACACGGACGATGCGCCGGCCTTGCTGTTCCGCTGGTCGGTCGAGCGCGTGGTTGATGGCCTCACCGATCACGATGTCTATTCGCAGGCCGTCGCACAAGCCGCCACGCGGCAAGGCGCCATGCAGCGCGCGGAGCGGCGCATGCTGCAGCTCATGGCCCTCGATGCGAACCCGGTCGCAGAGCTGATGCGCACGGCCCGCGATGCATCCGCCTTCCAGCTGCGATGGAACGGCTTCAACCGCATGGCGCCGCTGGGCGTGGAAACGCTGGTCTCCTGCGATGCCGGCCTGCGCCTGCAACGCGAAACGCGCGCCGCCGGGCTGCAGGACGAAATGCGCGAGCAGGCGGGCGCGATCTGCGTGTCGCACCTCATGGCCGAAAACAGCCCGCTGCGCCAACGCAGCGACGAGACGAGGCCGCTCGCACGGCACTTCGGCGAACTCGGCTATGCAAACGCCGCGTTGCGAGACAGCGTCGACAGCCTGTACGCCGACCCCTTTGCCGAACTGGACCAATGTGTCGACGCGGTGGGCACTTCACGCCGCACGCTGCAACGCGCCTTCACGCAGGCCGGCCTGAGCTTTCGCCTGCTGCGCCAGGCCGTGCGCCTGACCCTCGCAAGCCATGCGATGTGCAACAGCAGCAGCACGGGCGGTGAATCGCTCACCGCCATCGCGCATGCCTCGGGCTTCTTCGATTCGGCGCACCTGGTGCACGCGTGGAAGCAATCCTGCGGCCTCACGCCTTCGCAGTACCGCTCGCTCTGCTGAACCTGCCGTCGTTCATCAGGGCACGGAGGGCGTGTCGGCGGCCGGCGCGTCGCTCGCCTCGATGAAGATCCGCTTGATCATCGGAAAACGCGCGCGCACCTGTTTCTCGATGGCCGCGATGGCATCGGATGCATCGCCGGTGGGCGTGTCGTCCTTGAAGTTCACATCCACGATCACCAACACTTCGTCGGGGCCGATGTACATCGACAGCACA
The DNA here is from genome assembly GCF_051216615.1 of Variovorax raffinosi. Taxonomy (NCBI): domain Bacteria; kingdom Pseudomonadati; phylum Pseudomonadota; class Betaproteobacteria; order Burkholderiales; family Comamonadaceae; genus Variovorax; species Variovorax raffinosi. The sequence goes on from NZ_JBPJZR010000003.1 coordinate 5,839, forward strand.
TGGCCCACGTTCTCCACGCTGGGTTGCTCCATCGCCATGCTGCGGATGGCGCGCGCCGTCTCGGGGCGAATGCCCTCCCCGATCAGCAAGCCGCGCGCCTGGCTGATGAGGAACACGGCCACGCCGGCCAGCAGCACGCCGATGACCACCGAGGCCACGCCGTCGAGCACCGGCATGTCGAGGCTGTGGCTGAAGTAGATGCCCAGCGCGGCCACCGCCAGCCCGACCAGCGCGGCCGAATCTTCGGCCAGCACGGTGTAGGTGGTCGGGTCCTTGCTGCGGTCCAGCGCCTGCCAGAACGGCATGCCGCGTGACTGCGCGCGGAACTCCCTGAGCGCGATGGAGAAGCTCACGCCCTCGAACAGCGCAGCCGCCGCGAGCACGATGTAGTTCCAGGTGGGGTCGCGCATCGGCTCCGGATGGCGGATGTGCTGGATGCCTTCGTAGAAAGACACGCCGCCGCCCAACCCGAAGATCAGCACCGCGACGATCAGGCTCCAGAAGTACAGCTCCTTGCCATGGCCGAACGGATGCTCGACGGTGGCGGGCCGCTTGCTCAGGCGCAGGCCGACCAGCAGAAGAATGCCGTTGAAGGTATCGACCGCCGAGTGGATGCCCTCGGACAGCATCGCAGAGCTGCCCGTGACGCCCGCCACCACGAACTTGGTGGCCGCGATCGCCACGTTGGCGCCAATGGCGCCGTAGATGGCGATCTTCGATTCAGCCATGCGCGGCGGCCGCTTTGTTGCCGCTCAGGCCGCTTCCATCGACTCCGCACCCAACGCGTCGTTGCCGGCCTCGCCGAGCCAGCGGCGCTTGTCGCGCAGCGGCGGCGCGCCGAACATGCGGCCGTACTCGCGTGCGAACTGCGACGGGCTTTCGTAGCCCACGCTGTGCGCGGCCGAGGCCACGTCGGCGCCGGTCAGCAGCATCTGGCGGCGCGCTTCCTGCAGGCGCAGCTGCTTCTGGTACTGCAGCGGGCTCATCGCGGTGACGGCCTTGAAGTGGTGATGGAACGACGACACGCTCATGTGCACCGCGCGCGCCATGTCTTCCACCCGCAGCGATTGCGCATAGTTGACGCGCAGCGCGCTGATGGCCTTGGTGATGCGCTGCGTGTGGCTGTCCTGCAGCGCGATCTGCCGCAGCCGCGCGCCCTCGCCGTTGACCAGCAGGCGGTACATGATCTCGCGCTTGATGAGCGGCGCGACGATCGGCACGTCTTCGGGCGTGTCGAGCAGCCGCAGCAGGCGCAGCACCGGCTCCAGCACCGGCATCGCGATGCGGTTGACGTACATGCCGCGCGAGGCCGGTGCGTTGGCCTTGGCGGGCAGCTTCTCGTCGCCGATCAGCTCGCCGATTTCATCGACCGCCAGCTCCAGCCGCAAGCCCAGGTAGGGCTGGTTGTCGCTGGTCAGCCGCACGTGGCCGCACACCGGCAGGTCGACCGAGGTCACCAGGTAGTGCATGGGGTCGTACACGTAGATGTCGTCGCCCACGATGATGCGCTTGGAGCCTTGGGCAATCAGGCCGAGCGCGGGGCTGGCAAAGCCGTGCTTGGGGCCGTCGGGCTTGGTGATGCAGTACACCTGCAGGCCGGGCACGGCGGTGATGATGGTGCCGTCTTGTCCGCGCGTGATGTGGTTGATCAACTGCACCAGTTCCTTCCTGGCTTCGTCGAGTTCAGGCTCCAGCGGCATCGGTTCGGCGATGACGGAAGCGATTTGAGGTGTTTCGTCGGACATGTTGAGGGCCTTGTCACGAAAGGGGCCACGGAATGGCCACCATGGAGGATCGAGTGGTTTGCAGCTTAGCGCCACACCCGCGAAATGGCACGCCCCGGCGGGGTGGTCTGGAGAAATAGGCAAAGACTTTGCAGGAACGCGCTCGCCACGCCGGGGCCGGCGGCCGGATACTTTTTGCTGTCGCCCCCGGGCCATCCGGCCCTTCAGCACGTCGGGGCGCCTCCAACGCAAAGGATTTCTCCATGCAATACCGCAAATTCGGCCGTACCGGCCTCCTGGTGTCCGAACTGTGCCTGGGCACCATGACCTTCGGCGGCTCCTCCGGCATCTGGGGCCAGATCGGCAACCTGCAGCAGAGCGAAGCCGAAAGCCTGATTGGCCGCGCGGTGGACGCCGGCATCAACTTCATCGACACGGCGGACGTGTACTCCGAAGGCCAGTCCGAAGTCATCACCGGCCAGGCGCTGAAAAACCTCAAGCTGCCGCGCGACAGCTTCGTGCTGGCCACCAAGGTGCTGGGCGAGACCGGCAGCAAGGGCGTCAACTCGGCCGGCGCGTCGCGCTTTCACATCATGGATGGCGTCAAGGCCAGCCTGAAGCGCCTGCAGCTCGACCACATCGACCTGTACCAGATCCACGGCTTCGACCCGGTCACGCCTATCGAAGAAACCGTGCGCGCGCTCGACAACCTGGTGCAGCAAGGCCATGTGCGCTACGTGGGCGTGTCGAACTGGGCCGCCTGGCAGATCACCAAGGCGCTGGGCATTGCCGAGCGCCACGGCCTCGCGCGCTTCGAGTCGCTGCAGGCCTACTACACCATCGCCGGGCGCGACCTCGAACGCGAACTGGCGCCGATGATGCGCAGCGAGGAGGTCGGCCTGATGGTCTGGAGCCCGCTGGCCGGTGGCCTGCTGAGCGGCAAGTTCGGCCGCGACACCGAAGTGGAAAAGGGCAGCCGCCGCGCCAGCTTCGACTTTCCGCCGGTGAACGTCGAACGCGCCTACGACTGCATCGACGCGATGCGCGTGCTGGCCGATGCGCGCAAGGTGTCGGTGGCGCAGATCGCGCTGGCGTGGCTGCTGCACCAGCAGGTGGTGACCAGCGTGATCATCGGCGCCAAACGCGTCGAGCAGCTCGACGACAACATCGCGGCCACAGCCATCAAGCTGAGCGCCGACGAACTGGCTACGCTCGACAAGGCGAGCGCGCTGCCGGCCGAGTACCCGGGCTGGATGCTGGAGCGCCAGGGCGGCGTTCGTGGCAAGCGCCTGGCCGAATCAGGCCAGCGCGGCTGAGGCTTCTTCGTCTTCGTACTGCCGCGTTGCGGATCGCCGTGCGGCGTGGGCCGCCGTCGCGCGCAGCGCACGCAGGTCGATGTGGCGGGCTGCAGCCGCCGCATCGGGCGATGCGAGATGCGGCACCACGCCCAGCAGCGGCGCACCGAGGCGTGCGCGCAGGGTCTGCAGATTGGCTTCGGGCGCGAGCATCGATGGGTCGACGGTGCTTGCGACCCAGCCTGCCAGCGTGAGGCCGCGCGCGCGGATCGCTTCCGCGCTGAGCAGCGCGTGGCTGAGGCAACCGAGCCGCAACCCGACCACGAGGATCACGGGCAGGCCCAGTGCGGTGGCGAGGTCGGCGCTGTCGATGTCGTCGCCGAAGGGCACGCAGAAGCCGCCGACGCCTTCGACCACGACGGCATCGGCGCGTTGTGCCAGTGCCTCGAAGGCTGTTGTCAGCACCGGCAGCTCGATCCGCACGCCCTCTTCCCGCGCGGCGAGGTGCGGCGACATCGGTGCACGCAGCACGTAGGGGCAACGCAGGGCCAGCGGTGCATCGACATTGCCGGCCGCTTGCAGTTGCACAACATCTTCGTTCTGCCACGCGCCATCGATCATTTCGACGCCGGCCGCGACGGGCTTCATGCCGACCGCGCGCAACCCCGAAGACGCCAGCAGATGCAGCATCGCGCTGCTGACCAGCGTCTTGCCGATGCCGGTGTCGGTGCCGGTAACGAACCAGTGGCGGCGTGTCATGCAGCCTCCTGACAAGGCTGTGCGAGCGCTGCGCCCAGCGCGTCGATCAACCGTTCGACGTCGGCTTCGCTGTGGCTGGCCGACAGCGCGATGCGCAGCCGCGCCGTGCCGGCCGGCACCGTCGGCGGACGGATCGCGCCGACGCGCAGGCCGCGCGCATCGAGCTGCGCCATCGTCCGCATCGCGCGTGCGTTGTCGCCCACGATCAGCGGCTGGATCGCGGTAGGCGATTCGGGCAGCCATGCGCTGCCGTCCGTGGGCAACACGGCCTTCACGCCCTCGCGCAACTGGGCGATGCGGGACTGCAACGCGGCGCGGCGCTCGGTGCCCTCCTCGCCCTCGATCAACGTCAGGCTGGCGAGCAGCGCATGCGCCACCGCAGGCGGCGCGGCCGTGGTGAAGATGTAGGGCCGCGCGCGCTGCACGAGGTAATCGATGACGGTGCGGTGCGCCGCCACGAAAGCACCCGACACACCCGCTGCCTTGCCCAGCGTGCCGATCAGCACCAGCCGCTCGGAATGCAGGCCCAGGGCCTGCACCACGCCACGGCCGGTATCGCCCAGCACGCCGAAGCCGTGCGCGTCGTCGATCACCAGCCAGGCGTCGTGCCGCTCGGCCAGTGCCAGCAGTTGAAGCACGGGCGCGAGGTGGCCGTCCATGCTGAACACCGTATCGCTCACGATGAGCTTGACCGGTGCATCGCAGGCGCCAAGCATGGCGTCGAGCGTGTCGATGTCGCAATGCGGGTAGCGCTCGACACGCGCCTTCGCCAGCCGCGCGCCGTCGATCAGCGAGGCATGGTTGAGCGCTTCAGAAAAGATCACCGCCTCGGCACCACCCAGCGCCGACAAGACCGCCAGGTTGGCCATGTAGCCGGTGCAGAAGAACAGGCTCTGCGCCTCGGGAATGAAGGGCGCCATCCAGTCGGCCAGCCTTTCTTCGAGCTGCGCATGCGCGCGCGAGTGGCCAAGGATCAGGTGCGAACCACCGCTGCCCGTGCCATAACGCGCCGCGCCTTCAGCCCAGGCGGCTGCCAGCGCGGGGTGCGCGGCCAAGCCGAGGTAGTCGTTGCTGCTGAAGCCGAGCATGGTGCGCGGCGCGGTGGTGCCGGCCAGGGTGAGCGACTGTTCGGGCGCACAGGCTGTTTCGGCGATCTGGCGGCGGCGGCGCAGCGACTGCGTGTCGAGCGCGCTGATCTCTTCCTGCAGGCGTTCAAGCAAGCGCGACATCGCGGGCCCCTTCTTCTGTCGGGCTGACGGACGCAACATCGGCCAGCGTGGCGAGCGTGCCATCGACCAGCCGGTCGATCTCGCTGTCGCCGATCACATAGGGCGGCATCAGGTAGACGGTGGCGCCGATCGGGCGCATCAGCAATCCGTTGGCACGGGCCGCGAGGTGAAAGCGCTCGGCAAAACGCGTACCGGGCTCGCGCACGTCGAAGGCCGTGATCATTCCGCGTTGTCGCAGGTGATCGACCGGTTGGCCGGCCAACCCTTCGCGCAGCCGCTGCAGCAGCCGGTCGGCGCGCTCGCGGTTGCGGCGCAATGCGTCTTCGCGCTCGAACAGGTCCAGCGTGGCAAGCGCGGCCCGGCAGGCCAGCGCGTTGCCGGTGTACGAATGCGAATGCAGGAAGCTGCGTGCCACGTCGTCGTCCACGAAGCTGTCGTAGATGGCGTCGCGCGTCATCACCAGCGCCAGTGGCAGATAGCCGCCGCTGATGCCTTTGGACAGGCACAGGAAGTCGGGCCAGATGCCGGCCTGTTCGCAGGCGAAGAAAGTGCCGGTGCGCCCGCAACCGACTGCGATCTCGTCGGCGATGAGGTGCACGCCGTAGCGATCGCACAGCCCGCGCACAAGGCGCAGGTACTCGGGGTCGTGCATCGCCATGCCGGTGGCGCATTGCACCAGCGGCTCGACGATCACGGCGGCGATGGTGTCGTGCTGTTCGGCCAGCAGGGCTTCGAGTTCGGCGGCGGCGCGGCGGGCGACGGCGGCTGCGTCTTCATCCGGCCGGGCGTTGCGCGCGTCGGGCGAGGCCACGAGGTGCGCGTTCGCGAGCAAGGGCGCATAGGCATCGCGGAACACCGGCACGTCGGTCACGTGCAAGGCGCCCAGCGTCTCGCCGTGGTAGCCCTGCTTCAGCGCCACGAAACGCTGCTTGCCGCTTCGGCCGGCGTTGCGCCACGCGTGGAAGCTCATCTTCAGCCCGATCTCCACGGCCGAGGCGCCGTCGGATGCGTAGAAGCAATGGCCCAGCGCGTGCCCCGTCAGCGCGGACAGGCGCTCGGCCAGCTCCACTGCCGGCGCATGCGTGCAGCCCGCGAGCATCACGTGCGCGAAGGTGTCGAGCTGGTCCTTCAGCGCCGCGTTGATGGCCGGATGCGCGTGGCCGAAAAGATTGACCCACCATGAGCTGGTGGCGTCGAGATAACGACGGCCTTCATGGTCGATGAGCCAGACACCCTCGCCACGCGCGATGGGCAAAGGCGGCACCGCGTCGAGGCGGATGCTCTGCGTGCACGGATGCCAGACATGGCGCCGGCTGCGCTGCTGCAAGGCGGCGTTGCCGTGTGCAAGGGACATGGAAGATGGGGAAGGCAAGACAGTCGTCGAAGGCACCCGCGCATTCCTTTCTTGTTCGGAAAAAGCTCCGTCCGTCGAAAGGAACAGGAGGCAAGGCGCGGGATCGTATCGACGGCGAAGCTGCCCGGCAAACCCGCTTTTCGTGCGCGGGATGCATGGCGGTTGAGCGACGTTCAGCCGCATAGAAGGTGCGTTCGGCGCAATGTCGCGCAACGCGACCGCTTCATGCGCTCGGCGCCTCGGCAGGCGCACATGCAAGTTGTCCGGCTGCCACCAAAGATGGTCTGCGAATGTCCGGTTCTCGCGGGTTCACAGCCTTGGCCGCGCCTTTCGGACACACGTTGTGGCCGATTTCAACGATCAGCAAACGCAGGCTCAGGCGCTGCTCTTGCTCACCAGCGCGGCAATGTATTCATTCAGCGAGATGACGCCACGCTGCGGTTTGTCGGGCATCTCGTACTTCTCTTCGAGTGTGATGCGGGTCATGGCGACATAGGACTTTGCAGCCGCGTCCGAGAAACCCAGCGACCTGAATGCCTGCTCCCACTGCGCGGGCGGCGTTTCCACCACCGCCACCGGGCGCTTCAGCGCGGCCGAGAAAGCCGCCGCGACATCGGCCACCGAATAGCGCTGCGGCCCCTCGACGTAGTGCGGCCCCGAGGGCGCGGGCGGTCCGAGCATGAGCTTCGCCGCGAACTCGCCCAGGTCGTGCGGCGCGACCATCGGCAGCTTGAAGTCGGGCGGGTACATGCTGTAGACCTTGCCTTCTTCGCGCGCGGTCTTCAGCGAGGTGTCCCAGTTGCTCATGTAGTAGGCCGCGCGCAAGGCGCTGAACGGCACGGGGCCGGCGCCGAGTGCCTGCTCCATGTCGTACAGCACGCCCAGGTCGCCCACGGCGCTGCCGGGTTGCGCGCCGTAGGTGGACTCGCCCACGATCTTCTCCAGCGCGCAGCCGTCGAGCGCGGCGACGATGGCGCGCAGGCTCTTGCGTTCCTCTGCCACGGTGTCGGTCGACGGCGCGGCCGGCGGGTTGAGCACGAAGAGCCGTGTGCCGCCCCGGATCACGCGGTTCAGGGCGAGCGTGTCGAACACGTCGACCTGGGCGACGCGCGCGCCCTTGTTCTGCAGTGCCTGGGTCTTGCGGGCATCGCGCGTGACCACGGTGACCGGCTGGTTCTGGGCCAGCAGGGTTTGCGCAAGCGCCGCGCCGACGTGACCCGTCGCGCCAAGAATGATGTGCATGGGATAACGCCCTTTGTTCAGCCACGCTTTTCAGCGTTGCGCTTGCGTGTGGCGGCGCCCTTCTTCGCCGAGGCCGATCGTTCGGCGGCGGTGCGGTGCGCGGCAGCGGCACCACCGAGGCGACCGCCCTTGCGCGCCGGCGCATGGTTCTCGGCCTTGCCGCGACCCGAGCCGCTCTTCTTGCCGCCGCCGGTTTCGGCGTTCACCGTGGCCCAGGCGCGGCGCTCGGCCTCGCCCTTGCCGACGCCACGCTGCTCGTAGCCTGCCTCGACATGTTCGGCCTGTCGCTTCTGCTTGTCCGTGTAGGACGACTTGTCGCCTCTTAGCATGGCGTGGTCCCTGCGGGTTGAGAAGGCTCCATGCTGGGCGGCTCGCGCCTGCCGCGGGTAAGAAGACGCGCGTGCTGCGCGTCAGCCGTGTCTGGCGCGCGGTGCCGCCGGGGGCGCCTCAGGGGCCCGGCTTCATGCGGCGCAGATGCGCCAGCATTTCCTCGCGCACCACGCCCGTGATGTGGCTGCGCCGCCCGTTCTCCAACATGCCCAGCCGGCGCGCAATCGGCCGGCCCGGCAGTTGCAGCACGCACAGCGCGGGATCGCTCTCCCAGTCGAAATTCTTCAGCAGCGGCGCCATGGTGAAGCCGACGTTCTTGCGCACCAGCTCCGCAATGGCCAGCAGCGAGTTGAGTTCGAGAAACTCCTTCGGCACGAGCTGCAACCGCCGCAGGATGCGATCGATGCGCGCCCCCGTCGGCGTGCGCCGGTCGAAGCGAATGAAGGGATGGGTGGCGAACAGGCTCGCGATGTTCGTGTCGGGCGAAGCGATGCCCGAGTTGGCGATGACGGTCAGCGTCTCGTCGTAGCAAGGCGTCCACAGCAGGCCCGGCACCTCGGGCCATTGGCGCTCGACCACCACGGCCGCGTCAAGCTCGCCGCTCACCACGTCCTGCATCAGTTGCGATTGCTCGCGCACGCGCAGCTCGACTTCGAGATTCGGATGCAGCGACTTGAGCACCGCCAGCGTGCTCGACAGCAAGCCCATGGCAGAGATCAGCGAGCCGAGCTTGATGTTGCCGGCAATCTGCCGCTGGTCCTGCAGGTCGCGCCGCATCGATTCGTACTGCGCCAGCAGCTCTTCGGCGCGCGGCAGCAACAGGTGGCCGGCGGGGCTCAGCACCATGGTGCGGCCGGTCTTGTCGAACAGCGTCTTCTTCATTTCCGCTTCGAGCGCGCGCATCTGCTGGCCGACGGCGGCCTGCGTCAAAGCCACCTGATCGGCCGCGGCGGCGAAGGAGCCACCGCGCGCAGCGGCCACGAAGGTGCGAAGAAAACGGATGGTGCTCACGGGCGGGCAGGCGACGGAAAGTAAATAAATCCTTTATCAACTCTAAATGATTTTTAAATTTTATTTTTCCTGTACCTGCAAAACAATGCGTGCCATCGCCACCGCACTACCGCCTTTGCGCGGCAGGCAGATGACACCTTGCAGCACCCCATGACCACTCCTCAATACTTTCCCCTTGTCGATGTTTCCGGTACGCCGCATGCGCGCGGCGTGCAGCACGGCCGTGCCGTGCCAGAGCGCGTGGCGGGCGGCGTTGCGCTCTACCGTGCCCAGCTCGGCCGGCGCGGGCTCGACGAAGCGACCATCCGCCACCTCGCGCAGTCGATGCTGCCGATCATCGAGGCCTACGACGCCAGCTACCTCGAAGAGATGCGCGGCATTGCCGAGGGCGCGGGCGTGTCGCTCGAAGACGTGGTGATGATCAATTGCCGCACCGAGATGCTGTTCGGCTATGCCGACCTCAAGGGCAAGGCCGATGCCGCAACCGCCCCTGCAGCCGACGCGGCCCCGTCCGAAGACGGCGACTGCACCGGCCTGCTCGTGCTGCCCACGCGCTCGGCCAGCGGCCGGCTCATGCACGCCCACAACTGGGACTGGCGCCAGGAATGCGTGGACACCGGCATCGTGCTGCGCATCCGCAGCGCAAGCGGCCCCGACATGCTCACCTTCACCGAAGCCGGCGCACTCGCACGCCACGGCTTCAACACCCACGGCGTGTCGCTCACCGGCAATTCGCTGACCTGCGACGAAGACTTCCGCAAGGGCCCGGGCGTGCCGCTGGTGCTGCTGCGCCGCCGCATCCTGGAAGCCGCCAACCTCGCCACCGCGATGAAGTCGGTGTGGGCGTCCAAGCGCTATTGCGCCAACAACATGATCCTGGCGCAGGCCAGCGGCAACGACGGCTCGGGCATCAGCCTGGAGACCTCGCCGGGCGAAATCTTCTGGACCCTGCCCGACAACGACCTGCTGGTGCATGCCAACCACTGGATGTCGCCGTCCGCCGTGATGAAGCTGCGCGACCCCGGCCTGCCGCAGCGCCCCGACAGCATCTACCGCCAGCACCGCGTGGAAAACGCGCTCGGCCGCGTCGAGGGCCGCATCGACTGGACCCACGTGAAGGCCGCGCTGGCCGATGAATTCGGCAAGCCCGACGGCGTGTTGCGCACGCCCAAGCCGGCCGACTTCAGCAGCATCTCGGCCACCGTGGCCACCACGCTCATGGATGCGGCCAACCGCGTGATGTGGGTGGCACGCAAGCCTTACGAGGCGCGCAACTTCCAGGAATACACGCTGTAGTTCCTGCCGCCCTTCTCTCTCTTCATCCGCAGCCTTCTTCATGACCGACACCACCGAAGCCACCACCGCCCTGGCCGAGCGACGCGCCCGCGCCATCTACGACCTGGGCCCCAGCACCATCTACGCCTCGCGCAGCGATTCGCGCTTTTCGTACTGCACCTACGTGCCCGAGCACATCGGCCAGCCCGGCACGCGCCCGATGCAACTGGTGGTGGTGGTGCACGGCACCGGCCGCGCCTTCGTCAACTACCGCGAGGCCTTCAGCGGCTTTGCCAAGTGGAACGACTGCATCGTGCTGTGCCCGCTGTTCCCGGCCGGTGTGCGCGGCGACGGCAACCGCGACGGCTTCAAGCATCTCGTCGAAGCCGACATCCGCTACGACCAGATCCTGCTCGACATGGCGGCCGAGGTCGGCGAAAAGTTCGGCTGCGACTTCAGCCGCTTCGCGCTCTTCGGCTATTCGGGCGGCGGGCAGTTCGTCAACCGCTTCGCCATGCTGCACCCCGAGCACCTGTGGGCCGCGTCCATCGGCGCGCCGGGCTCGGTCACGCTCATCGACCCGCAGCAAGGCTGGTGGGTGGGCACGCAAGACTTCGAGGCCCGCTTCGGCAAGCCGATGAACCTCGACGCCCTGCGCCGCGTGCCGGTGCACATGATTGCCGGCAAGGCCGACATCGAGACCTGGGAGATCACGCACCGCGAAGGCGGCAAGTTCTTCATGCCGGGCGCGAACGACGCCGGCCGCACGCGGCCCGAGCGCCTCGAAACCCTGCGCCGCTCCTTCGAGGCGGCTGGCGTGAAGGTTGCGTTCGACCTGCTCGACAACGTGCCGCACAACGGGCTGGCCTGCGTGGGGCATGTGCAAGACTTCTTCGCGAAGGCCCTGCACGCGCTGCGCGCCACCGTGCCCTCGCCGGCCTGACGCCCACCACCCACAAGGAAGAACAAGGCATGTTCCGTTTTGCAGCCGCCCGCATCGCGATGGCGATTCCCACACTGCTCATCGTGGCGGTGTCGGTGTTCGTGCTGATACGGCTGATTCCCGGCGACCCGGCGCAGTTGCTGCTGGGCGACCTCGCCACGCCCGCCAGCCTTGCGGAACTGCGCGCGCGCCTGGGCCTCGACCGCTCGGTGATGGCGCAGTTCGGCATCTGGTTCGGCCACGTGCTGCAGGGCGACCTGGGCACGTCGATCAACAGCGGCCAGGAAGTGCTGCCGCTGGTGGCCGAGCGCTTTCTGATCAGCGGCCGCATCGTGCTGGTGGCCGTGGCGCTGGCCGCCATGGTCGCGGTGCCCGCCGGCATGATCGCCGCGTGGAAGCAGAACCGCGCGCCCGACCTGCTGCTGGTCGGCTCGGCCACGCTGCTGGTGTCGATCCCGACCTTCTGGCTCGGCCTGCTGTTGCTGCTGCTGTTCGGCCTGAAGCTGGGCTGGCTGCCGGTGGTGGGCTACGTGGGCATCACCGAGGACTGGAAGAACGGCCTGCTGTACCTGGTGCTGCCGATCCTCACGCTCTTCCTGCACGAGATCGGCGTGCTCATGCGCATGGCGCGCGCCAGCACGCTCGAAGTGCTGCGGCTGGACTACATCACGCATGCGCGCGCCAAGGGTCTGTCGGAGCGCGCGGTGCTGATGCGCCATGCTTTCAAGAACGCCTTCGGCCCGACCTGGACCCTGATCGGCCTGGTGCTGGGCAACCTGCTCGGCGGCATCGCGGTGGTCGAGACGGTGTTCACCATTCCGGGCCTGGGCCGCTTGCTGGTCGATGCGATCTTTGCGCGCGACTACCCGGTGATCCAGGGCTGCCTGCTGTTCGTGGCCGTGATCTACGTGGTGGTGAACCTCGTGATCGATCTTTGCTACCCCCTCTTCGACCCTCGCGTCGCCGTCGAATGACAACGATGAAGCGCAAGAAGCGCATTCCCCTCAACGCCCTGGCCGGCATCGTCATCGTCGGCCTGATCGCCGCGGCGGCGCTCATCAGCCTCGTGTGGACGCCGCACGATCCGCTGCGCATCAACTTCGGCTCGCGCCTGAAGCTGCCCGGCGGCGCCTACCTGCTGGGCACCGACGAGTTTGGCCGCGACGAGCTGTCGCGCCTCATGGCCGGCGCTGCCACCAGCGTGTGGATTGCCGTGCTCACCGTGGGCTTCTCCATCGTGGTGGGCAGCATCGTCGGCGTGCTGACGGGCTTTCTGCGCGGCTGGACCGACCGCATCGTGATGGCCTTCAACAATGCGCTGCTGGCCTTTCCGGGCCTGCTGCTGGCGCTGGGGCTGCTTGCGGTGGTGGGGGCCAACCAGTACGGCATCATCCTGGCGCTCGGGCTGGCCTACACGCCGTCGGTGACGCGCATCGTGCGCGGCACGGTGCTGTCGCTGCGCGAAAAGGAGTTCATCGAATCGTCGCGCGTGCTCGGCAACTCCGAGCTGTACACGATGCTGCGCCATGTGCTGCCCAACTGCACCGCGCCGCTGACGGTGCTGGCCACCTCGATGTTCGGCTGGGTCATATTGGCCGAGAGCGCGCTGTCGTTCCTGGGCCTGGGCGTGCCGCCACCGGCACCCACCTGGGGCAACATGCTCGCGTCGGCCCGCCCGTTCATGGCGCAGGCCAGCTACCTGTCGATTCTTCCGGGCCTGTGCATCGCGCTGACGCTGCTGGGCATCAACCTGCTGGGCGACGCGGTGCGCGACTGGCTCGATCCGCGCATGAAGGGCGTGCAATGACAGCCATGACAAACACGCCACTGGTCAGCGTGGAAGGCCTGACGCTCGCCGTCGGCATGGGCGGACGCGAGATCGTGCGCAACGTGTCCTTCGACATCGCGCCGGGCGAGATGGTCGGCATCGTCGGCGAATCGGGCAGCGGCAAGACGCAGGCCGCGCGCGCCCTCATGGGCCTCACGCCGCCGCCGCTGGTGCGCACCGCGGGCCGCATCCTCTTCGAGGGCGAAGACTTGGCGCTCGCCAAGCCGGCACGGCTGCGCGCGTTGCGCGGCGCGCGCGTCGGCATGGTGTTCCAGGAGCCGATGACCTCGCTGAACCCGTCGATGACCATCGGCAAGCAGCTCGGCGAAGCGCTCGCGCTGCACCGCCGCGACCTGTCGCCCGCCGCACGGCAGGCGCGCATTCTCGACATGCTGGCGCGCGTCGGCATCCGCGATCCGAAGGGGGCGCTGGCGGCGTGGCCGCACGAGTTCTCGGGTGGCATGCGCCAGCGGATGATGCTGGCCTCGGTGATGCTGCTGGAGCCCGCCCTGCTGATCGCCGACGAGCCGACCACCGCGCTCGACGCCGTGGTGCAGCGCGACGTGCTGGAGCTGATGGTCGGCCTCACGCGCGAACACCAGACGGCCGTGCTGATGATCAGCCACGACCTGCCGATGGTCGCGCGCTTCACGCAGCGCATGGTCGTGATGCGGCATGGCGAGGTGAAAGAGGTCGGCAACACCGACGACATGCTCGAACACCCGAAGCACGAATACACCCGCGAGCTGCTGCAGGCCATGCCGCGCCGGCTGCCCGCGCGGCAGGTGGTGGACGAGGCGCCCGTCATCGAGGTACGCAACCTCGTGGTCGACTACCCCGGCCATCGCCGGTTGTTCGCCAAGGCGGTGCCCAAGCGCGCGCTGCATGGCATCGACCTCGTGGTGCGCCCACGCGAAGTGGTCGCGGTGGTCGGCGGTTCGGGCTCGGGCAAGACCACGCTGGGCCGCACCATCGCCGGACTGCTCAAGCCCAGCCGCGGCGAAATTCTTTTTCGTGGTCGCTCCATCGCGCGCTCGGACGCGGGCTGGTTCGACTACCGGCTGCAGTGCCAGATGGTGTTTCAAGATCCGTATGCCTCGCTCGACCCGCGCATGACCATCGGCCAACTGGTCGGCGAAGGGCTGCGGCTGGTCAAGGGCATGTCGTCGGCCGACAAGACAAAGCGCGTGGCCCAAGTGCTCGATGAAGTCGGCCTCGGCACGGCCTATTCGCCGCGCTATGCGCACGAACTCTCCGGTGGCCAGCGTCAGCGCGTGGCGATCGCGCGTGCGCTCGTGCGCCGGCCCGCCTTCGTGATCGCCGACGAGCCGGTCTCCGCGCTCGACGTGACGGTGCGCGCGCAGGTGCTCGAACTCTTCGCCGAGCTGCAGAAGCGCCACGGCTTCTCATGCCTGTTCATCAGTCATGACCTCGGCGTGGTCGAACAGGTGGCCGACCGCGTGATCGTGATGCAGGACGGTCGCATCGTCGAGCAAGGCTCGCGCGACACCGTGTTCGATGCGCCGCAGCAGGACTACACGCGCAAGCTGCTGTCGGCCATTCCGGCGCTGGAGCCGACCGATGCCGGCGGCGTGCGGCTGCGCTGGCGCTTCGGCGCCGAAGCGCCGGCCTTCGCCTGATCCTTTCTTTTGTACTTGCCCCGCAGGAGTTCCTGATGCCCCGCTCTTTCTTCCGCCACGCCGCCATCGCCAGCGCCTGCCTGGCCGCTTCGGGCGCCTTCGCGCAGACCACGGTGACGGTCGCGCAACCCGCCGACATCCGCTCCACTAACCCCGGCGTGAACCGCGACAACACCACCGACGGCGTGGTGCTGAACATCGTCGAAGGGCTGGTCGGCTACCGCATGGACGGCAGCGTGGGCCCGCTGCTGGCGCAGTCGGTCGACATGTCGAAGGACGGCCTGACCTACACCTTCAAGCTGCGCAAGGGGGTGAAGTTCCACAACGACGCGCCGATGACCTCGGCCGACGTGGCCTGGAACTGGAAGCGCTACATGGACCCGAAGACCGACTGGCGCTGCACCAGCGAGTACGACGGCCGCAACGGCCTGAAGGTGGTCGAGACCACCACGCCCGACGACAGCACCTTCGTGATGAAGATCAACAAGCCCTCGGCCGTGTTCCTCGACACGCTCGCGCGCACCGACTGCGGCATGACGGCCATCCTGCACAAGAGTTCGGTCAAAGCCGACGGCAGCTGGGACAAGCCCGTGGGCACCGGCCCGTTCAAGCTCGCGGAGTGGAAGCGCGGCGAATACGTCACGGTGACGGCCTTCAAGGGCTACACCTCGGCCGCCGGTGCCACCAGGTCCGATGGCTACATCGGCCTGAAGGCGCCGCTGGTGGACACGGTGAAGTTCCTCGTCGTGCCCGACGCGGCCACCGCGGCGGCGGGCCTGAAGTCCGGCGCCATCGATGCAGGTCAGATCACCTCGAGCGACGCGCAGGAACTCAAGAACGACCGCAACCTCACGGTGCAGGCACCGCCCGAGGCCATCAAGAACGTGCTGCTGATCCAGACGCGCGACCCGCTGCTGAAAAACCAGAAGCTGCGCCAGGCCATCGCCGCATCGCTGGACATCGAGCAGATCGTGGCGGCGGCTTCCGAAGGCCTGGGCTCGGTCAACAACTCGGCCATCCACAAGGGCTCGGCCTTCTACAGCCCCGCGCAAAAGAAGGGCTGGCACTACGACCCCGCACAGGCCGCGAAGCTGCTGCGCGAGGCCGGCTACAAGGGCGAGAAGATCACCATCCAGACCAACAAGCGCGCCCATGTGCCCAGCTACACGGTGGCGGTGCTGGCGCAGGCCATGATGCAGTCGGTGGGCATCAACGCGCAGTTGGAAGTGCTCGAATGGGCCACGCAGCTCGACCGCTACAACAGCGGCAACTACCAGATCAGCTCGTTCAGCTATTCGTCGCGGCTCGATCCGGCGCTGAGCTACGAACAG
Source organism: Variovorax raffinosi (assembly GCF_051216615.1). Taxonomy (NCBI): domain Bacteria; kingdom Pseudomonadati; phylum Pseudomonadota; class Betaproteobacteria; order Burkholderiales; family Comamonadaceae; genus Variovorax; species Variovorax raffinosi. The sequence continues at coordinate 21,800 of NZ_JBPJZR010000003.1, forward strand.
TTCGCGGGCCCCAAGGACAAGCAGGCGCGCAAGGTGTGGGAAGACCCGCAGGCGCTCAAGCTCATCGACGACAGCTTTGCCGAATCGGACCCGAAGAAGCGCCAGGCGCTGTTCGACCAGATCCACGCGCTGATGATCCAGCAGGTGCCCATGGTGATGCTGTTCAACGGCCTCGACGCCTGGGCCGTGCGCAAGCGCATCAGCGGCTTTGCGGTGTGGGAAGGCAAGCCGCGCATGTGGGGTGTTTCGGTGAATGCGGCGGGCGCGGCCAAAGGCAGTTAAGGTCGGTGCCGCCCGTCAGTCGGTCCGTCAGTAGGCTCTCGAACGGTTGCACCTTTTTCCTGGAGTTCTCTTCATGTCCATCGGCAAGTCGGCAGGCTTCATGCGCGCGGCGTTTCTAGCACTTCTTCTCATCGGCTCCAACGTTCCCGCCCAGACGCAGGGCGAAGGCGACCTGGCGACCCGCAACAGCCGGCGTGTCGACGAGCCTGTGAAGCAGGTCGGCGACCAGCGCATCGTCGTGAAGACGGCGGAAGGCACGGGCACGATTCCGCTCTACGCCGACCGCCCGATCAACGCACCCGCGCCCGATGTGCGGCGCGTGGTCGTGATCGTCCACGGCATCCTGCGCAACGCCGACGTGTACTTCGCCACCGGCAAGAAGATCGTGCAGAACGCGGGCGACGCGGCCACTGGCACGATGGTCGTGGCGCCGCAGTTCCTCACCACCAACGATGCGAAGGCCTTCAACCTGTCGCCCGATGTGCTGGGCTGGGTCCGCTCCAGTTGGGCGCGCGGCGACGGGGCGGCCGGCGCCGCGCCGGTCAGCTCGTTCTCGGCGCTCGATGCGGTGCTGGCGCATTTCGCGAACCGCGATCTCTATCCGGCATTGAAAGAGGTACTGCTGATCGGCCATTCGGCCGGCGGACGCATCCTCAACCGCTATGTGGCCACCAGCGACGGCGAGGCGGTGCTGCGCCGCACCAGCATCGGCATCCGCTACGTGATCGCCAACCCCAGCAACTACCTCTACTTCGACCGCGACCGGCCCTCGGCCAACGGCAAGCTGCAGCCGGCCGACCTGCAGGCCTGCCCTGCCGTCAACGACTGGCCCTACGGCCTGGACAAGGCGCCGCCCTATGTGACGAAGCAGGATGTGAAGTCGCTCGAAGCCCGCTACGCATCGCGCAACGTCGTCTACCTGCTCGGCGGTGCCGACACCGACCCGTACCTGCACTTCTTCGACCGCTCCTGCGGCGGCATGGCGCAGGGGCCGAACCGCTTGGCCCGGGGCCATCCGTACTTCGACTACCTGAAGGGCCGCCACGCCAGGAACTTCAACCAGCACATCGTCGAAGTGCCGGGCATCGGGCACGACAACCTGGGCATGTTCACGTCCGACTGCGGCGTGGCGGTGCTGTTCGAGAAGAAGCTGCTGGCGCACTGCCCGGTCTTCAGGTAAGGGCGGGCTTCGCGGCCTATTGCGTCGTGTAAACAGCCCTTAGGCCGTCAGGACCTGCGCAAGGTCGGCCTTCAATGACGTGGCCCGCTCGGGCGCCCGCGCCAGTCCCGCATCGACCAGGGCCTGCGCCCGCGCCCGATCGCCCAGGTGCACCGCGATTCGCGCGAGATGCAATGCCGTTCTGGCGTGGATCTGCGCCGGGTCGGTCTCACGCAGCAACTGCTCGAAGCTTTGCGGGTAGTGGCTGTACCGCGCAAAGAACGCACGCCCCGGCCCTTCCCACTCGCTCACGATGAACTCGACGTTTTCTTCTGCCTGCTCTTTCGTCGCGCCATAGGCCCATCCGAACGCGGCGCCGGGCGGCGGTTCCATCCGGTCGCGAAACACGCAGTGCGATTCTTCCACCGCATCGGGCGCCACGGCGCCGCCACCTTCGGTCGGCAGAAACGCCAGGTGTGCGCCAAGGTTCAGGTAGCACGCATGGCCGCCGCTCGCGCCCTGCACGTTGAACACGTGGATCAACGGCCCGTCGATGCGCCGCAGCGTTTGCCCTGAACCCTGGAAGCCTTGAGCCCTCAGGACAGGAAAGAGTCTTTGCCCAAGCAGCTTGAGGAAGGTGGTGCGATTCATGGGGTGCGGATTCTCCGTGTGCGCAAGGTGATCGAATAGCGCAGCGCCTCGGTCGGGGCAATGGCATGTTGCCACGCCCACCGCGCGGGGCCATGCAGCAGGTACACCGAGCGCGGCTCGATCAGGAATTCGAGCGCGGCCGGCCCCGATGCGGGCGCGCCCGGCACATAGGGCCTGAACTGCATCACAGCATCGTTGTTCAGCGAGACGCCGATGATGTCCTCGAAGTCGGGCACGTCGCGGTGCCAGCCCAGCGGCGTGCCAGGCCGGTACTCGGCGATCAGCATGTGGGCCAGGTCTTCGGGCGCCACGCCGGCCCATGCCGCCACCTTCGCCCGCAGCGGATGCAGCACCTCGGGCAGCGGCGCGCCGGGTTTCAGGCGGTTCGTGTCGAAGTCGTAGCTGCCGCCGAAGCTGGTGCCACGGCGGCGCGCGGTGTATTCCTTGTAGCGCATCTCCTTGAGCGGCAAGCCCTGCACGATGCGTATCAACCCGGCCTCTTCGTCGCGCGAGAGAAAACCGCGTTCGTAGCGCAAGCCCTCGATGGCGGCCACGGGCGCTTCGCCGAACAGGTCGGGCTGGCCGGCGTGTTCGAGGCGTCTAGCGGCGCGCACCGTCTTCGTCCCCGCTCAATTGCACATGCCACCAGCGCGGCAGCAGCTCGCGGATCTCGGCCCGCGCGAAGCGGTCGTCCAGCAGGTGCAGCACACCCCGGTCTTCCTCGGTGCGGATCACGCGGCCGGCCGCCTGCACCACCTTCTGCAGGCCCGGATAGAGGTAGGTGTACTCGTAGCCCTTGCCGAAGCGCGACTGCATGCGCTCGCGCGTGATCTCGTTGAGTTCGTTGTATTGCGGCAGGCCCAGGCTCGCGACGAAGGCGCCGATGAGCCGGCTGCCCGGCAGGTCGATGCCCTCGCCGAACGCGCCGCCCAGCACGGCGAAGCCGACGCCCCGGCCGCCTTCTTCAAAACGCGCGATGAAGCCGTGGCGATCGGCCTCGCGCATGCCGCGCGTCTGCGTCCACACCGGCACGCCGGGGTGGCGGGCGGAAAAGGCGGCGCAGGCTTTGTCGAGGTAGTCGAAGCTGCTGAAGAAGGCCAGGTAGTTGCCGGGCAGGCGCTCGAACTGCGCGCCGATGATGTCCGCCACATGGCGCAGCGAACCCGCGCGGTCGCGAAAGCGGGTCGACACGTCCATCGCCACCTCCACGCGCAACTGCCGGCTGCTGAATGGCGAGGCCACGTCGAGCAGCGCCGTGTCTTCGGGCAGCCCGAGCGCATCGCGATAGAACTCGAAGGGCGACAGCGTGCCCGAAAAACAGGTGACCGACACCGCCTCCGCGAAGCGGGCTTCGAGAAACGGCGCGGGCACGAGGTTGCGGATGGCCAGGCTGCGCTGCTCCTGCGTGGCGCCCAGCGTGCGCTCGAACACCGAGTGGTCGCCGAAGGCTTCGGACATCCGCGCGAAGTGCAGCGCATCGAAAAAGAAGCGCTGCAGCGGCCCTTGCGATGCGTCGGGCGTGGCCGCGAAGTATTCGGCCATGGCGGTGTTGGCGGCCTGCAGCGTGCGCGTGAAGCGCTCGGGAATTTCGTCGCCGGTTTCGTAGTCGGCCTGCTGCGACTGCTGCAGCGTGTCCCATTCGCGGAACAGCCGGGACAGCGGGCCGCGCAGTGCCGACGGCGCCACGCGGTGCGCCTCTTCGAGCGCGGCGCCATCGAGCTGCGCGGTGTACATGCCGCGCGCCCGCTCCAGCAGGTTGTGGGCTTCGTCCACCAGCACGGCCACGCGCCAGTCGGCGTCGCGCATGGTGGCGTACAGAAAGGCGCTGCCGTCGAAGTAGTAGTTGTAGTCGCCGACGATCGCGTCGCTCCAGTGCGCCATTTCCTGCGCCAGGAAATAGGGGCACACCTCGTGCGCGAGCGCAATGCCGCGCAGCGCCTCGCGGTCGAGCCAGGCGGCCTGCGCGGCCTGCTCGCGCGCGGCGGGCAGGCGGTCGTAGAAGCCCTTGGCCAGCGGACATGCATCGCCATGGCAGGCGCGGTCGGGGTACTCGCACACCTTTTCGCGGGCCGCGAGTTCGAGCACGCGCACCCTGCCCTGCGCGCGGCCCTTGTCGAGCACGCGCAAGGCATCGAGCGCGACCGGCCGGCCGGAGGTCTTGGCGGTGAGGAAGAAGACCTTGTCGATCTTCTGCGCGGCACGCGCCTTCAGCAGCGGGAAGATGGTGGCGAGCGTCTTGCCGATGCCGGTGGGCGCCTGCGTCATCAGGCAGCGCCCGCCCACGGCCGCGCGGTAGACGGCTTCGGCCAGTTCGCGCTGGCCGGTGCGAAAGGCGCGATGGGGAAATTCGAGTTGCGAAAGGGTTGCGTCGAGCGCGGCGCGGTGGCCGGCCTCGCTGTGCGCCCAGTCGCTGTAGCGGCCGCACAGCAGCTCGAAGTGCTCGCGCAGCGAGTCGCGCGTGTGGTTTTCTTCGAGCACGGTCTCGTCGCCGCTGGCAAGGTCGAGGTACACGAGCGCGACCGTCATGTCTTCGTGGTCGTGCTGCTCGCACAGCATCCAGCCGTAGGTGCGGGCCTGCGCCCAGTGCAGCGCGCGGTGGTTGCCGCGGATGGCGTCGAAGTCGCCGCGGAAGGTCTTGATTTCTTCCACCCTGGCCTTGCGGGCCTCGTAGCCATCGGCCCGGCCGCGCACGCGCAGCGCGCCGCAGCTCGCTTCAAGGCCGACTTCGCTCTGGTAGCCGCCGCCCCGGCGGCTCTGCACCAGCGCATGGCCGGCGATGCCTTCGAGCGCGCTGGGCGCGGGCACGAAGCGCAGGTCGAGGTCGCCCGCCTTCGCGCCGAAGGCGCACAGCGCCTTGACGGAAACAACGTGCGCCAAGGGAGCCCCGAGTGGCGGCCTGGAAGCGTCGGAAGCCATTTTGCTTTTACTGTATGAAATCACAGTATAGCCAGAGTACCCTTCGAGGCCCTTCTCCCCCAGCTTCCAGGTGCTGTGCCGTCTCGGGGTGTTTTCCGACAGGGAAAGCATCCTTTTTCGGCAAGACTCGACGAGTTTTGCTTACAGATCCAACCGATGAACACTCCCACCGCGATCGACCCCGACCAATTCGAGCGTCTGCTGAGCCGCAATCTCAAGCTCCCGCTGATCGGCGGCGTCATCGGCGCCGTGGTGTTCGTCGGGCTGATCCTGTTCCTGCTCAACAGCATCGGCTGGGTCGAGCACACCGACCGCGTGACGCGCGCGGCCACCGAGCTGCAGCGCCAGAGCATCGACATGGAAACCGGCATGCGCGGCTTCCTGATCACCGGTGACGAAACCTTCCTGGAGCCCTACCAGAGCGCCCTGCCCCGCATCAAGGGCGACACCGCCATCTTGCGCGAGCTGGTGTCCGACAACCGGCAGCAGGTCGAGCGGCTCGACCGCATCGCCGCGTTCCAGGAAAGCTGGAATGAATTTGCACGCAGCCTGATCGCCGGGCGCCGTGCCGGCGAAGACACGCACGCCGCCGTGCGCCTGGGCCGAGGCAAGCGGCTGACCGACGACATGCGCGCCGAGTTCGCCGCCTTCATCAGCACCGAGCAGGCGCTACGCTTCCAGCGCAACAACGACGCCAACCGCACGGCCTGGTGGACGGTGGGCCTGTTCCTGCTGTTCACGCTGGTGCTGACCGGGCTGGTGGCGTACTTCGGCCGGCGGCAACTGATGCGGCTGTCCGACAGCTACGACGTGGTGCTCAAGGAACAGGCGGCGCACACCGACCGCCTCTCGCACGAGGCCTGGCTGCGCGGCGCGCAGACCGAGCTGGTGGGCGAGCTGGTCGGCGAGCTGAGCGCGCCGGACATGGGCCGCAAGATCCTGGCCTTTTTCTCGCGGCACCTGGGCAGCGCGGTCGGCGCCCTGTACGTGCGCGAGCGGCACGGCCCGCTGCGGCGCGCGGCGAGCTACGGTTTTTCGAGCGAGGCCGAAGCCACGCCGCAGGTCTTTTCCCCCACGGAAAGCCTGGTGGGCCAGGCGGCGGCCGAGCGGCGCCGCATGCTGGTCGACCCGGTCAATGCCGACTACCTGAGGGTCAACTCGGGCCTGGGCGAGATGGCGCCCAAGGCCGTGCTGCTGCTGCCGGTGGCAAGCGACGGCCTGGTCAACGGCGTGATCGAGCTCGGCCTGGCCGGACCGCTCGACGAGCGCGGCAGCCAGTTGCTGGACGTGGTGGCCGACGACATCGGCACCTCGCTCGCGGCGGCGCGCTATCGCGAGCAACTGCAGGACGTGCTCTCTGAAACGCAGCAGCTCAACGAAGAGCTGCAGGTGCAGCAGGAAGAACTGCGCACCGCCAACGAAGAGCTGGAAGAACAGTCGCGAGCCCTGCGCGCCTCGCAGGCCATGCTGGAGAACCAGCAGGCGGAGCTGGAGCAGACCAACAGCCAACTGTCCGAACGCACCGAGGCGCTGGACCAGCGCAACACCGCCCTGCGCCGCGTGCAGCGCGACCTGGAAGACCGCGCCGACGAGCTGCAGCGCGCCAGCCGCTACAAGTCCGAATTCCTCGCGAACATGTCGCACGAACTGCGCACGCCGCTCAACAGCGCGCTGATCCTGGCCAAGCTGCTGGGCGACAACCCGCAGGGCAACCTGAGCGCCGAGCAAGTGAAGTTCGCCGACTCCATCTATTCGTCGGGCAACGACCTGCTAGTGCTGATCAACGACATCCTCGACATCGCCAAGGTCGAGGCCGGCAAGCTCGAAGTGGTGCCGGAAGACGTAGCGCTCGACAAGCTGGCGCAGAGCCTGGAGACGACCTTCCGGCCGCTGGCGATGCAGAAGAACCTGGGCTTCCGGCTGGAGATCCGGCCCGGCGCGCCGGCCTCGCTGGTCACCGACCGGCAGCGGGTCGAGCAGATCCTGAAGAACCTGTTGTCGAACGCACTGAAGTTCACCGACCGGGGCGAAGTGGCGCTGACGGTATCGGCCGCGGCGGACGGCGGCGCGGCCTTCGCGGTGTCCGACTCGGGCATCGGCATCGACCCGCAGCAGCACGAGCTGATCTTCGAGGCCTTCCGCCAGGCCGACGGCACCACCAGCCGCCGCTATGGCGGCACCGGCCTGGGCCTGTCGATCTCGCGCGACCTCACGCAATTGCTGGGCGGCACGCTCGCGGTGCAGAGCGAACCGGGCCAGGGCAGCACCTTCGTGCTGCAACTGCCGGCGAAGGCACCGCAGGCTTCGCCACAACAGCAGGCAGCGCCCGCGCCGGCACCGATGCGCGGCGCGCATTCCTATGTCGCGCCCGCCGCTCCGGTGTTGGCCGCGCCTTCGCCCAAGGCCGTGGTGCCGGCGCCGCAGTTCGCCGACGACCGCTCGCTGCCGCGCGACCAGGTGCGCCGCGTGCTGGTGATCGAGGACGAGCCGCAGTTCGCGCACATCCTCTACGACCTGGCGCACGAGCTGGGCTACCGCTGCCTGGTGGCGCACGGCGGGGCCGACGGCTTCGAGCTGGCCACGCAGTTCGTGCCCGACGCGATCCTGCTCGACATGCGCCTGCCCGACAGCACCGGCCTGGACCTGCTGCAGCGGCTGAAGGATTCGGCGCACACGCGCCACATTCCCATCCACGTGGTCTCGGCCGCCGACAACGCACAGGCCGCGGCCTTGCACATGGGCGCCATCGGCTACGCGCTGAAGCCGGCCACGCGCGACGAGCTGATGAAGGTGTTCGGCCGGCTCGAAGAAAAGCTCACGCAGAAGGTCAAGGTCGTGCTGCTGGTGGAAGACGATGCGCTGCAGCGCGAAAGCGTGATGCGGCTCATTGAAGACGACGACATCGAGATCGTGGCGGTCGGCTCGGGCGAAGAGGCGCTGGAGCTGCTGCGCACCCGCGTCTTCGACTGCATGATCACCGACCTGCGGCTGCCCGACATGCAGGGCAGCGAGCTGCTCAAGCAGATGGCGGCGGAAGAAATCGTGTCGTTTCCGCCGGTCATCGTCTACACCGGGCGCAACCTCACGCGCGACGAAGAGGCCGAGCTGCAGCGCTACTCGCGCTCCATCATCATCAAGGGCGCCCGCTCGCCCGAGCGGCTGCTCGACGAAGTGACGCTGTTCCTGCACAAGGTGGAAGCCGAGCTGTCGAGCGAGCGCCAGGGCATGCTGAAGACGGCGCGCGGGCGCGACCGCATCTTCGAGGGCCGCACCATCCTGCTGGTGGACGACGACGTGCGCAACATCTTCGCCCTGACCAGCGCGCTGGAGCAACGCGGCGCGGCCGTGGAGATCGGCCGCAACGGCCGCGAGGCGCTGGAAAAACTCGACCAGGTGCGAGAGATCGACCTCGTGCTGATGGACGTGATGATGCCGGAGATGGACGGCCTGGAAGCCACGCGCCGCATGCGTGCCGACCCGCGCTTCCAGAAGATGCCGGTGATCGCCATCACCGCCAAGGCCATGAAGGACGACCGCGAGCAATGCCTGGCCGCCGGTGCCAACGACTACCTTGCCAAGCCCGTCGACCTCGAACGCCTGTTCTCGCTGCTGCGCGTATGGATGCCACGGATGGAGAGACTGTGACCCGCAACCGCCCGCCCATTGAACCAGCGCCTGGCGCGGCCATTGCGCCGCTGCATCCGCTGAGCGACACCGAGATCGAGCTGCGCCTGCTGATGGAGGCGATCTACCTGAAGTACAGCTACGACTTTCGCAACTACACCGTGGCTTCGCAAAAGCGCCGCGTGCTGCATGCGCTCGACCAGCTCGGGCTGCCGAGCATCTCGGCGCTGCAGGAGCGGGTGCTGCGCGAGCCGGCGCTGTTCGGACGGCTCCTGCAGTTCCTGACGATTCCGGTGAGCGAGATGTTCCGCGACCCGTCGTACTTTCTGGCGCTGCGCCAGCATGTGGTGCCGATTCTGCACACCTACCCTTCGGTCAAGGTGTGGGTGGCGGGCTGCAGCACGGGCGAGGAAGTGTTCTCGCTCGCGATCCTGCTGCGCGAAGAAGGCCTGCTCGCGCGCACGCAGATCTACGCGACCGACATCAACCCGGCCTCGCTGGAGAAGGCGCGGCAAGGCATCTTTCCGCTCGAAGCCATTCGCGGCTACACGGTCAACTACCAGCGCGCGGGCGGGCGCGGCGAGTTCTCCGACTACTACACCGCCGCCTACGATGCCGCGCGCTTCGACCCCTCGCTGTGCGCCGACGTGATCTTTGCCGACCACAGCCTGGCCACCGACAGCGTGTTCGCTGAAACGCAACTGGTGTCGTGCCGCAACGTGCTCATTTACTTCAACCGCGAGTTGCAGGACCGGGCGCTCGGGCTGTTCCATGAATCGCTGTCGCACCGCGGCTTCCTGGGCCTGGGCTCGAAGGAAAGCATCGATTTTTCGGGCTATGCGGACCGCTTCGATACCCACGCCCGCGCCGAGCGCATCTACCGCAAGCTCGCATGAGAAGGCAGCTTCGTTCCTCCATCCGCAAGCACGTGGACGCTGTGGTGCTCGGCGCTTCGGCCGGCGGCATCGACGCGCTGACCGTGCTGCTGCACGAGCTGCCCGCCACCTGGCACATCCCGATGGCGGTGGTGCTGCACCTGCCCGAAGAACACGAAAGCCATCTCGCGGAAATCTTCGCGCAGCGGCTGGCGATTGCCGTGCACGAAGCCAACGACAAGATGCCGCTGGCCAGCGGCAGCCTGTACTTCGCGCCGCCGGGCTATCACCTGTCGATCGAGCGCGAGCGCAATTTTTCGCTCAGCTGCGAGCCCCCGGTGCTGTTCTCGCGCCCGTCCATCGACGTGTTGATGGCCTCCGCCGCCGACGCCTACGGCCCCGCGCTCGCCGGCTTTTTGCTGACGGGCGCCAACGACGACGGCGCCGAAGGCCTGCACCGCATCCATCTGGCCGGCGGGCTCACCGCCGTCCAGGAACCGAAAGAAGCACTGATTCCCACCATGCCCCAAGCCGCCATTGCGCGCCACGCTCCCGACTACGTGCTCCCCTTGCGCGAACTGCGCGCCCTGCTTCTTCAACTCGAGGCCGCCCATGAACATTGACATCGAAAGCAAGCTGCTGATCGTCGATGACCTGCCTGAAAACCTGCTGGCGCTCGAAGCGCTGATCCGTGCGCCGGGGCGCACCGTGTACCGCGCGCTGTCGGCGGAAGCCGCGCTCACGCTGCTGCTGGAGCATGAATTCGCACTCGCCATCGTCGACGTGCAGATGCCCGGCATGAACGGTTTCGAGCTGGCCGAACTCATGCGCGGCACCGAGCGCACGCGGCACATACCGATCATCTTCGTGAGCGCCGCCGGGCGCGAGCTGAACTACGCCTTCCAGGGCTACGAGAGCGGCGCGGTCGACTTCCTGCACAAGCCGCTCGATCCGCACGCGGTGGTCAGCAAGGTGAATGTGTTCGTCGACCTGTACCAGCACCGCAAGGCGCTGCGGCACGAGATGGAGTCGCTTGCGGCGGCCCATCGCAAGCAGGAAGAACTGGTGCAGCAACTGCAGCACACGCAGCGCGAGCTGGAGCGCGCGGTGCGCATGCGCGACGACTTCATGTCGATGGTCTCGCACGAACTGCGCACGCCGCTCAACACGCTCTACCTCGAAGCCCAGTTGCGGCAGCTTCATCTGTCCAAGGGCAACCTCGCGATCTTCGCGGCAGACCGGCTGCCCGCGATGATCGAGCGCGATCAGCGGCAGATCCGCAACATGGTGCGGCTGATCGACGACATGCTCGACGTGACGCGCATGCGGCGCGATGCGCTGTCGATCCAGACCAAGCCGGTGGACCTGGCGGTGCTGGCCCGCGCGGTGGTTGAGAACCTGCACCAGCAGGCCGAGGCCGCGGGCTGCGTCATCACGCTGCAGGCGCCGCCCGAATTGCGCGGCGTGTGGGACGAGTTCCGCATCGAACAGGTGCTGACCAACCTGCTGACCAACGCGCTGCGCTACGGCGGCGGCAAGCCGGTCGAGATGGTGGTGCAGCAGCAGGCCGACGGCACGGCGCGCGTGAGCGTGCGCGACCAGGGCATCGGCATTGCGCCCGAAGACCACGAGCGCATCTTCGAGCAGTTCGAGCGCACCGACGACAGCCGCAAGCACGCGGCCGGCCTGGGCCTGGGGCTCTACATCACGCGAAAGATCGTGGACCTGCATGGCGGCCACATCGGCGTGGAGAGCACGCCGGGCCAGGGCTCGCGCTTCGTGGTCGACCTGCCGCTGCAACCGGCCAAGGCCTGAGAACGTAGGCCTGCTCCTACCGCGCGGCCGGCCGCGGCCCGCGATACTGTTCCCTTCGAGAATTAACCGGAAAGAAAACACTCTGTGAACGTGCTGATCGTCGACGACAACGAAGCCGGGGCCGACCTGCTGCAGGAACTGCTGACACTGCAGGACCACACGGCGCGCTGCACCTACACCGCGCAACAGGCGCTGGATGCGGTAGCCGCCGAGCGCTTCGATGCCGCACTGATCGACCTCACGCTGCCCGACTTGCCGGGCACCGAAGTGGCACGGCGCCTGCGAGCCAGCGCGGCCGAAGGTGCTCCCAAGCTGCTGATCGCGATCTCGGGGTTTTCGGCGAAGGACACGGGCGGCCAATCGGCCGATGGGCTGTTCGACCACCACCTGCAAAAGCCGATCGACATCGCGCAGCTCGAACGCATCCTGGCGCAGTCGCCAAGCTAGCCGACCTGGCCGATCTTCGGTGCGCTGACGCGCATCCTGGTGCACGCATCGCACCGGTCCGGTGACCGCCTTGCCGTTCGGCAAGGCCACTTTCCATCCCGCTACAGAGGAGTTTCCCCAGGGCAGTGCCCTTCGTAGGGGATTTCCCTCGCTGCCTGGCCCAGAGCTTGCGTAGGTTCGCAAGATAGTTGAACATTTCAACTATTGAAGATTTCTTCTATCTGGCCATGCACGCACCGCTCCAACTCAAGACCGACTACATCAACGTCCTGCTCGACCAGGCGTCCTCGCGCACGCGGGATCGCGGCTCGCGCGTGTACGAAATCGAACTCGGCCTGTCGATCCGCGACGTGCGGCTGCTTCGCATGATCGGCGGCGCACCCGGCATCACGATGGGCCAGCTGGTGCAGACCTGCGCCATCGAGAAGACGCTGGTGTCCAAGCTCGTGGCGTCGCTGGTGCAGCGCGAGCTGGTGCAGCGCCATATCGGCAACGAGGACGCCCGGCAGATCCATCTGTGCCTGACCCCCGCCGGCATCGACCTCGTGCTGCAGGCCGAGCCCATCGGGCAGGAGATGGAAGCGCGCTTTCTCGACTGCCTCAGCGTGTCCGAGGTCGACACGCTGCGCCGCATCCTTCACAAGATCATGGATGCCGAAGAAGGCTCGCGCGACATCTTCGAGTTTCTGCTGGCCCAGTTGCGGGAAAGCAAGGCTGCGGATTCCTCCTCCTCTCCACCACCTCCCCCACCTCCCTCTGGCACTCCCCGAAAGAAGTAAGGCTTCATGGCAACTCCACTCTCGCTGCGCCGCGCGTTCGCGGTCTCCCTGTCGGCACTGGCGCTGACGCTCCCGGCCGGCGCCTTTGCCGACAACGTGCTGCGCACCGTGCCTTCGTCGGACCTGAAGATCCTCGACCCGATCTGGACCACCGCCAACATCACGCGCAACCACGGCCTGATGATCTACGACACCCTTTTCGGCATGGACGAAAAGGGCGTGATCAGGCCGCAGATGGTGGACAAGTACACCGCCAGCCCCGACAACAAGGTCTGGACCTTCACGCTGCGCCCGGGCCTGAAGTTCCACGACGGCGCGCCCGTCACCTCGCAGGACGTGATCGCTTCGCTCGCGCGCTGGGCCAAGCGCGACACGCTCGGCCAGAAGATGTACGAGGCCATGGACAGCATCACCGCGGAAGGCCCGAACGGCTTTCGCATGAACTTCAAGCAGCCCTTCGGCGTGGTGCTCGACGCGCTGGGCAAGCCCAATCCGCTGGTGCCTTTCATCATGCCCAAGCGCGTGGCCGACACGCCCGCCGACAAGCAGATCGACGAGATGATCGGCTCCGGCCCCTTCACGCTCGCCAAGGAAGACTTTCGCCCCGGCGACCGCGTGATCTACCGCAAGAACGCCGCCTACGTGCCGCGCAAGGAAGCTCCCTCGGGCCTTGCGGGCGGCAAGGTGGTGAACGTGGACCGCGTGGAATGGGTGCTGCTGCGCGACCCGCAGACGCAGGTGAACGCCCTGCTCAACGGCGAGGTCGACATGGTCGAGACCGTGCCCTCTTCCGGCTTTGTCGACATGCGCACCAACCCGAAGATCGAGCTGGTGGACGTGATGCCCGCGGGCCCTTTCACGGCGATCTACAACCACAAGGTTCCGCCCTTCAACAACCCGAAGGCGTTGAAGGCGGCCATGCTCGCCATCAACCAGGAAGCCATGCTGCGGGCCCAGGCCACCTACCGTGACTTCTACAAGCCTTGCGCTTCCATCTACCTGTGCGGCTCGGTGTATGCGAGCGACAAGACCGGTTTCTTCACCGGCAAGCCGCAGTTCGAGGAAGCCCGCAAGCTGCTCAAGGAATCGGGCTACGACGGCAAGCCCGTGGTCATCCTGCTGCCGGGTGATGCGCCGGCGCTGAACAAGATGCCCGCGATCTACGGACAACTGCTCAAGCAGGTGGGCTTCAACGTCGACGTGCAGACCACCGACTGGGCCACGCTGGTGACGCGCCGCACCAAGAAGGACCTGCCGGAAAACGGCGGCTGGAATGTCTTCATCACCTTCTGGGGTGGCGTGGACGCCAGCAACCCCATCAGCTACGGCCCGCTGACCGGCAACGGCGACAAGGGCTTCTTCGGCTGGCCGACCGATCCGGAGCTGGAAGCGCTGAAGACGCGCTTCATCGAAACCGCCGACCTCGCGCAGCGCAAGGACATCGCGACGCAGATCCAGCTGCGCGTGCTCGAAGGCGGCGTGATCGCCCCGCTGGGCGAAGGCAAGGCGCCCACCGCCGTGCGCCGTGGCGTGGTCAGCGGGCTGCTGCCATCGCCCGCCGTTCTGTACTGGAACGTGCGCAAGAAGTAGGCAAGCCCCCTCCCGCTCTTTCACCGAGGCGTCAGGCCGGTTGCATCCGTTGCAACCGGTCGGGGATTTCCTTTGCCCGCGCCGGCTGTTCAACCGCTCGAACGAGACCTTCTCACATGCTCAACTTTCTGTTGCGGCGCGGCCTGGCCACCGTGCCCGTGCTCCTGATCGTGGCCGTCATCGTGTTCCTCCTGCTGCGCATGACGCCCGGCGATCCGGCTGCCGCCATCGCGGGCGACGCGGCGAATGTGCAGGACATCGAGCGCATCCGTGCACAGCTCGGCCTGGACGCGCCCATCGTCAGCCAGTTCTTCGGCTGGCTGGGCCACGTGCTGCGCGGCGACCTGGGCTATTCGTACTTCTACAAGATGAGCGTGACCGAGCTGATCGGCCAGCGGCTGGAGCCCACGCTGTCCGTGGCCGCCGTGACGGTCGTGCTCACCGTGCTGATCGCCGTGCCGCTGGGCGTGCTGGCGGCCTCGCGGCGCGGCGGCGCGCTCGACCGCTTCATCATGAGCGCGTCGGTCCTCGGCTTTTCCGTGCCGGTGTTCGTGGCGGGCTACCTGATGATCTGGTTGTTCTCGATGCAACTGGGCTGGCTGCCGTCGCAGGGCTACAACCGCATTGCAGCAGGCGTCGGCCCGTGGCTGCGCAACCTGGTGCTGCCCTGCATCACGCTGGCCGTGATGTACGCGGCACTCATTGCACGGGTGACCCGCGCGGCGGTTTCCGAAGCCTTGACCGAAGACTATGTGCGCACCGCACGCGCCAAGGGCATTCCGGAGTGGCGCATGTTGACGCGCCATGCGCTCGCCAATGCGGCCGTGCCCATCGCCACCATCATCGGCCTGAGCGTGGCCGGCCTCATCGGCGGCGTGGTGGTCACCGAAACCATCTACGCCATACCGGGCCTGGGTCAACTGACGGTGGACGCGGTGCTCTCGCGCGACTACCCGCTCATCCAGGGCATCACCCTGTTCTTCTCGCTCGTCTATGTCGTCGTCAACCTGCTGGTGGACCTGAGCTACCTGCTGCTCGACCCCCGCATCCGCTACTGACGCGCGCGGCCATCTTTTTCCGGAGACCCTTTCCATGACTTCGATTTCCATACCGGTGGACACGACGACGGCAACGCGCATCCATCGCAAGCCCTCGCTGCTGCGCCGCGTCTTCGCGAACGGTGCCGTGCGCGCGGGCAGCCTGATCCTGTGCCTGATGGTGGTGCTGGCGGTCGCAGCGCCGTGGCCGTACACCATCGACCCCAACGCCATGGACCCGGCCAGCTCGCACCTGTCGCCGGGCGCGCATGCCGAATTCACGACGCTGGCGGGCGACAGCTTCGAGCGCTTCTTCCCGATGGGCACGGACAGCATGGGCCGCGACATCTGGAGCCGCACGGCCTACGGTGCGCGCATCTCGCTGTCGGTCGGCGTGGCGGTGGCGCTGGGCTCGATCGCGCTCGGGATGCTGGTGGGCATGGTCGCGGGCTACTTTCGCCGCCTCGACGGCGTGATCATGCGTGTGATGGACGGGATGATGGCCATCCCCGGCATCCTCTTCGCCATCGTGCTGGTCGCGGTCTGGCGACCCAGCCTGTGGACGGTGATCCTGGCCATCGTCGTTCCCGAAACACCGCGCGTGGCGCGGCTGGTGCGCTCGGTCGTGCTGTCGGTTCGCGAAGAGCCGTATGTCGAGGCGGCCATTGCACTGGACACGCCCGCCTGGAAGCTGATGCTGCGCCACATCCTGCCGAACACGGTGGCGCCGCTGATCGTTCAGGGCACCTTCGTCTGCGCGGCGGCGATGCTGGCGGAAGCGGTGATGTCCTTCCTGGGCATCGGCCTGCCGTCGGACGTGCCGACCTGGGGAAACATCATGTCCGAAGGCCGCGCGTATTTCACTTCGCATCCTTCGACGGTGCTGCTGCCGGGCACCTTCCTCGCGCTCACGGTGCTGGCGGTGAACATGCTCGGCGACGGCCTGCGTGATGCGCTCGATCCGAAGTTCAACAAGCGCGGGAGCTGACCATGGCACACACGCCTTCCAACGCACCCGCCGTCGATTCGCCATGCCTCGTGGTGCGCAACCTGAGCATCGACCTGCCCAAGGGCGCCGACCGGCCGCATGCCGTTCACGCCGTGTCCTTCGACGTGATGCCCGGCCAGGTCGTGTGCCTGCTGGGTGAATCGGGCTCCGGCAAATCGGTGATCGCCCAGGCGGTGATGGGGCTGCTGCCCGATTTACTGATGCCCTCGGGCGGGAGCATCGAGGTCCTGGGCGAGAACATCCTCACGGCCGACGCGGCGCACCTGCGCGCATGGCGCGGCGCCCGCATGGCGATGGTGTTCCAGGAACCCATGACGGCCCTGAACCCGGTGATGCGATGCGGCATGCAGGTCGATGAAATGCTGGCCGAACACACCACGCTCAGCGCCGCCGAGCGCAAGCAGAAGGTGCTGGCCATCTTCGCGCGGGTCAAGCTGCCCGAGCCCGAACGCATCTACGACGCCTACCCGCACCAGCTCTCGGGCGGGCAGCGGCAGCGCATCGTGATTGCCATTGCGTTGATCCTGCGGCCCGCGCTGCTGATCTGCGATGAGCCGACCACCGCGCTGGACGTGACCACGCAGGCCGAGATCCTCTCGCTCATCCGCGAGATGCAGCAGGAGAACGGCACGGCGGTGCTGTTCATCACGCACGACTTCGGCGTGGTCGCGGACATCGCGGACCATGTCGTGGTGCTGCAACTCGGCCGCCAGATCGAGAGCGGCCCGAAGGACGACGTGCTGCGCCGGCCGAAAGAGCCCTACACGCGCATGCTGCTCGACGCGGTGCCGCGCCTGGAGCCCGCACGGCGCCCGCCCCTCGCGGATGCCGCGCCGCTGCTCGATGCACGCGGCGTGACCAAGACTTATCGCTCCGGCTCGTGGCCGGGCAAGCGGCGCACGGTGCACGCGGCAACCGATGTGTCGCTCAAGCTGCATGCCGGCGAAACCGTGGGCATCGTGGGCGAATCGGGCTCGGGCAAATCGACGGTGGCGCGCTGCATCGCGCGGCTGATCGAGCCCACCGGCGGTGAAGTGTGGGTGCCGCACATCGAGGCACAGCACGCGCCGCGTGCACGGCTCTCGGCCTTCCGGCGCATGGTGCAGGTGGTGTTCCAGGACCCGAACCGTTCGCTGAATCCGCGCCGCACCGTCGGGCAATCGATCATCGAAGGACCGGTCAACTTCGGTCTTTCGCCCGAGAAGGCCTGGAAGCGCGCCGAAGAACTGATGGACCTCGTGCGGCTCAAGCCCGAAGTGCTGCACCGTTATCCGAGCGAGTTCTCCGGCGGCCAGCGGCAGCGCCTGTGCATTGCGCGCGCACTGGCCTGCGAGCCCCAGGTGCTGATTGCCGACGAGGCCGTTTCTGCGCTCGACGTCTCGGTGCAGGACCAGATCCTCAAGCTGCTCGCGGAGATCCAGCAGCGCCTGTCCATCGGCATCCTCTTCATCACGCACGACCTGCGCGTGGCCAGCCAGATCTGCGACCGGCTGATCGTCATGCACAAGGGCCGCATCGTCGAGCAAGGCACGGCGCACGACGTGCTGCTGTCGCCGCAAGAGGCCTACACCCGTTCCCTGTTGGCAGCAGCCCCTGGTCAGGGCTACGCATTCGGGCAGGGCTGATGCGCACGCACCAGCACCCTGCCCCGATCAACATCTTCGACCCCCAAAAGCAACACACCATGGAAACACCCCTGTACGCACTCAGTGCCGTTCAACTGCTGGCGCACTACCGCGCCCGCACGCTCTCTCCTGTCGACGTGACGAAAGCCGTGCTGGCGCGCATCGAACGCTGGGAGCCGAGCATCAAGGCCACCTACGGGCTGGACGCCGAAGCCGCCCTGGCCTCGGCCAAGGCATCCGAAGCGCGATGGGCCCAAGGCGCGCCGCAAGGCGATCTCGACGGCGTGCCGGTCACGCTGAAGGAAAACATCGCCACGCGCGGCACGCCGTCGCCGATCGGCAGCGCCGCCACGGTGCTGTCGCCCGCAGCGGCGGACGCGCCTGCTGCCGCACGCCTGCGCGAAGCGGGCGTGGTCATCGTCACCAAGACCACGATGCCGGACTTCGGTTTCCTGGGCGCGGCGCCATCGAGCTTTCATGCGCTCACGCGCAACCCGTGGGACCTGAGCAAGAACACGGGCGGCTCCAGCTCCGGTGCCGGCGCTGCCGCCGCCGCGGGCTATGGCCCCTTGCACCTGGGCACCGACATCGGAGGCTCGGTGCGCATTCCCGCCAACTTCTGCGGCGTGTTCGGGCTCAAGCCCAGCCATGGGCGCATTCCGGTCGATCCACCGGCGGCAGCACGCGTGATCGGCCCGATGACCCGCACGGTCGCCGATGCAGCGCTGCTGATGAAGGTGGTCTCGCGTCCCGATCCACGCGACTACATGAGCCTGCCGGCACAAGATATCGCATGGCAAAGCCTGAGCTGCGACGTGCGCGGCCTGCGCATCGGCCTGTGGACCGACACCACGGGCGGCTGGCCGATCGATCCCGAAGTGGAAGAAGCCGTGCTGGCTGCGGCACGCGTCTTCGAGCAGGCCGGTGCCATCGTGGAGCCGCTGCCCGACTGGACCACGCTGGACATGCGCATGGGCATGGCGCATTTCTTCACCATGCGCTGCCGCGTCGAGCTGGCGGCCATGCCGATCGAGCGCGCCAAGCTGGCGGCCGACTACATCCATGCCGCTGGCGAGTTCGCGGGATCGCTCTCGCCCGAGGACACCTTCCGTGCCTTCACGCGCATGCAGACGCTGCGCGCGGCAACCGTGGCCGCCACGCAGCCCTACGACTACGTGCTGTCACCCGTGTCGCCGGTGCTGCCGTTCGCGGCGGAAGCCATCAACAGCGGGCCCGAGAACCCGCTGAAGGACTCGCACTTCACCTCGGTGTTCAACCAGTCGGAGCAGCCCGCGGCATCGATCAACTGCGGCTATTCCCGAAGTGGCCTGCCCATCGGCCTGCAGATTGCAGGTCGCCGCTTCGACGACCTGGGCGTGCTGCAGATGGCTTCGTTCTACGAATCCGTGCGGCCGGCGCAGGCGCAGTGGCCAGAGCCCGCGTAACGCGCTCGCCGGCTGCTAGCGCATCGCCTTGTAGCGGTAGAGACGAAAGCCGTCCTTCTGCACGAAGCTGATGGGCTCCCAGCCGCGCGCCAGTGCGCTGTCGGTGATCAGCGCCATCTGCAGGCCCAGGTAGTCCTGCAGGTTGTCGGCCACCGCGATCTCGAACTTGCGCAGGTCGCGGTCCAGCGCCTCGATCGCCGCGATGGCGTCCTCCACCTTGCCGAAGGGGCGCACACGCGGGGTCAGCGGGCTGCTGCTGCTTCGCGCCAGGCTGTGCGGAACCACGGGCTCCGCGCCGAAGTTGACGATGGCGCCGCCCTCCATGCCATTCAGGCCGCCGATGCTCATCGATGTCATTTCATGAACCCGATGTCGCGCGGATAGACGATGCCGCTGGGGGCCGTCATGCCGAAGTTCTTCAGGTTCGGCAGGATGCCGTTGAGGTCCACATCGGGCACGCCGAACCAGCGCGCCAGCGTGGCGGCGTACTGGTCGACCGAGGTGGTGGGCAACAGGCGGCCCTGGCCGACGTGCCACTGGTCGTCGTCGGCGCTGGTGTTGGTCACACTCACCGGCGGCGGCGTGCCGTAGAACGCCTTGCCCTTCACCGCACCGCCCACCACGAAGTGATGGCTGCCCCAGCCGTGGTCGGCACCGTTGCCGTTGCTCGACAGCGTTCGGCCGAAGTCCGAAACCGTGAAGGCCGTGACCTTGTTGGCGATCTTGAAGTCTTCCATCTGCCGCTGGAATGCGGCCATGGCCTCCGACAGCGCGCCCAGCAGCAGCGGCTGCCGGGTGTCGATGTCGTCATGCAGGTCGAAGCCGCCCATCGAAACGAAGAACACCTGCCGCTTCACGCCCAGCGCGGTGCGCCCGCGGATCAGGCGCGCGACCATCTTGAGCTGGCTGGCCAGATAGTTGCCGCCCGGGAAGCTGACCGCAAGGTCGTCCGACTGGATGGCGTCGGTGATCTTGCCTTCGGCATCGACCGCGCGCTTCGTGACCTTGTTGTATTCGTTCTCCAGCGTATGGCTGCGCGGCTGCTGTGCCAGTTGCTGCAGGGCCGCCTTGACCGTGGCCGAGTTGTAGATGTTGCCCGTGGCCGCGCTCACGCCCTTGATGCGCACGGCGCCCCCCGTGCCGACCTGGTATTGCAGCGCCTCGTCGCCCGACAGGAACACGGTGTTGCCCGACACCGAGATGCAGGTGAAGAGCGACGACGCCGACGGGTTCTGCCTCAGCGCCAGGTCGCCGATGTTGCCGCCCCAGCCGATGACGGAGCCCTCGGGCGAGGACGATTGCCAGATCGACTGCTGGTCGTTGTGCGAGAACAGCTTGGGCGGGATCGGGAAGTCCTTGCGGTTGGAACCGTTGAACTGCGCGCGCGTGAGCGGCTTGATCAGCGGGCCGACGTTGAGCTGCACCGCCACGCTGCCTTCGTCGAACAGGGTGGCCAGCTTCGCCATCTTCGTGTTCACGGCGTATTGGCGGCCACCGTCGAGCGGCAGCGTGGGGTTCAGCGCGGTGAGCGCTCCATAGGGCACGGCAATGCTGCCGCGGATGGCGCTGTACTTCGCGTAGCTGGCGGTGTCGTAGTTGACGACGGTGTTGGCGTAGTCGTTGCCGCCGAAGAGAAAGACGCAGACCAGCGCCTTGTAGTCGTCGCCGGGTGCGGCCTGCGCGGCGGCTTCGCCCATGGCGGCGAGATTGATTGCAAAGGGCAGCGCGGTGCCGGCCATGGCGAGCTGGCCTGTGCGACGCAGGAAGGCGCGGCGCGAATGCCCGGCGGGGTCGATGAGGTACATGTGCGAAGGACTCCGCGTTTATTTATTTCTGGACGAGGTATTCGGGCGAGCCCATCACCAGCAGCACCGCCGCGCAGATGCGGTTGAGCCGGGCCGTGTCGTTGCTCGATGCATTCAGGCCGGGCGTGGCCAGCGCATTGGTGATGAGCGCCACCGTGGCGGCCGACAACTGGTTGCCGGTCAGCAGCAGGTTGAGCCGCTGCACAAGCGCCGCGGGGTCGAGCACGAGCGCTTTCTCTGCCGCGTAGCTGGCCACCACGTCCTTGCTGTCGAAGCCGTTCTGCAGCGCGTCCTGCATGAAGTTCAGATAGCCGCCCACGCTGGTCTCGGTGACCAGCTGGAACTCGGGCGCCACCATCTTGCTGCTGGCGATGGCGGTCGATGGCGGCACGTAGCCGGGCCGGAAGAAGTTGAACACCGAGGGCGAACGCAGCGGGCTCTGGCCCAGGCTCTGGCTCGGGTCCGAGGTGTTGCTGATCTTCCAGGTGTCCTTGGCCGAGCCGATGCCGAAGGTGCGGCCCCATTGCACGAAGCGCAGCATCGGCTCGCGCAGGCGGCCGAAGTTCGGGTCGGCAAGGCCCGTTGGCGCACGCGCCTCGTCGTCGATCAGCACGGCCGTGAACACGCTCTTCATGTCGCCGCGCACGCCCGAACCGTTGTTGGCAAAGATGTCGGCCACGCGCTTGACGTAGGCCGGGCTGGGGTTGCTGGTGACCAGCTGCTGGATCAGTTGCCGGCCGATGAAGGGGCCGACGTTCGGGTGGTTGAAGAGCGTGTCGAGCGCGATCTTCAGCGCCGCCGGGCCGGGCGTGCCAGCCGGCACGGTGGCGCCGAGAAAGCGCGCCTCGCGCATCGAGTGCCGGGCGGGGTCGAACTTCATCGGGCGCGTGGTCCACTGGTTGGACTCGACCGTGCCCCCGCCCGGTTGCGTGACGGCGCCGTACTCGCCGGCCCGGATGTCCAGGTCGTAGCCGGTGAAGACGCGCGCAAGGTTCGACACCTCGTCCTGCACATAGGTCTCTATCGGCTGGCCATCGGCGCCGGTCTTCAGCGTGCCATCGGGGTTGAGCTGGTACAGGCCGATGGACATGAGCTGCATGACCTCGCGTGCGTAGTTCTCGTCGGGCTGCCGGCCGTTCGCGTCTTCCTTCCGGTTGTCGCGGGTGTTCAGGTAGAAGCCCATCGCGGGGTTCAGCGTCACGTCTTCCAGCAACTGGCGGAAGTTGCCGGTGACGCCATTCACCAGCATGTCCCAGTACTGCGCCATCATGATCACCGGCCAGCTCGATCCGATCTCGGTGGCCGAGACCACGAAGATCTCGCTGAACGCCAGGGCCAGGCGCTTGCGCAGCGTATCGGCCGAGGTCATGAGCTGGCGCCAGATCATGGCGTCGACCTCGGTGGGGACGCCTGTTCGGGGGCTCATCCATTCCCAGGCCGTCGGCGCGCGCGGTGCGCCGAACTGCGCGCTGAGCCATGGCAGGTAGCCCTTGGCGCGGACGTCGGCGATCTCGGCGTCCGAAGCGGAGAACTGCGCCTGGAGCAGGAAGCGCGCGGCCTCCTCGTCGTTCTTTGCCTGCAGGTAGTGGTAGGGGCCGGTGTCGGGCACCGCATCCGGGCCGGGGGCGCCGCCTCCGCCGACCGGTGGAAAGGGAAAGCCACCGCCGCCCCCACCTCCGCCTCCACCACCGCATGCGGCCAGCGCCGCCGAGAGGGAAAACGCCGCCAATGTCTTCAGGGGCCGCGACGCATCCGGCGCGGCTTCGTCGGCCACGCATGCGCAGCCGGCTTCGTTCTGTTCCACCATGTTCCTCGCTCCTGCGGCGCTCCAACGCCGGTCGAGCTGTTCAAGGCAAGTGGCATGCCCTGCGGAAATCGCATGGTGGGTCGCCCGAAAACAAGGCGAGTCAATCCACAAATGTGACTTATTGTGACTTTTTAGTCACTCCCAGAAACAAAAATGGCATGCCAGAAAACTGGCGCGGTTCAGCAAGTCTTCAGCTGCGCGCTGCGTGTGGCGACGCTCAGTCGTGCTCGTCGTACCAGTCGTCGTTCGGCGGACGGTAGGGATAGCCGGGGCCGTAATAGATGCGTCCCGGCGGCGGGCTGTAGATGGGTGCCGGGCGGTAGTACACCGGCGGTGGCGGCCGGTAATACACCGGCGGCGGGGGTTCGTAATAGATCGGAGCCGGATATGAATAAACCGGCGGCGGCGCGTAGTACGGCGCCGGGTAGGCGCCGATGGCCAGGCCGGGCGTGCCGATTTCCACCGACCAGCTTCCGCGCGCGCTGGCCGATCCCACGGCCAGCAAGGCGCCCGCGGCAATCGTGCCGATGGCAACCCATTTGAAAACAGAAGAATGATTTTTGAAGTTCACATTGGCTCCAGGGCCAAGGGCGGACAGCGCCCATGTGGATACGCAACGCCCGATGCATGCATGCGGTGCACCCGCGGCGCTGCCGGGTGGTTGCCAAACGTCACCGGCAGCGCGCGCCGCGAAAGAAAGGCTCAACGCGCGATCTCGCGGCGCGACAGCATCACGTCGCCGCCGGTGGTGCTGAAGGAGATGGTGGGTGCGCTGAAGTCGCTCAGCGGCGCGCCAAGGCCGATCTCGCCGCGGCCATGGAGCACGCACTCTTCGCGCCGCAAGGCGATCTCGGTGCTCGGGCCGCCGTTGCCGTGGAAGCGGACCCAGGTGCCGTAGGTGCTGACGTCGATCAGCACGCAACTGCCCTGCCGCACCTCGATGCGCGCATGCAGCCGCGAGACGCGCGGATCGTTCACCACGAACTGC
Source organism: Variovorax raffinosi (assembly GCF_051216615.1). NCBI lineage: Bacteria > Pseudomonadati > Pseudomonadota > Betaproteobacteria > Burkholderiales > Comamonadaceae > Variovorax > Variovorax raffinosi. Next base: position 45,654 of record NZ_JBPJZR010000003.1, read on the forward strand.
GCGTCGTCGACGCGCCCGAGATGAATCGGCAACTGCTCGGTGCTGAACATCGAGCGAACGTCGAGCCATGCGAGTTCGATTTGGCCGAACGAAGAGTCCGGCATCCGCAACGGCGCGAGCGCGGCCGGCACGGTGAGAAAGGAGGTCACGTCTTCCTGCCAGTCGATGCGATGCACCACCGACATTTCGCTGCGGCCCCGGATATTGATGAGGCCCAGGTCGCGATGCTGCACGCCGCCTTCGCGCAACTGCGAGATCACGGCGTCGGTCACCCAGATCTGGCCGGGCCCGGCCAGGTCGCTCAAGCGCGAAGCCAGGTTGACGGCGTCGCCGTAGCAATCGCCCTCCACTTCCACCACGTCACCACTCGCCACGCCGATCTGCAATGCCATGCGCAATGGCGCCGGCCAGACCAGCAGGCGCTTCTGGTGGTAGCGCTGCAACTCGATGACCGCGTGCGTGGCCGCGGCCCCGCTGGAAAAGATCGCAAAGACGCCGTCTCCCAGCGACTTCACCACCCGGCCACCGTGCGCCTGGCAGACGCCGCCGATCCATTGAGTAAGCCGCGTGACGGTTTCGGTGGCCCGTGCATTCCCCATGGCCTCGAAGACCCTGGTACTCCCCGTCAAGTCCGCGAATACGACTGTGGAATTGACACCCATACTGTTGTGATTCTCTATTGCGATCTCTGGTTGATTATGGTCAAGGCTCCTCGCATTCACTTGCGAGCGGTTTCCTTGGCGTGCGACCAGACATACAAGAAACGATCCGCCCGATCTCTCTGTTGACCATATGTATACGCTCGTAACAGCAAGGCGGATGCCCAGGGGACATTGAGCATATGTAGTACTTTGGAAAACAAATTGAAAATAGCAGTGAAAACGACAAGTAAAGCGTGTTGTTTTACAAACAAGAAACACTGTTTGTGATCTTGTGCAACCGTGAACTGCGGCTTAAGGTAGCGACCGTCCTTGCTTCCCGCAATACGCTTCTCGCCTCATGCTTTTCCGCCGAATTCTTCGTCTGCTGAACGTGCCCGGCTTCGGTTCCCGCCAGGTGGCAGAAAGCCAGTTGGGGCGCATCCGCACAGCCATGCTGTCGGCCCTTCAGGGACGTGGCGGCCATTCGATCCAGCGCGTCAGCCAGCGCGTGCGCTTTGCGGTCGACATGGAAGCCCTCTGGTATCTGCGGCAGGACGTGATGGTCGCGCTCAGCGACATCGACGGCGAATCCGCCGCGCGCCGCCAGATGAAAGCCATCAACAGCATGTTCAAGGGCGGACTGCCCGGCTCGATGGGCCCGCGCGCTCACCAGCGCTTCACCAACAACGGTTGAAGCCGCCGCGCGGCCCGTGCCCTGTTCAATGGGCGTGGTCGTCGTGGTGATGATGGTGGTGCTCGTGTGAATGGTCATGCTGATGACCCCACACCAGGAACACGTCGCGCCCTTCGGCCGCCATCGCCACCTTCGCGCCCACGGGCAGCAAAACCTTCGTCGGCACATGCCCGAACGGCAGGCCCGCCAGCACGGGCACCTTGAGCGTGGCGCGCAGGCGGTCGATGACCGTGTTCAAACCGAACCCACGGTCGTAGCCCGCCACCTTGCGGATGCCGGTGAACTGGCCGAACACGATGGCGCGCTGGCGCGCGAGCACGCCGGCCAGCTTCAGCTGGTCGAGCATGCGTTCGATGCGGTACGGATGCTCGTTGGTGTCCTCGATGAACAGCACGCCCTTGTCCACCATCGGAAAGTACGGCGTGCCGAGCAGGCTGGTGAGCACGCACAGGTTGCCGCCCCACAGCACGGCGTCTTGCACGGGCTTGAACTTCAGTTCGGCATCGCGTGCCGGCATGCGCCAGCCGGTGCCTTCGCCCTGCCCGCTCAACAGGTCGTCGAAGCAGGCTTCCATGATGTCGTCGGGGCCGTCCTCGGCGCCGAAGTCTTCGCCGACCGCGGGGCCTGACCAGGTGATCGCGCCGGTCTTGACGAGCAGCGCGTTCTGCAGCGCGGTGAAGTCGCTGCAGCCGACGAATTGGGTGCCCTTTTGGATCGCCTTCGCAACGGCCTTGTACGGAATCGCGTCGAGGATGCGCGTGAGGCCGTAGCCGCCGCGCGCGATGAGCGCAACATCGGCGCCGCTGGCGGCCGCGCGCGAAATGGCGGCGAGCCGCGTGGCGTCGTCGCCCGCAAAACGCTGGTGCACCGACAGCGCCGCGTCGTCGACTTCGACTTCATGGCCCAGCGCGGTGAGCCGCTTCACGCCGCGCCGAAAAGCAGCCTTGTCACGGATCGCGCTGGAGGGAGAGTAGATGTAGATGTGTTTGGTCACGAGGTCGAGTATCCCATTGCGTTGCGCGCTTGCAGGGCGAGCGCCTTGGCCTGCGCGGGTGTCGGTCCCGAAGAAGAAGCGATGGGCCCGAGCGCGCGCAATGCGGCTTCGTAGCCCCGATCGGGAAAAGGCGCGCGCCATGCGTCCTTGATGCGCTCGCCGCCTTCGGGCGCCACGAACGTCGCTGCGAAGCGGTCGCCCGCCGCAGCCTGCAGTAGCGCGGCCAGGTTGGCGGCGGATGCGCTGTGCAGCAGCACCAACGGCGTTGGGTGCAAACGGTCGAGCCATTCGAGCAGCACATCGCGATGCCATTCGAGCGTGTGCGTCGTTTCGCGCTTGGGCTTGTCGCTCTTGCCGAATCCGATCAGGTCGGGCACGAGCGTGCGCAGGCCGGGCGCGCCGACGAGGTGCCGGAAGAAGTAGCCCCATTCGCCGGGGCCGTGCAGGCACAGGCAGCCAGCGAGTGGATCGCCCTCGCCGCTTTCGTCCACGTAGTGCATGCGCCAGCCTTGCAGGCCCGGCAGGTCGTGCACGTGATGCGCGGCGAAGGCGTAGTCGCCCAGCGCGGCAAAGCGCTCTGCCGGCGTGCGCAGCGCATCGTCGCGCAAGGGCTCGGCCTGTTCGCGCGCGACACTGCGGCGCTGCTGGAAAAAAGCTTGCAACACTGCCGCGCATTCCTGCGCCAGCACGCCGCCCTGCACCTGCGTGCGATGGTTCAGGCGCGGTTCGGCAAAGAGGTCGAGCACGGAACCGGCCGCGCCGGTCTTCGGGTCGGTCGCGCCGAACACCACGCGCGCCAGGCGCGAATGCAGCATGGCACCCGCGCACATCGCGCAAGGCTCCAGCGTGACGAACAACTCGCAGCCATCCAGCCGGTAGTTGCCGAGCGCGGCGGCACCGGCACGCAGTGCATTGATCTCCGCGTGCGCGCTCGGGTCGTGGTTTGCCACGGGCGTGTTGCGGCCGGTGGCAATGACCTGGCCGTCCTTGACCAGCACTGCGCCTACCGGCACCTCGCCCGCTTCGGCGGCAAGGCGGGCCTCGGCCAGCGCCAGCGTCATCCAGCGCGCGTCGTCGTCGTTCATCGGCGAAGGCAATGCGGGCTCAGTTGTCATCCGGCATCTTGCGCGCCTGGGCGGCCGCTTCGAGCGCGTCCTTGACCTGCTTCTGGACCTGTTGCGACTGGTCGCGCACCGTGGCGGGTGGCTCGCCGGCGGCCGGTGCGACCACGCCCGGCACAGCCGGCAGTGCGGATGAAACACCGCTCCCCATCTGCTTCTTCGCGATCAATCCGACGATCAACAACGCCAGCACCAAACCGATCAATCCGAGCACGCGCATTTCAGCGGTCCTCTGCCACGGGGGCCCGGGCATTCATGCCGAGGCGGTCCATCCACACGGCCAGTGCTTTTTCGTCCGGAGTGCCTGCGCTGTAGACGGCGTGCATCGCGGCATGCGATTCGCGGCGGTGCTGGTTGAGCTTGATCTTGCATTGCAGCGCCGTCACGCGCAGCTCGAAGCCGACGATGCCGGCCAGCATCTTGAGCTGGAACTCCTCGCCCAGGTCGCGCCATTGCTGCGCGTAGCCGGGCTCGTGATCGCCGATGAGTTTCTTGAGCAGGGCGTCCTTGGCGGCCGGTTCTTCGATCAACCGGGCCTCGACGGTGCAATGCACCGCCAGGTAGTTCCAGGTCGGCACGCGCGCCAAGTCGGGATAGACCGAGGGCGACAGGTACGAATGCGGCCCGAGGAAAGTGGCGACCGCCTTCGGCCGCGCCTGCAGATAGCGCCAGTGCGGATTGGGCTTGGCGCAATGGCCCCACAACACCAGCTCGCCGCCCTCTCGCGGCTCGGCCACCAGCGGCAGGTGAGAGACGTACGGCAGGCCGTCGTCATCGTTCGAGATCAGGCTCGCGAACGGGTGCGAGCGGATCAGCTCCAGCGCGATGGCCGGGTCCTTGGCATTGAACTGCGGGGGCATGTACATGGGACGGGTTCCTCGTGGGCGAGGCCCGATTGTCCCCGAGCCGCGCTACTTTGCGTGCGCGGCCTCCAGTTGCCTGACCATGGCCGTGTAGCCCCGGGCCCTGGCCAGTTGCAGCGGCGTGTTGCCCTGCCGGTCGGTCAGCTTCAGGTTGGCACCCGCGTCGATGAGCGCGGCCAGCGTGCGCTGGTGGCGCGGTCCGCCGTCGCCGAGCACGATGGACTCGATGGTCGCGGTCCAGTGCAGGTTGTTGACATGGTCGAGCGGCGCGCCCGCCGCGATCAGGCGGCGCACCACTTCGTCGTGGCCCAGGTGCGCGGCAGCGATGAGCGCGGTGCCGTCGTAGCGGCTCGTGGTCTGCCCGGCCTTGGCGCCGAGCGAGAGCAGCAACGAGAGCGTGGCCACGTCGTCGGCCACTGACGCGATGGTCACGGCGTCGTAGCGCTCGTCTTCGAGCAGGTCGAGGTTGGCGCCGGCCTTGGCCAGCAGCTTCACCGCGTCGCGTTGCCGCGCATAGGTCGCGACATGCAAGGGCGTGCGGCCGCGCGGGTCGCGCGCGTCGAGGCTGGCGCCCGACGCAATCAGGCTCTTCAGCTTCGGCAGGTCGCCATGCCATGCGGCCCGGTGCAGTCCTTCATAGGCCAGCACCTCGGCCGCCAGCGGCGGCACCTGCGCGGACGCGCCGGCCGATGCGCCCAGCCCGAGCGCCACCGCCAGCACCGCCGTCCAGGCACCGCGCGCCTTCATCAGAGCTGGCCCTTGACCTTGTCGATGGCCGCGTTGGCGCACTGCTCGTCGAGGTTGCCGCCCGGTGCGCCGCCCACGCCCACGGCACCGATCACTTCATTGCCCGACTTGATCGGCACGCCGCCGCCCAGCAGCAGGAAGCCCGGCAGGTACACGAGGTTCGCCGCGCCCGGGTTCTTCTGCGCGCCTTCCATCATGGCTTGCGTCGGGCTCTTGGCCGAGGCCGAGGTCCAGGCCTTGCGCTCGCTCGATGCCAGCGTGTGCGGGCCGGCGTTGTCGGCGCGCTGCACGGCACGCACGGTGCCAGCGCGGTCGACCACGGTGGCCGCCACGTTGTAGCCATTGGCTGCGCAGGCCGCCACGGCTTCGGCCGCGACCTGGTTGGCCAGTGCGAGCGAAATGTTCTTTTCGGTGCGAACGGCCGGCGCGGGCGACTGGGCCTGGGCGGCGGATGCGGCGAGCAGAACGGCGAGGCCGCCGAGGCGAAGGATCGAGTGCATTGTTTGGTTTCTCCAGTGGATGCAGGGTGAGTGCGCCGGCTGTTGCCGACCGCTGCGCCACTGTAGAAAACGCCGCGCACGAAGGCCATTCGTACGGTTACGCGCGGCGCTCCGTAGTTCTACGGAGCGCGCCCTGCCCCGCCGTTCAGGCCTTGCTGTCGACCAGCACCGCGTAGCGCCGGATCAGTTGCGCCAGTGAATCGCAATCGAGCTTGGCGAACAGGTTGGCGCGGTGCGTCTCGACCGTGCGCGGCGACAGCGCCAGCGTGCGTGCGATCTCCTTGTTGGTCAGGCCCTGCACGATGAAGGCCAGCACCTCGCGCTCGCGCTCCGACAGTTGCGCAACCTGCTCGCGCGCGGCGTTGTCGGCCTGCGAGCGTTCGCGCGTGCGCACATGCTGGCGCACGGCCTGCTGCAAGGCTTCGAGCAGTTGCTCGTCGTCCACCGGTTTTTCGAGGAACTCGGCCGCGCCGGCCTTGAAGGCGCGGCGGCACATCTCGACGGTGCCGTGGCCGGTCAGCATGATGACGGGCTGGTCGACACCCTGCGCCATCAGGCGGTCGAGCACCGTGAGCCCGCTGATGCCGGGCATGCGCACATCGAGCACGATGGCGCCCACGCTCGCGCGGTCGAAGCCGTCGATGAAGGCTTGCGGATCGGCCCAGTCCTGCACCCGCAGGCCGACCGTGCCGATCAGCAGCGACAGGCTTTCGCGCACCGCCTGGTCGTCGTCGATCAGGTGGATGAGCGGCGACAGGGGCTGATGGGTTCCGGGCGTGCTCACGACGGGCGCTCCGTGGCGGTGGCCGACGCCACCAGCGGCAACAGCAAGGTGAAGCGCGCGCCGCGCGGTGTGGCATTGGCCGCGCTCAGGCTGCCGCCCATGCCACTGGCCAATGTCTCGCTGAGGCTCAGGCCGAGACCCAGGCCGCCTTCGCGGGTGCTGAAGAAGGGCTCGAAGAGACGCGGCAGTGCCTCGGGTGCAATGCCGCGTCCGTTGTCGGCCACGGTCAGCACGCCCTCTTGCCCGTTGCGGCCGACGGAGACCACGAGGCGCCGCTCGGCGGCCGGCACGAGGTCGAGCGCCTGCAGCGCATTCATCAGCAGGTTGTGCACGATCTGCTCCAGTGCCACCGCTTCGGCCTGCACGCGCACCGGTGCCTGCGCGGTGGCATCGAACTGCGCCGTGATCGCGTGACGGGAAAACTCCGGCGCCAGCAGGTGCATCGCGCTGCGCACTACTTCTTGCAGCACCAATGGCTTCACTTCGCCGCCTGCCTCGGGTCGCTCGATCACGCGGCGCAGGCGCCCCACCACGCCGGCCGCGCGGCGCGCCTGCTCGACGGCCTGGCCCATCGCGTCGCGGGCGGTGGCCAGGTCGGGTGGATCGTCGTCGAGCAGGCGGCGCGCGGCCTGCGCATTGGCCAACACGGCCGTGAGCGGCTGGTTGAGTTCGTGCGCCAAACCTGCCGACAGTTCACCCAGCGCGTTGAGCCGCGCGACCTGGCCGAGCCGCAACAACTCTTCGGCCCTGCGACGCGCAACGCGCTGGCGCTGCGCGGCCCACAGGCCGGCCAGCAGCAAGGCCATGGCCACCGCCCAGCCGCCGATGCTGCGCCACGGCAACTCGCCCCAACCCACATGGCGCTCTGCCACGAGGTCGAAGGGCTGGCTCGGCGACGCCAGCGCCTTGGTCAGGTCGAAGCGCCAGCCGCTCGCGGAAGGCCGGCCCGGCTGCAGCACCAGTTGCTGGCCATCGCGCTGCAGGCTCAGGCGCACGGGGCTTTGCTGCGGATTCATCGGCCAGTCGCGCCACGGCACCGAGCCGACCAGGTCGATTTCAAGCGCATAGCTGAACGGCGTGGCGCCCATCACGAGCTGGTAGCGGCCGTGCGTCAGGTCGAGCGTGGCCAGGTCGGCGCGATGCTGGCTGCGCGACCGCGCTTCGGCCGCGGCCAATACGCCGGCCTGTTTTGCGTCGGGCCAGGGCTCGTCGCGATCGCGCCGCTGCACCCGCAGGATCGACGAGTACACGGACGGCAGGCGCTGCTCGGGGTGGTCCGCCCCGTTGCTGGGCTCCAGCAATGCGAGCGTGGCCAGCACGGCGTCGTACTGCACCACCTGCTGGCTCATGAGGCGGTGGGCGATGCGCACGTCGGTCTCGAAGTCCTGATGCATCTGCGCGAGTTGGGCCCGCGCCAGCCACACCGCGCCCACGGCCGTGAGGACCAGCCACGCCAGCCACCAACCACCCTGCGTACGCAACCACTGTTTCATGGCGCGGATTGTGCCCGCCGCTGCGGGCCGATTCGATGTTGGCCGAGAATGCGGCCCCAGACATGAGTGAAGTGCAGGACTCCCTTTTCCCCGATCTTCCGCGCCCGCAAGAGGAGCCCGCGGCATCGCCGCCGCCCAAGGCACAGGCCGACGCCGAAGCGCCCGCGAAGAAGAAATCGCGCACCGGCACGGTCGAGCCCGCGCCAACCGATCCGGCGCTGGTCGAGCTGGCCGCCGCGTTGCCGCCCCAGTTGCGGCTCGGCACCTCGTCGTGGAGCTATCCCGGCTGGGCCAATCTCGTGTGGGACGGCGAATACGCAGAGACCGTGCTGTCGAAGAACGGCCTGTCGGCGCTGGCGAAGCACCCGCTGTTTCGCACCGTGAGCCTGGACCGCAACTTCTATCGCGCCCTCACCGCCAGCCAGTACGCGCGCTACGCGGCCATGGTGCCCGACGACTTTCGCTTCGTGGTCAAGGCGCCGAGCCTTGTGACCGATGCCACGGTGCGCGACGAAAGCGGTCGCGGCATGCAGGCCAACCCCGTGTTCCTGAGCAGCGAGATCGCGCGGCAGGAATTCGTGCTGCCCGCCCTCGAAGGGCTGGGCCATCGCATCGGCGTGCTGGTGTTCCAGTTGAGCCCGATCCCCGGACACCTGCTGGCCGACCAGCCCGCGCTGCTCGGGCGCATCGCCGCCATGCTCGAATCGCTGCCCGACCTGACATCGGTGGCGCCCGACGCGGTGATTGCCGTCGAAGTGCGCGATCCGCAATTGCTGTGCCCCGCCTTCGCCGACATGCTGCGCAGCGTGCGCGCCACCTTCTGCATGGGCCTGCACGCCAAGATGCCGCCGATCGAAGACCAGTTGCCGATGCTGCGCGCGCTCTGGCCCGGTCCGCTGGTGTGCCGCTGGAACCTGCACCGCCGCCACGGCCGCTTCGGCTATGAAGATGCGGAGAAGCTCTACGGCCCCTTCGACAAGGTGATCGATCCCGATCCGGAAACGCGCGCGGCATTGGCCAAGGTGATCGCCGGCACCACGCGCGCGGGGCAGAACGCCTTCGTCACCGTGAGCAACAACGCCGAAGGTTGCGCGCCGCTGACGATCGCATCGCTGGCGCGCGACATCGTGAACCTGCCAACGCGTTAGTCGGTCTCGGACAGGGGTAGACAGGGAATCCTATTCACGTAGCATGACCTTCCCCCCGATCCAAAGGACACCCCGTCATGAGCGCGCCGGCATTGCTTCGCACCCTCTTCAACTACCAGGCATGGGCCCACGACGAGCTGCTGGATCGAATGGAAGGCTTCGATCCGCAATTGCACAAGGATGCGCGGCACGCCGCCATCCGGCTCGTCAATCACTGCCTCGTGGTGAACCAGATCTTCGCGGCGCATCTCGTGGGCAAGGCGCACGACTTTTCCACGGACAACACCGAACACACGCCGACGCTGAAGGACCTTCGCGCCGCCGTGGCCACGCTGGACCGCTGGTACCTCGACTATCTGGAAACGATGACGCCGGTGCTGCTGGCCGAGCGCGTCCCCTTCGTCTTCACCGATGGAGACAAGGGCTTCATGTCACGCGAAGAAATGCTGACCCATGTGGTCACCCACGGTGGCTATCACCGGGGTGAAGTCGGTCGCCTCTTGAGGCAGGAGTCGCGCGAACTGCCATATGACACCTTCGCGGTGTACCTGCACCAGGCCGAGCCGTCGCGCCGCCTGCAAGGGGCGGAGACGGCGCAGGCGGAACAGGCGGCATAGGCGCCCGGTGCTTCAGGCCTTGGCGGCCACCGTCATCTCGACCTCGACCGTGGCGTTCTTCGGCAGCGCATAGACACCGACCGCCGTGCGCACATGCACGCCGGCATCGCCGAACACGCGGTGCAGCAGGTCGGATGCGGCATCGGCCACTTCGCTCTGCTGCGTGAAGTCCGCCGTGCACTGCACGAACACGCCGACGCGCAGCACCTTCTCGACCGCATCGAGCGAACCCAGCGCGCGACGCAGCAGCGCCAGGCTGCGCAGCGCGCAGATCTGCGCGCCCTCTTGCGCCTTGGCCAGCGACACCTGATCGCCCACACGGCCGGTGACCACCACCGTGGTGCCCACGCGCGGCACCTGTCCGCTCAGGTAGACCGTGCGGCCATCGCGCACGAGGGGCACGTAGTGCCCGCCCGCAATGATGTCGCCTTCGAAACTGTGGCCCAGCTCCGAGGCGATGAGGTCGGCAATCTGGTCGCGGCTTTGCTCTGTCATATGGCTTCCATGAAAAGGAGCGCCATTGTCGCTACCGGCTTCGCGGGAAAACAGATACAGATCGTGCTGGCCCGATACGGAACAGATCGAGCAGGCCCCGCCCTTCAGGCCTCGAACGCGAGGAAGACCCGGCCGCCCTCGATCTTCACCGGATAGCTGCGCAGGTCTTCGGTCAGCGGCGCGCACATCGCCTTGCCATTGCGCACGTCGAAGCGCCCCTGGTGCAGCGGGCATTCGATCTCGTGGCCCTCCAGAAAGCCGTCGCACAACCGGGCATGGCCGTGCGTGCAGATGTTGTCGGTCGCGTGAATACCGTCTTCGGTGCCGTACAGGGCGATGTCCCTGCCCTGCACCTCGATGCCGACCACGTCGTCGGCGGGAACGTCGTCGACCGCCGCGGCGTCGACCCAGGTCATCGTGCTCATGTTCTTTTGTCCTTCGCTCAGTTGTCGGCCTTGATGCCCGCGCGTTCGATCACCGGCTTCCAGCGGCGCAGTTCCTCGCCCATGAACTTGCCCAGCGCCTCGGGCGTGCTGCCCACGCCATCGAAGTACGCGGTCTGCAGGCGCTTCTGGGTTTCGGGGTCCTTCAGCACCGCCGCGATCTCGCGGCTCATGCGCTGCACGATCTCGGGCGACGTGCCCTTGGGTGCCATGTAGGCGAACCACGGCACGGCCTGGATGTCGGGCAGGCCCGACTCGCGCAGCGTGGGCAGCTCGGGCAGCAGCGCCGAGCGCTCGGCCGAAGTCACGGCCAGTGCCTTCAGGCGCCCGGCCTTGGCCTGCGGCATCACCGTGACGGGCGGCAGGCAGGCGTACTGCACATCGCCCTGGATGATGGCCGTGACCGCCTGCCCCGACGACGCATACGGAATGTGCACCGCGAACGACTGGGTCTTGAGCTTGATCAGCTCCACGCCCAGGTGCGAGATCGATCCGTTGCCGGTCGATGCGAAGTTGAACTTGCCGGGGTTCTGCTTCATCGCGGCGAGCCAGCCCTTGACCGAATCGACGTTCATCGAATTCGAGACCACGCAGACATTGGGCGTGGTCGCGGCGAGCGACACCGGCACCAGGTCCTTGAACGGGTCGTAGGGCAGGTTCTTGTAGAGGATGGTGTTGTAGACCAGCGGCGCGTTCACCGACAGCAGGAAGGTGTAGCCATCGGGCGCGGCCTTCGAGACCTGGTCGGTGCCGGTGTTGCCGCCGGCGCCGGGCTTGTTGTCCACGATCAGCGGCTGGCCGATCCGGGCCGAGAGCTTGTCGTTGACGATGCGCGCAAGGATGTCGGGCGACGAGCCGGCCGCGAACGGCACGACGATGCGCACGGGGCGCTGCGGCCATTCCTGTTGTGCGTGCGCGCCAGCCACCGTGAGGAGCGCAGCGACGGCAAGCGGCAGCATTCGGACCACGCTCATGGCCTGGCCTCCACATCGACCATGCCCAGGTGGTCCTGCTGCTCGCGTGCGATGAAGCCCGCGATGAGTGCCCGATACGCCGCTTCAACCACCTCCGGGTACGCGCCCTCTTTCTCGGCCAGCGCGCACACCTTGTCGATCACTTCCTGCTGGCGCTGCGGCGCCGACACCTGGAAGGCATCGCGCTTGAAGCGCGCGGCGTCTTTCACATAGCGGCCGCGCTCGGCCAGCAGCGCGACGATCTTGCGGTCGAGCGCATCGATGTTCTCGCGCACCTCGGCGAGGTTGTTGCACAGCGGCTGGTAGGCCGGGTCGACAAAGCGCCTCAATGGCGCACCGTGGGTCTCTGGTTCTTTTTCTTGCATGGCTCAGATGGGGTAGATGATGGAGTTCGGGATCATTTCGCTGTCGAACACGCACAGGCGCGAAGCGAACTTCAGGCCTTCGGGCGTCGGCACGACCTTGTCGATGTAGCGGCCGACATTGAACACGGTGGAAGGCCCGTCGAGCTTGGTGCGGAACACCGCGTAGTTGGCTTCGCTGTGGATCGCGCCGTCGGCGTCCACCGAATGCACCACCGGCAGGCCGATCACATGGCGCTGGTAGTACGGGTCGTGGAACAGCGTCTCCTGGATGCCGTAGACGCGGTCTTCGAGCATGCCCCGGCTCTCGAAGGACAGCGTGGCCAGCGGCAGGTTGCGCTCGTGGTTCTCGCGCGGCTGCAGGCGGTAGCTGCATTGCTCGATGAAGAACGCGGGCCACAAGTCCCACTTGCCGGAATCCACCGCGTGGGCATAGGCCGCGTACAGCGCGGCCAGTTCGAGATAGGTGTTGGCGTCGAGCTTCATGCCGCCTCCATCACTTCGCGCCAATAGCGGTACATGCCGCGAATCAGCGTCTCGGTCACCATGTGGTCGGTGTTCTCGACCTCGCGCCCGCCCAGCTCGGCCAGCGTGCGGTGATAGGGCTTCTGCTCGAAGCCTTCCTGCGAGAACTCGATCACCTCGCCGTCGTCGGCCGACACGAAGCCGGCCGGCCCGAACAGATTGGCCTGACGCAGGCGGCGCTGCGTCATCTCCGCGGTGTCGTCCTCGAAGCCGAAATGCGTCCAGACGAAATCGAAGGCGTCGTGGCCCACCGGCTGGATGTGCCGCGTCGACACGCTGTTGACCTGCTGCTGCAGGATCAGGCTGGGGAACAGCGTCATCATCACCGCCGTCGGTCCGTCCCACCAGGGCTCGGGCACGATGTCGAGAAAGCGCGGGTCCTTGAGCTGCATGCTTTCCTTGAAGCTCGACACCTGCGTCACCTGCGCGGCCTTGCCCGCATTGCCGCGCGTGGAAATCATGGCGGCGTGGCGGCCGCGTGCATCCATCTTCAGCTCCGACTTGTTGTCGGCGCGCCAGAGCCCGAAGGTCACGAACCAGGTGTGCAGCAGGCCCGGGTGGTATGGGTCCTTGATGTTCTCCTGCATCAGTTTCCAGTTGCCCGGAATGCGCTGGCGGCTGTAGCCGAGGATGGTGAGCTTGCGGCCGTCGAACAGGCGGTCGAAGTAATGAAGGATGTCGGGGCCGAGGAAGTCTTCGAGCGATTCGATCCCGTGGTCGAACGACGCGAACACCACGCCGCCGCGCGACGCGACCTTGAGCTTGTTCAGGCCGTGGTCCTCGGTCTTGAAGTCGGCCGGCATGCCGCCGTGCACCTTGCCGTCCTGCTTGACGCCACGGCGGAACGGCACGCCCTGCAGATCACCCTTGAGCGTGTAGTTCCACTGGTGGTAGGGGCAGACGAACTCTTTCTTGTTGCCGTGGCGCTCGCGGCAGAACTGCATGCCGCGATGCGCGCAGACGTTCTCGAAGACATGAATCTCGCCCGCTTCGTCGCGCGACAGGATGACCGAGCGCTCGCCGATGGTCGTGCGCTTGAAATCGCCCGGATTCGGAATCTCGGCTTCGAGGCCGACGTAGCACCAGTGCTTCTCGTAGAAGAAGCGCTGCAGCTCCTTCTTGTGCAGCGCCTCGTCGGTGTAGGCCATGAAGGGAATGCGGCTGGTCTTGTCGCTCTCCCATCGCAACTCGATGGGGAACACGGCTTGCGTGGTCATCGCGGGTCTCCTTTTCTTGTCGGTCGGTCTCTTCTGTTTGTTCTTCAGGTGCCTTGCAGGTAGAAGGCATCGGCATGGGTCTGCTCGGGTGCAAGGCCTCGGGCACGCACCAACTGGGTCACGGCCTCGACCATCGGCGGCGAGCCGCAGAGGTAGGCGCGCCACCCGTCGAGCTTGCCGGGCCAGTCGGCGCGGATCGCATCGGTGATGAGGCCCAGCCGCTGGTTGTCGCGCGCGGGGCCGGTGACGACCACCACGTGCACATCGAGGCCGGGGTGCTGCGCCTGCAGCTCGCGCAGTTCCTGCAGGCCGTAGACGTCCGCATCGGAGCGCACGCCCAGGTACAGGTGAATCGGCTGCGTGAGCCCCGCCGCGATGGCGCCGCGCACGATGGAAAGAATCGGCGCGAGCCCGGTGCCACCTGCGGCGCAGAGCATCGGGCCGCGATGCTTCGTTCGCAGATAGGCCGTGCCCAGTGGACCGCTCACCCGAACCGAATCGCCCACGCGCAGTTGCTCGAAGATGTGCGCCGTCACCCGGCCGCCCGGCACCCTGCGGACATGAAATTCAAGCTCCGCATCTCGGCTCAGCCCGGCCATCGAATACGGCCGCGCCAGATCGGGTGCGAACTGCAGTTGCGCGTACTGGCCCGGAGAAAACTCCAGCGGCTTGTTCGGCTTGAGCCGCAGGCGACGGATGTCATACGTGAGCACATCGATGCCGGTGACCGTCGCCTTCAGGATCCGCGCCGGATGCACCACCACCTCATCGGGCTCGGGAATCTCGATGACGCAGCTTTCGGTCAGCGTGCTCTGGCAGGCCAGCACGTAGCGCTCGCCCTGCCCGTCCGGGCGGATCGCGTCCTGCCCGCCGTCGAGCACCTGGCCCGACACCACCTTGCAGCGGCAGGTGCCGCAGCGCCCCGACATGCAGCTGTACGACACCGGCACATGGTGCTCGCGCAGCACTTCGAGCAGGTTCGCGCCGGGGCGGACCTCGAGGGTGCGGGCAAGGGGGTGAATGTGCAGGTCCATCGTCGGGCTCTCTTTGCGCCGGCGTCGTGGCCGGCTTGTCTCTGTGGCTGGATGATGCGCGGCCGATGGAGATTGACCAATAGAATCCGGTGAATCATCCCCATCACTGGCATGAATAAAGGTCTGCCATGCAACTGAAGGACATCGACCTCAACCTGCTGCTGGTGTTCGACCGCATGCTGGCCGAGAAGCGCGTGTCGGCGGTGGCCGAATCGCTCGGGCTTTCGCAACCCGCCATCAGCAATGCGCTGGCGCGCCTGCGCAAGCTGCTGGGCGACGAGTTGTTCCTGCGCACCGCGCGCGGCATGGAGCCCACGCCCTTCGCACTGCAGCTGGCGGAGCCGGTGGCCTATGCGATGGGTGCGCTGCACACGGCCCTCAACCAGCAGGTGGTGTTCGACCCCGCCACCAGCACGCGCAGCTTCACGCTCGCCATGACGGACATCGGCGAGATCTACTTCACGCCCAAGCTGATGGAAGCGCTGTCGCTCACCGCACCGGGCGTGACGATCAGCACGCTGCGCAACAACACCGCGACCAACCTGCGCGACGAGCTGGAAGCCGGCCACGTCGACATCGCCATCGGCCTGTTGCCGCAGCTCAAGGCGGGCGTGTTCCAGCGGCGGCTGTTCCTGCAGCGCTACGTGTGCCTGTTCTCGGGCACGCATCCGCTGGCGCGCAAGCGCAGCGTGTCACTGAAGGACTTCAGCGCGGCCGACCATGTGCTGGTGCAGGCGGCCGGCACGGGCCACGGCAAGGCCGACGACGTGATGGCGGCGCAAGGCATCCATCGCCGCATCCGGCTGCGCGTGCCGCACTTCGTGGCCATCGGCCACATCCTGCGTTCGAGCGAAATGATCGCGACGGTGCCCGAGCGGCTGGCGCAGAGCATTGCCGAGCCCTTCGGGCTGGTGTGGCGCCCTCACCCGGTGGCGCTGCCGCAGATTGCGATCAACCTGTTCTGGCATGCGAAGGTGCACCGCGATCCGGGCAACCAGTGGATGCGCGGGTTGCTGTTCGACAACTTCGCGGACGGCGGTTAGTCCGCAGGCCGGGCGTGGTCCGGCATCGCCGAGTTGCGCGCGAGCTGGTCGACCGCGCGCAGCAGCGTCGGCACGCGGTACGGGCCGTGCATGCGGCGCACCTCCTGCGCGGCGAGCGCCACGTCGATTCCGACGGCGGTCACGAACAACGGCGATCCGCTCCCGCCGCGCCGCACCTCGATGGCATCGCTCGCGCTGCGGTATGCCGTCTTGGCGACACCGACGACAGGCACCTTGCGCCCCAGCGCCTCGTGCAGATGCGCGCCCAGCCCCGCATGGCCTTGCTCGAGCGTCGCGTAGCCGTCGACGATGACGATGTCGGCCGGCGGCCCTTCGCGCAACACGCCGAGCAGGCACGGCAATTCGCGGCGATAGAACTCGCCGGGTTCGTACGCGGCCACCTCGCCGAAGCCGGCGACGGCCTGCGTTTCTTCATGCGCCGCGGTCCATCCACGGAACCAGACGCCGGCGGCCACTGCGGTGTCGGCGCGGTAGTCCACGTCGAGGCAAACCAGCAGCGGCTCGGTCACTTCAGGCCTCCACGGAGTTCTGCGCCGTCGGCCACTGCGCCAGGATCTCGTGAACGCCCTCGCCCACGTGGCTGTCGATCAGCGCCAATGACCCGGCGCGCCAGCGGACCGGTTCGTCGGTCGCGTGCTGTTCGAGCTTGCGGCGCGCATAGGCCAGCGTCATGTGCGGCGTGAAGGCGCGCGTCGGCTTGAAGCCTGCGTCCGCCAGTGCTTCGCCCAGCCGCTGCCTGTACTGCGCAAGCGCGCCCGCCCCTTCATTGCCGCACAACACGAGCGCACCCTTCGCATAGCTCATGGCCCGGTCGAACACGACGTCGAAGGACGGTGCTTCCAGCGTCGCGGCGGCAGCTCGTGCAAGCGCCACCTTGTCTTGCGGCACCGCCGCGTACTCGCCCAGATCGTGCAGCGTGACGTGCAGGCGCGGCGCATCGACCAGCGTGGCTTTCAGCACATGCCGCGAGTTCATCAGCACGCCCAATTCGGTGATGGATGCGGCGTCTTGCGGGCTCGGAAGGATGGCGAAGAAGAGTGCGTGGGGCAGCGCTTCCTTGCGCTGCGGCTTGTTGTTTTTTCGGCTGCGCGGCAGAGGCCGCGGCGGGGGATCGATACCGGGAAGAAGAAACTGTTCAGACATGCCTCGATCATCGCGCATGGCCGATGCTCTTCATCCGATCTTCAGCATGCGACAAGCTCGTCTTCAGCTTGAAATTTGAGAATCGATGCACGCTGATGGCAAGGCAACTGCCTGCCACCTGTCGATCGATTTCAACCCATCCCACAAGGAATTTCATCTTGACGAAAACGCAAGCCTGCACCGTCCTCGCAGCCCTTTTGCTCGGCACCGCATCCATGAGCGCTTCTGCTGCCGGCCCCACCCAGGACACCGGCTTCTACGCGGGCGGCGCCATCGGCCGCTCGAGCTACAGCCTGTCGGGCTCCAACAGCGTCCCCGCACCGTGGGGCGGCGAGAAGAGCAGCAAGTCCGGCACCGCCTACAAGATGTACGGCGGCTATCGCCTGACGGAAAACTTCGGCGTGGAAGCAGGCTATGCGCGCCTGGGCCGCGTGAGCCAGTGGACCGCGATGAACGGCATCTCCAGCCTCCAGAGCGGCACCGGCAGCGCCTTCTATGCGGCCGCCACTGCCCGCCTGCCGCTCGGCGATTCCTTCGCACTCAACGGCCGCCTGGGCCTTGCGCGCGGCAGCGTCTCCGGCGGTGACAAGTGGGCGCCGAGCTACCAGCGCATCTCGGGCAACTCCACCGGTGTCATGGTGGGCTTCGGCGCCGAATACCGTGTGACGCAGAACCTGTCGATCACGGCGGACTACGACTACTTCGGCAAGGTGTCGAAGCAGGCCAAGGGCGGCATGCTCTCAGTGGGTCTGAAGGCGAGCTTCTAAGCCTCGACCTAGCAATAACAACAGTGCGCCGTCGCCGGCTGGCGACGGCGCACTGTCGCGTCTGCAACTCAGCGAACGGGCGCCGGGTCGGCGGCAGTGTGGCGGGTCGCCTCGCCCGTCCATTCGCGCACGAACGCATCCGGCGCTTCTCGCGCGGGCGCCTGCGTCAGTGCCTCCTTCGGCGTTCCCACGTAGAGGAAGCCCAGCAGCCGCTCCGAATCCTGCAGGCCCAACGCCTGCTGCACGTGACGGTCGTAGCTGTTGAGCCCCGTGGCCCAGAAACCGCCATAGCCCAACAGGTGCAGCGCGTTGAGCATGTTCATCGCGGCGGCGCCCACGGCCAGGACCTGCTCGGATTCGGGCACCTTGTGCGGCGACTGGACCCGGGCGCAGATCGCGATGAGCACGGGCGCAGCCATGGCCTTGCTGCGAAAGCGTTCGCCGTCGTCCAGAGGGTCACGCAGGCGCGCGGCGTTCGCGAAGACGTTGCCCAGGGCCACCCGCGCATCGCCACGGATGATGACGAAACGCCAGGGCCGAAGTTGCCCGTGGTCGGGGGCGCGCAGCGCGGACTGGAACACGAGGTCCAGTTCTTCGGCGGACGGCGCAGGCTCGGTCAATGGCCAGGGCGAATGACGTTCGAGCAAGAGGTCCAGCGCATGGCGCCGGTCGGAGCGAAGCTTGGAAGAAGTATCCGGGTGCATGTCAGCGTCCTTCAATCGAAATGAGAAGGCCGCCCCATGGCCGATGGCAGGCGCTGGAAAGGCTTCAGTGGCGGGCTGGCTCGCTGGTGCGAGGTAGCTGGCATCCGGTGCTTCGCGCGTTTCGCTGAAAAGGAAGCGAAAGGCGAAGCCGTTGCACCATCGTTCGACAGGGCGACGAACAGGCGGCCATCGTAGCGATGGTGCATTGCCCACGTACCCGGTGCGTGTTAACGCAGGGCCGGGTCACGCGGGCGGCAAGCTCACTCCCACTCGATCGTTGCGGGCGGCTTGCTCGACACGTCGTAGGTCACGCGGTTGATGCCACGCACTTCGTTGATGATGCGGCCCGACACCTTCTTGAGCAGTGCGTAGGGCAGCTCGGCCCAATCGGCGGTCATGAAGTCGCTGGTCTGCACGGCGCGCAGCGCGACGACGTAGTCGTACGTGCGGCCGTCGCCCATCACGCCCACGCTCTTCACGGGCAGGAACACGGTGAAGGCCTGGCTCGTGAGGTCGTACCAGGTCTTGCCGGTTTCGGCGTCGGTGAAGTTGCGCAGCTCTTCGATAAAGATCGCGTCGGCGCGGCGCAGCAGGTCGGCGTATTCCTTCTTCACTTCGCCGAGGATGCGCACGCCCAGGCCCGGGCCGGGGAACGGATGGCGATACACCATCTCGGGCGGCAGGCCGAGCGCCACGCCCAGTTCGCGCACTTCGTCCTTGAACAGGTCGCGCAGCGGTTCGAGCAGCTTGAGGCCCAGTTGCTCAGGCAGGCCGCCCACGTTGTGGTGGCTCTTGATGGTGACGGCCTTCTTGCTCTTGGCGCCGCCCGATTCGATGACGTCGGGGTAGATCGTGCCTTGCGCCAGGAAGGTCGCGCCCTTGTGGCCACCGTCGCCGGCCTTGAGCTTCGCGGCCTCCTGCTTGAACACGGTGACGAACTCGCCGCCGATGATCTTGCGCTTGGCTTCAGGGTCGCTCACACCGGCGAGCTTGCCGAGGAACAGGTCGCTGGCATCGACGCGAATCACCTTCGCATGCAGCTTGCCTTCGAACATCTCCATGACCATGTCGCCTTCGTTCAGGCGCAGCAGGCCGTGGTCGACGAACACGCAAGTGAGCTGGTCGCCGATGGCGCGGTGGATCAGCGCGGCAGCCACGCTCGAATCGACACCGCCCGACAGGCCGAGGATGACTTCTTCATCGCCCACCTGCTCGCGGATCTTCTGCACAGCTTCGGCGATGTGGTCGCGCATGACCCAGTCGGGCTTGGCGTTGCAGATGCCGAGCACGAAGCGATCGATGATCGCCTTGCCTTGCACCGTGTGCGTGACTTCGGGATGGAACTGCAGCGCGTAGTAGCGGCGCGCCTCGTCGGCCATGCCGGCGATGGGACAGCTGTCGGTGCTGGCCATGAGCTTGAAGCCCGGCGGCAGTTCGGTGACCTTGTCGCCGTGGCTCATCCACACGTTGAGCATGCCGTGGCCTTCAGGCGTGGTGAAGTCGGCAATGTCTTTCAGCAACGCAGTGTGGCCATGGGCGCGCACAGCCGCGAAGCCGAACTCGCGCTTGTGGCCGCCTTCGACCTTGCCGCCGAGCTGATGCGCCATGGTCTGCATGCCGTAGCAGATACCCAGCACCGGAATGCCGAGGTCGAACACGGCCTGCGGGCACTTGTCGGTGGTTTCTTCATAGACGCTCGCATGGCTGCCCGAAAGGATCACGCCTTTCAGGTGGCCATCGGCAGCGTATTCGCGCACCCATTCGTCGGTGACGTCGCAGGGATGCACTTCGCTCAGCACATTCGCTTCGCGCACGCGGCGTGCGATGAGCTGGGTGACTTGCGAGCCGAAATCGAGGATGAGGATCTTGTCGTGTTGCATGGGCGTTGACTCAGAGCGTTGAAATGTCGAACAGCTTGACGCCCGCTTGGGGCGCCGCCTTGATGAGGTGCTCGTCGAAAGTGGCGAGCGGGAGATTGAGCGACTTGGCGAGCCAGAGGTAGCCTGCGTCGTAGAGCGACACGCCGGCGTCGATGGCCACGGCCAGCACGGCCTTGTGCTGCGCCGGTGCAAGCTCGTGCAGTTCGACGCGGTGACGGATGGCATCGAGCACGCTCCACAGCCCTTCGACCGCGGACGACGGAATGCGGCCGCTGCGCACGCCGTTGGCGAGGATGTTGGCGCACTCCCATTGCCAGGCGTTGGGCGCCTGCGGCTCGACCTCGTCGCGGCGGATGGCGGCGTAGAGCTTGCGGGTGTGTTCGCTGGCCTGGTCGGGCAGGAGCCAGGCGGCGGTGACGGAAGCGTCCATGACGAAGGCTGTCACGATTGGCGCCCTTCGTCGAGCAATGCACGCACCGAAAGGCCCGGCTGGATGGTGGCGTGCAGTGCGTCGATCTGGCC
The DNA here is from genome assembly GCF_051216615.1 of Variovorax raffinosi. Lineage (NCBI taxonomy): Bacteria > Pseudomonadati > Pseudomonadota > Betaproteobacteria > Burkholderiales > Comamonadaceae > Variovorax > Variovorax raffinosi. The sequence continues at coordinate 66,386 of NZ_JBPJZR010000003.1, forward strand.
GAGTTCGCGCTCGATCTGCTCGTCGGTGATGACCGGCTTGCGCCGCACCGGCAGCATGCGCACGACTTCCTTGCCGTGGCGGGTGATGCGAACCTCCTCGCCCTTTTCGACCGAGTCGATCAAGGCGGAGAAGTTGTTCTTGGCTTCAGCGATGCCGATGGATTGCATTTGGGCCAGAAAATTTGAATCTGGCCCAAATTTTAAACCTAGTCTGGCCTGACTTTCAAGATCTGGCCAGAACAGGCTTATTCAGCGCGGTAGTTCGGCGCTTCTTTGGTGATCTGCACGTCGTGCACGTGGCTTTCACGGATGCCGGCCGTGGTGATCTCGACGAACTCGGCCCTGTTCTGCATGTCCTCGATGGTCGCGCAGCCGCAGTAGCCCATGCTGGCACGCACGCCGCCGGCCATCTGGTAGACGATGGAGACGATCGAGCCCTTGTAGGGCACGCGGCCTTCAATGCCTTCGGGCACCAGCTTGTCGGTGTTGGGGTTGCCGGTCGTCGACTCCTGGAAGTACCGGTCGGCACTGCCCTGCTGCATCGCGCCGATGGAACCCATACCGCGGTAGCTCTTGTAGCTGCGGCCCTGGTACAGCACGATTTCGCCGGGGGCCTCTTCGGTGCCGGCGAACATGCTGCCCATCATCACGGTGCTGGCACCGGCGGCAATCGCCTTGGCGATGTCGCCCGAGTAGCGCACGCCGCCGTCGGAGATCAGCGGAACGCCCGTGCCCTGCAGCGCGGTGGCGACGCTGTCGACCGCCATGATCTGCGGCACGCCCACGCCGGCCACGATGCGGGTGGTGCAGATCGAGCCGGGGCCGATGCCGACCTTGACCGCATCGGCACCGACGTCGGCCAACGCACGCGCAGCGTCGCCGGTGGCGATGTTGCCGCCGATGACGTCGACCTGCGGATAGTTGCGCTTGACCCAGCGCACGCGCTCGATCACGCCGGCGCTGTGGCCGTGCGCGGTGTCAACCACGATGGCATCGACGCCGGCTTTCACCAGTGCTTCGACGCGCTCTTCGGTGCCATCACCCACGCCAACAGCGGCGCCCACGCGCAGGCGGCCGCTGGCGTCGCGTGCTGCGTTGGGGAAGCTGGTCTGCTTGGTGATGTCCTTGACGGTGATCAGGCCCTTGAGCTCCCAGTCGCTGTTGATGACCAGCAGCCGTTCGAGCTTGTACTTGTTCAGCAGCGCCTTGGCATCGGCAAGCGTGGTGCCGTCGGGCACGGTGATGAGCTTGTCGCGCTGGGTCATGATTTCGCTGACCGGCACGTCGTAGCGCGTTTCGAAGCGCAGGTCGCGCCCCGTCACGATACCGACGACCTTGCCGCCGTCGACCACCGGGAAACCCGAGATGCCGAGCTGGTCGGACAGTGCCATCACCTGGCGCACAGAATGCGTCGGCGTGATCACCACCGGGTCGCGCAGCACGCCCGACTCATAGCGCTTCACGCGGGCCACTTCGGCGGCCTGCTGTTGCGCGGTGAGGTTCTTGTGCACGATCCCGATACCGCCCTCTTGCGCAATGGCAATTGCGAGGCGGGCTTCAGTCACGGTGTCCATGGCCGCAGAGACGAGCGGCAGGTTCAGCGTGATGTTGCGGGAGAACTTGGTGGCGAGAGAGGTGTCCTTGGGCAGGACCTGGGAGAACGCTGGCACCAACAACACGTCGTCGAAGGTGAGCGCTTTGCCGAGAAGGCGCATGGGTGAAGCTCCAAAAGACGGATTGTAACGAGGGGGCCGGGCAGTTCGCTGGCGCAGGACTTTCAGGACCGTTGCAAAAGCACCCAATCCGGATGTTGCAAAAAGTAAGGCACAGCTAAACTTCGGGGATGAAATTCGCACACTGGCTGCTACTGGGATGTATTGCCGCGATGCCGCTCTGTGCGAGCGCGCAATGGCAATGGATCGACAAGAACGGAAAGAAAGTCTTCAGCGACCAGGCGCCGCCGCCTGACGTTCCCGAGAAGAACATCCTGCGCCGCTCCGGTTCGCCACCGCCGGCACGCGTGACTGTCGACACGTCGAACGCCGAGGCACCGGCAGCCGATGCCGCCGGCGGCGCGGCACCGAAGGCTCCTAAGCCCACGGGCGTCGACAAGGAACTCGAAGAGAGGACGAAGAAGGCTGAGGCCGAGCAAAAGGCCAAGGAAGCCGCGGAGGCCGCCAAGATCGCCAAGGCCAAGGCGGACAACTGCGCACTCGCGCGACAGGGCAAGGCCACGGTCGACAGCGGTATCCGCATCGCGAAGGTCAATGCGCAAGGCGAGCGAGAAATCATGGACGACACGGCCCGTGCCGCAGAGCAGAAGCGCCTGCAGACCGTGATCAACAGCGACTGCAAATAAGCATCGCCGACAGGCTCGGTCAGTAGCCGGCTTTGCCGCCCTTGCGGCGATTCGCAAAAAGACCCGTGCCCCGCGCGCCCTGCCGCTGAAAGCGCTCGCGGCGCGCCACTTTCGGATCGACCTTGAGGGGCCGGCACAGCTCGATGCGATCGCCTTCCTTCAAGGCCTGATCCCACTCGACCGCCCTGCCCCAGATGCCCGGCGTCATGGCATGCCGCCAGTCCAGGTCGGGGAAACGTGATGCGAGGCCGCTGGCCTGCACTGCGTTCACCAGCGTTGTTCCAGACGCGAGTTGCAGGACCTGCTCGAACACCTCGCGCGCCGCGGGCGAGCAACTCAGCGTGACCTCGATCATCGATCAGGTCGCGCCGTAGACCTGCTCGGCGCGCTTGACGAAGGCCTCGACAAGACTGGAAGCAATGGTGTCGAACACCGGCCCCACCAGCGCCTGCAAGGCGAAATTGCTGAAGCCGTAGCTCATGTGCAGCTCGACACGGCAGGCGCGCTCGCCCTGCTCACCCACGGGCACGAACTTCCACGTGCCATCGAGGTTGGAGAACGGCCCATCGACCAATTTCAATTGCACCTCGCGCCCCGGGACGTGGGTGTTGCGGGTGGTGAAGCTCTGGTGGAAACCACCGAAGGACAGGCCGACTTCAGCGGTCATGCCGGCCTCGTCTTCTTCGATGATTCGCGACTTGTCGCACCACGGAAGAAACTGCGGATACTTCGCCACATCGGTGACGAGCGCATACATCTCTTCGGCGCTGTACCAGATGAGGACGGACTTGTTGACTGTTTTCATAGAATCGGTGCAGCGTGCGCGACGGATTGTATTGAAGCCATGCAGCCCCAACATTCCTGAGTCATGGCCACAAAGAAACAAGATACCTCTTCCCGCATCGCCGACAACAAGAAGGCCGCCTACAACTATTTCTTCGAAGAACGCTTCGAGGCCGGCATGGTCCTCGAAGGCTGGGAGGTCAAGTCCCTGCGCGAAGGCAAGGTGCAGCTCACCGACGGCTACGTGGTGATCCGCGACGGCGAGCTGTACGTCGTGGGCTTGCAGATCAACCCGCTCAAGAGCGCGTCGACCCACGTCAGTCCCGATTCGATCCGCACCAAGAAGCTGCTGCTGCACAAGGAAGAGATCAAGCGGCTGGTCGGCAAGGTCGAGCAAAAAGGCTACACGCTGGTGCCGCTCAACCTGCACTGGAAGGCCGGCAAGGTCAAATGCGACATCGCCCTGGCCAAGGGCAAGGCCGAGCACGACAAGCGCGACACCATCAAGGACCGCGAAGGCAAGCGCGAGGTCGAACGCGCGATGAAGAGCCGCAACCGCTAGATCTTTTTTTGCAGGCCATGGAATAAAAGGCCGGCTGCGGGCGTTTGTGCAGTTGTCATCGGATCGCCGATGCCAACACCCACACAGGAGTCTTTCCATGTCGCCTTTTCGCGCCTCTTCCCTCGGCCTCGCCACCCTCCTGCTGGGCGGCGTTCTCGCCCTCCCGGCAATCGCCCAGCCCAAGCCGGCTGACGGCGCACTGGTCGGCCCGAACGGCATGACGCTCTACACCTTCGACAAGGACACGGCCGGCAACGGCAAGTCGGTCTGCAACGGAGGCTGCGCGACCAACTGGCCGCCCTTCATGGCCGCCGACAGCGACAAGCCTGCCGGCGACTTCACCGTCGTCACGCGCGACGACGGCAAGAAGCAATGGGCCGCCAAGGGCTGGCCGCTCTACTACTGGGCCAAGGACAGCAAGCCGGGCGACAAGACCGGCGACGGCGTCAACGGCACCTGGAAAACCGCCAAGCCCTGATCGGCCGATCTTTCGCACCCACCCCGCCCGCCCATGGACGCACGCCTGCTGGTCGAGCACATCCCGAGCCTGCGCCGCTATGCGCGGGCGCTCACGGGCAACGCGTGGGCGGCCGACGACCTGGTGCAGGACACGCTCGAACGCGCCTGCAGCAAGTGGCGGCTCTGGGTGGTGGGCAGCGACCTGCGCGCGTGGCTCTTCACCGTCATGCACAACATCTTCGCGAGCCAGGTGCGGCGCACGCCGCCGCCGCACAGCGTGGTGTCGCTCGACGACGTGCCGCACGAGCTGCACGGCGGCGTCGATCCGGGCCGCGACCAGGGCACGGGCATCGACCTGCAGCGCTGCCTGATGCAGCTTCCCGAGGAGCAGCGCGCCGTGCTGCTCCTCGTCACGCTCGAAGACCTGTCGTATGCCGAGGTGGCCAAGGTGCTGGGCATTCCGGCCGGCACCGTGATGTCGCGCCTCTCGCGAGCCCGCGTCCGGTTGCAGGAGCTGATGGATGGCGCGTCCGCGCCCGTTCGCCCCGGCCTGCGCCGCCTCAAATGACAACCGCCGCCGCACCACCATGAACCGCCCCGCCCCGCCCCCTAACGACGACGAGCTGCACGCCTGGGTCGATGGCCAGTTGGCCCCCGATCGCCACGGCGCGGTCGAAGAGGCGCTGGCGCGCGATCCGGCAGTGGCCGCCAAGGTGGCGGCGTGGCACACGCAGCGCGATGCCTTGCGGCGGCTGCACGGCGAATTGCTCGACGAACCCATTCCCCCCGCCCTGATGAGCGCGCTCGACCGCCAGTTGCCTCGGCACACCCGGCGCGGCGCCTGGCTGCGCTGGGGCGGCATGGCGGCCGGCCTGCTGGTCGCCTTTGCCGCCGGCTGGCTCGGCAATGTCCAGTGGTCCGGCGCCTCGCATGCCGGCGCCCAGTTGGCACGTGCCCCCGCCGTGCGCGAGTTCGTGCACGACGCATCCGTCGCGCACGCCGTCTATGCCCCCGAGAAACGCCACCCCGTCGAGGTGGCCGCCACCGAGCAGCAGCATCTGGTGCAGTGGCTCTCCAGGCGCCTCGACAGGCCGCTCAAGGTGCCCGACCTGTCGACCCAGGGCTACACCCTGGTTGGCGGACGCCTGCTGCCCGGAGAAACCGGCGCGCGCGCCCAGTTCATGTTCGAGAACGCCAGCGGCGAGCGCGTGACGCTGTACATCGGCACCCTCGACGCCCGCGCCGCGGATGCCACCGCATCGCGCGAGACGGCCTTCCGCTTCGCCTCCGAAGGCCCCGTGCCCAGCTTCTACTGGGTCGACCAGGGCTTCGGCTACGCTCTCGCGGGCAAGCTGCCGCGAGAAGTTTTGCTCAAACTGGCGACGCTGGCCTACCGCGATTTGTCTTAGCAACCGCATAAACTGCCGGCTCGCGCAATCACCTGGCTTGTTTTCGCGATTTTTCAACTGAAGGAGAAACTGCATGAAATTGCTCAGCGCCTCGATCCTCGCGGCGGCCCTGCTCGCCGGCTGCGGCGGCATGTCCAACAAGACCGCCAGCGCTCCCGACGCGCCCACCCGCACCGCCGACGGCGTGCTGGTCGGACCGAACGGCATGACGCTCTACACCTTCGCCAAGGACACGGCCGGCGCCGGCACCTCCGCCTGCAACGCGCAGTGCGCCGCCAACTGGCCCGCGCTCGGCGTGGCCGACACCGCCAAGCCCATGGGCGGCTACACCATCATCATTCGCGAAGATGGCAAGCGCCAGTGGGCCTACAAGGGCTGGCCGCTGTACTACTGGGCCAAGGACGCCAAGGCTGGCGACAAGACCGGTGACGGCGTGGCCAACGGCGCCTGGAAGGTCGCCCGCCCCTGATCCCCTGCTGAGGATCTCAAAAGAAGCGCCGGCATCTGCCGGCGTTTTTTTGTCCGCTTTTCCTGGCACGGAGGCCGCTGCCGCCCACGGCAGAATCCCCGAATGACTTCTGACGCCAATCCGGATGCGTTCCTGGCCCTGTTGACGCAGAGCCTCATCACCGACGCGCAGCACGATGCCGTGCTGGCCCATCCCGAGACCGCCACCCTGCCCCCGCTTCCGGGCCCGGCCCATGCGCTGGCCTGGATGCGCGTGCGGGGCTTGGTCACCGAAGAGCAGCAGGATGCAGCGCTCGAAAAGCTCGAAGCCGTCACGCCCCCTGCCCCCAATCTGGGCGACGCGGAAAGCACGGCCTTCGACGCCGACGATCTGGTCGAACTGGCCGGGCGTGGCATCACGCACGAAGCCGTCGAATCGCTCTACAGAGACGGTCTCATCGACGCCGGGATGCGCGACGAGGCGTTGCAGCAAACGCCCATCGTGGGCAGCGTGCCGGCGGCGCCCGCCATCGCGCTGGCCTGGCTGGTGACCGAGGGGCTTCTCGAAAAAGAACGCTTCGACGCCACCCGCGCCCAGGTCGCTGCTGAGCCGGCCTTCGCAATGACCGCCGAGCGCCAGCGCATCGTTGCCGAAGCGCAAGTCCTCATCGACGCCGACGAGCAGGCCGTTCGCGCCTGGAAGAGCCAGGCGCAACGCACCCGGCGGGTTGGCGCATGGAAGTTCATCCTGAGCACGCTGGTGGTGGCGGGCGGGCTCGGCTGGTACATCTTCGCGCCGGCCAGCGTGCCCGCCTGCGACGCCAGCTCCACGCGCAAGACCTTGAACAGCCTGATGGTTCGCGCAGCCATGGACGTGCGCATGCGCAACCTCGACCCCAGCAGCCGTTCTTCCATCCAGACGCCCTCGGTCAGCAGCATGCGCGAGGTCGGCTACCGCAAGCCGGAGCGCGTGCGCGGTTGCATCGCGCTCATGAAGCAAGGCGACAGCACCGAGTCGATGGCCTACACCATCGGTCCGTCATCGCCGAAAGGCGACGAGATGGTGGTGCGGGGCGCGGATGTCGCCATCGTCGAAGCCCGTTTCGGGCATCTCGATGCCGATGGCAAGCCGCTCTACAACGCCGAGCCGATCGGCCGCGAGGCGATGGAAAAGGCGTTTCGCGAAGGCGCGGCCCCGCTGAGCATGCGTTCGTCCCCGGCCAGGGAGCGCATGCGCCAGCGCGCTGACTCCGGCCTGCTGACGCGCGACCCCGATCGTTCACGCGAGATTGCCGAGATCGAACTGACCGGCCCTTGCAAGGCACTCGAAGGCGGCGCGGGCCACGTCTGCCCGCTGGTCATCGAATACAACGACCGCCTGCTGGGCGCCCTGTCCGGCAGCGGCGACAACTCGATCCCGGTCACCGGAGAATTCACTTTCGTGCGGGACAACGGCGGCTGGCGCATGAGCGATGACTTCGCACAGACCTTCATGCGCAAGGTGGTCGAGGCGCGGATGACCAGCCTGGGCGTCATGGACGCCGCCATGCCGGAGACGCGGCCCCTTCCGCCGCCGGCTCCTGCATCGCGTTAGCGCCGCGCCGAAGCGCTTCGCTCAGTGCGCGCCCGGCAGCGCCGTGTCGGCGACCGTGGTTCGCCGGCCGCGCAGTGCGAGCAGTTCGTTGAACACCAGCGCACCGATGACCAGTGCGCCGCCGGTCAGCACGCTGGCCGCAGGCTCCTCGCCCGCACCGATCCAGGCCAGCGCGATGCCGAAGATGACTTCGAGCAAGGCCAGCAATGCGACCTCGGGCGCCTTCAGCACCTGGGCACAGAGAACCGAGAGAACACAGGGAATGGCGAGCTGGAACACGCCGAGAAAGGCCAGCAGGCCGAGGTCATGCGCGCTCGCGCGGAACGGCCATGCGAACGGCAGCGTGAACAGCGCGGTAAGCACCGCACCGATCAGCACCGCAGGCACCAGGTCGATGTCATGCCCCTTCGCCTGGGCATGCTGAACCACGGTCCAGTTGGCAGCACCGGCCAGCGGCACGCACAGTGCAAGCAGCGTCCCGATCACGGAGGCACCGCCGCCATTCAAAAGCTGCGAGCCGTACATCCAGCCGATGCCCAGGCCGGCGACCACGATCGCCAGCCAGGTGCGCGCGGGCAGCTTGTGCCCAATGAAGAAACGGGCCGCGAGCGCAGTGAGCAGCGGGCCCAGCGACATCGTGACCAGCACGCTGGCCGTGGAAGCCATCGTGAGCGCGACCATGAAGGCCGTGAACATCACGGCCCAGCAGACGCCTGAAATCCAGAGCTCGCGCCCGCCGCTGCGCAGTTGAGAGAACACCGCCCGTCCCCGCCAAAGCGGCAAGATCACCAGCAGCGACAGCATCGTGAAGAAGCTGCGCCAGAAGGTGATCTCGAAACTCTGCGCCTGCGCCAGGTGCCGTGTGACGACGCCCGCCGTGCCCCACATCAGGGTCACGACGACCATCAGCCAAACGGCGCCGCCGTGCGTCAGGCGCATGGCCGATCGAAGAAGCCGATCAGCCTTGCGACGTGTCGCGGCCGGCGCGCTTGCGCTCGTGTTCCTTCAGGAAGCGCTTGCGCAGGCGAACGCTCTTCGGCGTGATTTCGACCAGCTCGTCGTCCTCGATGAATTCCACGCCGTATTCGAGCGTGAGTTCGATCGGGGGCGTGATCTTGATCGCATCTTCCTTGCCCGAAACACGGAAGTTGGTGAGCTGCTTCGTACGCGTGGCGTTCACCACCAGGTCGTTGTCGCGGCTGTGGATGCCGACGATCATGCCTTCGTACACCGGGTCGTTGGCGCGCACGAACATGCGGCCGCGGTCGTCCAGCTTGCCCAGGGCGTAGGTGAAGATTTCACCGTCGTCCATGGAGATCAGCACGCCGTTCTTGCGGCTGCCGATGTCGCCCTTGTGCGGCTCGTAGCTGTCGAAGATGTTGCTGATGAGGCCAGAGCCGCGCGTCAGGTTCAGGAATTCGTTGGTGAAACCGATCAGGCCACGCGCCGGAATGCGGTATTCGAGGCGCACGCGGCCACGGCCGTCCGGCTCCATGTTGACCAGCTCGCCCTTGCGCTCGCCCAGTGCCTGCATCACGCCGCCCTGGTGCTGGTCTTCGATGTCGGCCGTCACCAGTTCGATGGGCTCGTGCTTTTCGCCGTTGACGGTGCGGAACACCACGCGCGGCTTCGACACGGCCATCTCATAGCCTTCGCGACGCATGTTTTCCAGCAGGATGGTCAGGTGCAGTTCGCCGCGGCCCATCACTTCGAAGATGCCTTCTTCGTCGGTCTCGTTCACGCGCAGCGCGACGTTGTGCTGCAGTTCCTTTTGCAGGCGGTCCCAGATCTGGCGGCTGGTGACGAACTTGCCTTCGCGACCGGCCAGCGGGCTGGTGTTCACGCAGAAGTTCATGGTCAGGGTCGGTTCGTCGACCTTGAGCATCGGCAGCGGCGCCGGGTTGGCCGGGTCGGTCACGGTGACGCCGATGCCGATGTCGGTGATGCCGTTGATCAGCACGATCTCGCCGGGGCCGGCTTCGGTCGACTGCACGCGGTCCAAGCCCTGGAAGGTCAGCACCTGGTTGACGCGGCCCTTGATGGCCTTGCCGTCCGGGCCTTCCATCACGACCACGTCCGTCATCGGACGCAGCGTGCCCTGGCTGATGCGGCCCACGCCGATCCGGCCGACGAAGGTCGAGAAGTCGAGGGCGGAGATCTGCAGCTGCAGCGGTGCCGCCGGGTCACCCTTTTGCGAAGGCACGTGCTTCAGGATGGTGTTGAACAGGGCCGACATGTCGGGGCCCCACTGTTCACCGGCAGCGCCCTCTTCCATCGACGACCAGCCGTTGATGCCCGAGGCGTACACCACGGGGAAGTCGAGCTGTTCGTCGGTGGCACCGAGCTTGTCGAACAGGTCGAAGGCGGCGTTGACCACCTTGTCGGGGTTCGCACCGGGCTTGTCGACCTTGTTCACCACCAGGATCGGCTTCAGGCCCAGGGCCAGTGCCTTCTTGGTCACGAAGCGCGTCTGCGGCATCGGGCCTTCCTGGGCGTCGATCAGCAGCACCACGCCGTCGACCATCGACAGCGCGCGTTCCACTTCACCGCCGAAGTCCGCGTGGCCCGGGGTGTCGACGATGTTGATGTGCGTGCCTTCCCAGGTCACGGCGCAGTTCTTGGCCAGGATGGTGATGCCGCGTTCTTTTTCGATCGCGTTGTTGTCCATCACCGTGTCGACCACTTTCTCGTGATCGGCGAAGGTGCCCGACTGGCGCAGCAGTTGGTCGACCATGGTGGTCTTGCCATGGTCCACGTGGGCAATGATGGCGATATTGCGGATTTGCTTGGTACTCATGGTGTCGCTTCGGTCTGTTGTGCGTTCAAAAGAATTTGCTGAATTTCGATGGGGTTCAGCAAGCGCCCCGGGATCAGTTCGCCGGCCACCACGTGGGCCGTGCCAAGGAAGGCATGCGGTTCGCTGCCGAACACGGCCACCTCTGTCGCGTCGGCCCAGCCGCCGCGACGGCGCAGGCCCGAGAGAAAGCGAGCCGCATCTTCCGCGCCGAGCGTGACGCGGCTGTGGCCGTCCACCAGCGCCTGCGCTGGCAGGAGCTGCGCCAGGCGCTCGTCTTCGTCCATGGCTTCGAGCGCTTCGAGCGTGATGCATTGCGCTTGGCCGAAGTCGCCGGTTGCCGTGCGGCGCAGTGACGTCAGGTGCGCACCGCAGCCGAGTGCCTCTCCGATGTCTTCACCAAGGGTGCGGATGTAGGTGCCCTTGCTCACGGTCGCAGCGATCCTGATGGCGCGCTGCCCTTGTTGCGGTGCGGCCGACCCGGCCAGCTCGGTCAGGTCCAGCTTGTAGATGACGACGTCGCGCGGCGCCCGCTCGACTTCGATGCCTTCGCGGGCGTACTCGTACAGCGCCTTGCCGTCCTTCTTGAGCGCGCTGTGCATCGGAGGCACCTGCCGGATCGGGCCGGTGAACTGCGCCTGCACACGCGCCAGGTCTTGTGGCGTGACATCGACTGGCCGCTCGGCGATCACGTCGCCTTCGGCATCGCCGGTCGCGGTCTTGACACCCAGACGGGCCGTGGCCTCATAGGTCTTGTCGGCGTCCAGATGCAACTGGCTGAATTTGGTGGCCGCGCCAAAGCAAAGCGGCAGAACCCCCGTGGCGAGCGGATCGAGCGTGCCGGTATGGCCCGCCTTTTCGGCGCGCAGCAACCACTTGGCCTTTTGCAAGGCCTGGTTGCTGGAGAGTCCCAGCGGCTTGTCGAGCAACAACACCCCATGCACAGGGCGCCGCTGCACCCTTGTGCGTGGCGCATTCATGGCTAGTCGTCTTTCGAACGCGAAGCGACGGCTTGCGCAATGAGCGCGTTCATGTCGGCCGCACGCTCGGTGGTGCGGTCGAACATGAAGTGCAGCGTGGGCACGGTGTGGATATGAAGGCGCTTGAACAGGCCGTTGCGCAGGAAGCCGGCGGCCTGGTTGAGCGCTTCGGTGGTCTCCGCCACGTCGCCCGTGAGCACGCTGAAGAAGACCTTCGCGTGCGCATAGTCGGGCGTGACTTCGACCGCCTGGATCGTGACCATGCCCACGCGCGGGTCCTTCAACTCGCGCGCGATCAGCTCCGTCAGATCCCGCTGGATCTGGTCGGCAACCTTGAACGCGCGGTTGGGGGCGGCGGCTTTTCTTTTCGGCATGGACTCTTTCGCATCGAACGCTTACAGCGTCCGGGCGATTTCCTTGATTTCGAAGAATTCGAGCTGATCGCCTTCTTTGATGTCGTTGTAGTTCTTGAGCTTGATACCGCACTCAAAACCTTCGCGGACTTCGCGGACATCGTCCTTCATGCGCTTGATCGAATCGATTTCGCCGGTGTAGATCACCACGTTGTCGCGCAGCAGGCGGAAATGCGCGCTGCGGTTGACCGAGCCCGAAGTGACGTACGAGCCAGCCACGGTGCCGATCTTCGAGGCCACGAACACCGTGCGGATCTCGGCCGAGCCGATGATCTCTTCGCGGCGTTCCGGTGCCAGCATGCCCGACATCGCAACCTTGATCTCGTCCACAGCGTCGTAAATGATGCTGTAGTAGTTCAGTTGCACGCCGTTGTTTTCGGCCAGCTTGCGCGCACCGGCATCGGCACGCACGTTGAAACCGATCACGACCGCCTTGGAGGCGATGGCGAGGTTGATGTCGCTTTCGCTGATGCCGCCGACACCGGCGTACACGATCTGCACCTTGACTTCTTCGGTCGCCAGCTTGAGCAGCGACTGGGCCAGCGCTTCCTGCGAGCCCTGCACGTCGGCCTTGATGATGATCCGCAGCGTCTGCACTTCGCCGGCCGAGAGGTCGGTGAACATGTTCTGCAGGTTCGCGGCCTGGGCCTTCGCCAGCTTCGTGTTGCGGAACTTGCCGGCACGGTAGGTGGCGATTTCGCGCGCACGGCGCTCGTCGCTCATCACCATGAACTCGTCGCCCGCTTGCGGCACTTCGGTCAGGCCCTGGATCTCGACCGGGATCGACGGACCCGCGGCCTTGATGGTCTTGCCGTTCTCGTCCAGCATGGCGCGCACGCGGCCATAGGTCGAACCCGCCAGCACCACGTCGCCGGTCTTGAGCGTGCCGGATTGAATCAGCACCGTTGCCACCGGGCCGCGGCCCTTGTCGAGCTGGGCTTCGATGACCAGACCCTTGGCGGCGGCATCCACCGGCGCCTTGAGTTCCAGCACTTCGGCTTGCAGCAGCACCTGTTCGAGCAGGTCGTCGATGCCCTGGCCGGTCTTGGCCGACACCGGCACGAACGGCACATCGCCGCCGTACTCTTCGGGCACGACCTCTTCGGCCACCAGTTCCTGCTTCACGCGGTCCAGGTTGGCGTCGGGCTTGTCCACCTTGTTGATGGCAACCACGATCGGCACACCGGCCGCTTTCGCGTGCTTGATGGCTTCCTTGGTCTGGGGCATGACGCCGTCGTCGGCCGCCACCACCAGGATCACGATGTCGGTGGCCTGTGCACCGCGGGCACGCATGGCCGTGAAGGCCTCGTGACCCGGGGTGTCCAGGAACGACACCATGCCGCGTTCGGTCTGCACGTGGTACGCGCCGATGTGCTGCGTGATGCCGCCGGCTTCGCCCGCTGCGACCTTGGCGCGGCGGATGTAGTCGAGCAGCGAGGTCTTGCCGTGGTCGACGTGACCCATGACGGTCACGACAGGTGCGCGCGGCAGTGCTTCGGCGGTTTGCGCCGACACGTCCTCGTCGGTGAAGGCTTCCGGATCGTCCAGCGCGGCAACCACCGCGTTGTGACCCATGTCCTCCACGATGATCATCGCGGTGTCCTGGTCGAGCGACTGGTTGATGGTTGCCATCATGCCGAGCTTCATGAGCTGCTTGATGACTTCCTGCGCCTTGACGGCCATCTTGTGCGCCAGTTCGGCCACGGTGATGGTTTCAGGCACGTGCACTTCGAGCACGCGTGCCTCGACCGGTGCGGCCGGTGCGTGCTGCTCGTCATGACCGCCACGGTCGTTGCCACGACGGCCACGCGGGCCTCCGCGCCAATTGCCGCGACCGACACCACCGCTGGCATCGCCGCGGGTCTTGATTTCCTTCTTCTTGGCAGGATCGCCAGCCCAGCTCGACGAGAGCTTTGCGGACTTGACTTCCTTGCCAGCACCAGCGGCACCAGGTGCTGCGGGCGCGCCAGGCGCAGCAGTCGCGCCGGGGCGGGCCGGGGGAGTGGCCGGCTTGTGCAGCGTGCCCTTGACCGCGGCCTTTTCAGGCTGCGGCTTCTCGGGCGCCTTGTGCGGCACCAGCACGCGGGCCGGTGCGTTCATCATGGCGCGAATTGCTTCGGCTTCGGCGAGGGCCTTGCGGCGACGCTCGTCGAGATCCTTGGCGCGCGCGGCTTCCTCGTCGGCGCGGGCCTTCGATTCGGCGGCGGCCTTGGCCTTCGCGTCTTCCTTGGCTTGCGTCGCGGCGGTCTGGGCTGCGAGCTTGGTGTCGGCGGCCTGCTGTTCGGCGGCAGCGGCTGCGGCCGTCACTGCGGGAACAGGGGTGGCGACCGGCTTGGCAGGCGTGTCCTTGGCCGCTACGGTTGCAGCAGCGGCGACAGCGGCAGCCTTCTTTTCGGCGGCGACGCGTGCGGCTTCCTGCTCGGCCTGTTCGGCGCGCTCGGCCTTTTCGGCCTGCTCGCGTTCGCGGGCTTCGGCTTCTTCACGCAGACGGCGCTTTTCGACCAGTTCTTCTTCCTGGCGGCGAATCAGCTCGGCCTGGCGGCGCGCTTCTTCCTCGCGGCGGGCCAGTTCAGCCTCGTCGACCTGGGGAGCGGCCGGTGCGGCTGCCGGAGCTTCGGCGGATTGCTGTGCGTGTTCGGGCGTGGCCGGGTGGCCTTCATCGCGCTGGATGAAGGTGCGCTTCTTGCGCACCTCGACCTGGATGGTGCGGGCGCGGCCGGTGGCGTCGGCCTGCTTGATCTCGCTGGTCGACTTTTTGGTCAACGTGATCTTCTTGCGCTCGGGCTCGACGGTGCCATGGCTGGCTTTGAGGTGGCCGAGCAAGCGCTGCTTGTCCGCCTCCGTGAGCGCATCGGTGGCGGCCGCTTTGGGCACGCCTGCGCTCTTGAGCTGGTCAAGCAAGGTTTCGGGAGTCTTCTTGAGCTCGTTCGCGAACTCGGCGACAGTGGTACTGGACATATTGGTTTCGTGCCTCCATGACCGTCACTCTTGGCCGGCGAACCAATGTTCGCGGGCTTTCAAGATGAGGGCTTTGGCGTCATCGGCGCTGTGGCCGGTGATCTCGGTGAGTTCATCGACCGCGAGGTCGGCGAGGTCGTCACGGGTGTTCACACCCGCCTCGACCAGCTTGGGAATCAGCTCGGGGTCCAGGCCCTCGAGGTCATGCAGGTCCTGAGACACCTGCGGCTGCACCTCGACACCCTCTTCCTTGGCGATTTCCATGGTGAGCAGCGCGTCCTTGGCTCGCGTGCGCAGCTCGTTGATCGTGTCTTCGTCGAAGCTTTCGATTTCGAGCAATTCGGAGATCGGCACATAGGCCACTTCCTCGAGGCTGTTGAAACCTTCGGCGATCAGGATGTCGGCGATTTCCTCGTCGACATCGAGCTTTTCCATGAAGAGCTTGCGGCTGGCATCGGTCTCGACGGCCTGCTTTTGCGCAGACTCGTTGGCATCCATGATGTTGATCTTCCAACCGGTGAGGTCGGAAGCCAGGCGCACATTCTGGCCGCCGCGGCCGATGGCGATGGCGAGGTTTTCCTCGTCGACCACCACGTCCATGGCGTGCTTTTCTTCATCGACGACGATCGACGACACGTTGGCCGGAGCCAGGGCACCGATCACGAATTGGGCCGGGTCTTCGCTCCACAGCACGATGTCGACGCGCTCACCGGCGAGTTCGTTGGTCACGGCATTGACGCGGGTGCCACGCACGCCGACACAGGTGCCGATCGGATCGACACGCTTGTCATGCGAGAGCACGGCGATCTTGGCGCGCGAACCCGGGTCACGGGCGCAGCTCTTGATTTCGAGCAGACCTTGTTCGATTTCCGGCACTTCCTGGCGGAACAGCTCGATCATGAACTCGGGCGCCGAGCGCGACAGGATGATCGGCGCGCCGCGCAGCGTCAGGTCGACTTCCATGATCATGGCGCGCACACGGTCGCCATTGCGCAGGTTTTCCTTGGCGATCATTTCGCTGCGGCGCAGACGGCCTTCGACGCGGCCGGCCTCGACGATGATGTCGCCCTTGTCCAGGCGCTTGACGGTGCCCACGAAAATCTTGTCGCCGCGCGACATGAAGTCGTTGAGCAGCATCTCGCGCTCGGCGTCGCGGATCTTCTGCAGGATGACCTGCTTGGCAGCCATGGCGCCGATGCGGCCGATCGGCACCGAGTCCACCGATTCCTCGATGTACTCGCCGACTTCGATGTCCGACATTTCTTCCTTGGCTTCGAACAGGAGGATTTCCTGGTCGGGCAACTGCAGGCCGGCCTCATCGGGAACGACGTGCCAGCGGCGGAAGGTTTCGTAGTCGCCGCTGTCGCGATCGACCGAGACGCGGATGTCCACGTCACCCTGATGGAGCTTCTTGGTGGCTTGCGCCAGTGCGGACTCGACCGCGCCGAAGACGACGTCACGCTCGACGTTCTTCTCGCGCGAGATCGCATCCACCAACATCAACATTTCGCGATTCATGCCACCACTCCTCTGTTCAGTCCGGAACATTCGTTCCGTCGTCAATATCCGAAAAACCCGGTTGGGTTTTGGCCTTGCGGCCCTTGAAATCCACAATGGGCGCAAGCCGCGCATCGCGCAGCTCGCCCAGCACGAAGCCCAGCGCATGCAACGGTGCAGGCGCGCGTTTCTTGCTCACTTTTTGACCTGGCTTGGTCTTGGGCTCGTCGCTCCACACGATTTGCCAAACCGGAGCTGCATCCGCTGCAACCCCTTCTGCCTTTTCAGCACGCTCGAGCGTGCCGCGAAATTTCTTGCGGGCGGCCGAGACCTGGCCTGCAGCCGCTGCACCCATGGGCGCCTTGAGCGTGAGGTCGATCACCGCACCCACGAAACGCTCGAAATCCTGTTCGTTGCGCAGCGGACGGTCGATACCGGGCGAGGAAACCTCGAGCCGTTTGTATTCGACACCGTCGACTTCCAGCGCGAACTGCAATTGGCGCGTGACTTTTTCGCAGTCTTCCACCGTCACGAAGGGTTCCGGCACGCCGGCAGCCACGTCTTCGGAGGTGGGGGCCGTCCACGGCAAATCAATCGTCACGCGCAGCAATCCCCCGGCCGAGCGTTCGATCTCGACCAGGTCGTAGCCAAGACCGGCCACGGTTTGTTCAACTATTTGCTGCAATGCCACGTGTTTGAAAGTGCCTTTTAAATGCCGAATTCGTTTCATCCGCCCGCCACGGATGCCCGAATCCCAACAATCTCAATGAATGCTCAAGAATGAATAGACCAAAAAAAACGGGCGGTTGGTACCCGCCCGTTTGGTCGTGAGCCTCGAATTATATGCTATTCGTGTGATAAATGAAGGGGCATTCGCACTCAAGCAGCCACGGGCGCACGAGATTTGGACCAAACCACCGCAAACAGCACCGCACCGAGGGCCAAGGCGGCGGCGGCAACCAGCAATGGCAGCTCGAAAGAGCCGGTCCGCTGCGCCAACGGTGCGGCAAACAACGGGCCGATGATCTGCCCCACCCCATAGGACGCCGTGGCATAGCCGATCAGCCCGGCGGCGGCATTGCCCCGCAGGCGGCGCGCCTCCCGCATCGCAAAAAGCGTGATGGCAGTGAACGGCATGCCGAGCAGCAGGCTGCCGAGCGCAAAACCGCCGATGGTCGGCCAGGCCACCGACAGCACCACGCCAAGCGCCTGCAGCGCATAGGCCACGGCCAGCAGCAGTCGGTTGTCCCAATGGGTCGGCGCGCGCGCGCCGATCAGGGCGCCCGGAATGATGGCCAGCCCGAACAGGGGCCAGAAGAAATCGGGCCACGACGAACCTGGCAGCGCTTGCCGGGCGATCACGGGCAGAAAGGTCGCGGTGATGATGTAGCCGAAGCCGGCCAGGCCGTAGAGCGCCACCAGCCAGATCGCGTCGCTGCGGGCCGATGCCGAACCCGCAACACCGACTGCTGCGGCAGGCGCCGGCGCACCGCCATTGCCGACCGCAGGCATTTCGCGGTCGTCGAACACCCGCCAGATCGTGGCGATCAGCACGATCGCCAGAAGGCCGAGGCCGATCCACCCGGCTTCCGAACCCCAGCGCCCCAGGGCGCCACCGAGCAATCCGGTCATCGCGATCCCGATGCCCGGCCCCGTGTAGATCACCCCCGCCAGCGTCGGTGCATTGGTTTCGGCCAGCCGCCGCATGCCCCAGCCCGAAGCGAAGACGAAGACCCAGGCGCTCATCACGCCCGCCGCCGTGCGCAGGACACCCCATCCGATGAAGCTGTGCAGCAGCCCCATGCTGAGCAGCAGCGCCGCCGTGGCGACCAGCCCGCCGCGCACCATGGTCGACGCCTTGATCCCGATGGCCGCGCAACTGACGGCCCCGAAGAAGTAACCCAGGTAGTTGAGCGACGCCAGCACGCCGCCGGCCGCCAGTTCCAGCTTTCCCTCGTGCAGCATGATGGGCAGCATGGGCGTGAAGGCAAAGCGCCCCAGGCCCATCGCCACCGCCAGGGTGACCATGCAGGCCAGTGCCGCGCGCCAGGCTCCACGCCGGTCGCGTCCGATTTCCGACATTTCTTGCAGTCTCCGTTTATTCCAGCAGCGCGGCGGCCACCAGCTTTTTTGTATAGGGATGCTCTGGCGCGTCAAGCACGCGCTCGACCGGCCCGGTTTCAAGAATGGCCCCGTCCTTCATCACGATGACCTGGTGCGCCATCGCCCGGATCACCTCGACGTCATGCGTGATCAGCAAATAGCTCAGCCCCCGCTCCCGCTGCAGGCGCTGCAGCAGGCTCAGCACCTGCTTCTGGATCGTCACGTCGAGCGCGCTCGTGGGCTCGTCGAGCACCAGCAGTTGCGGATCGACGATCAGCGCACGGGCAATCGCCAGCCGCTGGCGCTGCCCACCCGAGAACTCATGCGGATAGCGGTCGAGCAGTGAAGGAAATTGCGCCTCGGTCAACCCCACATCGGCCAGCGCCGTAAGCGCACGAGCGCGGCGCGCCTCGGTGTTGAGCTTGGGTGCATGCACGCGCAGCCCCTCGCCCACGATCTGCTCCACCGTCATGCGCGGCGACAACGAGGAAAACGGGTCCTGGAACACCACCTGCATCACACGGCGCAGGCCCAGGTCGGACGCACGATCGACAGCCCAGCCCTTGCCATCGACTGTCAGCGTGCCCTTGTGCTTCAAGAGCCCCAGCGCAGCAAGCGCGAGCGTGGATTTGCCCGACCCCGATTCACCGACCACGCCGAGCGTTTCGCCGGGCACGATGCGGAAGTCCGCGCCCTGCACCGCGACGAATTCGCCTTTGCGAAACCAGCCGGCAAAGCCTGGGCGCGGCACCGGATAGATCACCCGAAGCGCCCTGGCTTCGAGCACCGGCATTGCATCGGCCCGCGCCGCCACGGCGGCCACATCGCGCTGCGGATGGCTGTCGATCAGCTTGCGGGTGTAGGGATGTTGCGGCGCGTCGAACACGGGCGCCACCGCGCCGTGCTCGACCACATGGCCGTTCTCCATGACCACCACGCGGTCGGCGAAGCGGCGCACCAGGTTCAGGTCGTGCGTGATCAGCAACACGGCCATGCCGTACTTGCGCTGCAGGTCGGCCAGCAACTCAAGGATTTGCGCACGCACCGTGACATCGAGCGCCGTGGTCGGCTCGTCGGCCAGCAGCAGGCGCGGCTTGCAGGCAAGCGCCATCGCGATCATTGCGCGCTGCCGCTGCCCACCCGAGAGCTGGTGCGGAAACGCCCTCGCCCGCCGCTCGGGCTCGGGAATGCCGGTGTCGGCCAGCAACTGGACGGCCGCCGCCTGCGCGGCACGCGCCGACAGCCCTTCATGCAGCTCCAGCACCTCGGATATCTGGTCGCCGACGCTGTAGAGCGCATTGAGCGCGGTCATCGGCTCCTGGAAGATCATCGCGATCTCCTTGCCTCGAATGCCGCGCAGCTCCCGCTCTGGAATCGATAGCAGGTCGCGTACGTCCTGCGTCCGTTCCGGGCCGAAAAGCCTCGCAACACCGGTGAGGTCGGCGTTCTGCACCAGGCGCAGCAACGACAGCGCCGTGACGGTCTTGCCCGAACCCGACTCACCGACCAGCGCGAGCTTTTCGCCAGCGGCGATCTGGAAGTCGATGCCGTGCACCACCTCCTTGCCGCTGAATGCGACGCGCAGGCCCTTCACGTCGAGCAGGGGCTGGTTTTTCTTGTCGCTCATCATTACTTGTCTGCCTTCCGCGGGTCGAGCGCATCGCGCAGCGCGTCGCCCATGAAAGTCAGCAGCATCAGCGTGACGACCAGCACGGCGAAGGTGGACAGCGAGATCCACCAGGCGTCGATGTTGCCCTTGCCCTGGCTCAGCAGTTCGCCGAGCGATGGGGTGCCTTGCGGCACGCCGAGGCCGAGAAAGTCGAGGGAGGTCAACGCAAGAATGGCAGCGCTCATGCGGAATGGCAAAAAAGTAACGACGGGCACCATGCTGTTGGGCAAGATGTGGCGCCACATGATCTGCAGATTGCCCACACCGAGTGCGCGCGCCGCGCGCACATAGTCCATCTGGCGATTGCGCAGGAACTCGGCGCGCACATAGTCCGACAGCCCCATCCAGCCGAACAAGCTCAGCAGGATCAGCAAAAGCGTCACGCTAGGCGTGAAGATCGCGCTGAAGATGATCAGCAGGTAAAGCTCGGGCATCGCCCCCCAGATCTCGATCAGGCGCTGGAATGTCAGGTCGATCTTCCCGCCGAAGAACCCCTGCACGGCACCGGTCGCAATACCCACGACCACCCCGATCACCGTGAGCGCCAGTGCAAACAGCACGCTCACGCGAAAGCCGTAGATCAGTTGGGCCAACAGATCGCGGCCTCGCTCGTCCGTGCCGAGCAGGTTCTCGCGCGAGGGTGCCGCAGGGTTCGGAGGTTTTGAAAAATAATTGAGTGTGCTCGGACCGTAGCGGTTGGGCGCATAAAGCGCCCAGTTGCCGCCCTGCGTGATGCGCTGCTCGACGAATGGATCAAGGTAGTCAGCCGGGGTCTCGAAATCGCCGCCGAAGGTCTTCTCGGAATAATCCCGCAGTACCGGGAAATAGGTCTTGCCTTCGTAGCGCACTACGAGTGGTTTGTCGGTGGAAAGCACATCGGCGAAAAGGCTCAGCACCACCAGCACCGAGAAGATCAAGAGGCTCCAGAAGCCCAGCGGATTGCGGCGGAAACGGCGCCAGGCACGGCGCCCGGGACTTACGGACACGGCAGGCGCTTTAGTCAAACTTCACCCTCGGATCAACCCAGACATAGCAAAGATCGGAAATGAGCTTCGTCACCAGACCGATCAGCGTGAACAGATAGAGCGTGCCCAGGAACACCGGGTAGTCGCGTCGCAAAACACTCTCGTAGCTGAGCAAGCCCATCCCATCGAGTGAGAACAGCGTCTCTATCAGCAGTGCCCCCGAAAAAAACGCACCGATGAAGGCCGTCGGAAATCCCGTGATGATCGGGATCAGCGCGTTGCGGAACACGTGCTTCCACAACACCTGCCGCTCCGCCAGACCCTTGGCGCGCGCCGTCAGCACGTACTGCTTGCGGATCTCCTCGAGGAAAGAGTTCTTGGTAAGCATCGCGGTGATCGCGAAGCTACCCAGCACCATGGCCGTCACCGGCAAAGTGATGTGCCACAGGTAGTCGACGATGCGAGCGCCCCAGCTCAGCGACTCCCAGTTTGGGGACGTCAGCCCGCGCAGCGGGAACCACTGCAATTGGCCGCCGAAGATAACCAGCAGCGCCACGCCCAGCACGAAGCCGGGGATGGCATAGCCGACGAGCACCAGCAGCGTCGTGAGGAAGTCAAAGCGCGAGCCCGCGCGCACCGCCTTGGCCACTCCCAGCGGTACCGCGATCAGATAGCTGATGAAGAAGGTCCACAACCCCAGGCTTATTGACACCGGTAGCTTTTCCTTGATGAGCTGCCAGACGTCCTTGCTCTGGAAGAAGCTCTTGCCCAAGTCGAAGCGGGCGAATTGCTTGAGCATCTGCCAGAAGCGCTCGGGGGCAGGCTTGTCGAAGCCATAGAGCGCCTTGATCTCGGCCACCTGCTTCGCATCGAGCGTGCGACCGGTAGGGCCACCCGAGATGCGATTCTCTTTATTGGTGAGTTGCGACAGCAGTTGCTCGGCCGGACCTCCGGGCACGAATTGAACGATGGCGAAATTGAGCAGCAGCACGCCGAACAGCGTGGGAATGATCAGCAGGAGGCGTCGGATCAGGTAGGCGGCCATGCGGTATATCTGCTTCTTCTTTTACTTGGCGGTCGAATCAATCCACCACATCGTCAGCAGAGCTGATCCCGCCAGCAGACGCTGCGGCAAGGGCGCATCCGGGCGATGCAGCTTTCGTTTGTGGGCAATGAAATACTGCTTGCCGTAGTACATCGGGGTCATGTAGTGCTGGTGGAGCAAGTAGCGGTCCAGCAGCCTCGCGGCCGCCGCGAGCGAGGCGCGGTCGTGGCTATTGACGATCACTTCGACAATCTCGTCGACCACCGGATCGCTGATGCCACTCAGGTTCTGGCTCCCCTTCTCGCTCGCCGACTTCGAGCTGAAGTCGTCGTACAGCTCGTTGCCAGGGCTCGACGACCCGCCCACAAGGCTGATGGCCATATCGAAATCGAAGTCGTCCAGCTTCTTTTTCAACAGGCTCGGGTCCCGCAGGCGGTACTCCAACCGGATGCCCAGCTTGCCGAGGTTGCGCGCATAGGGCGCCAACACCACACCCGAGCTGCGATCAGCGATGTCGATGGTGATCACGAACGGCGTGCCGGCCTTGTCGCGCAGCGCGCCGTCACGGTAATTCCAGCCGGCATCCTTAAGCAGTTCCTGTGCCTTCACAAGGTTGCGCC
The DNA here is from genome assembly GCF_051216615.1 of Variovorax raffinosi. Classification (NCBI taxonomy): domain Bacteria; kingdom Pseudomonadati; phylum Pseudomonadota; class Betaproteobacteria; order Burkholderiales; family Comamonadaceae; genus Variovorax; species Variovorax raffinosi. Next base: position 89,043 of record NZ_JBPJZR010000003.1, read on the forward strand.
GTAGGCCATCGGCAGTGTCACCGCTGCTGTCAGGACGCGGCAGCTCGCCCTGCGTGTTGTCGATGTATCGCCGCTTGTTCTTGAGTTGACCGATCAGTGCCTGCTCTTCCGGACTGACTTCGGGCTGGGCCATGAGGTCGTCGCTGTTCTGGAAGTAGCTTTGGGTGCGCCCGCGGCGCCCATAGAACAGGTGTGCGTTGAGCCAGTCGAAGTCGAAGGCCAGTGCCAAGGCCTTGCGCACGCGCATGTCGGCGAAGCGGGGCTGCCGCAAGTTGGGCGCCAGGCCTTGCATGCCGGTGAAGCGGCGATGCTCGATCTCTTCCTTGATCAGCTCGCCGGAATCGAAGCGACGCCCCTTGTAGCGGCGAACCCACGCGATGATCGAGCGCTCTTCCATCGCGTCGAGAGCGCCGGCCTTGAGCGACTCTTCCTCGCCGAGCGCATCCTTGAAATACTGGTAGGACACCGTGTCGTAGTTGAACATCCCCTTGCGCACCGCAAGGTCGGCGGCCCAGTAGTCCGGTCGTCGACGGTACGAGATGAACTTGCCGAAATCGACCTTGTCCACGACATACGGCCCGCTCGCAATCGGCGGCTCGGTCACGATCTGGTCGAACGACTTGCCCTTGCCCCAGGCGCTCGAAAACACCGGCAGCCCGCCAATGATCATGTGCAGTTCGGCGTTCTGGCGCATGAAGTCAAAGCGGATGGTGCGCTCGCCCACCACCACGGCCTCCTTGATGTCGGCCCAGTACGAGCGAAAGGCCGGTCCGGCCAGCTTGCTGCGCAAGGTGTCGAAGGAATACTTCACGTCCTTCGCCAGCACCGGCGAACCGTCGGAAAACCGGGCCTTGGGATTCAGCCGGAAGGTGACACTGAGACGGTCGGCGGCCAATTGAATGTCTTCGGCCAGCAGGCCGTACTGTGAGAAGGGCTCGTCCTCGCTCGGCGTGGTCAGCGAATCGAAGAGCAGACCGTACTCGGAGAACACGAAGCCATTGGCGCTGTAGCCCATGCCCACCGGGGGCACGCCGCGCAAGGTAAAGGGGTTCAGCTTGTCGAAGCTGCCGGGGGCCGACAGGGTCAGGTCACCGCCCTTCGGCGCGTTCGGGTTCACGTAGTCGAAATGCGTGAACGACGCCGGGTACTTCGGCTCGTAACCCATGCCCAACCCGTGCGCTGCCCACGAGGGCAGCGCCAGGAACGCCAACATCCAGAGCAGCCAACCTCGCATGCGAGAATTCTGCCCAAGATTTTCACAAGGCAACTTCATGGGCTTTCTTTCCGGCAAAAAACTGTTGATCACCGGTGTGTTGAGCAATCGCTCCATTGCTTATGGCATTGCCAAGGCCTGTCATGAACAGGGCGCCGAACTCGCCTTCAGTTATGTCGGCGAGCGATTCAAGGACCGTATCACCGAATATGCCGCAGACTTTGGCTCGAAGCTGATTTTTGACTGCGACGTGGGCGACGACGCGCAGATCGACAAGCTCTTCGCCGATCTCGCCCAGACCTGGCCCACCTTCGACGGCTTCGTGCACAGCATCGGCTTCGCACCGCGCGAAGCCATCGCAGGCGACTTCCTCGAAGGCCTCTCGCGCGAAGGCTTCAAGATCGCGCACGACATCAGCGCCTACAGCTTTCCGGCCATGGCCAAGGCAGCCCTGCCCTACCTCAACGACAAGTCGGCCCTGCTCACGCTGACCTACCTGGGCGCCGAACGCGCGCTGCCCAACTACAACACCATGGGCCTGGCCAAGGCCTCGCTCGAAGCCTCGGTGCGCTACACCGCTTCGTCGCTCGGCCCGAAGGGCATGCGCGTGAACGGCATCAGCGCGGGCCCGATCAAGACGCTGGCAGCCAGCGGCATCAAGGGCTTCGGCAAGATGCTGGCCGCCGTGGCCGACGCTTCGCCGATCCGGCGCAACGTGACGATCGAGGAAGTCGGCAACGTGGCCGCCTTCCTGCTGAGCGACCTGGCCAGCGGCGTGACCGCCGAGATCACCTACGTGGACGGCGGCTTCAGCAATGTGGTCGGCGGCATGGCGGAATAACCCTGCGAATCGACCGGCTTGAGACGGCCGCCCAGCGGCCGTTTTTCGCTATTCATTTCGTAGCATCATCATGCTGAATCGACGCACCCTTCTTCTGGCCGGCCTTGGCGCGACCTTGCTGCGCGACGCGTTCGCGCGCGACGCCGCGCCGTCGCTGATGCTTGCCGAGGTCTACCGTCGCGGCATGTCGCTGGGCGACTACTGGGTCAGCGAAAAATTCGATGGCGTGCGCGGCTACTGGGACGGCAAGCAGCTCTGGACGCGTGGCGGCGAAAAGGTGGTGGCGCCGGCGTGGTTCACCGCCCCGCTGCCGAAGCAGCCGCTGGACGGAGAGCTGTGGGCCGGCCGTGGCCGCTTCTCTCACGCGGTCTCCACCGTGCGCAGCCAGACCCCGAACGACGTCGCCTGGCACGAGATGCGCTTCATGGTGTTCGACCTGCCGGCGCATGGCGGCAACTTCACCGCGCGATTGGCGGCACTGCGCAAGCTGCTGCCGGTCACGGATGCACCCTGGGTCGTGCCCGTGCCGCAGGAGCGCGCGACCACGCACGAAGAACTGCAGGCCCTGCTCGACAAGACGGTGAAGATGGGCGGCGAAGGCCTGATGCTGCATCGCGGCGGCTCGCTCTACCTCGGTGGCCGCAACAACGATCTGCTCAAGGTCAAGCCCTTCGACGATGCCGAAGCACGCGTGATCGAGCACGTGCCCGGCAAGGGCAAGCACAGCGGCCGGCTCGGCGCGCTGGTGGTGGAGACGCCCGAAGGCAAGCGCTTCAAACTCGGCACCGGCTTGACCGATGCCGAACGGGAAAACCCGCCGCCCATCGGCAGCTGGGTCACCTACCGCTACAACGGCGTCAACCCGAGCGGCCTGCCCCGCTTCGCGCGCTTCATGCGCATTCGCGAAGACGCACCGCGTTCGTGAAAGAGGCGCCACGGTGGCGCCTCTTTATCCATCTATCACTGTCAGCTGGTCTTGCGCACGCAATCCGCGTAGTAGCGCTTCTTGCCCGTCTCGTCGATGCGCGCCACCAGGCCGTGGATGTCGGTCTCGAAGCCCGGGCACTGGGTGTTGAACTCGCGCGAGAACCGCAGGTAGTCGACGATCTTCTTGTTGAACACTTCGCCCGGAATCAGCAGCGGAATGCCCGGCGGGTACGGCGTGATCAGGCTGGTGGTGATGCGGCCTTCGAGCTCGTCGATTTCCACGCGCTCGGTCTTGCGGTGCGCGATGTGGGCGAAGGCGTCGCTGGGCTTCATGGCCGGCGTGAGGTCGCTCAGGTACATCTCGGTCGTGAGGCGCGCCACGTCGTAGCGCGCATACAGCTGGTGGATGTGCTGGCACAGGTCGCGCAGGCCCAGGCGCTCGTAGCCCGGGTGCTGCTGGCAGAACTCGGGCAGGATGCGCCACATCGGCTGGTTGCGCGCGTAGTCGTCCTTGAACTGCTGCAGCGCCGTGAGCAGCGTGTTCCAGCGGCCCTTGGTGATGCCGATGGTGAACATGATGAAGAAGCTGTACAGGCCGGTCTTCTCCACGATCACGCCGTGCTCGGCAAGGAACTTGGTCACCACGCTGGCGGGGATACCGGTCTCGGCGAAGTTGCCTTCGAGGTCCAGACCCGGCGTCACGATGGTCGACTTGATCGGGTCGAGCATGTTGAAGCCGTCGGCCAGGTCGCCGAAGCCGTGCCAGTTGCGCGGCGAGTTCTTGTTCTTGCCGCGCTTGGAAGCCGGGCCGTCCTTCTCGCCCTTCATGATCCAGTCTTCGGCGCGACCGATGCCTTCCTCGACGAGCTTTTCGGGGCCCCAGACCTTGAACCACCACTCATCCTTGCCGAACTCTTCCTCGACCTTGCGCATGGCGCGGCGGAAGTCGAGCGCTTCGAGAATGCTCTCCTCGACCAGCGCGGTGCCGCCGGGCGGCTCCATCATGGCGGCGGCCACGTCGCAGCTCGCGATGATCGCGTACTGCGGGCTGGTCGACGAGTGCATCAGGTAGGCCTCATTGAAGAGGTCGCGGTCGAGCGCACGGTTCTGCGAATCCTGCACCAGCACGTGGCTGGCCTGGCTGATGCCGGCGAGCAGCTTGTGCGTGGATTGCGTGGCGAACACGAGCGAATCCTTGGGGCGCACGCGACGCTTGCCCATCGCGTGGTAGGCGCCGTAGAACGGATGGAACGCCGCGTGCGGCAGCCACGCTTCGTCGAAGTGCAGCGTGTCGACGTAGCCGTCGAGCATGTTCTTGATGGTCTCGGTGTTGTAGATCACGCCGTCATAGGTCGACTGGGTGAGCGTCATCACGCGCGGCTTGACCGTCTCGGAATCGACATGCGCGAGCAGCGGGTTGGCCTTGATCTTGGCCTTGATCGCGCTCTGCTCGAACTCGCTCTGGGGAATCGGGCCGATGATGCCGAAATGGTTGCGCGTGGGCTTCATGAACACCGGAATCGCGCCGGTCATGATGATCGCGTGCAGGATCGACTTGTGGCAGTTGCGGTCGACCACCACCACGTCGTCGGGCGCCACCGTGTGGTGCCAGACCATCTTGTTGCTGGTGCTGGTGCCGTTGGTCACGAAGAAGCAATGGTCGGCGTTGAAGATGCGCGCCGCATTGCGCTCGCTGGCCGCCACCGGGCCGGTGTGGTCGAGCAACTGGCCCAGCTCTTCCACGGCGTTGCAGACGTCGGCGCGCAGCATGTTCTCGCCGAAGAACTGGTGGAACATGCGGCCCACGGGGCTCTTGAGGAACGCCACGCCGCCCGAATGGCCCGGGCAGTGCCACGAATACGAGCCGTCTTCCGCATAGTCGATCAGCGCCCTGAAGAACGGCGGCTGCACGCCTTCCAGGTAGCTCTTGGCCTCGCGGATGATGTGGCGCGCCACGAACTCCGGCGTGTCCTCGAACATGTGGATGAAGCCGTGCAGCTCGCGCAGGATGTCGTTCGGGATGTGGCGCGCGGTCTTGGTCTCGCCGTAGATGTAGATCGGCACGTCCGCGTTCTTGCGGCGCACTTCGCCGATGAAGGTGCGCAGGTTCAGCACGGCCGGATCGAGGTCGGGGCCGACGGTGAACTCCTCGTCGTCGATCGACAGGATGAACGCGCTGGCGCGGCTTTGCTGCTGGGCGAACTGGCTCAGGTCGCCGTAGCTCGTGACGCCCAGCACCTCGAAGCCCTCGCTTTCGAAGGCCTGCGCGAGCGCGCGAATGCCGAGGCCCGAAGTGTTTTCGGAACGGAAGTCCTCGTCGATGATGACGATGGGAAAGCGAAATTTCATGAGCGGGGCTCCGGACAGGCAATAAGGCGAGGCGCGAAGTGTACGGAATTCAGATGAAGAATCTGGTCAGCCTGGCGCAAGACATTCCAGCGGTGGCGGCAAGGGGCATTTCCGTGGAGACAGTACCCCTACGTAACACAAGCGCATGAAACGCTATGCCTCAGAATGGCGCGGATCGAACAAGCACAAAGAGGAGTTGTCATGGCGAATTCCACCGTCTGGTGGCTGATAGCAGGGGCCGCCATCGTGGTCGAGCTGCTGTCCGGCACGGTCTACCTGCTGCTGCTGGCCGCCGGCTTCGCGGCCGCGGCGATTGCGGCGCACCTCGGCTTCGGCATCGTCACCCAGTTGCTGGTGGCGGCAGTGATCGGCGTGGGCGCCGTGCTGGTCTGGTATTCGATCCAGCGCAAGCGCCCGGCGGCACCGCCGACAGGCACCAACCGCGACGTGAACCTCGACATCGGCGAAAGCGTCTTCGTCGATGCATGGAACCCCGATGGCACCGCCACCGTGCGCTATCGCGGCGCGCAATGGACCGTGGTGCAGCGCGCGGGGCATACGCCCTCGACCGGCGAGCACCGCGTGGTCGAGATGATCGGCTCCCGGCTCGTCGTCGACAAAGTCTAGTCAGTCAGAACACAGAACTCAGAAAAGGAAGCGCACCATGGAATTCTCCGTACCTCTCATCATCCTGGTCATCGCGATCATCTTCATCAGCCAGTCGGTCAAGTTCGTGCCGCAGCAGAACGCATGGGTGCGCGAGCGCCTGGGCAAGTACCACGGCACCATGACGCCCGGCCCGAACTTCCTGATTCCGTTCATCGACCGGGTGGCCTACAAGCACAGCCTGAAGGAAATCCCGCTCGACGTGCCGAGCCAGATCTGCATCACGCGCGACAACACGCAGCTGCAGGTCGACGGCATCCTGTACTTCCAGGTGACCGACCCGATGCGCGCGAGCTACGGCTCTTCGAACTACATCGTGGCCGTGACCCAGCTCGCACAAACTTCGCTGCGCAGCGTGATCGGCAAGCTCGAACTCGACAAGACCTTCGAGGAACGCGATGTCATCAACGCCCAGGTGGTCGCCGCCATCGACGAGGCCGCGCTCAACTGGGGCGTGAAGGTGCTGCGCTACGAAATCAAGGACCTGACGCCGCCGAAGGAAATTCTGCTGGCCATGCAGGCGCAGATCACCGCCGAGCGCGGCAAGCGCGCGCTGATCGCGGCATCGGAAGGTCGTCGCCAGGAACAGATCAACATCGCGACCGGCGAACGCGAAGCCTTCATCGCCCGCTCCGAGGGTGAAAAGCAGGCCCAGATCAACAACGCCCAGGGCGAGGCGGCGGCCATCACCGCCGTGGCAACCGCCACGGCGGACGCCATCGAGCGCGTGGCAGCCGCCATCCAGAAGCCGGGCGGCGAGCAGGCCGTGCAGCTCAAGGTGGCCGAGCGCGCCGTCGATGCCTACGGCAAGGTCGCCGCGGACTCCAAGACCACGCTGATCGTGCCGAGCAACATGACCGAGACGGCTGCGCTGATCTCATCGGCCATGCGCATGATCCAGACAGGCAAAAGCTCCGGCCCGACCTGAAACGGCCCCAAAGCCACGCTACAATCGTGGGCTCAGGAGCGGTGGATGAGCGGTTTAAGTCGCACGCCTGGAAAGCGTGTGAGGGTTAATAGCCCTCCGCGGGTTCGAATCCCGCCTGCTCCGCCAGAGATTGATTGTTCGTAACCGTTCGCGAACATGCAGACAGCAAGAAGCCCAAGTCGCCACAAGCACTTGGGCTTTTTTGTTGTCCGGCCTGCAAGACGGCGCGTTGCTTTGCAACAACTGGGGATCTCGGGCACAGGCTTTTTCGTCTGGCGTACGATCCAAAGGTTTTACTTTCAAGCCTGCAAAGGAGCCTCGATGGCTGGACAATCCGAAACCTCGCCGCGTGGCACGACATCGCTCGACAAGACCCTCGCCAAAAGCGAACAGGTGGCGGCCGACGTGCAACGGGCATCGGACAACCTCGCCGTGGTGAGCACGGTGCTCGAACAGGAGTTGCCGGACGAAGTGCAGGTCGGCGAAGTGGCGCAGGCCATCGAGCACACGAGCCAGCTCGAGGAAAAGCTGGCCAAGTCGGCCAAGAAGCTGGCCGAGGTCAATGCGGCCCTGAGCGAGGAAATCGAGAAGCGGCTCGAAGTGACGGCCGAGCGCGACGAAAGCCAGGCGCTGGCCGAAAAGCTCAAGGCCAAGATCCGCGCCGAGGGCAAGGGCTGACCGGCACAGATCGCCCTCCGATCCTTCGGTCCGTCTCCCTTCTCCTACGCTGAGGCAGCGCCAGGCAAGCTACGCTATTGGTTCTCAAAGCGAAACCACGGCATGGCCCTCATCACGTTCCTCGTCGAGGACAACAAGACCATCAGGGACAACCTGGTCCCGGCACTCGAGGACCTGGTCAATGGCCATGTGGTCGGCTTTGCCGAGACCGAGTCGGACGCGCTCGCCTGGCTGGCCGACCATCCGGACGATTGGCAGTTGCTGATCGTCGATCTCTTCCTGAAAGAAGGCTCCGGCCTCGGCGTGCTGGCCGGACGCAAGACGCGCAAGCCGGGCCAGCGTGTCGTGGTGCTGAGCAACTACGTGACAGTGGACATCCGTGCACGCTGCGAGGCCCTGGGTGCCGACGCCGTGTTCGACAAGTCGCGCGACCTCGATGCCTTCATCGAGTACTGCAACACCGATCGCCCTTCGGGCCTTGCCACGCTCTGAGGTCGCTCAAAGAGCAGCGCATAAAAAAAAGGGCCCGAAGGCCCTTTTCTCTTTTGCGGCCAGGCCGCGCAGTTGCCAATGCGATCAGCGCACCACGGCGATCTGCGTACGCACGCCGCCCTTGTAGGTGTACAGCGTCAGTGCACCATTCTTGATGTCGCCCTTTTCGTCGAAGGCGATCGGGCCGGTCACGCCCTTGTACGAGATCTTGCCGACTTCGGGCAGGTACTTTGCCGGGTCCGAGGAACCAGCAGCGACCATTGCCTGGGCCAGCACGTTGACCGCGTCGTACACGTACGGTGCATAGATCTGTACATCGACGCCGTTCTTGGTCTTGAACTTGGCCTTGAAGTCTTCCAGCGGCTGCTTGAAGTCACCGTCGACACCGCCGGCTTCGGCGCAGACCACCATGTCTTCGCCGATGGCATCGCCAGCCAGCTTCGGCAGTTCGCCGGTGCACAGGCCGTCGCCGCCCATGAACTTGACGTTCAGGCCGAGTTGCTTGACCTGCTTGAGCATCGGGCCGCCGACAGCGTCCATGCCGCCGAAGAACAGAACGTCGGGCTTGGTGGCCTTGAGCTTGGTCAGGATGGCGTTGAAGTCGGTCGACTTGTCGGTGGTGAATTCGTGGCCCACGATGGTGGCGCCAGCGGCCTTGGCCGACTTCTCGAATTCTTCGGCAACGCCTTGGCCGTAGGCCGTGCGGTCGTCGATCACGGCGATGTTCTTGCCCTTGAGCGTTTCGACAGCGTACTTGCCCAGCGTGCCGCCGAGTTGCGTGTCGTCGGCCACCACGCGGAACGTGGTCTTGAAGCCTTGACGCGTGTACTTCGGGTTGGTTGCCGATGGCGAGATCTGCGGAATGCCTGCGTCGCTGTACAGCTTCGAGGCGGGGATGGTGGTGCCCGAGTTCAGGTGACCGACCACGCCGTTGACCTTTTCGTCCACAAGCTTCTGGGCGACTGCCGTGCCTTGCTTCGGATCGCCTGCGTCGTCTTCGGCGACCAGTTCGAACTTGGCGACCTTGTCACCGATCTTGAGGCCCTTTGCATTCAGGTCTTCGATGGCCATCTTGGCGCCGAACTCGTTGTCCTTGCCCAAGTGGGCGATGGGACCGCTGGTAGGTGCCACGTGACCGATCTTGACGACCAGGGTGTCTCCGGCAGGTGCTGCAGGTGCGGGAGCCGCAGCCGTGGGCGCGGGCGTTGCCGCGGGTGCAGCAGCTTCTTCTTTCTTGCCGCAAGCCACAAGCGTGATTGCAGCCAGTGCGACCGCAGTCCATTTCAATTGCATGGGAACCTCCAGAACTTGGATGAAAAGAATAAAAACCGGTCGTTTGATCCGGGCGCGCAGACCTCGCAAGTTTCGCGCCGCAGACCAGTGGCACCCTCACGCCCTTCCGACCTGCGGCGCAGTTTAGCCGAGGATTTACGCGCCGGAAGCTGGCGTAGACCCTGTGTTTTCGGAGAGTTCGGCGGCCATCGCCTCGATCACCAAAGCACGCAGGACAGCTTCGATTTCATTGCGCAAACGCGGCACCATTGCATCGAGTTGATGCTGAATGGCAGCTGACACGGTGTCGCTTAAACGCTCTTCCAGAGACAGGTCGACGCGCTGCAGCACGCGATGCAAAAGCTGCTCTTCGAGGCTGACGATTTCTGCTTGCGAAAGCTGTGCCGCCGGGGGCAAGGCCACGGCGCTCGCCGGATCGGGCTGGGGCGTCGGCGCGGTGGACGCCCCATGCGATGCCTCGGCCGCGGCGGGCTCCGCCGGCATCTCGAGCACCGTGGTCAGGGTGGGAACGAACCGGGGCGGAGTGCGCAGCGTGCTGGCCATGTCAGGAACTCCTTGCGAAGTCGTGCGGCTGGATGGTGTAGCCGCGGTCGGCGTAGTGGCGCCAGCGCGATCGGCCGATCTGCCGATCGTTGGACTCGTCGCTCACGATGTCGATGAGGCGCTTGTAGCGCTCGAAACCGGCGGGCACTTCGAGCCCGAGGTTCACCAGCATCTCGCGGTGCGGCAACAACGACGCATCGGCGCCGTCCGCGGAAAGAACGACCGGCGAGCGGGCGACCACATGGGCCGGCGCATCGCCACGGCAATGCGCGACGAAGTCCACCGGCGACAGTTGCCACAGCGCGGCATCCACCGCGTCCAGCATCTGCGGGTCGCCCACGACCACCACGCGCAGGCCGCGCGCATTCACGGCCTTGCGAACCAGCCGGCAGGCGTAGTTCAGCTTGTCGGGCGCGTTGTAGTGAAAGCCGATTTCCGTCACTTCGCGGACCGGGCCTTTCGAGGCGCGGCTTCCGATGCCTTGCGCACGGACTTCGCTGCCTTGTCGGCCGCACCGCTGCGCGCGCGGTTCGTCAGGTAGGACACCAGCAGGCCCACCGGACGGCCGGTCGAGCCCTTGGCCGCTCCGCTCTTCCACGCGGTGCCCGCGATGTCCAGGTGCGCCCACGGGAAGTCGCTGGCAAAACGCTGCAGGAACTTGGCGGCGGTGATCGCGCCACCGGCACGGCCCGCGATGTTGGCCACGTCGGCGAAGTTGCTCTTGAGGCCTTCGGCATAGTCGTCGTCCAGCGGCAGGCGCCAGCAACGGTCTTGCGACGCCTCACCGGCCGCTTCGAGCGCCGCAGCCAGCGTCTCGTCGCTCGAGAACAGGCCGCTGCGCACACCGCCGAGCGCCACCACGCAGGCGCCGGTCAGCGTGGCGATGTCGATCACGGCGGCCGGATCGAAGCGCTTGGCATAGGTCAACGCATCGCACAGGATGAGGCGGCCTTCGGCGTCGGTGTTGAGCACCTCGATGGTCTGCCCGCTCATGCTGGTCACCACGTCGCCGGGCTTGACCGCCTTGCCGTCGTTCATGTTTTCGCACGAGGGAATGAGACCGACGACATTGATGGCGGGCTGGATGTCACCCAGCGCGCGGAAGGTGCCGAGCACGCTCGCGGCACCGCACATGTCGAACTTCATCTCGTCCATCTCGGCGGCGGGCTTGAGCGACACGCCGCCGGTGTCGAAGGTGATGCCCTTGCCGACCAGCACGACAGGCGCCTGGTCTTTCGATGCGCCCTGGTAGCGCAGCACGATGAAGCGCAGTGGTTCGGCCGAGCCCTGCGCCACGGCGGCGAACGAGCCCATGCCGAGCTTCTCGACTTCCTTCGGGCCCAGCACCTCGCACTTGATACGGGGCAGCTTGGCCAGGTCCTTGGCGGCTTCGCCCAGCAGCGTGGGCGTGGCATGGTTGGCGGGACGGTTGCCCCACTCCTTGGCCAGCTCGATGCCCGACACGGTGGCGCGGGCCTCGTTGAAAGCGTCGCTCACGCCGGACGCATCGGCCACGCCGACGGTCAGGTGACGGATGCTGCGCGGTTCGGCTTTCGACTTGGTGGTGGTGTAGACGTAGCTGGCGTCGGCCGCCGCCACAACGGCACAAGCCACCGAGGCGCCGTCCGCGGCTTGCGCGAACACCACGACCACTCGCTTCGGCCCATGGGCCTTGGCCGCATTGACCGCCGCGGTCACGCCACTGCGGACCGACGCGGGCTTGCCGTCGCCGATGGCTGCGAGCACGACGCGCGATGCCACGACGTCGTCGGGGCGGTACAGCGTGAGCAGCTTGCCGGCCTTGTCGGGCAGGTCGCCGGCCTTGCGGGCACTGGCGGCGAGCACGGAAAGCGGGTCCTTGCTGGTGAGGGCAGCGCTGCCGACGAGCACGATCAGGACATCGGATTTCTCGGCTGCGGCCTGGGCGACGGTGAGGGTCTTGAGTTGAAAGTCCATAATCCTTTTTTTCCTCGAACGATGTTATTCCATTCTTCCCTACGCAAGGAGCTGTCACGCAGCTTCGGAGCGACCCTCGTGGTTCTGGTCACCATCGTGATGACCATGATGCTCATCCGTACCCTCGGGCTCGCGTCCAAGGGCAGTGTGAATCCGCAGGAGGTGTTCCTCGTGATGGCCTACACGGTGCTCGGCTACATGCCGACCATCCTGAGCCTGAGCCTGTTCATCGCCATCGTCGGCACGCTCTCGCGCATGTACCGCGACAGCGAAATGGTCATCTGGTTTTCCAGTGGTCGCGGGCTCGTCGACTTCGTGAAGCCGCTGTTCCGATTTTCCTGGCCGGTGCTGGTGCTGATCACCGCCATGGCGCTGATCGGCTGGCCCTGGGCCAATTCGCAGACCATCGGCATGCGCCAGCAGTACGAGCAGCGCAGCGACATCGAGCGGGTCTCGCCCGGCGAGTTCCGCGAGTCGGCCGGACGCATCCGCGTCTTCTTCGTCGACAAGGAAACGCCCGGTGACGCCATGGCCACGAACGTTTTCATCTGGTCGATGGAAACCCTCAAGCAAGTCACCACGTCTGCGCGCAGCGGCCACATCGACACCATCGGCAACTCCCGCTACCTGATTCTGGAAAACGGCCAGCGGCTGGAGCGCCCCTTTCTGCCGACAGCAGGACTCAAGATCAGCGAGTTCAAGTCCTACGGCACCCGGTCCGGCGGCGATCCCGGACTCACCGGCGACTCGACCCCGCCACGCGCCCTGAACACCCTGGCCCTCCTGCGCGACCCCAGCAGCGCCAACCTCGGCGAACTGGGCTGGCGCATCGGCATGCTGCTGGCCGCCGTCAACTTCGTCCTGCTGGCTCTGACCGTCTCGAGCGGCAACCCGCGCGTGGGCCGCAGCGGCAACCTGGTGCTGGCGCTCTTCGCGTTCATTCTTTACTACAACATGCTCAACCTCGGGCAAAGCTGGGTCAGCTCCGGCCGCTATGGCCTGGGCTCGTTCATGTTCCTCCTGCATGGTGGCGTGTTCCTCGTCGCCGTGGCATGGCTGACCCTGCGCAACAACAACTGGAGCCGCAAGAAGACGCTCAGCGCCGCCCAGGGCGCGGCCTCGCTGCAGACGCTTTCGCCTCCAAAGATCGACCCCACCGCGTGAAAACCATCCGACGACTGATCTATGTCGAGGCACTGAAGGCCGTGGCCTTCGTGACGCTCGGCTTCCTGAGCCTGTTCTTCTTCTTCGACTTCGTCGACGAGTTGCAATCGGTCGGCAGGCCGGAAAGCCTGGCGTATGGGCCCGTGCAGGCGCTCATCTACGTCACGTTGATGATTCCGAACCACCTCTACGAGTTGCTGCCGATCACCGTGCTGATCGGCTGCATCTTCGTGATGGCGCGGCTCGCGCAGAGTTCGGAATACACCATCCTGCGCACCAGCGGCCTCGGTCCCTGGCGTGCGCTGCGCACGCTGCTGCTCCTGGGCATGGGCTTCGTCATCCTGACCTTCGCCATCGGCGACTACGTGGCGCCGAACTCCGGCCGCACGGCCCAGTTGATCAAGTCGCGCTACCAGGGAACCTACTCGTTCGTCGGCAACACCGGCGCCTGGCTCAAGGAGAAGCGCGACGACGTGTCCTATGCCGTCAACGTGCTGGCGATTTCCCGCAATGGCGAGATCCGGAACGCACGCATTTTTGAATTCGACCAGAACGGCTACGTGAGCAAGCAACTGGTCGCCAGTACCGCACGCATCAACAACGGGCACTGGTTGCTGTCCGACGTCGAGCAACAGGACTACGACACGCGCGGCAAGACCGACACGGCCCGCATCACCACCACCAAGGTCCCGCAGATGGACTGGCCCACCTCGCTGACCGCCGAAATGGTGTCGGTCGCATTGCTGCGGCCGGAGCGCATGAGCACCATCGACCTGTTCGACTACATCCGCCACCTCGACGCCAACGGACAGACCGCGCAGCGCTACGAAATCGAGTTCTGGCGCAAGGTGTTCTACCCGCTCTCGTGTCTGGTGATGGTGGTGCTCGCCCTGCCCTTCGCCTACCTGCACTTTCGCCAGGCCGGCATCACCACCTATGTGTTCGGCGGCGTGATGATCGGCATCAGCTTCTTCCTGCTGAACAACGTGTTCGGTTATCTGGGCAATCTCAGCAACTGGTCGCCATGGCTGACCGCCGCCGCGCCGGGAATGATCTATTCGGTGATGTCGTTGACGGCCTTCAGCTGGCTGGTCTTGCGAAGATGACCACCGCATCCGGATCGGTGCTGGGCATCGTCCTGCTGGCGCACGGCTCGCGCGACGAGCGCTGGCGCGAGCCGATCGAGGCCGTCGCCGCGCGCGTGTGCCAGTACGCGCCCGACGCCCGCGTGACCTGCGCCTACATGGAACTGGCCATGCCCGACCTGCCGACGGCGGCGGCCGCGCTGATTGCCAGCGGCGCCCGCGCCATCCGCGTGGTTCCGCTGTTCCTGGGCATGGGCAAGCACGCCCGCGAAGACCTGCCGCTGCAGCTCGAAGCGCTGCAGAAATCCCGCCCGGACATCGACTTCTCGCTCGCCCGCATCGTGGGCGAAGAGCCCGAACTGGTCGACCTGATGGCCAGAATTGCCATCAAACCCTGAACATCCGGCAATTTCGATAGATTCCGAAGGCATAATGAATTCCGCAATAAGACGGAATTTGATATGAATCTGCATCAGTTCAAGTTTGTTCAGGAGGCCGTGCGGCGCAACCTGAACCTCACCGAAGCGGCCAAGGCGCTCCATACCTCGCAACCCGGCGTCTCCAAGGCGATCATCGAACTCGAGGAAGAGCTCGGCGTCGAGATCTTCGCGCGCCACGGCAAGCGCCTCAAGCGCGTCACCGAACCCGGCCAGCATGTCATTGCCAGCATCGAGCTGATCATGCGGGAGGTCGGCAACCTCAAGCGCATCGGCGAACAGTTCAGCGCGCAGGACAGCGGCACCCTTTCCATCGCCACCACCCACACCCAGGCGCGCTACGTGCTGCCGGTGCCCGTGGCCAACCTGCGCGAGGCCTACCCCAAGGTCAATGTGAGCCTGCACCAGGGCTCGCCCGACCAGGTGGCGCGCATGGTGATCGACGAAATCGCCGAGATCGGCATCGCCACCGAATCGCTCGACGGCTATGCCGAACTGGTGACGCTGCCCTGCTATGAATGGCAGCACGTGCTGGTGCTGCCCAAGGACCATCCGCTGGCGGCCAAGGAGCGCATTTCGCTCGAAGACCTGGCGCTCGAGCCGATCATCACCTACCACCCGTCGTTCACCGGCCGCACGCGCATCGACCATGCCTTCGCGCAAAAGAAGCTCTCGCCGCGCATCGCGCTCGAAGCCATTGATTCCGACGTGATCAAGACCTACGTGCGCCTGGGCCTGGGCGTGGGCATCGTGGCCGAAATGGCCGTGCGCGACGAGTCGAATGCCGACCTCGTGGTGCGCCCGATGGGCCATGTGTTCGGCCAGAATATCGCGCGCGTCGCCTTCAAGCGCAGCGCCTATCTGCGCAACTTCGTCTTCAAGTTCGCCGAGCTGCTGTCCGACCGGCTCGACCGCAACCTGATCGCAAAAGCCCTGAGCGGCCATCAACAAGACTACGAGCTATGAGTACTGTGCCTTCCCCACGCACGCCCGAAATCACCACCAAGCTGCCCGCTGTCGGCACCACCATCTTCACGGTCATGTCGACGCTGGCCGTCGAGAAGAACGCGGTCAACCTGGGCCAGGGCTTTCCGGATTTCAACTGCGATCCGAAACTGCTCGAAGACGTGACGGCCGCCATGGCCGCCGGCCACAACCAGTACCCGCCGATGCCGGGCATCCCGGCCTTGCGCGACGCCATCGCCGCCAAGATCTCGGCGCTCTACGGCCGCAGCTACAACGCAGCCACCGAAATCACCGTCACGGCCGGCGCCACGCAAGCCATCATCACCGCCATCCTCGCCATCGTGCGTCCGGGCGATGAAGTGATCGTGCTGGAACCCTGCTACGACAGCTACGTGCCCAACATCGACCTGGCCGGTGGCCGCGTGGTGCGCGTGCCGCTGGTGCCCGGCACCTTCCGCCCCGACTTCGACAAGATCGCCGCGGCCCTGAGCCCGCGCACGCGCGCGATCATCATCAACACGCCGCACAACCCCAGCGCGACCGTGTGGACCAAAGCCGAGATGCGCAAGCTCGAAGAGCTGCTCGCGCCGACCGACGTGTTCGTGATCGCCGACGAGGTCTACGAACACATGGTGTTCGACCAGGCACGGCATGAGAGCGTGGCCAGCTACCCCGGTCTCGCGGCACGCAGCTTCATCGTGAGCAGCTTCGGCAAGACCTACCACGTCACCGGCTGGAAGGTGGGCTTCGTCGCCGCGCCGGCGCCGCTGATGGCCGAGTTCCGCAAGGTGCACCAGTTCAACGTGTTCACCGTCAACACGCCGATGCAGCACGCACTGGCGCGGTACATGGCCGACCCGAAGCCGTACCTCGAACTGCCGGCCTTCTACCAGCGCAAGCGCGACCTGTTCGCCGCCGGCCTGGCCGAGAAGACGCGCTTCAAGCTGCTGCGCAGCGAAGGCAGCTACTTCCAGTGCGTCGACATCTCGGCCGTGAGCGATCTCTCGGAAGCCGACTTCTGCCTCTGGCTCACGAGCGAGATCGGCGTGGCGGCGATTCCGCTGTCCGCGTTCTACGGCGACGGCTTCGACCAGCGCGTGGTGCGCTTCTGCTTCGCCAAGAAAGACGAGACGCTGCTCGCCGCGCTGGAGCGGCTCGCCAAGCTCTGACATCAGCCCCCACGGTTCCAACGCCGGCATGACGATGAACCGTCCGCGTTGGATCCTGCTGGTTCTGGGCCTGTCCTTTTTCGTCGTGGGCGCGGCGGACGCCTTCCTTCCCCTGCTGCGGGGCAAGGACTACACCGCGCTGGATGCGGTTCACGCTTTCTTCATCGGGGCTCTGAGCTACACGTGGTGCAGGGCCGAAGGGCTGGCACGCGGCGTCGTTCCGCCCGGCCGCTCGGCATTGGTCGCCGGCCTCTTTCCCCTGTTGGGCCTGCCGATCTACTTCTTCCGCACCCGCCCCTGGCGGCAGGCTTTGGGCGCCTCGCTCAAATCCGCGGGCTTCCTGGTGGCAGGCCTCGTGCTGTCAGCCGTCGGGACCTTGTTGGTCGAGCAGTTGCGAAGCTGAAGGGCGCTTCGCCGCGGCCACGCACTTCCCGCTTGCAGACGCACCGGCAAAGCGCCGACGACACGGTAGGACAGCCCTGACCGCCGAAGGGGCGGCTCTCCCGCGCTTTGCACGCGCCGAGGCACGGAGCATGGAGGCTCGTTACAACAAACGCCCCAGGAGAAAACCATGTCCCTCTCGTTCATCTTGCTGATCGTCCTGATCCTGCTGCTGATCGGCGCATTGCCGAGTTGGGGGCACAGCCGGACCTGGGGCTACGGGCCCAGCGGCGGCCTGGGCCTCGTGGTGGTGATCGTCGTGATCCTGGTGCTCATGGGTCGCATATAGCGCCACGCGCCACCTGATGAAGAAGCCCGCTCGCCGCGGGCTTTTTCATGCCTGCAACTGGGACCAGGCCTTGTCCAGCCGCTTCACGCTCACCGGCTGCGGCGTGCGCAGTTCCTGCGCGAAGAAGCTCACGCGCAGCTCTTCGAGCAGCCAGCGGAATTCGAGCATGCGGTCGTCCACCACGCCCTTTCGCTCCGCCACCAGGCGCCAGTAGCGCTGCTCCTGTGGACGCAGCTCGGCCAGCTTGGCGGTGTCGCGTGCCGGGTCGGCCCGCAGCTTGTCGAGCCGCAGCACGATGGCCTTGAG
The DNA here is from genome assembly GCF_051216615.1 of Variovorax raffinosi. Lineage (NCBI taxonomy): Bacteria > Pseudomonadati > Pseudomonadota > Betaproteobacteria > Burkholderiales > Comamonadaceae > Variovorax > Variovorax raffinosi. Next base: position 106,786 of record NZ_JBPJZR010000003.1, read on the forward strand.
GTAGCGCGCGAAGTGCTGCAGTTGCGTCCACGGCGCATCCGCGATGAAGCGCTTGCCGACCAGGCGTTGCAGTTGCTGCGCAGCGTCCTGGACGGCGTCGGGCTGGATCTTCGTGTCCTTGATCTTTCGCGCGGCGGCGGCGTACTCCACGAGGATGGTCGACGCGAGCCGGGCCACCTCGTTGGCGATCAGCGTGAGGCGGCCACGGCCCTCCTCCAGCCGCTTCTTGAAGGCGAACTCGTCCGTTGGCAGCGGCTCCTGCAGGAAGGCCCGGTCGATCGCCACGTCGATGACCTGCGTGCGCAGTTCTTCGGACGTGCCGAGCGGCATGTAGGCCACCGACATCTTCTGCAGGTCGGGGATGTTCTTCTCGAGGTACTTGAGCGCGTCCTTCAACTGCAATGCGAACAGGCGGCGCAGGCCGGCGCGGTGCTTGACGGCGGCCACGGCCGGCTCGTCGAACACCTCGATGGTCACGGCGTCGCCTTCATCGCGCAGCGCCGGAAAGCCGATCAGCGACTGCGCGCCGCGGCGCACTTCCATCAGCTCGGGCAGCTCGCCAAAAGTCCACGCGGTGTAGCGCTGGCCCGCAGGCAAGGCGGCAACGGCTGGCTCGGCCACTGCTCCATTCTTCGCCGCTGCCTGCTGCTGTCCATCGGCCGTTGCCGTTGCCGGTGCCTTCTTCTCCGACGATGCCTTGACGTTGAGCCCTGCCAGCGCCTGGAACGCGCCACGCGCCTGTGCACCAAGCTCCGCCTTCAGCGCACCAAGATTGCGCCCCATGCCGAGCTGCCGGCCGTGTTCGTCGATCACGCGCAGGTTCATGAACATGTGCGGCGGCAGCATGTCGAGCTTGAAGTCGGCGCGCTTCACATCGATGCTGGTCATGTCGCGCACGCGCTTGAGCAGCACGTCGGTCAGCGAACCGGTGCCGAACAGCTCGGGCACTGACAGCGCCTCGGCCAGCTTGGACGCCGACTCGGGCAGCGGCACCAGCCGCGAGCGCGGACGCTGCGGCAGGCTCTTGAGCAGCGCCTGGATCTTGTCCTTGAGCATGCCCGTCACCAGCCATTCGCAGCGTTCTTCGTTGACCTGGTTGAGCACGAACAGCGGCACGCTGACCGTCAGGCCGTCTTTTGCGTCGCCGGGTTCGTGCAGGTAGGTGGCGGCGCAATCGACACCGCCGAGCCGCAGCGTGGCCGGGAACGATTGCGTCGTGATGCCGGCCGCCTGATGGCGCATCAGCTCGTCGCGCGTGAGGTACAGCAGGCGCGGCTGCTCTCTCGATGCGTGGCGGTACCAGTTCTCGAAGGTGATGCCGCTCGCCACATCGGCGGGCAGTTGCGCGTCGTAGAAGGCGAAGATCAGTTCGTCATCGACCAGCACGTCCTGCCGGCGTGCCTTGTGCTCCAGTCCTTCGACCTCGCGCACCAGCTTGCGGTTGGCCGTGAGAAACGGGAACTTGCTTTCCCACTGCCCACCGACCAGCGCTTCGCGGATGAAGATCTCGCGCGCCGCGACCGGATCGACCTTCGTGAAATCGACGCGGCGCCCGCTGTAGACCACAAGGCCATAGAGCGTTGCGCGCTCCAGCGCGGAAACCTGCGCGCCCTTCTTCTCCCAGTGCGGGTCGAGCAACTGCTTCTTCAGCAGATGCCCCGCCACCTGTTCGAGCCACTGCGGCTCGATGTTGGCAACGCCGCGCCCGAAAAGGCGCGTGGTCTCGACCAGCTCGGCGGCCACGATCCAGCGGCCGGGCTTCTTCTTCAGGTGCGCGCCCGGGTGCTTGTAGAACTTGATGCCGCGCGCGCCCAGGTAGGCCTCGTCGTCTTCGAGCTTCCAGCCGACGTTGCCCAGCAGCCCCGCGAGCATCGACAGGTGCAACGGCTCGTAGCCGGCAGGTTCGGCATTGATGCGCCACTTGTGCTCGGTCACCACCGTGAGCAGTTGCGAATGGATGTCGCGCCATTCGCGCACGCGGCGGATGTTGATGAAGTTCTGGCGCAGCAACTGCTCGTACTGGCGGTTGCTGAGCTTGTGCGTGTCGCCGTGGCCGCCGCGCGCGTCGCCGATCCATTTCCACAACCGCAGGTAGCCGCTGAACTCGCTCTTCTCGTCGTCGAACTTCGAATGCGCCTGATCGGCCTGTTGCTGGGCTTCCATCGGCCGGTCGCGCACGTCCTGCACACTGAGGGCGGAGGCGATCACCAGCACTTCTTCGAGCGCGCCGCGCGTGCGGGCTTCCAGAATCATTCGGCCCACGCGCGGATCGAGCGGCAGCTTGGCCAGCTCGGCGCCGGTGGCCGTGAGTTCGTTGGCGTCGTCGACAGCGCCCAGTTCGTTCAGCAATTGGTAGCCGTCGGCAATGGCGCGCGGCGACGGTGCTTCCAGGAACGGAAAGCGCGCGACATCGCCGAGCCGCAGCGACTTCATGCGCAGGATCACGCCCGCGAGCGATGAGCGCAGGATTTCCGGATCGGTGAAGCGCGGACGCCCGTCGAAATCTTTCTCGTCATAGAGACGAATGCAGATGCCGTTCGCCACGCGACCGCAACGGCCCGCACGCTGGTTGGCCGCGGCCTGGCTGATCGGCTCGACCAGCAATTGCTCGACCTTGCTGCGGAAGCTGTAGCGCTTGACGCGCGCCGTGCCGGTGTCGATCACATAGCGGGTGCCCGGCACGGTGAGCGAGGTCTCGGCCACGTTGGTGGCGAGCACGATGCGGCGGCCCGTGTGGCTGTCGAAGATGCGGTCTTGCTCAGGGCCTGAGAGTCGCGCGAACAACGGCAGCACCTCGGCATTGCGAAACAGCGGCTGGTGGCTCAGGTGGCGGCGCAGATGGTCGGCCGCCTCGCGAATCTCACGCTCGCCGGGCAGGAAGACGAGGATGTCGCCCGCGTTGTGCGGATCGCGCCAGAGTTCATCGACACCGTCGGCGATCGCGTCGTTCATGTCGTGCTCGCGCGACTCCTCGAACGGGCGGTAGCGCTGCTCCACCGGGAAGGTGCGGCCCGACACGTAGATGATCGGCGCCGGCCCCTTGGCCGAGGCGAAGTGCTGCGCGAAGCGGTCGGCATCGATGGTGGCCGAGGTCACGATCACCTTCAGGTCGGGACGGCGCGGAAGAATCTCGCGCAGGTAGCCCAGCAGGAAGTCGATGTTCAGCGAGCGCTCGTGGGCCTCGTCGATGATGAGCGTGTCGTAGGCCTTGAGCAGCGGATCGGTCTGCGTCTCGGCCAGCAGGATGCCGTCCGTCATCAGCTTGACCGAGGCGTCGCGGCTCAGGCGATCCTGAAAGCGCACCTTGAAGCCGACCACGTCGCCCAGCGGCGTCTTCAGCTCTTCGGCAATGCGCTTGGCCACCGAACTTGCGGCGATGCGGCGCGGCTGCGTGTGGCCGATCAGCCGGCCCTTGCCCGGCTCGGCATTGAGCTTGCCGCGGCCGAGTGCCAGCGCGATCTTCGGCAACTGCGTGGTCTTGCCCGAGCCGGTTTCGCCGCAAACGATCACGACCTGGTTCGCCAGGATGGCGGCCATGATTTCGTCGCGCCTGCCCGAGACAGGGAGCGATTCGGGGAATTCGATGCGAAGGGGTGTCGTGGTCGTCAAGGGAAGGCAGTCGTCGGTCGCGCGCGCCGGTGGCACGGTGGCAGGCAGGCAAACCGTCGATTATCGGCGGCCACCGCGGTTGTTGCACGACATCCACAGCGCGCGGCTTCGTTGCAACAGGTGGTGTAAATAGTCTTTACTCCGACACAAACCGCCACTACGATCGCGTCCCATGTCCTATCGCCTTGCCCCCACCACCTTGCGCCGTCGCTGCGCAAGCCATGCGCTCGCCGCGCATGGACGGGTCAAGTTGCCTCGCCCGGCCTGAAGCCCGCGCCCTTGTGCGCGCTTCGAGCACAGAAGCGCCGCAACTGAATCCCACAGCGTCTGCCCGCCGTGTCCTTCGTCCCGAAGGAGCGGCCGCTTTTTCGTACCTGTTCGTTTCATAGAAGAAAAACCATGTCCAAAGACATTCATTCCAACCTGCATGTCCAGCTGTCTGAACGCACACGACACCTGCAGACCATCGCCGAGGCGCTGAAGACCGAGCTGTTCGGCATCGACGACATCATCGATCGCGTGGTCGATTCGCTGCGCGCCTGGTATGTGCTGCCCCAGCTCATCAGCCGCCCCGTCATCGTCTGCCTCTGGGGCCTGACCGGCACCGGCAAGACGCAACTGGTGCGCAAGCTCGCGCAGCACCTGGGCTTCTACGACCGCTTCATCGAAGTGCAGATGGACGGCTTCAGCCACGGTTCGGGCTACCACAGCGGCGGTTCGATCTCGGCCATGCTGGCCGAGTCGGGCATTGCCGAGGGCACGCCGGGCATCCTGGTGCTTGACGAGTTCCAGCGCTTTCGCACGAGGGACGGCAACGGCAACGACGCCAAGGTCGAGCGCTACCAGGACGTGTGGGCGCTGCTGTCCGACGGCCGCCTGCCGCCCGCGCTGTCGATGCTCGGCGAGATCGAATCCTCGCTCGCGTACGCGGAGTACGAGCAGGACCGCGACGGCCCCGTCGACAAGAAGAAGCTCAAGAAGCGCAAGCTGCACCTCTCGCCCTGGGAGGCGCGCGAAGTGAAGCGCTGCCTGAAGCTGTCCGAAACCCTGCTGCAGATCATGGCGTGGAAGCCCGCCGAGGTGCACGCGCGCCTGCGCGCCTTCCGCGACACGCAGCAGAGCTGGGAAACCGACTACAGCAAGCTGCTGGTGTTCGTCTCGGGCAATCTCGACGAGATGTACGCCGAAACGGCGCAGCGCGTCGAAGACTGCGACACCGACGCCGACATCTTCCATGCGCTGACGAAGAAGCTCTCGGTCATCGACGTCAAGAAGGCGCTGGCCGAGCGCTTTCGCCCCGAGCAGATCGCGCGCCTTGGCAACAACCACGTGATCTACCCCTCGTTCAACCGCGCGACCTACGTGCGCCTGATCCTGTCGATCTGCGACCGCTACGTGGCCGAGATCCAGGAAAGCTCGGGCGTGCGCTTCGTGCTCGACGCCAGCGTGTACGAGCAGATCTACGCCAACGCCGTGTTCCCGGCACAGGGCACGCGCCCGCTGTTCTCGTCGATCCACGCGATCCTGAGCGCAACGCTGGTCAACGCCGCGCTGTGGGCGCTGGAGCACGGCGCCAACGGCAGCGAGCCGGTGTGGCTGACGCTGGACCCCGGCGTCCCGTGCATCGCGGCCAAGTACCGCAAGGCGCGACGACAGTTCCCGATCGCGCTGGAACTCAACCGCCTCAAGCAGCGCTCGAGCGAGGACTTCCGCGCCCTGCTCGCCGTGCACGAGGCGGGCCACGGCGTGGTCTACGGCCTGCTGTTCGGCCGCGCGCCGCAGGAGATCAAGATCAACGTGGCCTCGTTCGAGGGCGGCTACAACAGCTACGAGCAGCGCAAGACCTGGTCGAAGGAGAACCTGCGCGACCGCATCTGCGTGAGCCTGGCGGGCCGAGCCGCCGAGCAACTGGTGTTCGGCGAGCAGGCCTGCACCTCGGGCGCGTCGCAGGACTTCATGCAGGCCACCTCGAATGCCGCGCAGTACGTGCGCCACTTCGCCTTCGGCACGCGCCTGAGCCGCACCGACGTTGCCAACGACCCGAACGACAACCTCAACACCGACCTGGCCGCCACCAACCCGGAGATCGAGGCCCTGCTGGCGCAGGCGCATGCACGCGCGCTGGCGCTGCTCGAAGCGCACACGCCGGCGCTGATGGCGGTGGTCGACGCGCTGATGCGCGAAGGCTCGATCGCGCCGGCCGAACTGGCCGCCATGCTCGACCTGCCGCCGCCCGTGCCCGGCGAGTCGACCGACGCCTACGCGGCGCTGCTGACGGACTTCCGTTCGCGCGTGGCCGGCGTCCGGAATCCGGCGCCCGCGAAGGCTTCGAGGGCCGGCGCGGCCCGGGTGCTCAAGGCGCTGGCCTGAGTCAGGCAAATCTCACTTCATGAATGCACAATCACGCCCCATGTCCACCGTCTTCAATTTCACCTTCGTGCCCTGGTTCCGCTCGGTCGCGCCCTACATCCACACCCATCGCGGTAAGACTTTCGTGGTCGGGTTGGCGGGCGAGGCCATTGCGGCGGGCAAGCTGCAGAACATCGCCCAAGACCTGGCGCTGATCCAGAGCATGGGCGTCAAGATCGTGCTGGTGCACGGCTTCCGCCCGCAGGTCAACGAGCAGTTGGCCGCCAAGGGCCACCAGGCGCAGTACTCGCACGGCATCCGCATCACCGACGCGGTGGCGCTCGACTCCGCGCAAGAGGCCGCCGGCCAGTTGCGCTACGAGATCGAAGCCGCCTTCAGCCAGGGCCTGCCGAACACGCCGATGGCCGGCTCGACGGTGCGGGTGATTTCGGGCAACTTCATCACCGCGCGTCCCGTGGGCGTGGTCGACGGCGTCGACTTCAAGCATTCGGGGCTGGTGCGCAAGGTCGATGCGGCCGGCATCCGCCGCACGCTCGATTTCGGCGCGATGGTGCTGATGTCGCCCTTCGGCTTCTCGCCCACCGGCGAGGCTTTCAACCTGACGATGGAAGAGGTCGCCACCAGCGTCGCCATTTCGATCCAGGCCGACAAGCTGATCTTTTTGACCGAGATCCCGGGCATCCGCATGGACAGCGAGCTGCCCGAGAGTGAAGACAACCCGATCGACACCGAACTGCCGCTGGACGCCGCCGAAAAGCTGCTGGCCTCGCTGCCGCCCGCACAGCGCCCGACCGACACCGCCTTCTACCTGCAGCACTGCGTGAAGGCCTGCAAGGCCGGCGTGGAGCGCAACCACATCCTGCCCTTCGCGCTCGACGGCTCGCTGCTGCTGGAGGTGTACGTGCACGACGGCGTCGGCACCATGGTGATCGACGAGAAACTCGAAAGCCTGCGCGAAGCCTCGGTCGACGACATCGGCGGCATCCTGCAACTGATCGAGCCCTTCGAGCGCGACGGCACGCTGGTCAAGCGCGACCGCAACGAGATCGAACGCGACGTGGGCCACTACACGGTGATCGAGCACGACGGCGTGATCTTCGGCTGCGCGGCGCTCTACCCCTACCCCGAGGAGCGCACCGCCGAGATGGCCGCGCTCACGGTGTCGCCGCATACGCAGTCGCAGGGCGACGGCGAACGCATCCTCAAGCGCATCGAGCACCGCGCCAAGGCCATGGGCCTGGACAGCATCTTCGTGCTCACCACGCGCACCATGCACTGGTTCCTCAAGCGCGGCTTCCAGCAGGTCAACCCCGACTGGCTGCCCGAAGCGCGCAAGCGCAAGTACAACTGGGACCGCAAGAGCCAGGTGCTCGTCAAGAAGTTCTGACTCTGACGGATCGCTGAACCCCACGAAGGAGATTGCCCCGATGACGCTCGCCACCGCCCTGCTCTTCGCCATCGTGGCCTTCGCCGCCATCGCCACGCCCGGCCCCACCGTGCTGCTGGCGCTCAGCAACGGCTCGCGGCACGGCGTGCGGCGGGCCCTGCCGGGCATGCTCGGCGCGGTGCTGTCGGACTTCGTGCTGGTCGGTGCCGTGGCACTCGGTCTCGGCGCGCTGCTGGCGGCGTCGGAGTTCTGGTTCTCGATGCTGAAGTGGGTCGGCGCGGTGTACCTGGCCTGGCTCGGGCTGCGCATGCTGCGCTCCAAGGGCGGCTTCCAGTTGCCGACCGCCGATGCCGCCGCGTCGGTGACGGCGGGCGAAAGCCGCCGGATCTTCTTCAAGTCCTTCCTGGTGGCGGTGACCAATCCCAAGGGCTACATCTTCTGCTCGGCGCTGCTGCCGCAGTTCATCGATCCTTCGGCCGCGCAGGCGCCGCAGTACCTGATCATTGCCGTGATCTTCGCGGGCCTGGACATGACGGTGATGCTGGCCTACGCCTTTGTCGGCGCCCGTGCGATCCGTCTGCTGACGGTGTCGGCCACCCGCTGGATCGACCGCGCCTGCGGCGGCATGCTGCTGGCGCTGGCCGGCTCGCTGGCCTTCTACCGGCGCAGCGCGACCTGATACCGGCCAGCCGGCCCATGCGGTCGGCGGGCGGCCAGCCGCCATGACGGTGACAGTTGTCAGTAGCCGCTTCGCCGGGAGCGGTAACAGGTGTCACCGATAATCCCGGGCATGAATCCCTTGCTTTCCAGGTTGCAGCCCTATCCCTTCGAGCGGCTCAAGCAATTGTTCGCGGGCGTCACGCCCAACCCCGAGTTCCCCGCCATCAGCCTGGGCATCGGCGAGCCCAAGCACGCGACGCCGCCTTTCATCAAGGAAGCACTGAGCGCCAGCCTCGGCTCGCTGGCCGCCTACCCCGCCACCGTCGGCGACCTGAAACTGCGCACCGCCTTCACCGACTGGCTGAAGACCCGCTACAGCCTCGCGCTCGATCCGGCCACGCAGGTACTGCCGGTCAACGGCTCGCGCGAGGGGCTGTTCTCGCTGGCGCAAACGGTGATCGATGCCACCGTCTCGCCGCAGCCGGTGGTGATGTCGCCCAATCCGTTCTATCAAATCTACGAGGGCGCCGCGCTGCTCTCGGGCGCCGAGCCGTACTACGTGCCCAGCGTGCCGTCGCGCAACTTCGCGGTCGATTGGGACAGCGTGCCCGAGGCCATCTGGGCCCGTACGCAGCTCGTGTTCGTCTGCTCGCCGGGCAACCCCACGGGCGCGGTGATGGCGCTGGACGAATGGAAGAAGCTCTTCGACCTGTCCGACCGCCATGGCTTCGTGATCGCGGCCGACGAGTGCTACAGCGAGATCTACTTCCGCGACGAGCCCCCGCTCAGCGGCCTCGAAGCATCGGTGAAGCTCGGCCGGCCGGATTTTAGGAACCTGATCGCCCTCACCTCGCTGTCCAAGCGCAGCAACGTGCCCGGCCTGCGCAGCGGCTTCGTGGCGGGCGACGCGGCCATCATCAAGAAGTTCTTGCTCTACCGCACCTACCACGGCAGCGCCATGAGCGGCACCGTGGCCGCCGCCAGCATCGCGGCCTGGGGCGACGAAGCCCATGTGGTGGAGAACCGCGCCAAGTACCGCGCCAAGTTCGCGGCCGTCACGCCGCTGCTGGAAGCGGTGCTCGACGTGCGCCTGCCCGACGCCAGTTTCTACCTCTGGGCCGGCGTGCCCGAAGTGTGGGCTGGCGACGACGAAGCCTTCGCCCGCGCGCTCTACGCTCAATACAATGTCACGGTTTTGCCGGGGAGCTATCTGGCCCGTGACACGGCGCACGGCGCCAACTCCGCGAACCCTGGAAGAGGCCGCATCCGCATGGCGCTGGTGGCCGAAACGGCCGAATGCGTCGAAGCCGCCGAACGCATCGTCCGCTTCGTCAAAGACGCCCGCCGCTGACCCTTCGCCCCGCTTCCCTGCCCCATTTTTCACCCGAGACTTTCTTCATGACACAGCAACTGCAACAGATCATCGACGCCGCGTGGGAAGACCGCGCCAACATCTCGCCCGCCGCCGCCGCCGCCGAAGTGCGCGATGCCGTCGAGCACGTGATCACCGAGCTCAACAACGGCAAGCTGCGCGTGGCCACCCGCGAAAGCGTGGGCAAGTGGACCGTGCACCAGTGGATCAAGAAGGCCGTGCTGCTGTCGTTCCGCCTGAAGGACAACGAACAGATGCAGGCCGGCTCGCTCGGCTTCTACGACAAGGTCGCGACCAAGTTCTCGCACCTGTCGGCCGGTGAGCTGAAGGAATCGGGCGTGCGCATCGTGCCGCCGGCCGTGGCCCGCCGCGGCAGCTTCATCGCCAAGGGCGCGATCCTGATGCCCTCGTACGTGAACATCGGCGCCTACGTGGGCGAAGGCACCATGGTCGACACCTGGGCCACCGTGGGTTCGTGCGCACAGATCGGCGCCAACGTGCACCTGTCGGGCGGCGTCGGCATCGGCGGCGTGCTCGAGCCGCTGCAGGCCGGCCCGACCATCATCGAAGACAACTGCTTCATCGGCGCCCGCTCCGAAGTGGTCGAAGGCGTGGTGGTCGAAGAAAACTCGGTGCTCGGCATGGGCGTGTACCTCGGCCAGAGCACCCCGATCTTCAACCGCGAAACCGGCGAAACCACCTACGGCCGCGTGCCGTCCGGCAGCGTCGTCATCAGCGGCAACCTGCCCAAGAAGACCAAGTCGGGCCAGGACTACAGCACCTACGCCGCGATCATCGTCAAGACGGTCGATGCGCAAACGCGCTCCAAGACCAGCCTGAACGACCTGCTGCGCGACTGATTGCAGCCGGCCTTTGCGCCACTGATCCTTCCCCTTAGAAAAACAGCACCCGAGGAGAGAGACCGATGAACATGATGGAGCGGATTCTTCGTTTGATGGCCGAGCGCAAGGCCTCCGACATCTACCTCTCGGCCCACTCCCCGGTGCAGATCCGGATCAACGGCAACTGCGTGCCCATCAACGCGCAGGTGCTGCCGCCCGCGGCGCCGCTCGCGCTGCTGGCCGAGGTGGTGCCCGCCGCCCGTATCCAGGAACTGGAAAGCACGGGCGAGCTGAACGTGGCCATCGCCCTCGAAGGCGCGGGCAACTACCGCATCAGCGCCATGCGCCAGCGCGGCAGCTACGCGGTGGTGGTGCGGCACATCGCCTCGAAGATCCCGAGCTTTGCCGAGCTGAACCTGCCCGACATCCTCAAGACGCTCATCATGGAAAAGCGCGGGCTGATCCTGATGGTGGGCGCCACCGGCGCGGGCAAGACCACCACGCTGGCTTCGATGCTCGACTACCGCAACGAAAACGCCAGCGGCCACATCCTCACGGTCGAAGAGCCGATCGAGTTCACCTACACCAACAAGAAGTCGCTGGTGAATCAGCGCGACGTGGGCAGCGACACGGCGTCGCTGCAGGTCGCGCTCAAGAACGCGTTGCGCCAGGCGCCCGACGTGATCCAGATCGGCGAAATCCGCGACCGCGAAACCATGAGCGCCGCGATTGCCTATGCGCAGTCGGGCCACCTGTGCGTGAGCACGCTGCACGCCAACAACAGCTACCACGCGCTCAACCGCATCCTGAGCTTCTACCCTGTCGAAGTGCGTCCCACCATGCTGGGCGACCTCGGCTCGGCACTGCGCGCCGTGGTGTCGCAGCGGCTGCTGCGCACACCGGCCGGCGCCCGCGTGCCGGCGCTCGAAGTCATGCTCAACACCGCGCTGGTGGCCGAGCTGATCGAAAAGGGCGACTTCTCCGCCGTGAAAGAGGCCATGGTGCAATCGATGGCCGAAGGCTCGCAGACCTTCGAGGAAGACATTGCGCGCCTCATCATCGACGAGCGCGTGACGCGCGAAGAAGGCCTGGCCCAGGCCGACTCGCCCACCAACCTCTTGTGGCGCCTGCAGAACCGCGCCGCACCCAAGCAGCAAGTCGACGACCGCAACCTCACGGACCAGGTCGACGAACCCACTTTTACCGACATCACGCTCGACGTGAAGTTCTGAACCCAGCCTTCCCGGCTTTTCTCCGATGTCCCGCACGCTCCAGCTCGCCGAACAACTCATCTCGCGCCCCTCGGTCACGCCCGACGACGCGGGCTGCCAACAGATCCTCGGCGAGCGGCTGGCGCAACTGGGCTTCACGCTGGAAACCATCGAAAGCGGCCCGGCCGACTTTCGCGTGACCAACCTGTGGGCGGTGCGCCGCCCGGCCGGCGCCGCTGCAACCAAGACGCTGGTGTTCGCCGGCCATACCGACGTGGTGCCCACCGGCCCGATCGAACAATGGACCAGCCACCCGTTCACGCCCACGCACCGCGACGGCAAGCTCTACGGCCGCGGGGCCTGCGACATGAAGACCTCGGTGGCGGCCTTCGTGACCTCCATCGAAGAATTCCTGCAGGCCACGCCCGAGCCCAGGCTCACGCTGGCCCTGCTGCTCACCAGCGATGAAGAAGGCCCCGGCGTCGACGGCACCGTCATCGTCTGCAACACGCTGGCCGCGCGCGGCGAGGTCATCGACTACTGCATCGTCGGCGAGCCCACTGCCGTGGAACGCTGCGGCGACATGATCAAGAACGGCCGCCGCGGCACCATGAGCGGCAAGCTCACGGTCAAGGGCGTGCAGGGCCACATCGCCTATCCGCACCTGGCCAAGAACCCGGTGCATTCGGTGGCGCCCGCGCTGGCCGAACTGGTGGCCCTCAACACGGCCGGCGGCTGGGACGCCGCGAGCAACCCCTACTTCCAGCCCACAAGCTGGCAGATCAGCAATTTCCACTCGGGCACCGGCGCCAGCAACGTGATTCCGGGCAGCGCGGTGATCGACTTCAACTTTCGCTTCTCGACCGAATCGACACCCGAGTCGCTGCAGCAGCGCGTGCATTCGGTGCTCGACGCGCACGGCCTCGACTACACGCTGGCCTGGACCATCGGCGGCCTGCCCTTCCTGACCACGCCCGGCGAACTGGTGGTGGCGGTGCAAGGCGCCATCCGCGAAGAAACCGGCATCGAGACCGAGCTGTCGACCAGCGGCGGCACCAGCGACGCGCGCTTCATCGCCAAGATCTGCAAGCAGGTGGTCGAGCTGGGCCCGGTCAACGCCAGCATCCACAAGATCGACGAGCACATCGACGTGGCCGAGATCGAGACGCTGAAGAATATTTACGTGCGCACGCTCAAGCAGCTCGACGCCGCGCTCGCCCGATGAGCACCGTCATCGAGCTGATCGAGGCCGGCGCACAGCGCCTCGCCGACGCCGGCGTGGCCTTCGGCCACGGCACGGCCAACGCCTTCGACGAAGCCGCCTGGCTGGTGCTGTGGCGCCTGAAGCTGCCGCTGGACGACATCGATGCGGTGGCCGACAGGCCCGTGTCGCCGGCCGACGCCGGCAAGGTCGTCGCGCTGATTGATGAACGCATCGCCACGCGCAAGCCCGCCGCCTACCTCACGAAAGAGGCCTGGCTGCAGGGCGTGTCTTTCTACGTGGACGAGCGCGCCATCGTGCCACGCAGCTTCATCGCCGAGCTGATCGCCGATGGCAGCATCGACTACTGGCTCGGCCCGCACACGCAGCGCGTGCTCGACCTGTGCACCGGCAACGGCAGCCTGGCCGTGATCGCGGCGCTGACCTACCCGGACGTGACCGTGGACGCTGCCGACCTGTCCGTCGAAGCGCTCGAAGTGGCCGCCATCAACGTCACCCGGCACGCACTCGATGCGCGCGTGAAGCTGGTCGAATCCGATGGCCTGGCCAAGCTGGCCGGCCCCTACGACCTGGTGCTGTGCAACCCGCCCTATGTGAACAGCGCAAGCATGGCCGCCCTGCCCGCCGAATACCGCGCCGAGCCCGAACTGGCGCTGGCCGGCGGCACCGACGGCATGGACTTCGTGCGCCAACTGTTCGCCGGCGCACCTTCGCGCATGAGCGAGCAGGCGGTGCTGGTGCTGGAAATCGGCAACGAACGCGAGTACTTCGAGGCGGCCTTTCCGCAGCTCGAAGTGGTCTGGCTCGAAACCTCGGCCGGCGAAGACCAGGTGCTGCTCGTGACCCGTGCGGCCCTTGCGTCGCTCACCCCGCCATGAGGCTGGCCGCCGGTGCCGGCGTGCGTTAGCTGCGCCCGCCCAAGCCCCTTTTTTTTGCCGCTTTCTCGCAGCCCCGGCTGCAGTCCCCCTTCATCGGGTGGTGTCTCCATTTGCCCTTCGCGCCAGGCCGCCAAGGGCCGGACGGGATAATCGCCCCTACGGTTCCTATTTCATGATTACTCTCAAAAACGTCATTCTTCGCCGCAGCGCCAAGAAACTGCTCGACGGCGCCACCGTCAACCTCAACCCCGGCGAGAAGGTCGGCCTTGTGGGGCGCAACGGTGCCGGCAAGTCCTCGCTGTTCGCGCTGTTCAACGGCTCGCTGCACGAAGACGGCGGCGACTTCTACGTGCCCAAGCAGTGGCGCATGGCGCAGGTGGCGCAGGACATGCCCGAAACCGAGGAATCGGCCACCGAGTTCGTGGTGGGCGGCGACACCCGCCTGACCGAGCTGCGCGCCACGCTGGCCGCCATCGAGGCGGCCTACACCGAGAACCCCGACGACGCCGACATCGGCATGGAGCTGGCCCACGCCTACACCGACCTGGCCGATGCCGGCGAGCACGATGCCGTGCCGCGCGCGCAGGCGCTGATCCTCGGGCTGGGCTTCAAGTCGCATGAGCTCGACGGCGCCGTCAACAGCTTCTCGGGCGGCTGGCGCATGCGCCTGCAACTGGCCCGCGCGCTGATGTGCCCGAGCGACCTGCTGCTGCTCGACGAACCCACCAATCACCTGGACCTGGACGCGCTCGTCTGGCTCGAAGCCTGGCTGCAGAAGTACGCCGGCACCATGATCGTCATCAGCCACGACCGCGAGTTCCTAGACGCCGTGACCGACGTGACCCTGCACATCGCCAACGCCCAGCTCACGCGCTACGGCGGCAACTACAGCAAGTTCGAGGACATGCGCGCGCTGCAGATGGAACAGCAGCAGGTCGCCTTCTCCAAGCAGCAGGACAAGATCGCCCACCTGCAGAAGTTCATCGACCGCTTCAAGGCCAAGGCCAGCAAGGCCAAGCAGGCGCAAAGCCGGGTCAAGGCACTGGAGCGCATGGAACGGGTCGCGCCGCTGCTGGCCGAGGCCGACTTCACCTTCGAGTTCAAGGAGCCGGGCAACATCCCGAACCCGATGCTGTCGATTGCCAACGCGAGCTTCGGCTACGAAGCGGAAGGCGAGGAGCCCAAGACCATCCTGCGCGGCGTCAGCCGCTCGGTGCTGGCGGGCCAGCGCATCGGCATCCTGGGCGCCAACGGCCAGGGCAAGTCGACGCTGGTGAAGACCATCGCGCGCGAAATGGGCGCGCTGGCCGGCGAAGTCACCGAAGGCAAGGGCCTGAACATCGGCTACTTCGCGCAGCAGGAACTCGACGTGCTGCGCCCGCAGGACAACCCGCTCGAACACATGGTGCGCATGGCGCGCGAGCTGGGCAGCAACGCCAAGGAAGCCACCGGCGAGCAGGCCCTGCGCGGCTTCCTGGGCAGCTTCAACTTCAGCGGCGACATGGTCAAGCAGCCCGTGGGCACCATGAGCGGCGGCGAAAAGGCCCGTCTCGTGCTGGCCATGATGGTCTGGCAGCGCCCCAACCTGCTGCTGCTGGACGAGCCCACCAACCATTTGGACCTTGCCACCCGCGAAGCCCTGGCCGTGGCGCTCAACGAGTTCGAAGGCACGCTGATGCTGGTGAGCCACGACCGTGCGCTGCTGCGCTCGGTGTGCGACGAGTTCTGGCTGGTGGGCCGCGGTGTCGTCACCGACTTCGACGGCGACCTGGACGACTACCAGCGCTACCTGCTGGACGAAGCCAAGCGCCTGCGCGAAGAAGCCAAGGTGGCAGTGCGCGATGCGGCAAACGCCATTGAAGCCGCAGCGGCAACCCCGGCAAAGACGGCCGTTGCAGCCGCTTCGAGCACCGAAACCAGCAAGAACCCGCAGCAACGCAAGCAGGACGCCCAGGACCGCCAGCAGCGCAACGACCAGGCCAAGCCGATCAAGCGCGAGATCGCCCAGATCGACGAACGCATGGCAGCGGCAGGCACCGAGCGCACCGCGCTCGAAGCGCGGCTGGCGCAGCCGCTGCCGCCGGCCGAGATTGCCGATGCGGGCAAGCGCCTGAAAGCGCTCAACGACGAAATCGCCCGCCTCGAAGAGCGCTGGCTGGCCCTGTCGGACCAACTGGAAGCATTGACCGCCTGACGCGGCCACAGCAAAAGGACACCACCGCATGCCGTCTGCCATCGACCTCGCCAACGGCGACGAAAAGCTGATAGCTGCGGTGCAACGCAGCCGCCGCCTGATCGGCCGCAAGGCCCTGATGGCAGCCGCTGCCAGCGCAATACCGCTGCCCGGCATCGACTGGGCGGCCGATGCGGCCCTGCTCTCTCGGCTGGTGCCGCAGATCAGCGCCGAGTTCGGGCTCTCGGTCACCCAGGTCGAAAGGCTCGCGCCGCACCAGCGCGAGCGCATCCAGAAGGCCGCCACCACGGTGGGCGCCTTGCTGGTGGGGCGGCTGGTCACGCGCGACCTGCTGATCCGGCTGGCCAAGCATGCGGGCGTGCGCCTCACGGCCAAGCAGGCGACCAAGTACGTGCCGATTGCCGGACAGCTCGTTTCCGCCGCGCTGGGCTATGCGGCCCTGCGCGCCCTGGGCGAGCAGCACATCAAGGACTGCGTACGCGTCAGCGCCACTCTCGCTCTCGCGCCGCCCGAAGCGCACGCGAGCGCCTGAGCGCTTCGCCGTCGAACAGCACCATCGCCGCGGCCAGCGCGCCGATCAGCCCGAAGGCGCCCCAACCGACAAGACCGGGGCGGCCCGACAGAACCCCGCAGGTCAGTGCCGCAAAGGACAGCAGCGCCAGCAGCACGCACAGCGCGCGGTCGAGCCACAGGCCCGGCGGCGAAGGCCAGCGCACCGCTCAGTCATGGATGCGGGGCCATGCAAAGGGCGCCGGCCGCACGGCCTGCTCCTTCACCCCTTGTTCGTAGGCGCGCAGCAGCGCCACGTAATGGCGCGACATCACGTCGCTGACACGCCCCAGCCCGATCTTGCTGACCGTGGGTTGAGGAATTCCGGTTCTTTCCTGGATCTGCTTTTGCGTCAGGCCCATGGCCCGCAGCGCCAGCACCAACTCGCGTGGCTTCATGGCAATTACTCCCTTTTTTATATTTACCAGTTTAAAGGTAATATTCATCTGGGCTTAAATCTGCCGCCATGGAGACTATTGCCACACGCGCCAAGGCGGCCCGCAAACATGCCAAGCTGACTCAGCGGCAAGCTGAGGCCGCGTCCGGCGTCAAACAGTCCAGCATTTCAAAGATCGAGCGCGGGGACACCACCCGGACCATGGGCCTGCTGGCCCTGGCCCGCATCTACGGCGCCGATCCGCATTGGCTCGACACCGGCGATGGCCGCGCGCCCTGGGACCCGGTGCAGACGGCGCCGGACAGCGCCAATGAACCAGCCGCCGTGTACCGCGTCGTGCGCGTCCCGCCCGAGGTGCCGTGCTTCGCACCCGGCACACCCGACACGGTGCCGCTCCTTTCATGGCCGCAGGCGGCCAACTGGGACAAGGCGGGCAAGCAGGCGGCCGATGCCGCGCGCTGGATTCCCTGCATCGCCCATCACAGCCGCCAGACCTATGCGCTGCGGGTGCGCGGCGACAGCATGGTCTCGCCGAGCGGGGAGCTGAAAAGCTATCCCGAAGACTCGATCATCTTCATCGACACGCAGCTCAGAACGCCGGCGGACGGCGAGCGCGTCATCGCCCAGCTCGAAGACGGCGACGACATCACTTTCAAGACCTACAAGGAAGATGACGGCCGCCGCTGGCTGCTGCCGTTGAACCCGAAGCACGAGCCGATCCGCGCGGCCTTCAGCGTGCTCGGCACCGTCATCGGAAAGTGGGAAGACGAGGACTGAGTTCGCCTCGCATCTTCACAATTCTTCACCTGATCTTCACTCAGCCGAAAGGGCCGGGGAATGTGACAGTCAGGTTGCGGGCAGGTTGGAAAGAGATAGTCAAGTCTCTCCCTGTGGCCTGCACTCTCTGATCCTCCCTCCTCCAGCAGGTCACCTTCCAGCCCGCCTCGTGCGGGCTGTTTTTTTATAGGCCTGTTGCTCGCCCCCAGGCTGCGCGCACTTCGTGTCGCTACGCCAACCCCCTACCGGGGGCAACACCTGCGGCCCGGCAAAGCCGGTTCCGCGGTGTTCCTGGAATAAGCCGCGGCTTACTTGGGCAACAGGACCTTATTGACCACGTGAATCACGCCGTTCGACTGGTACACATTGGGAATGGTCACCGTGGCGGTGCCGCCCTTCTCGTCGGTGATCATGATCTTGCCGCCCTTCTCCGAAGCGACGAGCACGCCGCCGGCCACGGTCTTCAGTTCGGCCGAGCCCTTGCCCGCCTTGATCTCCTTCTTCAGCGCGGCTGCGTCGAGCTTGCCGGCCACCACGTGGTAGGTCAGCACGCCGGTCAGCGCATCCTTGCTCTCGGGCTTGAGCAGCGTGTCGACGGTGCCGGCAGGCAGCGCGGCAAAGGCTTCGTTCGTCGGTGCGAACACGGTGAACGGACCCGGGCCCTTCAGCGTGTCGACAAGGCCGGCAGCCTTGACGGCGGCAACCAGCGTGGTGTGGTCCTTGGAGTTGACGGCGTTGTCGATGATGTCCTTGGTCGGCAGCATCGGCGCACCGCCCACCATGACGGAAGCGGCCATGGCCGAGACGGCACCGGCGGAAATCGCGATGGCGAGAGTGACGGAAGCGAGGCGATGAAGTTTGCTTTGCATGGAGATGCTCCTGGTTGAGTGGACCGCCACGAAATCGCGGCGGCTGTCATCCATACGGGGCCCCGCGCGGAACAGATTCGGCGCCGACTAAAAGAAAAAGGACTTTCACGGCCGGCGCACTTCGCACCGCGCCCGCGCTTTTCGCGCCCTGTAGTACCAATTTCGTCGCATCGCTATTGCGCCGCGGCGCGGGTGCGGCGACATTTCAGGAAAGTCAGCTACCCCCGGCCCTTCCGGGTGTACAAACGCTCCCCCATGCCAAATCAAGAAAACCATGCGTTGGAGGATCACCCCAGTTCGTCGCGCGCGGCCAGCGCGCGCCGACGGCCGGGGTGGCCCGCTCATGGGGCCGTGCTCAGCGCGGTCCTGCTCCTGAGTGCCTGTGCGGTCGGCCCCGACTTCAAGACACCCGGGCTGCCCGCCTCCGCCCAGGGGGCGGACTACACACCCGCGCCGACGCCCCCGCGGACCGCGCAGGCCGATACGCCGGGCGGCCAGTCGCAGGAGCTGCTGGCGGGCCGCGACATTCCCGCGCAGTGGTGGGGCGTGTTCCAGTCGGCACCGCTCGACCAGTTGATTCGCGCCTCGCTCGCGCAAAGCCCCACGCTCGCATCCGCACAGGCCGCGCTGCGCGAGGCGGAAGCCACCTACGAAGCGAAGTCGGGCAATCTGCTGTGGCCGCAGGTCAGCGCCCAGCTCGGCGCGCAGCGCGAGCGCGCGTCGCAAGTCACCACCCAGGTAGCGGGCGGCCAGTTGCTCACGCTGTACAACGCATCGATCAACGTCAGCTACAACCTCGACGTGTTCGGCGGCGCGCGCCGCCAGGTCGAAGGCGCGCAGGCGGCCGTCGATGCACAGCGATATCAGGTCGAGGCCGTCTACCTCACGCTGACCTCCAACCTCGTGACCACGGCCATC
Organism: Variovorax raffinosi; assembly: GCF_051216615.1. Taxonomy (NCBI): domain Bacteria; kingdom Pseudomonadati; phylum Pseudomonadota; class Betaproteobacteria; order Burkholderiales; family Comamonadaceae; genus Variovorax; species Variovorax raffinosi. Next base: position 126,041 of record NZ_JBPJZR010000003.1, read on the forward strand.
CGCGAAGCCTCGCTGCGCGCGCAGCTCCAGGCCTCGCGCGAAGTGCTGCAGGCTCAGCGCGAACAGTTGAACGTGATCGAAAAGCAGTTCGACACCGGCGCAATTCCCAAGTCGACCGTGCTGCAGCAGCGCACGCAGGTGGCGCAGACGCAAGCCACCCTGCCGCCCATCGAAAAATCGCTCGCGCAAACCCGCCATCAGCTCGCGGTGTTCGCCGGACGCCTGCCGGCCGAATCGGGCCTGCCGGAGTTCGACCTGGCGAGCCTCACGCTGCCGCAGGCCCTGCCGATCTCGTTGCCATCGGAGCTGGCCCGCCAGCGGCCGGACGTGCGCGCCAGCGAAGCGCAACTGCACCAGGCCAGCGCAGCAGTCGGCGTGGCCACGGCCAACCTCTATCCGCAGCTCCAGCTCACGGGCAGCTACGGCAACAGCGCGACGCGCGCGCGTGACCTGTTCAGCGGCCCGACCACCTTGTGGAACGTGGGCGCAGGGCTGACGCAGCCGCTCTTCAATGGCGGGGCGCTGCGGGCGCAAAGGCGCGCGGCAGAGGCGGCCTACGACTCGGCGGCAGCGCAGTACCGCAGCACCGTGCTCGGCGCCTTCCAGAACGTGGCCGATGCCCTGCGCGCGCTCGAATTCGACGCCATCGCGCTGCAGAACCAGGCCACGGCCGAATCGCTCGCCAAGCAGTCGCTTGATCTGACCACGACGCAGTTTCGCGCCGGCGCCGTCAGCTATGTGCAGCTGCTGACCGCACAGCAGGCCTGGCTCCAGACGCACACCGCGCTGGTGCAGGCCCAGGCCGCGCGCTATGCCGACACGGCCGCCCTCTTCCAGGCCCTGGGCGGCGGCTGGTGGAACCGTGGCGAGCTTGCCAACGCGACGATCGCACCCGCCTCCGACGCCTCGCCCGCACCGGCAGCGCCGGCGCAGAACTGAACCCCGCTGCGACATGCATGACCTCGCCATGCCGCAGCACCACTCCCCTTCACCCATAACTCGAAGAGAAGCCTACCCATGACCCGGAGAATGATCATCATGATCGGCTGCGTGCTGCTGCTGGTCGCCGCGCTGGCGCTCGGCAAGTTCCTGCAGATCCGCGCGTTGATTGCCGCCGTGCCCAAGCCTGGCGCGCAGACCGTGTCGACGGTCGAAGTGCAGAAGCTGCAGTGGCAATCGCAGTTCGCCGCGGTCGGCACGCTGAACCCGGTGCGTGGCGCCGACCTCAGTACCGAAGTGGCGGGGCTGGTGCGCAACGTGCACTTCAAGTCCGGGCAGGACGTGAAGGCCGGCGCGCTGCTGGTCGAACTGAATGCCGATTCCGACATCGCCCTGCTGCACTCCGCCGAAGCCGCCGCCGCGCAAGCCGCCACCGTGCTCAAGCGCGACCAGGCGCAGCTCGCGGTGCAGGCCGTGAGCCAGGCGCAGATCGACGCCGACGTGAACGACCTGAAGGCCAAGCGCGCGCAGGTCGAGCAGCAGGCCGCCATCGTGGCGAAGAAGTCGATCCGCGCGCCCTTCTCGGGCCGCCTGGGCATCACCACGCTGAACCCGGGCCAGTACGTGAACGCGGGCGACAAGCTGGTCACACTGCAGACGCTCGACCCGATCTACGTCGACTTCACGCTGCCGCAGCAGCAGCTTTCCGGGCTGGCGGTCGGCCAGGTGGTCAACCTCTCGGTCGACACCTTCCCCGGCCAGGCCTTCACCGGCAAGATCAACGCGATCAGCCCGAAGGTGGACGCCACCACGCGCAACGTGCAGGTCGAGGCGACCATCTCGAACCCCAAGCAGCTCCTGCTGCCAGGCATGTTCGCCAACGTGAAGATCGACATCGGCGGCTCGCAGGAACAGCTCACGCTGCCTTCCACCGCCGTCACCTACAACCCGTACGGCTCGACGGTGTTCGTCGTGAAGACGGCCGACGCCTTCAAGGCCGCCACCGCGCCTGCGGCACCCGCTGCCCCTGGCGCGCCCGCAGCGCCGGCCGCCCCTGCCAACAACAACGCACCGAGCGGACAACAGCTCGTGGCGCAGCAGGTCTTCGTCGAGACCGGCCCGACGCGCGGCGACCAGATCGCCATCGTCAAGGGCCTGGAAGCCGGCCAGGTGGTGGTGAGCAGCGGACAGAACAAGCTGAAGAACGGCACGCCGGTCGCGGTGGACAACAGCGTCCAGCCGGCCAACAGCCCGAACCCGACGCCGCAGGAAAAGTGAGGCCGACCGCATGAACTTCACCGACATCTTCATCCGCCGGCCCGTGCTGGCGATGGTGGTGAGCCTGCTGATCGTGGTGCTGGGGCTGCGCGCGCTCTCGGGCCTGCCGGTCAACCAGTACCCGAAGACCGAGAACGGCGTGGTCACCATCAGCACCGCCTACTACGGCGCCGATGCGGCCACGGTCGCGGGCTTCATCACGCAGCCGCTCGAAGCCGCCGTGTCGCAGGCACAGGGCATCGACTACCTGTCGTCGTCCAGCAGCCTGGGCGTGTCGACCATCACCGCCACCCTGCGGCTGAACTACGATTCGAACCGCGCGCTGACCGAGATCAACACGCAGGTCAACTCGGTGCGCAACCAGTTGCCGCCGCAGGCGCAGCAACCGGTGCTGACCGTCGCCACGGGCCAGACCACCGATGCCATGTACATCGGCTTCTACAGCGACACGCTGCCCAACAACAACGTCACCGACTTCCTGGTGCGCGTGGTGCAGCCCAAGCTCAACGCCATTCCCGGCGTGCAGACCGCCGAGATCCTGGGCGCGCGCACCTTCGCGCTGCGCGCCTGGCTCGATGCGCAGAAGATGGCCGCCTTCGGCGTGACCGCAACCGACGTGAGCGCGGCGCTGTCCGCCAACAACTACCTGGCAGCCGTCGGCGCCAGCAAGGGCCAGATGGTGACCGTGCCGCTGACGGCCGGCACTTCGCTGCACAGCGTGGACGAGTTCAAGCAGCTCTCGGTGAAAAGCGCCAACGGCGCCATCGTGCGGCTGCAGGACGTGGCCACCGTCACGCTGGGCTCCGAGAACTACGACTTCAACGTCGCATTCAACGGCGTGCGCTCGGTGTTCATCGGTATCAAGGTCGCACCCGAGGCCAACATCCTCGAAGTGGCCAAGCAGGTGCGCACGACCTTCCCCGAGCTGCAGGCCCAACTGCCCAGCGGCCTGACCGGCAAGATCGTCTACGACTCGACCGACTTCATCAACACCTCCATCACCGAAGTGATCAAGACGCTGGTCGAGGCGCTGCTGATCGTGACGGTGGTCATCTACCTCTTCCTGGGCAGCCTGCGCGCGGTGCTGGTGCCGGTGATCGCGATGCCGCTGTCGCTGATCGGCACCTTCTTCGTGATGCTGGTGCTGGGCTACTCGATCAACCTGCTCACGCTGCTGGCGCTGGTGCTGGCAATCGGGCTGGTGGTGGACGACGCGATCATCGTGGTGGAAAACGTCGACCGCCACATGCGACAGGGCAAGACGCCCATGCAGGCCGCGTTGCTGGCGGCGCGCGAGCTGGGCGGCCCCATCCTGGCGATGACCGTGGTGCTGGTGGCGGTGTACGTGCCCATCGGCTTCCAGGGCGGGCTGACCGGCTCGCTCTTCACCGAGTTCGCCTTCACGCTCGCGGGCGCCGTGGTGGTGTCGGGCGTGGTGGCGCTGACGCTCTCGCCCATGATGTGCTCGCGCATCTTCAAGCCCGAGCAGGACAGCGGCAAGTTCGCGATGAAGATCGAGCACATCTTCGAGCGCGTGCACCACCGCTACGAACTCATCCTGCGCGGCGTGCTGAAGACCTGGCCGGTGATGATCGTGATGGGCGTCATCCTCATCGGGCTGCTGTTCGTGATGTTCAAGATGTCGAAGTCCGAGCTGGCACCCGAAGAAGACCAGGGCATCGTGCTGTCGCAGGTGGTGGGTGCGCCCACGGCCACCATCACGCAGATGCAGACCTACGCCGACCAGATCTTCAAGGTCGCGCACGACACGCCCGAGTACGCGCAGTTGTTCCAGCTCACCGGCGTGCCGAGCACCAACGCAGGCATTGCCGGCGTGCTGCTCAAGCCCTGGGATGAGCGCACGCGCAGCGCGCACGACATCCAGAACGACCTGCAAAAGCGCTGGAACGGCATTGCCGGCGCCAAGGTGGTGGCCTTCCAGTTCCCGGCACTGCCGGGCGCCTCGGGCCTGCCGGTGCAGTTCGTGATCAAGACCACGGAGCCGTTCGAGAACCTGAACACGCTCGCGCAGCAGATCATGGACAAGGCGCGCGCGGACGGAAAGTTCTACTACATCGACGCCGACCTGAAGATCGACCTGCCGCAGGCCACCGTGGTGGTCGACCGCGACAAGATCGCGTCGCTCGGCATCACGCAGCAGGACGTGGGCAACGCGCTGGGCGCGGCGCTCGGCGGCGGCTACGTCAACTACTTCTCGATCTCGGGCCGCTCCTACAAGGTGATTCCGCAGGTGCAGCAGGTCGACCGGCTCAACCCCTCGGACGTGCTGAACTTCTACATCAAGACGCCCAACGGCGTGGTGCCGGCCAGCACGGTTGCGAGCCTGAAGTACACGGTGCAGCCCGAGACGGTGAACCACTTCCAGCAGCTCAACTCGGTGACCATCCAGGGCGTGCCCAGCGGCACGCAGGGCGAGACGCTGGAGTACCTGCGCGGCGTGGTGCAGCAACTGGCGCCAAGCGGCTACACGGTCGACTACTCGGGCCAGTCGCGCCAGTTCGTGCAGGAGTCGGGCAACTTCGCCATCACCTTCCTGTTCGCGCTGATCATCGTGTTCCTGGCACTGGCGGCGCAGTTCGAGAGCTTCCGCGACCCGGTGGTGATCCTGGTGTCGGTGCCGCTCGCCCTCTTCGGCGCCATGATCTTCATCTTCTGGGGCTTCGCCTCGATGAACATCTACACGCAGGTCGGGCTGGTCACGCTGATGGGTCTCATCAGCAAGCACGGCATTTTGATCGTCGAAGTGGCGAACCGCCTGCAGAAGCAGGGCCTGAGCAAGCTCGACGCCATCGTCGAGGCCTCCGGCACGCGGCTGCGCCCGATCCTGATGACGACGGCCGCCATGGTGTTCGGCGTGCTGCCGCTGGTCATTGCATCGGGTGCCGGCGCTGCAGGGCGCAAGGCGATGGGCATCGTGATCTTCAGCGGGCTGTCGATCGGCACGCTGTTCACGCTGTTCGTGGTGCCGGCGATGTACCTGTTCATCGCGGCGCGGCACGAGAAGGAAGAACATCAGCCGGCCGCTGAAACGCCGGCACAGGCGGCGCTTCCAGGGCCTGTGGCGCCCGAAGCCTGAGCGCCCGGTCGCTTCATCCCATCAGCAAAAAGCCCGCAGTCGAAAAGACTGCGGGCTTTTTCAATGGGCTGGCCTTGCGGCCTTTTTCTTCAGTCGCAGCGGTAGACGACTTCCCCGGCGGGAACGCCCTCCGCCGGGTCTTCCGCGCCCTGGTTGGCCAGGTAGCGCATCGGCGCGCCGAAGTTGCGGCAGTAGTTCTCGGCATCCTGCGAGGTCGGCGACTTGAAGACGCCGTCGCCGAGCGGGGTATAGCGAGGGGCCGCTCGCGTGACACAACCGGCGGCTGACGCGGCCAGGACGATAACTGAAAGAGCAATGAAGGGGCGCATCGGAAGGAGCAGTTGCCGCAGGTTGAACTGGAAATGAGAAACGGCGACTGTAACGCTCCTCGCGCCCGCATCACCTCAGCGGCAAGCAAACAGATCGGCGTGCCTCCTCTCCCCCGCCCGGCTGTTGCGCGCATGAAGCACTGCCTCGACAACCCCTTGCAGTCGCAGCAACAATGATGTCTTCCAAGTGACAGCACCACCCCTGACCGATACATGCCCGTAACCATCCGCGATGTGGCCGAAGCCTGCGGCGTCTCCATCAGCACCGTCTCGCGTGCGTTGAAGAACCAGCGTGGCCTGTCCGACGAGACGCGTCGCATGATCCGGAAAGTGGCGCGAGACATCGGCTACAACCCGGGACGGTTGCGCGGGGCCAAGGCCAAGCAACTGGCCTTCATGGTGCACCGGCAGCACAGCCACTTCTCGACCAACCCGTTCTTCTCGGACGTGCTGCACGGCGTCGAGGAGGCATGCCGCAAGTTCGGCATCGTGCCCACGCTGCTGACCTGTGGGCCGACCGATCCGATCCGCGAGCAGTTGCGCATGCACGAGCCCGACATGGTGCTGGCGGCCGGCTACTTCGAGAGCGAAGTGCTCGACATGGTGGCGGGGCTGGACCTGCCGATCGCGCTGATCGACTGCTCGCTGCGCGACCTTCCCTCGGTGAACCCCGACAACGCGGTGGGCGGCTACCTGGCCACCCAGCACCTGCTGGACATCGGGCGCCGGCGCATCGCCTACATCGCGGGCTCGCTGGCGCACGTGAGCATCCTGGAGCGTGCACAGGGCTATCGCCGCGCGCTGTTCGAAGCCGGCATCCTGGCCGACCCCGAGCTGGAGGTGGTGGCACCGCCCGGGCAACTGCATGACCTGGGCGCCATGGCCGCCATGCAGCAACTGCTGCGGCTGCGCCGGCCACCGGATGCCGTGTTCGCCTACAACGACGCAGCGGCGCTGGCGGTGCTGCAGACCTGCAAGCAGGCGGGCCTGTCCGTTCCCGGGGACATCGCCATCGTCGGCTTCGACGACACGCTGGCAGCCGCGCAAGCCAACCCGCCGCTGACGACCCTGCGCGTGGACCGGCAGGAGCTTGGGCGCTTCGGCGTCGAGCTGGTGCTGCAGGGGTCTTCGATGCCCCGGTTCAACACGCTGCCGGTGGAGCTGATCGTGCGGGCAAGCACCCGGGCCTGACGCCTGCCCCGAAGGCGCGCGCCGTGCGACAAGCGCGGCGTGATGCCCGGTGTTTTGTTGCGCTGGTCACGCTGTGTTTCGTCCGGGAAATCACACGATGCCGCGCGAAATCACGCTCCTACACTGCGTGCCGTCACACATCGGGCTCCCGCGCCCGAGACCCGGTGACAGGACGCAGCACAAGAATGAGGAGCCACCACACATGCCGACGAACTGCACGCACACACAGTGGATGCCCGTGTGCCGTCCCGCGCTGCCACCTTGCGTCGAACCCGGGCTGCGCACCGCGCCTTTCTTCTTTTCTCATGACCGCTTCGCACATCGCCCGATGAGGCGATAGCGCGCCCTCCTCCCCTTTCCCCCTCTCCGTCTGAACGCGACGCCGCCGGTTTCCCGGCCGGTGCGGGACAGCTTGCGCCCGAAGCGGTCGGACGGCCCTTGCGTACATCCCACAACAACCACCTGACCAAGGAGACAACCGTGAAATTCAAGCTGAACCGACCCACTGCCGCCGCCCTCGTGCTGTTCGCCGGCATCCACGGACTGGCCCACGCCCAGTCGATGGACACGCCCACGGACGCACCACCCGAAGCCGAGGTCAAGACCGACCCCACCAAGGACTTCATCAAGAAGGTCAACGACGCCACCGGCCTGGAGTTCTGGGGCTATGGCCGCGGCGGCTTCTTCGGCGCGCCCAAGGGGGCACCCAAGGGCGGCTACTCGCTGGGCGGCGACCTGCAGAAGTACCGCCTGGGCAACGAGGGCGACAACTACCTGGAATTCGGCATCGGCAAGAAGTTCGACCTGGGCGACGGCATCAAGTGGGGCGTGTTCTACATGCCCACGATCTACAACGGCAAGAGCGGCACCGCGCAGGCCTACTTCTCCCTCAGCGGCATCTTCGGCAACAGCGCCACGCTGTGGGCCGGCCAGCGCTACCACCGCATCCAGGACGTACACATCGTGGACAAGTGGGTGGTGGAAGACGGCGACAACTACGGCGCCGGCATCGACGACATTCCGCTGGGCCGCCTGGGCCGGCTGAACGTGGCGGTGCACACGGCCGACTCGGTGGACAACCGAAGCGGCAACCCGAACAACGCCAAGCGCATCAACGTGCAGTGGCGCGACATTCCCACCAACCCTGACGGCAAGCTCACCATCACGGGCGGGCTGATCTCGGGCAACTTCGCCAAGGGCAAGGATGGCGGTGCGCTAGGCCTCATGCACATCCAGAAGAACTTCCTGCTGCCGGGGCTGAACAACATCTTCATCGCGCAGGCGTCGAGCGGGCATGCCTCGCTCAGCGGCAAGTTCTACAACCTGGACAACAGCACCACGACCACGGGGCTGCTGTTGCCGCCAGGGTTCGGCGCGTCAGCGTCCGACACCTTCCTGTTCGCGCCGCTGGTGGAGCGCACGGTGGTGACGCCGCAGGCCGGTGCGAAGCAGCGCCGCATCCTGGATTCGATGGACTTCCAGTTCGGGCGCTTCGGCGGGCAGACGCTGATCGGCTACCAGACGACGCGCCCGGACAACGGGCCGGAGACGAAGGACTTCACCCTCGGTGGGCGCGTGTCGTATGGCATTGCCAAGTACACCAAGCTGCTGACAGAGCTGAGCACCACGCGCCGCAGCACCAGCGACCAGCCACGACAGACGCTGAACAAGGGGACCGTGGCGGTGGCCTTCTCGCCGAACACCAATTTCTGGACGCGGCCCGAGTTCCGCATCTACGCCACGCGCGCAAGCTGGAACAAGGCCGCCGCCGATGCCAACGCAAGCACCTTCGGCGCCAACGGCCGCCGCAGCGCAACCATCTACGGCATCCAGATGGAAGCCTGGTGGGAATGACGAATCCATCCCTTCCAGCAGTGCGCTTGTTGCGTTCGCAACGCTGTCTTTCGTCCGGGAAATCACAGCGCGCGGCCCCAAGGGGCCTGCCTAAACTGCCGCCGACTCCGGATTCCAACACTTCAAACGCGAGAGACAAACACATGAACACCCCCAGATTCACCATCGCGGCCCTCTGCCTGGCCATGGCAAGCGGCGCGGCCATGGCCCAGCAGCAAAGCGTGGAAGTCCTGCACTGGTGGACCTCCGGCGGCGAGGCCGGCGCGCTCAACGTGCTCAAGGGCAACCTCGAAAAACAGGGCGTCAAGTGGAACGACATGCCCGTGGCCGGCGGCAGCGGCGAAGCCGCCATGACGGCGCTGCGGGCGCGCGTGACCTCGGGCAACCCACCCACCGCCTCGCAGATGCTGGGCTTCGACATCCTCGACTGGGGCAAGCAGGGCGTGGTGGCCGACCTCAACACGCTCGCGCAGAAAGGCGGCTGGGACAAGGTCGTGCCGCCCGCGCTGCAGAAGTTCTCCAAGTACAACGGCAAGTGGATCGCCGCGCCGGTCAACATCCATTCGACCAACTGGGTGTGGGCCAACCAGGCGGTGCTGGCCAAGGCCGGCGTGACGGCCGAGCCGAAGAACTGGGACGAGTTCATCGCCGCCGCAGAGAAGGTGCAAAAGGCCGGCTTCATCGGCATCGCCCACGGCGGCCAGCCATGGCAAGACGCCACGCTGTTCGAGAGCGTGGCCCTGGCCACCGGCGGCGTCGACTACTACCGCAAGGTCTTCATCGAACTCGACGGCAAGACCATCGCCTCGCCGACCACCGAGAAGGTCTTCCAGCGCATGAGCCAGTTGCGCAAGCTCGTGGACAAGGATTTTTCGGGCCGCGACTGGAACGTGGCCTCGGGCATGGTGATCGGCGGCAAGGCCGGCTTCCAGGTCATGGGCGACTGGGCCAAGGGCGAGTTCGTCAACGCCAAACAGGTGCCGGGCAAGGACTTCGCCTGCTTCCGCTTTCCGGGCACGCAGGGCGTCGTCACCTTCAACACCGACCAGTTCGTGATGTTCAAGATGAAAGACCCCGAGAAGGAAGCCGCACAGCAGAAGCTCGCCGCCGCGATCATGGAGCCGGGCTTCCAGTCGGCCTTCAACGTGGTCAAGGGCTCGGCGCCCGCGCGCACCGATGTGCCCGACACCGCCTTCGACGCCTGCGGCAAGAAGGCCATCAAGGACGTGGCCGAGGCCAGCCATGCCAACACGCTGGTGGGTTCGATGGCACACGGCCATGCGGTGCCCGCGTCGATCAAGAACGCGTTCTACGACGTGATCACGCGCCACTTCAACGGACAGCTCGACGACAAGAAGGCGGTGACGGCGCTGGTGTCCGCTGCAAAGAACTGATCTTTCTTTTTCTCAAGTGCGATAGCTCTCTTGAAAGCCAACCTGCTCCCCAAGCTCCTCCTGAGCCCCAGCGCCCTGCTCGTGCTGGTTTGTGTCTATGGCTACATCATGTTCACGGTGTACCTGTCGTTCACGACATCGACCATGCTGCCCACCGCCGAGTGGGCGGGCACGGCGAACTACGAACGGCTGCTGGGGCTGGAGAACTGGTCGGTGTCGCTGCACAACCTCGCGGTCTTCGCGGGCCTCTACATCGTCATCGCGATGGCGCTGGGGCTCGGGCTGGCGATCCTGATCGACCAGAAGATCCGTGCCGAGGGCGTGCTGCGCTCGATCTTTCTTTATCCGATGGCGCTCTCGCTGATCGTGACCGGCACGGCCTGGAAGTGGCTGCTCGACCCCGGCGTGGGCCTGGAGCACACGCTGCAGAGCCTGGGCTGGAGCAGCTTCTCGTTCGACTGGATCAAGGACGGCGAGATGGCCATCTACTGCGTGGTCATCGCCGCCGTGTGGCAGACCTCGGGCTTCGTGATGGCGGTGTTTTTGGCCGGCCTGCGCGGCGTCGACAGCGAGCAGATCAGCGCCGCGCGCGTCGACGGCGCGCGCACCTGGCAGATCTACACGCGCATCGTCATTCCGCAACTGGGGCCGGTGTTCGTCTCGGCCTTCGTGATCCTGGCGCACATGGCCATCAAGTCGTATGACCTGGTCATCGCGCTGACCAACGGCGGCCCCGGCCGCTCGACCTGGCTGCCCTCGGTCTTCATGTACCAGTACACCTTCGCACGCAATGAAATGGCCGTAGGCGCGGCCAGCTCGGTGCTGATGCTGCTCGCGATCAGCATCGTCGTGGTGCCCTACCTGCTGCGCGAGATGCGTGGAGCCAGGAATGGCTGAGCGCACATTGCGTTTCGCGCTCTACGCGCTGCTGGCCGTGATGGCACTGGTGTTCCTGATGCCGGTGTACGTGATGGTCGTCAACTCGCTGAAGCCGCTGGAAGAAATACGCAGCGGCAACCTGATGGCGCTGCCGCTGGACTGGACCGTCGCACCCTGGCGCGCCGCCTGGAGCACCGCGCAGATCGGCGTGCAGCCCACGGGGTTGAAGCCCTACTTCATCAATTCCTTCCTGCTGGTGGTGCCGGGCGTGGTGCTGTCGACGCTGATCGGCGCGGTCAACGGCTACATCCTCACGCAGTTCAAGGTTCGCGGCGCGCACCTGCTGTTCGCGGCGATGCTGTTCTCGGTGTTCATTCCGTTCCAGATCGTGCTGATCCCGATGGCCAAGACACTGGGCCTGCTCGGCATCGCGGGCACGGTGACGGGGCTGGTGTTCGTCAACACGGTGTACGGCATCGGCTTCACCACGCTGTTCTTTCGCAACTACTACGCGGCGTTTCCGCAGGAGCTGGTGCGCTCGGCACGCATGGACGGCGCGGGCTTCTTCGGCGTGCTCTGGCGCATCCTGCTGCCCAACAGCACGCCGATCATCGTGGTGACGGTGATCTGGCAGTTCACCAACATCTGGAACGAATTTCTCTTCGGCGCTTCGTTCAGCGACTACAGCTCGTTCCCGATCACCGTGGCGTTGAACAACCTCGTCAACAGTTCCACGGGCGTCAAGGAATACAACGTGCACTTCGCGGGTGCCTTCATCGCCGCACTTCCAACGCTGGTCGTGTATCTGGTTTCGGGCAAGTATTTCGTGCGCGGCCTCATGGCCGGCTCGGTCAAAGGTTAGGTGAATGGCTTCTCTGGATTTGGTGGGTATCCGCAAGAGTTTCGGTTCGGTGCAGATCCTGCACGACATCTCCATCGCACTGCAGGACGGTGAATTCCTGGTGCTCGTCGGCCCCTCGGGCTGCGGCAAGAGCACGCTGATGAACATCATCGCGGGGCTGGAGGAGCCCACCGAAGGCCGGCTGCGGCTCAACGGCAGCGACATCACGCATGCCGCGCCGGCCGAGCGCAACATCTCGATGGTGTTCCAGTCGTACGCGCTCTACCCGAACATGACGGTGGCCAAGAACATCGAGTTTCCGCTGGAGATGCGCAAGGTCGACAAGGCCACCCGCGCCGATCGCGTGAAGAAGGTCGGCGAGCTGCTGCAGATCGACCACCTGATGGACCGCAAGCCGCGCCAGCTCTCGGGCGGCCAGCGCCAGCGCGTGGCCATCGGGCGCGCACTGGCGCGCGAGCCGCAGCTCTATCTTTTCGACGAGCCGCTGTCGAACCTCGATGCGCAGTTGCGGCTGGACATGCGCACCGAGATCAAGAAGCTGCACCAGCGGCTGAACGCCACCATCGTCTACGTCACGCACGACCAGATCGAGGCGATGACACTGGCCACGCGCATCGCGGTGATGAAGGGCGGCGTGCTGCAGCAACTGGGCACGCCGCACGAGGTCTACAACCGGCCCGCGAACACCTTCGTGGCGAGCTTCATGGGCTCGCCGCGCATGAACCTGCTGCGCGCGCGCATCGCGGCCGAACGCCACGGCGAGCTGCGCCTTCTTGCCGCCAACGGCGGCATGGGCGCGACGGCGATCCAGCTCCCACCGGGGCTCCTGCCTGCCGCGCTGCAAGCCTGTGCGGAGCGCGACATCATCGTCGGGCTGCGCGCCGAGGCGGTGGGCCTGGCGCTTGCGGGCTCGGCGCCTGGGCCTTTGCAATGCCACGTGGAAGCGCGCGTGCAAGTGGTCGAGCCGACCGGCGCGGACACGCTGGTGCTGCTCGACATCGACGGGCACGACTTCACGGCCCGCCTGCCGCCCGACGTGTCGCTGTCGAGCGGTACGCACGCGCGGTTTTCCATCGACCTGTCGAAGGTCGTGTTCTTCGATGCCGACACAGAGCAATTGATTGCCTAAGGCGAATCGACATTCAAACGGGTCCGCATTGAAGGACGGGCGGTGACCTCTACAGCTCGTGCACAGGAATGAAGGGCGCCATCAGGCGCAGCCGCAAGCGCTGCCAGGCGGTGGTTTCAGGCGGCACGTCGTACACCGTCTGCTGGCCGTCGTCGCCCCGCTCCACCCACTCGACGCCCTGGCCATTGGCATCCAGGCGCAGCGCATAGGCGCTGCCGGCGTCCGCGAAGCCTTCGAGCTGCTGCGCCATTTCCTGGCTTTCGATGATCAGGCCCAGTTCGGTGTTGAGCATGGCCGAGCGCGGATCGAGGTTCATCGAGCCGAGGAACACCTCCTTGCGGTCGAGGATCGCGTTCTTCATGTGCAACGCGCCGGTGCGGTGGCCGAAGATGCCCAGCTTGTGGCGCTTCACGCTCAGCGAGGGGCTGATCTCGAAGATCTTCACGTCGCCCTTCAGCAGTTCCTTGATGTGGGCCCAGTAGCCCACGTAGACCCAGGGCTCGTCGGTCGACGCCAGTGAATTGGTCACGAGTTCGACGTTGATCCCGGCCTTGCGCGCGCCCACCAGGCTGTTGACCGAGCCTTCGCTCGGTATGAAGTACGGCGACACCATCTTGATGTCGCTGTTCGCGGTCTTGAGCCAGTGGATGACGCCTTCCGTGACGGTGCCCTTGATCGAGTTCTCCTTCTCGTTCAGGCCTTCGGTCTTCGTCAGCGGATCGAACAGGACGCGGGCCTTGGCCCACAGCAGCGGGCTGAGCCGATGCCTGGCCAGCTCGAACGGCAGGTTGAGCATGGGCACGAGGTCCGGCGCCACCAATGTCGGCTCGCCCCCGCTGGGATGCAGGGGCCTGCCGTCCGCCGGTATCTCGCTCGCCTCGGGCGGCTTGGCGCTCGCGGTCTGCTGCTCGAAGTTGCCCTGCAACTGCGCGCGGGTCAGCCCGGTGGATGCGATGCGCTCCAGCGGAAACACCACCTCGCTGTTCCAGTAGTGATCGAACTCGCTGGACAGGTCGCGCACCACCGGGCCGGCCACGAAGGTGTCCATGTCGATGAAGTTCGCGCCCTGGGCGTTCATCACGTACTCGTCGGCCATGTTGCGGCCGCCGGCCACGGCCGCTGCGTTGTCGGCGACGAAGAGTTTGTTGTGCATGCGCCGGTTCACGCGGCGAAACTCCAGGCCCGAGCTGATGAAGCGCGTGATCTCGCTGCCGCGGCCGCCGGGAAACGGATTGAACAGGCGTACTTCCACGTTCGGATAGCTGGCAAGGCCCAGCAGCAGATCGTCTTCGCCGCTCGTGTACAGGTCGTCGACCAGCAGGCGAACACGAACGCCCCGTGCCGCCGCGTCGCGCAACGCACGCATCAGCGTGAGGCCGGTGTTGTCGCCTTGCAGCAGGTAGTACTGCACGTCGAGGCTGCGGGTTGCGAGCTTGGTCAACGCGATCCGCGTCGCAAAGGAGTTCGGGCCATAGGGCTGCAACTGGAACCCCGAGCGGCCGTCGGTCGGCAGCACCTTCTGCGTGATCTCGGCCAGTGGTGTCTGCGCATAGTCGCTGATGGCCGACGTCGGCGCGCGGGTGACCTGGGGCGGCAAGCTGGAACAGGCAGCCAGCAGGACGGCGATGCCGAGCGCCAATGCCGGGCGAAAGACGGGGACAAGCAAGTCCCGAAACGTTTTTTTCATCCTGGCCTTCCCTTGGTCCGGACAGCCGGATCGTGAGGCGGATTATTTCCCTCTTTCGGGCGGCGGGCCTCATGTGTTCGCTGGCTCGCGTGCGTTGATTTCTTCGGCAGAAAGACATCGAGGCTGTGCGAACGCGCAAGCTCGCATCACGGCAAACGACAGTACTAACCAGGCTTTCAGTACCGACAAAACCCACGGTCCGAAGGGCTCTGGAATACCCCTAGGCATCGACCTAGAAGTTGCTGCGCTGCAACATCCCTCGAGCACGTTTTCCCCTCGAAATACGATGAAAGCCTTCGATTCTGGAAGCCACGATTCCGATCGCAACTTCAGGATGAAATCTTTCGCGTTCAGTGAGCATCGCGAAATATTGATACGCCAAAAAGCGTCACTGAAATCGTTGAAACCACTTGTACATTGGTTTGGCAATGTGAACGGATTGTCAAACGTGACTCGGCATCTCTCCCTCGCCGAAGGCCTCGCCACGTCTTCATTTCGCGCGCACTTGCACCGTTACCGATTTCATTCAAGACCTGGAGTAGTGCATGCAACCCGTCGATCTGCTGGACAACGCAACACCCCTTACCTCGGGTCAGATGGCGATGTGGCTCGGCGCCAAGTTCGCCTCGCCCGACACCAATTTCAACCTGGCCGAAGCCATCGAGATCGATGGCCCGGTCGATCCGGACATCTTCCTCGCGTCCATGCGGCAAGTGGTCGAAGAAGCCGAGGCCACGCGGCTGCGTTTCGTCGATACCGAGCGCGGGCCGCGGCAGATCGCGGCGCCGCCGCTCAGCCGCGAAATCCTGTACCTCGACTTCAGCGCAGAGAGCGATCCACGTGCAGTCGCAGAGGCCTGGATGCACGCCGACTTCAGCCGCAACATCGACCTGGCGAACGGGCAGTTGTGGTTGTCCGCGCTGATCCGCCTCTCGGGCAATCGCCACATCTGGTACCACCGCTGCCATCACATCGCGCTCGACGGTTTCGGCGGCGGTCTCATTGCACGCCGCTTCGCGGACATCTACACCGCACGAATGCAGCACACCGACGCTCCCGAAGCCTCGCGCTTCGCACCGATCGCGCAGCTTGCCCATGAAGAAAACGCCTACCGCGAGTCCGGCCGCTTTCCGCGCGATCGCCAGTACTGGATGGAGCGCTTCGCCGATGCACCCGATCCGCTGAGCCTGGCGCAGCGGCGCTCGGTCAACGTCGGTGGCCTGCTGCGCCAGACCGTGCACCTGCCGGCCGCCAGCGTGCAGGCCTTGCAGGGCATCGCGCAGGAACTCGGCACCACGCTGCCGCAGATCCTGATCGCCACCACCGCCGCCTACCTGTACCGCGCGACCGGCATCGCCGACATGGTGATCGGCATTCCGGTGACGGCGCGCCACAACGACCAGATGCGGCGCGTGCCGGCCATGGTGGCGAATGCCTTGCCGCTGCGACTTGCGATGAGCGCTCAACTGCGCATTCCCGAGCTGATCCGCGAGGTCGGACGGCAGATGCGGCAGATCCTGCGGCACCAGTCCTACCGCTACGAATACCTGCGCAACGACCTGAACATGCTGGTCAACAACCGGCAACTGTTCACGACCGTGGTCAACGTCGAGCCCTTCGACTACGACCTGCGTTTCGCGGGGCATGCAGCGAAGCTGCGCAACCTGTCCAACGGCACCGCCGAGGACCTGGGCATCTTTTTGTACGAGCGCGGCAATGGGCAGGACCTGCAGATCGACTTCGACGCCAACCCCGCGATCTACACCGCGCAGGCACTCGCCGATCATCAACGCCGGTTGCTGGCCTTCATGGCCGCCGTGATCGATGAGCCCGATCAGGCCGTCGGCCATGTCGATCTGCTGAGTACCGGTGAACGCCGGCAACTGCTGGTGGACTGGAACGACACCGACCGCGCAGTGCCCGACACCCATCTCACGGCATTGATCGAAGCGCAGCTTGCAGCCAACCCGAGTGGCGTTGCATTGCGCTTCGACGGACAGGCGATGCGCAACGACGAGCTGAACCGTCGCGCCAATCGATTGGCCCACCTGCTGCGTGCACGCGGCGCGGGCCCCGAACGCACGGTGGCGCTGGCCATCCCGCGTTCGTTCGAGCTGATGGTCGCGTTGCTGGCCGTCCTGAAGACCGGCGCTGCCTACCTGCCAGTCGATCCGGATTTTCCGCAGGACCGCATCGCCTTCATGCTCGGCGACGCGCAGCCCGTGTGCCTGATCACGACCGTCGCCTTGTCGGAGGCACTGCCGGGCCACGCATCGCAACTGCTGCTCGACCTTCCGCAAACGATTGCCGAACTGGTGAGTTGCGCGGACACCAACCCCGGCGTTGCCATCGACCCCTCGCATCCGGCCTATGTGATCTACACCTCCGGCTCCACCGGCACGCCGAAGGGCGCGGTGGTGTCGCACCGCGCCATCGTCAATCGCCTGCGCTGGATGCAGGACCGCTACGGCCTGCAGGCCGACGACCGCGTGCTGCAGAAAACCCCATCAAGCTTCGACGTGTCGGTCTGGGAATTCTTCTGGCCGCTGATCGACGGCGCGACGCTGGTGCTCGCCAAGCCGGGCGGCCACAAGGACGCGGCCTACCTGGCCGACCTCATCGGCAGGGAAGGCATCACCACGCTGCACTTCGTGCCCTCGATGCTCGAAGTCTTCCTGCGCGAACCCACGGCCTCCGCGTGCACGTCGCTGCGTCGGGTGATCTGCAGCGGCGAGGCCTTGTCGTCCGCGCTGCAATCGCAGTTCCAGCAGCACCTGTCCTGCGAACTGCACAACCTCTATGGCCCGACCGAAGCAGCGGTCGACGTCACCGCGTGGGAATGCCTGCGCACGCCGGAGATCGAATCGGCATCGGAGCGCGTTCCCATCGGCCGCCCGATCTGGAACACGCAGATGCATGTGCTCGACAGCGGCCTGCAGCCGGTGCCACCGGGCGTGGCCGGCGAGCTGTACATCGCGGGCGTCGGCCTGGCACGCGGCTACCTGAACCGCCCGCTGCTCAGCGCCGAGCGCTTCATTGCCAACCCCCACGGCGCGCCCGGCAGCCGCATGTACCGCACCGGCGACCTCGCGTGCTGGCGCCACGACGGCAGCCTCGACTTTCTCGGCCGCGCCGACCAGCAGGTGAAGATCCGTGGCCTGCGCATCGAGCCGGGCGAGATCGAATCGGTGCTGCTGCGGCACCCGCAAGTTGCGCAGGCGGCGGTGATCGCACGTGAAGACGCGGCAGGCGACAAGCGCCTCGTGGCCTACGTCGTTGCGGCGGATGCCAGCGATCCGCAAGCGGCCGAATTGCGCGCGCACCTGGCGCAGGCCCTGCCCGACTACATGGTGCCCTCGGCCTTCGTCAGCCTGCCGGCCCTGCCGCTGGGCCCGAGCGGCAAGCTCGACCGCAAGGCGCTGCCGGCGCCCGAGCAGCAAGCCGCCACGCCTTACGCCGCACCGCGCACGCCCACCGAAAAGATACTGGCCGGCCTCTGGGCCGAGACCCTGCACCTGCAGCGCGTCGGTGTCCACGACAACTTCTTCGAACTCGGCGGCCACTCGCTGATGATCGTGCAGCTCATCTCGATGATCCGGCAGCAGTTCATGATCGACCTGCCGGTGGACACGCTGTTCCAGGTCTCGACCATCGCGGGTCTTGCGGAGCTGCTCGACCAGGAATCGGTGGCACGCCCCAACCTCACGCCGATGCCGCGCCCGGCGCGCATTCCGCTGTCGTTCGCGCAGCGCCGCCTGTGGTTGATGAACCAGCTCGAACAGGCCAACCCGGCCTACAACATGCCGCTGGCCTTGCGCCTGTCCGGCGTGCTGGACCGCGCGGCACTGCACAAGGCATTGAGCGATCTGGTACAGCGCCATGAAAGCCTGCGCACCATCTACCCGAACGAGGACGGACTGCCCTACCAGCACATCCTCGACGGCGCGGATGCACGGCCGGCGGTGATCGAAGCCGACAGCAGCGAAGACGAGATCCCCGCGCAGTTGCATGCCGCCGCCCGCAGCGGCTTCGAGCTGGGCAGCACCGCGCCCTTGCGTGCGCATCTGTTCAAGCTCGCCGCCGACGAGCATGTGCTGCTGCTGCTCACGCACCACATCGTCGGCGATGGCGCCTCGCTGTTGCCATTGGCGCGCGACCTGAGCGTGGCTTATGCCGTGCGCTGCGAAGGCAAGGCGCCGGGCTGGGCGCCGCTGCCGCTGCAGTACGCCGACTACGCGCTGTGGCAGCAGGAACTGCTCGGCAGCGAAGACGACCCCGAGAGCATGGCCGGCCGCCAGCGCGAGTTCTGGCGCGAGACCCTGCGCGACCTGCCCGAGCAGATGAGCCTGCCCACCGACCGCCCGTACCCGGCCGTGCCCAGCTATCGCGGCGACGTGGTGCCGGTACAGATCGGTGCACGCGTTCACGAGCGCATGCTGCAACTGGCGCGCGATGGCCAGGCCAGCGTCTTCATGGTGCTGCAGGCCGCGCTGGCGGGCTTGCTGAACCGGCTGGGTGGTGGCGACGACATCGTCATCGGCACGCCGGTCGCAGGACGCAGCGATCACGCGCTCGACGAGCTGATCGGCTGCTTCGTCAACGCACTGGTGCTGCGCACCGATGCCTCGGGACAACCGAGCCTGCGCGAACTCGTCGCGCGGGTGCGCACCACCAACCTTGCGGCCTATGCGAATCAGGAGTTCCCATACGACCGCATCGTGGAGCTGCTGCGGCCGGAGCGCTCGCGCGCCAACCTGCCGCTGTTCCGCGTGATGCTCGGGTTCCAGCAGGGTGGCAACCGCTTGTCCTTCAGCCTGCCCGGCTTGTCGATCACGCCGCAGCCGGTGGCCATCGACACCGCGAAGTTCGACCTGTCCTTCATCCTCGACGAGCTGCGCGGCGCCGACGGCTTGCCGGGCGGCATTGCCGGCGGCATCCAGTACAGCACCGACCTGTTCGATCGCGCCACGGTCGAGGCCATCGCGGCGCGTCTGGTGCGCTTGCTGGAAGAGGCTTGCGAGGCGCCCGACGAGGCGGTGAGCAGCCTTGCCATCCTCAGTGTCGACGAGCACCGGCGTCTGCTGACCGACTGGAGCGGGCCCACGCGCGATCTGCCGCCGCTCACGCTGGCCGCGATGGTGCAGGCCCATGCCGCCGAGCGGCCGCATGCGCCAGCGGTGGTGCTGGACGACGCCACGCTCAGCTATGCCGAACTCGATCTGCGCGCGAACCGGCTCGCACACCTGCTGCGCCGGCAAGGCATCGCGGCGGGCGCCATCGTCGCGACGGTGTTGCCGCGCTCGCTCGACCTTGTCGTGGCGCATCTGGCCATCGTCAAGGCGGGGGCGGCCTACCTGCCGATCGATCCGCATCACATGTCGGCGCGCAGCGCCTTCGTGTTCGAGGAAGCGGCACCGGCTGCTGTGCTGACCCATGCCGCGCTGCTGCCACGACTGGCCGGCGTTCCCCATGCCTTGGCGCTCGACAGCGATGAGACCGTCGCCGCGCTGGCGATCCAGTCCGACGATCCTGTGGCGCCAGCACAGGCAGCCGATCCACAGGAGGCCGCCTACATCATCTACACCTCCGGCTCCACCGGCGTGCCCAAAGGCGTGGTGGTGCCTCATGCAGGCTTGAGCAGCCTGGGGACGGCCATGGCGCAGCGGCTCGCCATCGGCCACGATTCGCGCGTGCTGCAGTTCTCTTCCTGTGGTTTCGACGCGTCTGTCATGGACGCGTTGATGGCCTTCCATGCCGGCGCCGCGCTGGTGGTACCGGCGGCCCAACAACTGCTGGGCCCGGACCTGGCCGACCTGCTCGACAGGCAGGCCGTGAGCCATGCGCTGATTCCGCCCGCCGCGCTCGCGACCTTGCCGCATGGCGAGTTCCGTCACCTGCAGACGCTGGTGGTGGGCGGCGATGCCTGCCCTGCCGCGCTGGCCGCGCGGTGGTCGCAAGGCCGCCGCATGGTCAACGCCTACGGCCCGACCGAGATCACCATCTGCGCGAGCATGAGCGCGCCGATGACGGGCGAAGCGCAGCCCTCCATCGGCCAGCCGATCTGGAACACGCGGATGTATGTGCTCGACGACAGCCTGCAGCCGATGCCACCCGGCGTTGCAGGCGAGCTGTACATCGCGGGCAGCGGCCTGGCGCGCGGCTACCTGAACCGCCCGCTGCTCAGCGCCGAGCGCTTCATCGCCGACCCGCACGGTGCACCTGGCAGCCGCATGTACCGCAGCGGCGACCTCGCACGCTGGCGCAGCGATGGCAGCCTCGACTTTCTCGGCCGTGCCGACCAGCAGGTGAAGATTCGCGGCTTCCGCATCGAGACCGGCGAGATCGAATCCGTGCTGCTGCGGCATCCGCAGGTGACGCAAGCCGCCGTGGTCGTGCGCGAGGACGTGCCGGGCGACAAGCGGCTGGTGGCCTACGTGGTCGCCGCCGACGACTTGCAGCCGACCGAACTGCGCGCCCACATGGCGCAGGCGCTGCCCGACTACATGGTGCCTTCGGCCTTCGTCCACCTGCCGACCCTGCCGCTGAACCAGAGCGGCAAGCTCGACCGCAAGGCGCTGCCGGTGCCCGAGCAGCAGGCCGCCGCGCCGTACGCCGAACCCCGCACGCCGACCGAGAAACAGCTCGCCGGACTCTGGGCTGAAACCCTGCACCTGGAGCGCGTCGGCATTCACGACAACTTCTTCGAACTCGGTGGCCATTCGCTGATGGCGATCCAGCTCGGCATGCGCATCCGCGAACGCATGCGGCCAGACTTTCCGCATGCCGAGGTCTACAACCGGCCGTCGATTGCCGAGCTGGCGGCATGGCTCGACAACGCCGGCGGTGTGGCCGAGGCGCTGGACCTGTCGCGCGAACTGCATTTGCCAGAGCACATCCGCAGCCAAGACACGTCGCCGACGCTCGCGCCGAAGCGCGTGTTCCTCACCGGTGCCAGCGGCTTCGTCGGCAGCCACCTGCTGGCCGCGCTGCTGCGCGACACATCGGCCTGCGTGGTCTGCCATGTGCGCGCCGCCGACGAGGACGCGGGCACGCTGCGCCTGAAGCGCACGCTGGCGCAGCGCCAGCTCGGCGCGATCTGGGACGACGCGCGCATCAAGGTCGTGACCGGCGACCTCGGCAAGCCGCAACTCGGCCTCGACGACAGCGCGGTGCAACTGGTGCGCGATGGCTGCGACGCCATCTACCACTGCGCCGCGCAGGTCGACTTTCTGCATCCCTATGCGAGCCTGAAGGCGGCGAATGTCGGCAGCGTGGTCACGCTGCTCGAATGGACGTCGCAGGGCCGGCCGAAGAGCATGCACTACGTGTCCACGCTCGCGGTGATCGACCAGAACAACAAGGACGGCACCGTCACCGAGCAATCCGCGCTGGCCTCGTGGCGCGGCCTGGTGGACGGCTACAGCCAGAGCAAGTGGGTCGGCGATGCGCTGGCCCGCGAAGCGCAGGCGCGCGGCATGCCGGTCGCGATCTACCGGCTGGGCGCGGTGACCGGCGACCACACGCATGCGATCTGCAACGCCGAAGACCTGATCTGGCGCGTGGCGCATCTCTATGCGGACCTGGAAGCGATTCCCGACATGGACCTGCCACTGAACCTGACGCCGGTGGACGACGTGGCGCGCGCCATCCTCGGCCTGGCGGGGCAGCAGGCGTCGTGGGGCCAGGTGTTCCACCTGATGAGCCAGGCGCCGCTGCGGGTGCGCGACATTCCACCCGTCTTCGAGCGGCTGGGCATGCGGCTCGAACCGGTGGGGCTGGAGCCCTGGCTGCAGCGCGCGCATGCGCGGCTCGCGGTCGGGCAAGACCGCGACCTGGCGGCGGTGCTGGCAATCCTCGACCGCTACGACACCTCGGCCACGCCGCCGCAGGTGAGCGGCGCGGCAACGCACGCGCAGCTCGAAGCCATCGGCGCGCCCATCCGGCCGGTGGACCGCGACCTGCTGCAGCGCTACTTCGTCGATCTGGGCATCGACACCAAGGCGCGCCGCACGCTGGAAACAAGCAAGTCCTAGGAGCACCGATGGCACGCTATCTCATTGCGGCAACCGCGTTGCCGGGACATGTGCTGCCGATGCTGGGCATCGCGCAGCATCTGGTGGGCCTGGGGCACGAGGTGCGGGTGCACATCGCAAGCCAGTTCAGGGCGCAGGCCGAAGCGACCGGCGCCGGCTTCACCGCTTTCGAGCCGTCCATCGACTACGACTACCGGCAGCTCGACCAGCGCTTTCCCGAACGCCAGCGCCTGTCTTCGGCGCATGCGCAGTTGTGCTTTGGCCTCAAGCATTTCTTCGCGGATGCGATGGCGCCGCAACTGAAGGGCCTTCGCGGCATCCTGCAGGACTTCAGGGCCGACGCCATCGTGGTCGACACGATGTTCTGCGGCACCTTTCCTTTGCTGCTGGGCGCGCGCTCGGCCCGTCCGGCGGTGGTTGCCATCGGCATCTCGGCGCTGCCGCTGTCCAGTTGCGACACGGCCTTCTTCGGTACCGCGCTGGCGCCGTCGTCCACACCCGAAGGGCGTGCGCGCAACCGGTCGATGAACACCAACCTCAAGCAGGCGATGTTCGGCGAGGTGCAGCGCTACTTCGACGCCTTGCTGGCGTGCATGGCCTTGCCTGCGCTGCCAAACTTTTTCATTGACGCGATGGTCACCCTGCCCGACCTCTACCTGCAGGCGACCACCGCCTCCTTCGAGTACCCGCGCAGCGACCTGCCCGCCTCGGTGCATTTCGTCGGCCCGTTGCTCGCGCCTGCCAGCCGCGACTTCACGCCGCCCGACTGGTGGCACGAACTGGACGACGGCCGCGCGGTCGTGCTGGTCACGCAGGGCACGCTGGCCAACCAGAACCCGGCGCAACTGATCGGCCCGACCCTGCAGGCCCTGGCGGGCGACAAGGGCATTCAGGTCATCGCCACCACCGGCGGCCCGGTGCCTGCCGCGTTGAGTGCGAACGTGCCGGCCAACGCCCGCGTGCTGCCGTTTTTGCCCTACGACCGGTTGCTGCCGAAGGTGCATGCGATGGTCACCAACGGCGGCTACGGCTCGGTCAACCATGCGCTCAGCCTCGGCGTGCCGCTGGTGGTGGCGGGCGGCACCGAGGAAAAGCCCGAGATCGCCGCGCGCGTGGCCTGGTCGGGGGCAGGCATCAATCTCGGCAGCGGCCAGCCCGGTGCCCGGCAGATCGGCGACGCCGTGCGCAAGGTGCTGGGCCCTTCCACCTACCGGCAGCGCGCCGCCGCGCTGCGCGAGGACTTCGCGCGCCATCACGCACTGGACGGCATTGCGCAAGCCCTCGCCGCACTTCAACACACAACCCCCGCATCCGCGGAAACGGCTTGAAAACGCCAAGCAAAGGGAATCGCCGATGAGCAGCAGCAGCAACCCGTTTGACGACAAGAGCGCCAGCTTCCTGGTGCTGGTGAATGAAGAAGGACAACACTCGCTGTGGCCCGCTTTCGTCGGCGTGCCCGCCGGCTGGACCGTGGCCCTGGCCGCAACCGACCGCGCCGCCTGCGACGAATTCATCGAGACCCATTGGCGCGACATGCGGCCGCTCTCGCTCGTGGCCAGGGACCTCGATGCCACCAAGGCATGAGGATGTTCGCCCTGCACCGGCGCGGCGCCGCATGGGCGTATGCATCGCTGTTCCAGCCGCCAGCTGTGGGTGATGTGGCCGGCGCCTGCGCGCCGAACCGGGAAGGTGCCGGGCCTGCGGATGCAACAAAAAGCCGCGCGCCTGCAAAGCCGCAGGGAACAACAACGCAACAGCAGCAACGCAGGCTGCGCCGGCGATGAGCGTCTTCTCCGTCTGGCCGTACTTCGTGCTGGTGCTGGTCGTGCTCGGCATGCTGGCGCTGCCGCTCTTCAGCGTGGCCGACGAGCCACCGCAGCGCAACCAGCGCACCGCAACGCTCGACGGGCTGCGCGGCTTTCTCGCGCTGAGCGTCTTCGTGCATCACCTGATGGTGACCCACGGCTACATCGAGCGCGGCGAATGGACGTTTCCGCCCCCGGGCTTCCCCACCCTGCTCGGGCAGGTCGGCGTGGGCGTCTTCTTCATGATCACGGGCTTCCTGTTCTGGGGCAAGTTGCTCGATGCCAAGGGCCGCCCGGACTGGCGCAGCCTTTACATCGGCCGGCTCTGGCGCATCGGCCCGATGTACCTGCTGGCGGTCGGCCTGATGTTCTTCATCGTTGCGTGGAGAACCGGGTTCGTGCTCAGGGAGCCCGCGTGGTCCGTGCTGGCCGCGGCGCTGCAGTGGCTGGCCCTTGGCATCGTGCCGCAGCAGCCCGACATCAACGGTTACGTCGGAACGACCTTGATCCTCGCGGGCGTGACCTGGACGGTCTTTGCGGAATGGCTGTTCTATGGGTCGCTGCGGCTGATGGCACCGCTCGCGCGCGGCGCGCGGACGCCGCGCTTCGTCGCCGCCGGCTTGTTGCTGCTGTGCCTGCCTGCGCTGACCATCGCGTCGCTGCCGTCGGCCGGCTCGCCCACACAGCCAACGCTGGCGCTGGTGATCGGTGCGCTGGCCTGGGTGCTGGCGTCGTTCCTCCTGGGGATGCTGTCGGCTTGGCTGATACGGCATGACGGCGCGAGCCGGTTGCGAGAGCGCTTGCCGGAATGGGCTGTCTCGCTACTCGCGCTGGCTTGCCTGTTCGCCCTGTTCCTCGGGTTCCCGCACATGGTCGGCCCCTTTCAGGTCTTGCTGCTCTGGCTCTTCTTCCACCTCGTCTGCAGCGGCAGCACGCTGTATGGCCTGCTGGCCACGCGCGTGGCCCGGCGCATGAGCACGGTGAGCTACAGCATCTACCTGCTGCAGGGGCTCGTGCTGACCGTGGTCTTCGCGATACCGCCGGTGCGCGACTTCGCGATGGCCGGGGCGATGCAGTACTGGCTGGTGGGCACCTTGTGCGCGCTGCTGCTCGTGGCGGCATCGGTTGCCAGCTACCACCTTGTCGAGAAGCCGGGCATCGCGCGCGGCAAGCGTGCGCGAATGGGCGCCGCAGTCCATGGCATCCATGGCAATGGATTGAAGCAACCTCTGCAAGGAACGCGACGATGAGCAATCCGCCTGGCAACGAGTGCGACGCCTTCCCGTTCGGCGCCGTCGTCGTCACCTATTTCCCGACCGACGAGCAGTTAGCGAATCTCCACATGCTTGCCGGGTCATGCGCGCGCCTGTGCGTGGTCGACAACACGCCACAAGCGGGCGATTGGTATCGGCCGCTCGCCGATGCAGGCATCCATGTGCTGCACAACGGCAACCGCGGCGGCATCGCAGGGGCTTTCAATTGCGGCATCGTCGAACTCGAAGCGCGAGGCGCTGAACTCTTCTTCCTGCTCGACCAGGATTCGAAGCTGCCGCCCGGCTACTTCGCCGCCATGTGCGAGGCCGCGATGGCCGCCCGCAGTCGAGAGGACGAGAAAGATGCGGCCTTCCTGATCGGCCCGCTCGTGCACGACACGAACCTGGATGCGCTCATTCCGCAATTCGGCCTCCAGGGCAAGCGCGTCTATCAGTTCGACCTGCAGCAGCCCTTCACCGAGCCGCTGCTTCGCTGCGCCTTCCTGATCTCGTCGGGCTCGTTGATTTCGCGTGCTGCATGGGCCAAGGTCGGTCGGTTCGACGAGCGCTACGTGATCGACCATGTGGACACCGACTACTGCATGCGCGCCCTGCGCCGCGATGTGCCGCTGTATCTCAACCCGCACGTCGTCCTGCGGCACCAGATCGGCCAGATCGAGGCGAGGTCGCTGTTCGGCTGGAAGATCCACTTCATCAACTACCCGGCCTCGCGGCGCTACTACATTGCGCGCAATGCCCTGGACCTCTCGCGGGCGCATGTGCGCGCCTTTCCCGCGATCCTGTTCATCAACGTCTACACGTTCAAGCAGATCCTGCCGATGCTGATGTTCGAGCGCGACCGCTTGAGAAAAAGCATCGCGCTGATGGTCGGCTTCTTCGATGGATTTTTCGGCCGGCTGGGCGGCCTCGGCGAGGTGCACCCCCGCGTGGGCAAGTATCTGAGCCGCAGTAGCCGGGCAACGGAAGCGGAACAACTTCCGTGAACCCATGACGACCTCGCCCCTTCAGGCGCCGCGCGCACGCCGCGCCGCGCTCGCCTTCATCTTCGTGACCGTGCTGATCGACTTCCTGGCGTTCGGCCTGATCCTTCCCGGCCTGCCGCATCTGGTGGAGCGCCTGGCCGGCGGCAGCACCGCGACGGCGGCCTACTGGATCGCGGTGTTCGGCACCGCGTTCGCGGCGATCCAGTTCATCTGCTCGCCGATCCAGGGCGCGTTGTCCGATCGCTTCGGGCGGCGGCCGGTGATCCTGCTGTCGTGCCTGGGGCTGGGCGTGGACTTCGTGTTCATGGCCCTGGCCGACAGCTTGCCGTGGCTGTTCGTCGGGCGCGTGGTGTCGGGTGTGTTCGCGGCCAGCTTCACCATTGCCAATGCCTACATTGCCGACGTGACGCCGCCCGAGCAGCGCGCCAGGAGCTACGGCATCGTGGGCGCGGCCTTCGGGCTGGGCCTGGTGATCGGGCCGGTGCTCGGCGGGCAACTGAGCCACATCGATGCGCGCCTGCCGTTCTGGTTCGCGGCCGGCCTGACCATGCTCAGCTTCTGCTACGGATGGTTCGTGTTGCCGGAATCGCTGCCGCCCGAGCGGCGCGCCCGCAAGTTCGACTGGTCGCATGCCAATCCGGTCGGATCGCTGGTGCTGCTCAAACGCTATCCGCAGGTGTTCGGACTGGCGGCGGTGATCTTCCTCGTCAACCTCGCCCAGTACGTTTACCCCAGCGTGTTCGTGCTGTTCGCCGACTACCAGTACCACTGGAAGGAAGACGCCGTGGGCTGGGTGCTCGGATTGGTGGGCGTGCTCAGCGTGGGGGTCAACGCGCTGTTGATCGGGCCGGGCGTGAAGCGCTTCGGCGAGCGCCGCACCCTGCTGTTCGGCATGGGTTTCGGCGTGCTCGGCTTCGTCATCTACGGCCTTGCCGATGCCGGCTGGATGCTGCTGGCCGCGCTGCCGTTCGGCACCTTGCTGGCGTTCGCCGGGCCGTCGGCACAGGCCTTGGTCACCGAGCAGGTCGATGCCGCCGAGCAGGGCCGCATTCAGGGCGCGCTGACGAGCCTGGTGTCGGTGGCAGGCATCGTCGGGCCGGCGATGTTCGCTGGCAGCTTCGGCTATTTCATCGGCGCGGACGCGCCGGTGCACTTGCCGGGCGCACCCTTCTTCCTCGCAGCAGCATTCCTGGGCATCGGCGTGCTGATCGCGTGGCGGTACACGCGGCGGAAGGTGACGGCGGCAGCGGTGGTGGAGCCGGCGGCCTGTTCAGCGTCCCCTCGCTGACGGTTGCGCCAAAGCAAGGCCCGCCCTACTCGGCCGCAATCCCCGCGCGGTGCGCCAGCGCACGGTAGCGCGAGATCTCGCCTTCCATCTGCGCGCGGAAAACCGCCGCGCCGATGGCCACCGGCTCCATGCCCTGCGCGCGCAGTTGCGCCTGCAGCGCGGGGTTGCCCATGGTCGCGGTGACCGCGCGGGTGAGCTTGTCGATCACCGGCGCGGGGGTGCGCGCCGGCGCGGCAAAGCCGTACCAGGCGTCGAAGGTGGCGTCGGGCAGGCCCAGCTCGGCCAGCGTGCGCACCTCGGGCAGCATGCTGGAGCGCGTCGCGCCCACGATGCCCAGCGCGCGCAGCTTGCCCGAACGCACATGCGGCGCGACCGAGGCCACGGTGTCGATGCCAACCTCGATCTCGCCGCCGATCACGGCCATCGAACTCTGGCTGCTGCCCTTGTACGGAATGTCCTGCAACTGGATGCCGGCGGCCAGCGCCAGCAGTTCGCCCGCCAGGTGCGGGCCCGAGCCCGCGCCGAAGGTGGCGTAGCGGATGCTCCTGGGCTTGGCCTTGGCCGCCGCGACGAGTTCGGCCACCGAGTGCCACGGCGTCCCCTTGCCCACCACCAGCACCAGCGGCGTGCGCGCCACGATGGCAATGGGCGCCAGGTCGCGCACCGGGTCATAGGGCAGCCTGGCGCGCAGCGCCGGATTCACGCTGTAGCTGGTCGAGCCGGAGAGCAGCAGCGTGTAGCCGTCGGGTGCGGCCTTGGCCGCCGCGTCGGTGCCGATGATGGTCGCGGCACCGGGCTTGTTGTCGACCACGATGGGCTGTCCGAGCCGCTCCGACAGGGTCTGCCCCATCGCGCGCGCCACGATGTCGGTGCCCCCGCCGGGCGGGAATGGAACGACGAGCTTGATGGCGCGCTCGGGCCAGGCGTCCTGTGCGAACGCGGGGTCATGCATTGCCACGACGGCGCTGGCGCCGAGCAGCAGGCCGAAGGTGCGGCGGGAGACAGTGGGTTTCATGGATGCGTGCGTGTCAGGAGGTTGCGGAAGCGGAAGCAGTGGAAGAAACACGCCCCGTGGTCCACGGCGCGGCGCCGGGCTCGCCCAGGTCCCAGTACAGGCCGGCCATGATCCGCAAGCCCGCGCGCGCCAGCGGCGCGAGCAGATGCTCGTTGGGCGCGTGCTGCGCGCACGCGGGGTACGAATGCGGCACCCACAGCGTCGGCAAACCCAGCAGGTCGGCGAACACGTCATTGGGCAGCGAACCCGCCAGGTTGGGCAGCAGGTCCAGCTTCTGTCCGCTGCTTTTTTCGATGGACTCGCGGGCCCAGCCGACCCATGGGTTTTCAACGTCGAGCCGCGTGGCCGCGCCGGTCAGCGTGATCTCGACTTCCACCTGCCCGAAGCCATGCGCATCGAGGTGCGTGCGCACGATCTGCCGCAGGTCTTGCCAGGGCGTTCCCACCACGAAGCGCAACTGGCAATGCGCCACGGCCTCCGAAGGAATGGCGTTGACCGGCCGCGCGGCCGAACCCGCACCGAGCGCCAGCACCTCGATGGTGTTCCACGCCACCAGGCGTTCGGCCGGGCTCAAGCCGGGCTCGCCCCAGCCTTCGTCGAGCGCGGGGTCGTCGGTGCCGCCGCCGATGGCGATGCCGGCCAGCGCATCGCGCACCGTCTGCGTGACCGGCGGCGGGCGCAAGGCGTCGACCAGGATGCGACCGCGCGCATCCACCAGCGAGGCCACCGCATGGCTGAGCACCGTGCCCGGGTTGGCCAGCACGCCGCCCCAGTTGCCCGAGTGGTAGCCGCGAGGCCGGGCGCGCAGCCGCAGGCTGAAGTTGACGGCGCCGCGCGAACCCAGGAACAGCGTGGGCCGATCGGCGCTCACGCGCGGGCCGTCACTGGCGATGAACAGGTCGGCGCGCAGCTTGTCGCGCTCCTGCGCGCACACCGCGTGCAGACCGGGCGAGGCGGCCTCTTCGCCCATCTCGACGAGCCAGGTCATGTTGTAGCCCAGGCGCCCGCCGCGCGCCTCGATGGCGGCGGCCAGCCCGCCGAGGTTGATGCTGTGCTGACCCTTGTTGTCGGCCGTGCCGCGCCCATACCAGCGCTCGCCGCGCACGGTGAGCGACCACGGCGCAAGGCCCTCGTCCCACTGCGCGTCCTGCCCGCTCACGACGTCGCCGTGGCCGTAGGTCATCACCGTGGGCAGCGCCGGGTCTTCGATGCGGCGCGCGATGAGAAAGGGGCCGCCGCCGGGCACCGGGTTGGCGACGACCTCGCAGGCGAAGCCGAGCGCCGCGAGCGGCGGCATCAGTTCTTCGCGCAGGTAGGCCTCGAGCGCGGGCGTGACGGCACCGGTGTCGCTTTCGGTGCGAAAGGCGATGCGGCGCTGGAGGTCGGCGAAGAAGCCGCCGCCGTCGAAATAGGCGGTGGCAGCGGCGAGGCTGTCGGTGCGTTGCATGAAGGGTGTCCTTGTCTGTCCATCGGGTGCAGCAAGTACAAGGCCTGAAGGCCGATGCTTCCAGCATCGTTTTGGCAAGCTACCATTGCCTTCAAGGCAACACCTGGCGGCGCGCATGGCCCTTCCACTTCTCAGCATCCCGATGCGCCACTTCCTCGAAGTGGCACGCAGCGGCTCGGTCAACCAGGCCGCTGCGCGGCTGTTCGTCGCATCGTCGGCGGTGAGCCGGCAGATCGCCAAGCTCGAAGACAGCCTGGGCACGCCGCTGTTCGAGCGGCATGCGCGCGGCATGGCGCTCACGGCCGCCGGCGAGCGGCTGGCGGCGCATCTGCGCAACGCGCAGCTCGACATCGAACAGGTGTTCGAGCAGGTGCGCGACCTCGGCGGCCAGGGCGCGCGCCGCATCCGGGTGGCCTGCACCGAAGGCTTTGCCGGGCACTTCATGCCGCTGGTGATGCGCAGCTTCGAAGAGGCAAACCCGGGCTGCCAGCTCGAACTGCACGTGGGCTCGCCCGACGGCGTGAGCGCGCTGCTGGCGCGCGGCGAAACCGACATCGCGCTCAAGTACGTCGTGGCGCCGGAGCCCGGCCTGGCCGTTGCACACGCGGCCACCGCGCCGGTGTACGCGGTGCTGCGGCCCAACCATCCGCTGGCGCGGCAGCGCGTGGTGTCGGTGGCCGACGCGGTGCGCTATCCGCTGGCCGTGGGCGACAAGGGCGTGACCGCGCGCCAGTTGTTCGACCAGGCCTGCAGCCTGCAAGGGCTGCAGTACCGCGCGATCTTCGTGAGCAACTTCTCGTCGGTGCTGCTGCCGCTGCTGCGCACGTCCGACGTGATGCTGTCGGGCCTTCTCACGGTGATGCACCTGATCGACGCCGGCACGGTGGTGGCGCGGCCCTTTGCCGAAGCGCCGCTGCAGCAGCGCCAGTTGCAGGTGCTGGCGCTCGAAGGCCGCACCCTGCCGCCGCTGGCGCAGGACTTCGTGCAGCACCTGGTGGAGACCATCGCCAAGGCGGGCCGGCGCAAGCTCGGGGTCGCGCGGACTCGTTCCCGCGCTTGATGAGGCTCAGCTCAGCGCGCTGACGTGCACTGGCCGGGCCGATCACGCAGAACGGTCAAGAGGCGCGACTCGCCCTTCAATCCCCCGGCATGCGGGGCGGATGCAATTCCACCGCCTTGGCCGACTTCTTGCGCATCCTGATGTTGAGCATCTCCACGGCAAGGGAAAAAGCCATCGCGAAGTACACATAGCCCTTGGGCACATGATGCTCGAAGCCCTCCGCGACGAGCACCACGCCCACCACGACCAGGAAGGCCAGCGCCAGCATCTTGATGCTGGGATGGTTCGAGACGAAGCGGCCGATCGGGCCGGCGAACAGCATCATCAGGAGCACGGACACGACCACCGCCGCGATCATCACGCGCACGTCATCCACCATGCCGACGGCGGTGATGATCGAGTCCAGCGAGAACACCAGATCGATCACCATGATCTGGAGCAGGACGGAGGCGAAGGTCGCCTTGGCCGTGCTGGATTTCTCTTCGTGCGCGCCTTCCAGCGATTGATGAACCTCGGTCGTGCTCTTCCAGATCAGGAACAGTCCACCCAGAATCAGGATCAGGTCACGGCCCGAAATCTCCTGCCCCAGCACCGAAAACAGCGGCGCGACCAGGCCCACGATCCAGGCCAGAACCAGCAGCAGCCCGATGCGCATGAACATGGCCATGAACAACCCGATCCGTCGCGCGGATTCGCGGTTGGCAGGAGGCAGCTTGTCCACCAGGATCGAGATGAAGATGATGTTGTCGATGCCCAGGACCAGCTCGAGCGCCGTCAAGGTGGCGAAGGCAATCCAGACCTGGGGGTCCGTCAGGAGTTCAAGCATCGAAGTTCTTTCAGTACGGCAGCCGGGAAGAGTTGATGGAACGTGCGTGCGCAGAATGCCACACAAGCTTCTGGCGAGCGCCTTTTCACTCGCCCGGGGTTCTGCGCCCGAGGATGATGGCATCCACTCCACGGCTGGATATGATGCAGCGCGCCCTACAGCGCTCCATCAAGGAGACACATCGTGATCCACCGCGCTCGCACCATTGCTGCGCCCTCCAACGTCCAGGGCCTGAACGCATGACCAACGCGCACGCCGTGCCCATGCCTGTCAACAGCGTGCTTGCGCCGCTTTACGCAAGCGCAGACCTCGCAGACGCCTATGCCATCCGATTGCCGGCGCACGCCAGCGATGACGTGGAAGTGCTGGCACGCGCCGCGCTGGAGCGACAGGCCTGGTGGATTCGCGCGCTCACGCGGGCCCGCGACGTGGTGATGGCGCCGGTCGGCGTCAAGTCGTCGCGTGCCGTCGGTCTTGCCGCAGCGGCGCGTGGCCCGGTGATCGGCTTCTTCCCGGTGCAGTCGAAGAGCGCGACGGAGTTGGTGTTGGGCGAAGATGACCGGCACCTCGACTTCCGCGTCTCCATCCAGGTTCGCGCCGACGCGGCCAATGGGCGCGAGCTGGTCGCGGGGACGGTGGTGCATTGCCATAACCAACTGGGCCGCATGTACCTTGCGACGATTTCACCGTTTCATCGCGTGATCATGCGTGCGAGCCTGGAACGGGCGGTGAGAACAATGAAGGTTTGAACGGTTGAATGTCCATGCACCCCACCTGCGGCAGGCGGGTACATTCGGGCAAAGAACCACTGCAGGAGAGCACATGTCTGAGCGCGATACCGGGCTCCACGGTTGCTGGCAGCTTGCTTCTTT
Source organism: Variovorax raffinosi (assembly GCF_051216615.1). Lineage (NCBI taxonomy): Bacteria > Pseudomonadati > Pseudomonadota > Betaproteobacteria > Burkholderiales > Comamonadaceae > Variovorax > Variovorax raffinosi. The sequence continues at coordinate 159,283 of NZ_JBPJZR010000003.1, forward strand.
CCATACCGAGCTTCAGGACTCGAAGGAGCGCACCCAGCCGTGGGGCGCCAACCCCGCCGGACACCTCATCTTCGAGGCTGGCGGGCGAATGATGGTGCTGGTCACCGCACAGGTGCGGGAACCAGGCCATACCGATGAGAAACAGGTGGCACTCTTTCGCACGCTGATGGCCTATACAGGACGCTATCGGATCGATGGGAACAGGTTCATTGCAACCATCGACGCATGCTGGAATGAAACCTGGAACGGCACCGAGCAGGAACGATTCTTCAAGCTCGACGGCAACACGCTCGAAGTCAGCACGGCCTGGATGCCGAATCCACTGGTACCGGGAAACCCCATCGGACGGGGGATTCTGAGTTTCAGGCGCGAGTAGTTCTCCCGACGCCGCATTGCGAGTAACCACCCGAATGACGCTCGACTCGAAGACCCGAAGACGTCTCTGGCAGGCCACTGCCGCACTGCCATTCGCACCGCTGCTGCCACGCGCCGTGTGGGCCGCACAGGCATTGCCTCGTGCACGCGTGCGACCCGGCGACGCGGATTGGCCTTCGAACACCCGATGGCAGCAGTTGAACGAACAGGTCGGCGGGCGCCTGATCGCGGTGCGGTCGCCGCTCGTTGCCTGTCGCGCCACGCCTGCCAGCGCCGAATGCGCGCAGCTTTTCAAGGCGATCAAGAACCCCTACTTCATCGGCGACGAGGTCGCACTGACGCAGACGCTGGGCTGGGTCGATGCCTGGACGTCGTCGCCGAGCGTCTATGCGGTCGCGGCGCGCGAAACGGGCGACGTGGTGGCCGCCGTCAACTTCGCGCGTGAACACCGGCTGCGCCTCGTCGTCAAGGGCGGCGGCCACAGCTACCAGGGCACATCGAACGCGCCGGATTCGCTGCTGATCTGGACGCGGCGCATGAATGCGATCACGCTGCACGACGCTTTTGTGGCGCAGGGCTGCGCGCCCTCTTCCGCGCCGCAGCGTGCCGTCACGGTCGAAGCGGGTGCCATGTGGTCCCAGGTGTACGACGCTGTGGCGACCAAGGCAGGCGGCTATGTGCAGGGCGGTGGCTGCATGACGGTCGGCGTGGCGGGTTTGATCCAGAGCGGCGGTTTCGGCAGCTTCTCGAAACGCTACGGTCTTGCATCGGGCAGCCTGCTCCAAGCCGAAGTGGTCACCGCCGATGGCCAGGTGCGCATCGCCAATGCCTGCACCCACCCCGACCTGTTCTGGAGCATCAAGGGCGGCGGCGGTGGCAGCTTCGGTGTCGTCACCCGGGTCACGCTGCGCGTGCACGAGCTGCCCGAGAATTTCGGCGCGGTGAACCTGAAGATCAAGGCCCATTCGCCGACCGCATTCCGCCGACTGATCGGGATGGTGCTGGGGTTCTACGGTGACGCGTTGATGAACCCGCATTGGGGCGAGCAGATCCGTTTGCGTGCCGACAACACGGTCGGCGTTTCGATGGTGTTCCAGGGACTCACACGGCGTGAGGCCCGGTCCGTGTGGCAGCCGTTTCTCGATGTGCTGGCGGCCGCTTCTGAAGATTTCAGCGTGGACGCCGGCATGTTCGCCATCGTCTCGACTTCAGCGCGGGAGTTCTGGTCGCCAACGCTGCTCAAGCGAACGCTCGGCTTCATCCGCAGCGACGATCGGCCGGATGCGCCGAAGACCAACGTGTTCTGGCCCGGCGATCAACAGCAGGCCGGTCAGGTGCTGCACGGCTACGAGTCCGGCTGGCTGCCCGCGGCGCTGTTGCAGGAGAACCGACGCGAGGCCCTGGCGGACGCGCTCTTCGCGGCGACGCGGCACTCGTCCTTGTCGCTGCATGTCAACAAGGGGTTGGCCGGCGCGCCGCCCGAAGCGATCACGGCGGCGCGGGACACCGCCACGAACCCTGCTGTGCTCGATGCCTTTGCGCTGGTCATCCTCGGCGCGGAAGAGCAGCCCGCGTACCCGGGCATCGCGGGCCACGAGCCCGATGCGACCCGGGCGCGCCAGCGATCCCAGGCGATCCAGCGAGCGATGGGTGAACTGCGCAAGCTGGTGCCGAACGCCGGCGCCTATGTCTCGGAAAGCAACTACTTCCAGACCGACTGGCAACAGGCTTTCTGGGGTTCGAACTATGCACGGCTGCGCGCGGTGAAGTCGCAGTACGACCCCGAGGGCCTGTTCTTCGTGCATCACGGCGTGGGCAGCGAGGACTGGAGCGACGACGGCTTTCCGCCGCGTTAGAAGCAGCCCCGCATTGCGCCTCACAACGCCTGCAGAACGTCCTGCAGCGTATCGATCAGCAGATCCGCATTGGCTTCACTGAACACCATCGGCGGGCGGATCTTCAGCGTGTTGGCGTGTTCGCCGGTGGCGCTCAGCAGCACCTGCCGCTCGCGCAGCCCGTTGACGACGCGAACGGTCTCGGCGGTGGCGGGCGTGCGCGCGTGGCGGTCCGTCACCAGCTCCACGCCCACGAACAGTCCCGCGCCGCGCACGTCACCGATCAGCGCATGCCGCTCGGCGAGCTTCGCGAGGCCCGCGCGCAGATGGCGGCCGACGCGCTGCGCATTGGCCATCAGGCCTTCGCGCTCGATCACGTCGAGCACGGCCATGCCGGCGGCCATCGACACCGGGTTGCCGCCAAAGGTATTGAAGTAGCGGCACTCGCGGCCGAACGCAGCCAGCACCTCGGGCCGTATGGCCAGCCCGGCCAGCGGATGGCCGTTGCCCAGCGGCTTGCCCATGGTCACGATGTCGGGCACCAGGCGCGCGTGGCGCATGAAGCCCCAGAAGGCGTCGCCGGTGCGCCCGAGGCCGGGCTGCACTTCATCAGCGATGAAGATGCCGCCGGCTTCGCGGATCGCCGCCACGGCCTCCGTGAGAAAGCCCGCCGGGTCGGTGAAGATGCCGTCGCTCGAAAACACCGTGTCCACCATCAGCGCCGCCGGCCGCATGCCATGCGCCTGCAGGTCGGCGATGGCGGCCCGCACGCCCGCTGCAAAGGCCCTGCCCTGCTCCTCGGGCGGCACGCGGTAGCTGTCGGGCGGCGGCACGGTGCGCACGGCCTTGCCGAGCTGCACGAAGCGCCCGAGCGAAGGCGAAGCCTGCGCGATCGATTCGGTCACGCCGTGGTACGCGAAGCGCGTGACGATCAGTCCTTCGGCCTTGGTGTGGGCCTTGGCGATGCGCATCGCGAGATCGTTGGCCTCGCTGCCGGTGCAGGTGAACATCGCATGGCCGAGCGCGGGCGGCATGGTCGCGAGCAGGCGTTCGGCGTAGTCGAGCACGCCTTCGTGCAGGTAGCGGGTGTGGGTGTTGAGCACACCGGCCTGCCGCGCGATCGCCTCCACCACATGCGGATGGCAATGCCCGACCGAGGCGACGTTGTTGTACGCATCGAGGTAGCGCTTGCCATCGGCATCGTCGAGCCACACGCCCTGGCCGCGCACCGGGTGCAGCGGGGCTTCGTAGAACAGGCGGTAGGCCGGGCCGAGCAGGCGCGCGCGCCGCTCCAGGAGCGATTCTTCATCAGGCATGTTCGTGACTCTGGTTCATGCCGCAGGCGCGCCGGAACGCTGCACTGGCGGCATCGTTGCCGATGCGGTCGCAGGCCTGCAGGCGGGCCCATGACAGCGGGTTGTTGCGCAGCAGATAGGCCGCGTTGCCGGGATCGCGCGCCGCGCGCCAGCCGCTGATGGCCACCACCATCACGAGCCGCGCGGTGATAAGCGTGAACAGCGCGTCGACCTCTTCGCGCGTGAGCGGCAGCACCGCGTGGTACGCCGCGACGAAGGGCACGATGCCCGCCAGCGCATCGCCCGCCGGATCGAGCTGGTAGGCCGCAGCCACGGCCAGGTCGTCGATCAGCGGCGCGCGCACCATGTCGCCGAAATCGAGGACACCGGCAATGCGGTTGGTGTCGCTAGGGTCGACCAGCACGTTGTAGATGTTGAAGTCGTTGTGGATGGGCTGCGTGCGCAGGCTGGACAGCACCGGCTTGGCATCGCGCTCGAAGCGGTCGAGCGAGCGTTCCGCCAGCGCGCGGCGCACCGGATCGGTGATGTGCTGGAGCAGGCCGCGCACGCTGTCGGCGCGCTGGATGTCCCAGGGCAATGCCAGCGCGCCGGCCGGGTGGTCGAAGTCGCGCAGCGCGAGGTCGAGCCGGGCCAGCGTGCGCGCAAGGTTCAGTTGTTGTGTGGAAGTGCGCGGCGCATCGGGCATGGGCGTGCCCGGCAGATAGCTGAACAGCCGCGTCACGCGCGGCAGTCCGTCGGCTGGATGGCTCAGGAAGGAAGGCAGCCCATCGCGCGTGGGCACGATGCGCTGCACCGGCAGATCGGGATCGGCAACCGCGATGTGCAGCAGCGCCTGCGTCTGGAAATCCGCCACCAGCGGCGTTTCTGACGGATGCGAAATCTTCAGCATGAAGCGCTCGCCTGTTCGAGCGGATTCAAAACGGTAGTTGCGGTCGCGCTCGCCGGTCAGCGGCCGCATCTCGCCTTCGATGCCGTAGTGGTGCAGCGCGAGCGCGCGCACCCAATCGGCATCGAGCGCGGGCGAGCCTTCGCTCAGGACCTCGTCGTCGAACCCGACCTGCGCCGTCATGCGCCGCTCGCGAAGCCGCGCAGCGCGCTGGCGAGGTTCGGGCCCAGGTCGTCGGAGAGATAGCCGCCCTCCTGCACCAGCACGGTCGGCAGGCCGAGGCCGGCAATCTCCGCGAGCAACTGCGCAAAGCCGGGCGTCGTGATCTTCATGCCCTTGTACGGATCGCGCTCGTGCGCATCCAGGCCCAGCGCCACCACCAGCGCGCCGGGCGCGAAGGCGCGAATGCTCTGGCAGGCGTCGCGCAAGGCCGGCAGGTAGCCGTCGATGTCGGTGCCCAGCGCCAGCGGCTTGTTGATGTTGTAGCCCAGTCCCGCGCCCTCGCCCCGCTCGTGCGCGTAGCCGGTGAAGAAGGGCGTGAAGTTGCGCGGATCACCGTGCAGCGAAATGGTCAGCACGTCGGCGCGGCGGTAGAAGATGCCCTGCGTGCCGTTGCCGTGGTGCACGTCGATGTCCAGGATGGCCACGCGCTCGTGCGCCGCGCGCAACTGCTGCGCCGCAATCGCCGTGTTGTTGAGGTAGCAGAAGCCGTTGGCGCGGTCCGCGTAGGCATGGTGGCCCGGCGGGCGGCACAGCGCATAGGCCGCGCGCTCGCCCTGCAGCACCAGTTGCGCCGCATGCGTGGCCACGTGGGCCGAAGCCACGGCCGCCTCCCAGGTGTGCGCACCGATGGAGCAGGCGTTGTCGCCCATGTGGTAGCCCGCCTGCCCCACCACGCTCTCCGGGTAAGTGCAGGGCTCGCCGGGAAAGGGATGGATGTTGGGCATGACCTCGTCGGAGGGGTCGTCCAGCAACTGCCAGCGCGCATAGGCGGTCTCCAGAAAGCGCAGGTACTCCGGCGTGTGGATCGCGGCGCGCGGGCCGGGGCCGAAGTCTTTGGCCGCAATGACTTCGTGGCCGTCGTGCTCGACCGCCGACAGCAGGCGGAAGGCGCGCTCGGGCTGCTCGTTGCTGCGCTTCAAGCGCCCGCGCACCATGAAGAGTTGCGGGTCGTGGTCCTTGTGCACGTCGCTGTAGACGATCTTCATCGCGCGGGTCCTTTGCTGGGTGTGGGTGGTGATGGGGAAACGGTGCCGTGCTGCTTCACGAACAGCGCGCGCACCTGCAGCCAGGCGTCGTCCAGGTGTTCGCGCATGGCCGCGCGCGAAGCCTCGACGTTGCGGCTCTCCAGTGCATCGACGATCGGGTAGTGCGTGTTGGCCATGGTCTCTGGGTCGTGGTAGACCGCGTCGATGAGCGCGATGATCATCTGCATCTCGGTCTGCGTGTTCGAGAAGATGCGGTGCAGGTGGGCGTTGCCCGACAGCTCGCTGACCAGCGTGTGAAAAGCCAGGTCGGTCGCGATGCGCACATGCTGCGGCTGCGTGGGCGCGTCGCGCACCATCGCATCGACCAGCGCGCGCAGGCGGGCCAGGCCCGCGTCGTCGGCCTTGCGGCAGGCCAACTCGACGGCGGTCAGCTCCAGGCTCAGGCGCACTTCGAACAGATCGTCGATTTCCTGGACGCTGATGGTGCGCACCGCGAAGCCGTGGCGCGGCCGTGCCACCAGCACGCCCTGGCGTTCGAGCCGGCGCGCGGCCTCGCGCACCGGGGCGCGGCTCACGCCCATGCGGCGCGCGATCTCGGCTTCGACGATGCGGCTGCCGGGCGCGAGGTGCCCTTCGACGATGGCGCGTGTCAGTTGCGCCTCGACCAGCCCGACCAGGTCGGGCGCCTCGACGGACTCGAAAACGGCGCTGTCTGAAGGGGAGGAAAAAGCCATGTTGTTTGTCTCGTTGTGTGACGGGTGTGGCGGCTATTTTTTCACCGGCCGCCGCGCCAGGTAGATGCCCGCCGCCACGATCAGCGCAATGCCCGCCATGGCCAACCCGTCGGGCGGCCGGTGGAACCAGAAGGTGCTGAAGGCCACTGCAAGCAGCAGCTGGAAATAATTGAGCGGCGCCAGCGTGGCCGCCTCGACGCGCTCGAAGGCGGCCAGCAGCAGCCATTGCGCAAGGCCGCTGCAGGCACCGCCCGCAAGCAGCAGCAACACGGCGCCTGTGGCAGGCCGTTCGGTCGGCAGAAAGAACGGCGCGGGCAACGCCGTCACCACGAGGCACACCACGGCGGTGTAGGCGTACTGCACCGGGCTGGCGACCAGCCCCGCAAGGCGCCGCGTGAGCAACTGGAAGATCGCATAGCAAACGGCCGACACCGCCATCAGCACCGTGCCCAGCCACGGCAGGTTGCCGCCGGGCCGCACGATCAGCAGCATGCCGGCAAAGCCCACGCTCACCGCCACCCACTGGCTGCGCCGCACCGATTCGCCGACCAGCCAGGGCGACAGCGCCACCATCAGCAGCGGCGCGGTGAAGTAGATGGCGGTGGCCTCGGCCAGCGGCATCCAGATCAGCGCCGTCATGAAGCAGGTGGCCACCGTGGCGAGCATGGTGCCGCGCAGCAGCAGCAACTTCTTCTGCGGCGCGCGCCAGATGCGCAGGTCGCCGTGGCGCAGCAGCATCGCGAAGGCGATGCAGATCACCGACAAATAGCGCATCACATTGACGAACGGCGCCGGGTAGAACTGCAGCATGTATTTGCAGAAGGCGTCGTAGCTCGCGAAGGCCATCAGCGCGCAGAAGAACAGCGCAACGCCGGTGCTCCTGGAGCCCGGTGGGCGCAACGCGATGGCAGCGCTTGCAGTGTTCACGCCAATGAGGCCTCGAAGCGGACCATCGCGCGGTCGAAGCGCTCGAACATCTCGTCGACTTGCGCGGCCGTGATGACGAGCGGCGGGCAGAAGGCCACCGCATCGCCCATGGCGCGCACGATCAGGCCCTCGGCCAGCGCGAACTCGGCCAGCCGTGCGCCGGCCTTCATTGCCGGATCGAAGGGCGTGCGCCTGGCCGGGTCGGCCGCGAGTTCGAGCGCGCCGATCAGGCCCACGCCGCGCACTTCGCCCACATGCGGATGGCTGGCGTAGCGGCGCAGGCCGGCCTGGAACTTCGGCGCCAGCGACTTCACGTGCGCGAGCACTTCTTCGTCTTCGTAGATGCGCAATGTTTCGAGCGCCACCGCGGCCGTCACCGGATGGCCCGAGTAGGTGAAGCCATGGCCGAAGGTGCCGATCTTTCCGCTGTTGGCGGCCACGGCCGCATGCACCTGCTCGGACACCATGACGGCGGAGATGGGCACATAGCCCGACGACAGCGCCTTGGCGGCAGTGAGGATGTCGGGCCGCAGCCCGAAGGTGGTGGAGCCGAACATCTCGCCGGTGCGGCAGAAGCCGCAGATCACCTCGTCGGCGATCAGCAGCACCTCGTACTTGCGCAGCACCGCCTGCACCTTCTCGAAGTAGGTGGCGGGCGGCACCAGCACGCCACCCGCGCCCATCACCGGCTCGGCGATGAAGGCGCCCACGGTGTCGGGGCCTTCGGCCAGGATGCGCTGCTCCAGCGCATCGGCGAGGCGCGTGGCAAAGGCTTCTTCCGTTTCGCCCGGCTCGGCGTAGCGGTAGTGGTGCGGGCAATCGACATGCAGGATGCGGTCGATGGGCAGGTCGAAGTCGCGGTGGTTGGGAACCAGCCCGCTCAGGCTGGCGGCCGCCACGGTGACGCCGTGGTACGCATTGCGGCGCGCAATGATCTTCTTCTTGGCCGGCTTGCCGATGGCGTTGTGGTAGTACCAGACCAGCTTGACCGCCGTGTCGTTGGCCTCCGAGCCCGAGTTGGCGAAGAACACCTTGGACATGGGCACCGGCGCCATCGCGATCAGCTTTTCAGCCAGCGCAATGGCGGCAGCGTTCGATCGGTGATTGAAGGTGTGATAGCAGGGCAGCGTGTGCAGCGCATCGCTGCCGGCCTTGGCCAGGCGCGCGTTGCTGAAGCCCAGCGAGACGCACCACAGGCCCGACATGGCCTCCAGGTAGCGGCGGCCCTGGTCGTCTTCCACGTAGATGCCGTCGCCGCGCTCGATCACGAGCGGGTCGACCTGCGGATGCGCCGCGAGGTTGGTGAAGGGGTGCAGGTGGGCCGCGATGTCGTTGGCGGCACGTTCGGCATGCGCCGACTGCAGGGCGGAAGCGGGAATGGATGCGTTCATGGGCCTGTCCGTTTTTGTGATGGAGGGAATGCGGGAAGGAGCGCCTTGCGGCTCAGTAGCCCCGCTCGAGGTCGACGGCCGTGCCCGGCCGCTGCCCGCGCTGCAGCAGCGCGAGGTTGTCGAGCGTCTGCTGCGCGATCACCGACACGTCGGTGCGGGTCGCGATGTGCGGCGTGACGAGGATGCGCGGATCGCCCCAGAACGGGTGCTCCGGTGGCAGCGGCTCCTGCGTGAAGGCATCGAGCGTGGCGGCGGACAACGCGCCGCTGTCGAGCGCGCGCAGCAGGTCGGCTTCGACCAGATGCGCGCCCCGTCCGACGTTGACCAGGTGCGCGCCGCGCGGCAGGCGCGCGAACAGATCGGCGTTCAGAAAGCCTTGCGTCTGCGGCGTGAGCGGCAGCAGGCACACCAGCGTGTCGCAGCCCGAGAGAAATTCGTCGAGCTGCGCATCGCCGTGAAAGCCGGTGACACCGGCCGGCAGATCGGCCTTGGCGCTGCGGCTCCAGCCGCGCACCGAATAGCCGATGGCGGACAGCGCCCCGGCACAGGCCAGCCCCAGCGTGCCGAGCCCCGCGATGCCGACGCGATGGCGGCCCGGAGGGCTCATGGGCTGTTCCTGCCACGTGCCCCTTGCCCCGCTCGCAAGGTACGCCGGCATGTGCCGCTGGTGCTGGATCACGGCCCAGCACACATAGGCCTTCATGCCGGTCGCCATCTCCGGATCGACGATGCGGCACAGCGGCAGTGCGCGCGGTAGGAGCGGGTCGGCCGTGATGTGGTCGACGCCCGCCGCCAGCGATTGCACCAGTTGCAGTTGCGGCAACCGCGCGAGCAGGCCGTGCGGCGGATACCAGCAGACGGCGGCATCGATCTGGTCGAGCGGACCAAGCTCGGTGCCCAGCCGCAGGTCGATGTCGGGGCACTGCGCGCGGAAGGCGGGCGCAAGGTAGTGCATGTCGAGCACATCGCTCAGGAGCGCGACGCAGGGCATCAGGCCACCCTCGCCACGGCGTCGACCTGCCCTGCCAGACGCGGCACCGCGTCGATCAGCTTGCGCGTGTAGGCATGCTGCGGATCGTTCAGCACCTTCTGCGTTTCGCCGTACTCCACGACTTCGCCGCGCTGCATGACCGCGATGCGGTCGCACATCTGGCCGGCCACGCGCAGGTCGTGCGTGATGAACACCATCGCGAGCTGGAACTGCTCGCGCACCTGCGCAAAGAGTTCCAGCACCTGTGCCTGCACCGACACGTCGAGCGCCGACACCGGCTCGTCGGCCACCAGCAGCTCGGGTTGCATCGCGAGCGCGCGGGCAATGCCGATGCGCTGGCGCTGCCCGCCCGAGAACTCGTGCGGATAGCGTTGCGCCGCATCGGCGCCCAGGCCCACGAGCTTGAGCAACTCCATCGCACGCGCCATGGCTTCGGCCTTGCTCACGCCTTGTGCGATGGGGCCGCCCGCGATGGCGGCGCCCACGCGATGGCGCGGATTGAGCGAGGCATACGGGTCCTGGAACACCATCTGGATCTTGCCCGCCACGCCGCGCCGGAAGTTCTTGCCCTGCGCGAGCGTGCGGCCCTTGAAGATGATGCGGCCGCTGTCGAAAGGCGCGAGCCCCACCAGGCAACGCCCCACGCTCGACTTGCCCGAGCCCGACTCGCCCACCAGCCCGAGGGTTTCGCCACGGTGCAGTTCGAAGTTGATGTCTTTTGCTGCCTGCACCGCGCGGCCGCGCTTGAACAGGCCGCCGCTGGTGCGGTAGGTCTTGCACAGGTCCTGCACCTGCAGCACGCGCGTCATGTCGTCGTGCGGCACGGTCTGCGCCTGTCCATCGGGGATGGCGGCGATGAGCTTGCGCGTGTAGGGATGCTGCGGCGCGCTGAGCACCTGCGCGGCGGGCCCGGACTCGACCACATGGCCGGTCTGCATGACCACCACGTGGTCGGCGATTTCGGAGACCACGCCGAAGTCGTGCGTGATGAACAGCACCGCCGTGCCGCGCCGCTGCTGCAGCTCGCGGATGAGCTTGAGGATCTGCGCCTGCGTGGTGACGTCCAGCGCGGTGGTGGGCTCGTCGGCGATCAGCAGCACGGGCTCCAGCACCAGCGCGCAGGCGATCATGACGCGCTGGCGCTGGCCGCCCGAAAGGCGGAAGGGGTAGCTGTCGATCAGCAGTTCGGGGTCGGGCAGGCCCACGTCGGCCAGCGCGGCGAGGATGCGGCGGCGCTTCTCTGCCGCGGGCACGTTGCCATGCGCATCGAACACCTCGCCGATCTGTTCGCCGATGCGCATCACCGGGTTCAGCGCGGTCATCGGCTCCTGGAACACCATGCCGATGCGCCGCCCGCGCAGCTCGCGCATCTGCGGCTCGGTGAGCTGCAGCAGGTCGTGGCCGTCGAACAAAATGCGACCCGCCACCGGCGCCACATGCGGGCGCGGCAGCAGGCCCATGACGGCGTTGGCGATCATCGACTTGCCCGAGCCCGACTCGCCGACCACGCACAGCGTCTGGCCCGGCATGACCGAGAGCGTGGCGCCTTCGACGGCCAGCGCGCGGTCGGCCCCTGCGGGCAAAGAGATGCTCAGGTCGGCAATTTCTAGAACTGGATGCAGGGGCTTCATCGGCGTCACGGTGGCGTTCATTTGCCTCTCCCGTCGAGCCGCGTGTTGAGCCCGTCGCTCAGGCCTTCACCCACGAGGTTGAGCGCGAGCACCGTCAGCACGATGGCCAGGCCCGGGAACAGTGCCATCCACCAGGCTTGCCGCAACACGGTGCGCGCCGCGCCGACCATGTAGCCCCAGCTCATCTGGTTCGGGTCGCCCAGGCCGAGAAAGCTCAGACTGCTTTCAAGCAGGATGGCCGTGGCCACCATCAGCGAGGCCATCACGATGATGGGCGACATGGCGTTGGGCAGGATCTGCGTGAGGATGATGCGCGGCGTCGACTGGCCCGCGAGCAGCGCGGCCTGCACGAAGTCGCGCTGGCGCAGCGTGAGGAATTCGCTGCGCACCAGCCGCGCGACCGGCGGCCACGAGACGATCGCGATGGCCACGACGATCGACTTGATCGAAGGCTCGAAGATCGCCACCAGCACGATGGCCAGCGCGAAGCTCGGCACCGCCTGGAACAGCTCGGTGAAGCGCATCAGCGCGGCATCGATCCAGCCGCCGAAGTAGCCGGCCACCGCGCCGAGCGAGACGCCGATCAGCAGCGCCACCAGCGTGGACACCACGCCGATCAAGAGCGACACGCGCGCGCCGTAGACGAGGCCCGAGAGAATGTCGCGCCCCAGCGTGTCGGTGCCCAGCAGGAAGCCGGGCTCGGCCCAGGGGCGCACGAAGGGCTGCTCGACCATGGCCCACGGGTCGTTGGTGGCGAGCCACGGGCCGAGTAGCGCAACGGCCGCCACGATCAGCAGCACGACCATGCCGGCCACTGCGCCTTTGTTGCGGCGGAAGCGCCGCCAGAAAGGACTGTTCATCGTCATGTCGGTTGCTCCGCTGCGCGTTGTGTTGCGGGTTGCTTGAGTTCTGTGGGCTGTTGTTCTTGGCGCTGTCGTTCGGGGCGAGTGCGAATGACGCCAGGTGCTCCCCTCCGCGAATGTCCCCCGCTTCGCTCCTCCTTTATTTCGCTGCGGGGAGCACCTGGCGTCATTCGCACAGGGACACGCGGCTGGTGATCGCCGATCAACCAGTGCTCTGAGCGCTCGCGCCGATACGGGGCTCTTTTTCGCGAAATAAAGGAGGAGCGAAGCGGGGGACATTCGCGAAAAAGAGCACCGTGTCGGCGTGAGCGTCGCCCTGAACAGCAGCGCCCCAAACGAACAACGCGGCGACCCCAAAAACAGGCTCTCATGTCAGCTCGATCCGTGGGTCGACCAGCGTGTAGACGAGGTCAGTGATCAGATTGAACAAGACTGCCATCGCGGCCGTCACGAGGAAGGCGCCCAGCAGCAGGCTGTAGTCACGCTGCAGCAGCGCGTCGAACATGAGGCGGCCGATGCCGGGCCATGCGAACACGGTCTCGGTGAGCACCGCGCCGCCGATCATTCCGCCGGCCTGGATGCCCGCGAGCGTGACCACCGGCAGCAACGCATTGCGCAGTACATGCGCGCGCAGGATGCGGCCGGGCCGCACGCCCTTGGCGCGCGCGGTTTTCACGAAGTCCATCTGCGCCACTTCGAGCATCGCGGCGCGCGTCATGCGGGCATACACGGCCATGTAGAACAGTGCGAGCGTGAGCGCGGGCAGCACCAGGTGCTTCGCGATATCGAGTGCCAGCGCGAAGCCGGTGGCGCCCGAGCCCACGGTCGAGAGGCCGAAGCCCGGCAGCCAGTCGAGCTGCACCGTGAACACCAGCACCGCCATCAGCGCCAGCCAGTAGAGCGGCGTGGCATAGAACAGCAGCGCCACCACGGTGATGCCGCTGTCGACCCAGGTGCCCGCGCGCCGCGCCGACAGCGCGCCGAGCGTGATGCCGAACAGCAGCGACAGCGCGAAGGCCGTGCCGGTGAGCAGCAGCGTGGCGGGCAGCCGGTCCATGATGAGCTTGAGCACCGGCTGCTGCTGGCGGTACGAGTAGCCCAGGTCGAGCTGCACCACCTTGCCGACGTAGGTGGCGAGCTGCGTCGAGAGCGGCTGGTCGAGCCCGAACTGCGCGCGCAGTTGCGCGACGAACTGCGGATCGGACGCGCCGGCCTCGCCGGCCAGCACCGACACCGGATCGCCCGGCGCGGCGCGCACCAGCATGAAGTTGACCGTGGCGATCAGCAGGATCGCCACCAGCCCCTGCAGCACGCGGGTGAGCATGAACTGCGTGCGTTTCATCGGCGGCTCCTTCCTTGCGGGTGCGGGCTGGCCGTCATGCGACCGTTGCCGTGCCGAGGCTGTCGTTCAGGCCGATGCCCGAGCTGATGAGGTTGCCGAGCTTGGTGCGGTAGAGCGTCGGGAAGTTCAGCTCCAGCATCCAGGCCACGGGCACTTCGTCGAGCAGGATCTTCTGCGCCTGCAGATAGGTGGCTTTGCGTTTCTCGGGGTCGGTCTCGCGCGCGCCGGCATCGAACAGTTCGTCGATCTTCGGGTTGGAATAGCCCTCGACGTTGTTGAAGGGCGAGCCCTTGGCGATGTTGGCGGTGGTGTAGTTGCGCGCCACGCCCAGTGCCGGGTCGCCGTACTGGTAGACGTAGGTGAAGGCAAGGTCGTAGTCCCAGTCGTTCAGGCGCTGGTTCCAGCCGGCCACGTCGGTGGCGGTCATCTCGACCTTGATGCCGGCCTGCGCCAGGTTCTGCTTGAGGATCTCGGCCTGGCGCGACCAGGTCTCGCCGTAAGGCAGCGGCAGCAGCCGCAGCGTCTCGCCCTTGTAGCCCGATTCGGCGAGCAGTTTCTTGGCGGTCTCGATGTTGCGCGGGTACTTGGCAACGTCGGTGCTGTGGAACTTGATGTTGCTGTTGAACGGCCCGGTGGCGGGCTTGGCGAAGCCCTGCCATGCGATCTTGGCCATGGCCTCGCGGTCCATGGCGAACATCACGGCCTGACGGAACTTGACGTTGTCCATCGGCGCCTTGCGGTTGTTCAGCCACAGCCACGAATGCGGCGCGAAGAACTCCCAGCCCTTGGTGGTGACCGCGACGCCGGGCAGCTTGGCCAGGCGCTGCACGTCGAAGTATTCGACCGCGCCGCCCGGCACCAGGTCGACCTTGCCCGACTCGAAGGCGGCCGCGCGCGAGGCCGCATCGGGAATGATGTGGAAGTAGACGCTGTCGACCAGCGGCACGTCCTTGACGTGGTACTTGTCGTTGGCCACCAGCTGGATGTACGAGCCCTTGACCCACTCCTTGAACTTGAACGGCCCGGTGCCGATGGGCGTGGCGTTGGCGGGGTTGGTGGCGAAGTCGGTGCCGTCGTAGATGTGCTTGGGCACCATCGGCATGCTGCCGACCTCGAAGATGCCCAGGAAGGGCCCGAACGGGTACTTGAGCTTGAACTCGACCGTGAGCGGATCGACCGCGCGGATGCTTTCCACCGCCGCCAGGTTGGCCCGCAGGCGTGCATGCGTCTTGCGCAGGAACACATCGGCCGAGAACACCACGTCGGCCGAGGTGAAGGGCTTGCCGTCATGCCAGGTGACACCGGGCTTGAGCTTGAAGGTGTAGAGCGTGCCTTCCTTGTTGACGGTCCACGCGGTGGCCAGCGAGGGCAGCGGATTGATCTTCTCGTCGTAGCGCAGCAGGCCTTCGTAGATGTTGCCGGAGATCATCTGCGTGGGGCCGTTCTGCGTGATACCCAGCATCAGCCCCGGCGGCTCGGGCTGGACGACGGCGTTGATCACCCCGCCCTTCCTGCCCGCGGCCAGAAGGTGCAGGGGAACGCCGGCCAGCGTCAGGCCGGCGGTGGCAGCGGCACCCATCTGGATGAGGTTGCGACGTTTCATGAGGGCGAACTCCTTCTGGCTCTTGCGAGGTGGTGGACAGGGACGGAAGAAAGGAAGAAAGAAAGAAACAGGAAACGGGGAAAGCAGGTCAGTCGCGGAACGACGTGGCCGGTGCGGGCTCGATGCGCTGCAGCATCGCGCGCCATTCGCGCGCGTTCGGGTCGGAATGGCCGGGCAGGTCGCTGCCGCCACCGGCTTCGTACTGCCGCGCGGTCTTCTCGCAGACCTCGGCCGGCACCGGATGCACCGGCAGGCCGCTCGACTGGATGGCCACCTGCACGCGGCAGGCGCGCTCCAGGTTGAGCATCAGGATGAAGGCTTCGGACACCGTGCGCCCCAGCGTGACGAGGCCGTGGTTGCGCAGGATGAGCGCGCGGGCCGTCGGGCCCAGGTCGGCCACCAGGCGCTCGCGCTCTTCCGGGTCGAGCGCGATGCCCTCGAAGTCGTGATAGACCACGCGTTGGTAGAACTGCAGCGCCCACTGGTTGCACGGCTGCAGCCCGCCGGCCAGCGACGACACCGCCACGCCCGCCACCGTGTGGGTGTGCAGCACGCAGGCCGCGTCATGGCGCGCCGCGTGCACGGCGCTGTGGATGGTGAAGCCGGCCGGGTTCACGTCATAAGGCGAGTCGTCGAGGATGCGGCCTTCCAGATCGATCTTGACCAGCGACGAGGCCGTGATGTCGCGGAACAGCATGCCGAAGGGGTTGATGAGGAACTGGTCTTCGGTTCCCGGCACACGCGCGGAGATGTGCGTGTAGATGCTGTCGTCCATGCCGTAGTGCGCCACCAGCCGGTAGGCCGCGGCCAGGTCTTCGCGGACTTGGCGCTCGGCGTCGGAAACAGGTGGGGCCTTGCGGTCCACTGCGTGCAATTGCATATCGCGTTCCTTTTTCAGGCCCGGCGAGGAGTCGCCGGCGCCTTGTTCGGGTTCATCGGATCGACAGTGCAATCTGTCGACAGTTGACCCGCGACAGTCTTAAGCAATATGCAGGCCCGCGTGATGGGGTAAGCCCTTGGTCGCGGGTCGGAGGCTGAAAAAGTGATGCCGCACGAGGGACGGAACGCAAGAACGCCGGCGGCGCGTACAGGCAAGTGCGTGACGTCGGCGTGGTTGAACGGTCCGTTTGTGTGCCCGGGCGCACCGGCGAAGTGCCCTGCCCTGCGCTTTTTCGGCGCCAGCGATGAAGCGGCGCGGGTGCCGTCTTCTTTTTTAAAAAGCCCTGCTCAGGCCTGCGGACGCAACGCGCGCAAGGCGCGTCGCGGACTGCTGACGCCCGTCAGCACCCGATGGCCGGTGTACTCGGCGCAGTAGTCCAAAGCCTGTCGCAGTGCGGTGTCCACGCCGCGCAGCGACAGGTCGTACCGGGCGGCAACCTCGTGGCGGGTCAGCTCGTCGATGCGCAGCGCGACCAGCACCGAGCGATGGCGACGCGGCAAGCGCCCCATGGCCCGCTCCACCGCAGCCAGGTCGGAGCGTGCCGCCGCGATGTGATCCGGGCCCGGGGCGTGGTCAGCAAGGTGCTCCAGTTCGGTGACGGTGTCGCCCGCGTATTGCCATGGCCGGCTGGTTCTCAGCCGGTCCATCGCGGCGTTGCAGGCCACGCGATAGACGTAGGCACTGGGGTTCTGCACCGGCGTGCGCACCTCCAGGTGGCCCAGCCGCAGCCAGGCGTCGTGCAGGCACTCGCTGGCGATGTCGGCGCAGCCCAGGTGATGGGTCAGCTTTCGCCGCAGCCCGTCGTAGTTCGCGCAGAGAAAGCCCTGCAGCGCAAGGCGGCGTTGCGCTTCGCCCAGCGGCTCGTTGGCGGCTTCGTCGCCCTGCGCCGCCTGCGGTTCGCAAGAAGCACTCATCATCAATGCCATGGCGCATCCACCCGCGCCGACCTAGCGGTCCTGCTGCAGCCGACGACGCTCGTCGCTGCTCAGGTTCGCCCAGTGCCTGGGATCGATGTTCCGGCCCATGCCCACCACCTGCACCGGGTTCAGCGGGTCGTAGTCGCCCCGCGCGCCCGACTGCAGGCCCTGGCGCGGCGACGGCGTGTCGCTTCCGCCCGGCACCGGCTCGTTGCCGAACCCGAGCACGCGCACCGTGAAGACCGAAGGCAGCGTCTGCCGCGCGGCCGCGCGCTCGCGCTGCACCGCATCCTGCGCGGCGGCCGTGGCCTGCGCCGCCGCCGCGCTGGCGTTGGTCAGCGCGCCGATGTTGACGGCCGCGATCACCGGCAGGCCCTTGGTCTCGCCCTTGACCTGGATGTTGTCCGCGTTCAGCACCTGCAGCGCAGCGATATTGAGGTTCCCCGCCACGCGCAGTCCGGCATCGCCCGCATTCACCGTGCCGCGGGGTGCCACGAGGTCCACGTCGCCGTCGCCCACGGTGCCGATGCCGCTGCCGCTCATGTCCGATTTTTCGCGGATCACCGTCACGCCGTCCAGGTCGGTTGACACCTCCGGCCCCGACGGCACGCGCAAGGTCTTGGACCCGCGCCCGGCATCGATGTCGCCGACGGTGGACCAGATGATCTGGTCGCTGCCCTGCTTCGTCACCTCGGGCACAAAGGACAGGATGCGCGACTGGTTCACCGTGACGTCGTTCCTGGCGGCAATGCCGATGTGTCCCGAAGCCAGCGTCACCAGGCCGTAGCCGGCCGGCACGGTGGCGCCGAGCGCCGCCACCTGCAGGCCGCCGCCGGGCGTGAGCACGTCGATGTCGCCGCCGGCCATGGTGCGCAGCATGAGCTTGTTGGCTGCAACGTCGCCCTTCCAGTCCTCGCCCGCGAACAGCGTCTTGATGGCCGCATAGCCGCGGTTGTAGCCGCCGTTGCGCGGCAGGCCGCCCGTGCCCGGCTCGTTCTGGTCTCGCCCCGCTTCGCGCAACTCGAGCAGGTAGACCTGCCGCAAGAACTGCTGCTGCGCCGGCTGGGGCAATTGCTGAAAGCGCGCCCAGGCATCGAGCGGCGCCAGCGTTTCCCCGGTCATGTCTTTCATGTACGACACGAGGCCGCGGCGCACGGTCTTTTCCTGGCCGCCCGCGCGTGCCTCCGTCTGGTCCACCAGGTAGATCGGAAGTACCGTGCCGTCGGCGCCGCGGGCCTTCAGGTAGTCGGGCATGGACGCCACGCCGGCAGGGTCGAGGTAGGCGCGCGTGAACGCGTCGTAGCCCACGGCACTGTTCAACCCGGCCATGGCGGTGATGGTGGCGCCGCGCTCGGGCAGGCCCTTGACCTGCGTGTTGGGCAACGCGCGGTTGTTGGCGTCATAGCGCTGGTTGCCCAGCGTCTGCACCTGCAGGTTGTCGGCGTACAGGTCGCGGCCGGCGGCCAGCACCAGCGTGCCGGGCCCCTGGATCTCGATGTTGCCGGTCAGGCCCGTGGCGGCCCCGTTCTCGGGGTTGATGGGCCTCACGCTCTCCACGGCCAGGATGTCGTTGCCCGCCTCCAGCAGCGTGACGTCGGAGCCGCGCAGGTTGCGCCCCGCGAGCCGAAGGCCGCGGATGTCGGTACCCGCGCGCACCCAGGTCTGTTCGTTGGCCTTCACGTCGAGCCCGACGATGGAGCCCTGCGATGCATAGATGCGGCTGGGCTCGAAGTCGTTGGCCAGCGGCAGCACGTCGGGGTTGTTCACGCGGCGCAGGTACGGATGACTGACGGGCGACGACAGGATCGGGCCGATCCGGTTGTCGAGCAGGTCCTCCATGTTCATCTGGTTGAACGGCGAGTTCGCGCCGCCCGGCATGAAGCCCGAGGGCATCATCCCCGGCGTCGCATAGGCCATGGCGAGTTGCGCGTCGAAGCGGATGTCGTTCTTTGCCAGCAGCTTCACGTCGTTCGTGGTTCCCGGCAACACGTACATCGGCCCGTCGATGGCAAGGCTGCCGTTCAGCGCGGCCGCCGAGAAGCGGGCCGGATACCGGTTGCCGCCAAAGCCGATGAGGGGGTCCGCGCCGGTGCCGTTGAGCAGCAGGTCACGGAAGCTGAACTCCGCGCGGTTCACGAAGGTGATGTTGCCCCCGGTCGACACCAGCCTGAGCGCGCTGCGGTCGGTGTAGCCGCTCATGTAGGCGCCGTAGTTGAGCACCTGGCCGTCGTTGCGCAGGCCTTCGCCGTAGGTCATCAACAGCGGGTCGACCACGGTCTGCAGGCGCAGGTCACCCGCCGTGCGCAGGCTCAGCGTGGCGTCGCCCAGGGCGAGCACCGGGGCCACGGTGTAGTTCGTCTTCGTGACGGTGCCGGCCCTGTCGTCGCGGGTCAGGACGAAGGTGTGGCCGATCCCCGTCTCGCCGGCGCGAATGTCGCCCGCACCGCGCGCCACGTAGTACTGGCCGCCGAGAATCGCGCCGCCGGCCGTGACCGTCATGGCGCCGCCGTTGCGCATTTCCATGGTCATCGCCTCGCTCGCGGAACGGCCGCCGCGCATGCGCATGTGGGTCGGCAAGGCGACCAGTAGGTTGCGCAGGTTCGCGCCCGCCGTCACGCTCACGTTGCCGCCGCCCAGCGCGCCCACGCCCTGCTGGAAGCGCCCGTAGTCGATCCACCAGCTCGACTGCTCGGGCGCATGCAGGATGGGGCCGTAGCTGCCGTCCGGCCGCACGCCGTTTTCGCCGTTGGTGAACTCGCTGAAGAAGCCTTCGATGCCCAGGTTGCCCTGCCGGTTGAGCCACTCGGTGAAATGCTGGCCCGACGGCACGGCCTCGATGCTGCCCTGCGCGCCGATGACCACATTGCCGCCCTCCACGCCGTAGCTGGCATTGGGCTTGGCCGTGGAGAAGTCGCTCCACGTCGTGGTGTCCTTGCGCCCGGCGGTGTAGATCACCGATTCCTTGTGCGCCAGGCGAAGGTCGCGGCCCGCGCGCACCTCGATGTCGCCGGTGCCGGTGCGCACCAGCTTGCCCGCGCCGTTGTCCGGCGTCGGATCGCTGTCGGTGGGAACGGCGGTGTTGGCCGTGCCGACCGTGATCGACCCCTTGCCCCCGGCCAGTGCCGCAAGCGGCTTGAGCGCCATCGCGTCGGCCGAGCCCAGCTCGCCGCCCGCCACCAGCCGCAGGTTCCACGACGGGCCCGCCTGCAGGAGCCCGCTGCGGTCCGCCGCATCGAAGCCGTCGCTCAGGTGGCCGTTGATGGCGAGGTTGCCGCCCGCGCGCAAGGTCAGCGTGCCTTCGCGTGCCGTGGAAAAGTCGCGCAGCAGGTTCCAGTCGCTGTTCAGCGCGAGATCGCCGGCGCTGCGGATCTCGACGCCCGGCATGATCGCCAGTCCGGTGCGCAGGCGAGCCGCCACCGCGCCCAACGCGGCGCGGAACTGGCCGGCGTGCGCAACGGCGTCGGCCATGACCGAATCGACCGTCGAGCCGTCGTAGTCCTTCACGTCATAGGTGCTCACGCCTTCGAGCACCGCGGAGCGCGCGCCGGTGATGACCGTGCCCAGCGCCACGACCGCGATGTCGTCGTGGGCGGCATTCTGTTGCGCGCGCAGTCGCACCTTGCCGCCTTCGTTGCCTGCCACATCGATCACGCCGCCCTGCAGGTTCAGTTGGCCGCCGGCCGCTTCCAGCGTGACACGGCCGTTGCCCAGGCTGCCGGTGGCGCCGGCGAGCAGCTGCGCGCCGCCGTGCATCGCCACGCCGTTGCCGGCGCTGATGCGGATGGCGCCGCCGTAGGCCGAGCGCGCATCCACCGTGCCGGCAATGTCGATGCTGCCGCGGTCCGCCGTGAGGCCGAAGTCCTCGACCGTCGTGGACCCGCCCAGCACCACGTCGCCCTGGCGAATGCGGAACTGGCGCGAACGGTTGAAGCCCGCGTCGTTCAGCCGCTGGCTGAGGCCGGCGAAGTCGGGCAGCGCCTCGATGTCGAGTGCGAAGCTGCCCGCCTTCCCGCCGTTGCCGCCGGCATGCGCCGCGATGCGCCCGTCCAGCACCACGGTGCCGCCCTGCGAAGCCGCCAGGCTCAGCGTGCCTGCGTCGCCGCTGTTCGGGTGCGCGGCCAGGTTCAGTCGGCTGCCGGTGTCCAGCCGCACGTCGCCGCCCACCGCCGAAAGGTTGATGCGGCCCGCGTCCGCGTATTCGGTCACGTCGAAGAACGGCTTGGCGAACCCGCCCACGTCGATCAGCGCGCCGTCGGCCACCACGAGGCTGCCGCCGGTCGCCGTCATGTCGATGCTGCCGCCCAATGCGACGGCCCGCCCGCCGAACCGGATGCTGCGCCCCGTGAGGCCCAGGCGCAGGCCCAGGCTGTCCTGCAGGTCGAACGACGCGGCCGCCCCCGCAGCGGGCGCTACCACCTGCAATGCGCCGCCGGTGGCAATGGTCTGCGCCGCGCTGCCCCGGCCGGTGAGCAGCGGCGTGTTCAATGTGAGCGGCGCGGCGCCCGTGTCGATGCCACCCGCCCCCTCGCCGACGATCGCGTCGCGGCCCGACAGCGTCACGGCGCCGAAGCCGGTGAAGCTCTTCTGGCCCGCGCCCAGCACCAGCGTGGCCGCGTCCAGCGTGAAGCCGCCCGTGCCCGTGCCTGCCGGCGCGCCCGTGCCGCCGCCGCTGTTGACGAGCGCGATGCTGTCGCCCCTGATCACCACATCGCCCGCGCCCCGGCCGACGAATGCGGCGCCGTCGAAGGTCAGCGATTTCAGGCCGGCCGCGCCCAGGTCCAGCGAGCCGTAGAAGTCGAAGTCCGAATAGCTGCGCAGCGTCAGGCGCGTGGAATGCGAGAGCTGCGCGAGCGTGCCGCTGTCCAGCACCATGCCTTCGGAGCCTCCGCCGAAGCCGATGCGGCCGGAGGCCACCGACAGGTCGGCGCCCGAGATCTGCGCCGAGCCGGCCAGCTCGGTCGTGCGCGTGGCATCGATCAGCAAGGACTTGTCGCCGTTCACCACGGCGCCCGCGCCGATGGTGACCAGCCCACCGCGCGAGGTGTCCACGCCCTGGCGGATGACCTTGACCGCATCGCCGGTCGCCACGCGAACCAGCGCGCCCCAATCCCTGGCGGGCGTGGTGAGCACGTCGTCCACCGCGTCCTTGGCGTCGATCACGCCGTCGCTGTTGTCGTCCAGGTTGCCGTCAGGATCGGTGTAGACCGCCGCAACCCTGGGCTTCATGATCAGGCTGCCCGAGCCGCGGGTGCTGCCGCCCTTCGCGCTGACGCGGCTTCCGGCCTTGATGGCCACCTGCTCGCTGGCCGCCAGGATGATTTCGGGGCCGGACAGCTCGGACCCCTCGCCGTTGTGCACGACGATGTCGGTCGCGGTCACGTCCAGCTCCAGCCCGAGCGCATTGCCGTGGCGCTTGCCGCCCACCAGCAGGCTGCCGGCGCCGAAGTTCGACAGGCTTGTCGAATCGATGACGAGGTAGCCGTCGGCCTGCAGCCCGGCGGCATCCTGCCCGCTGCCCAGGATGGCGATCTTCTTGCCGGCTATGTCGACCAGCCCGCCGCGCCCGCCCGCTTCGGGCGCCGAGCGCAAGGTGCCGTCCAGCACGAGCCGGCGGCCCGCGTCGAACACGACCGCGCCGCCGTCGCGCGGCAGGCGCGGCGTGACGATGTTCTGGCCGGTGAGCCGGTACTGCGTGAGCTTGAAAGCCTCGGACGAGAAAAAGTCGTTGGCCGTGGCTTCGTTGTATTCGGTATAGCGGCGCAGCGTGCTCCCGGGCATCACGCGCCAGGCCGTGGCCTGCGCATCCTGGTTGCCGCCGTAGCCGTTGCCGGCCCGGCCCTGCATGACCAGGCTGCCGTCGGGCGCGCGGGTGGCAGGCGCGGCTGCGCCGCCCCATGCCTTGCCCGTCGCCTGCACCGCGAAGGCGCCGGGCAGCAACGCATAGCGCGCGGGCAGCAGGGTGTACCAGCCGGCCGCAAGACCAGGGCCGCCGACGAGCCAGACGCGCTGGCCGGCCTCCGCGCCGCCGGCGGGCGCCGCACCGGCCATTCCGGGCAGGATGGCGTACATGCCGGGCACGTTCAGCACATCGTGCGACCCACCGGGACCGGGCACGAATTCCGAGGCGTGCAGGTCGCCGCCGCCGGCAATGTCCACCACCGCGCCCCGCGCCAGCGCCACGTCGGGCGACTTCATGGTGATGCGCTTTTCGGGCGGCGCCAGCAGCGAGCCGCTGGACGGATTCGCGCTGTCGAGGGCCTTCGACGGATCGTGCCAGTGCTCGTTGTTGAACAGCGTGCCATAGGGCACGTCCAGGCCCGCGCCCGACACCGACGTGAGGCTGCCCGCGCCCAGCGACAGGCGTTCGCCGGCATTCAGCTCGATCTGGCCGAAGGGTGCCCGCAGCACGCCGTTCTGCGCGATCACCGGCGCCTCCAGGCGCAGGCTGCCGCCGGCCGACAGCGGCGCGCCGCCGTCATCGCCCCGGCGTTCGACGGTGATCGAGTCGCCGGCGCGAAGGACGCCGGTCATTCCGGTCGCCGGGTACACCTGGCCTGCGTTCAGCACCAGATGTCCGTCGACGTCCAGGTTGACCTGCAGCACGGTCTCCTCGTTGATCTGCGCGGGCAGCGCGCCGCCCATGCGGATCTCGCCGGCGTCGAGCACCGTGCGGCCGAAACCGGTGATGCGCACGGTACCGGCCTGCGACTGGCCCGGCTCTTCCCGCGTGGCGATGTCGATCAGCGAGGCGCTCAGGCTCAACTGCCCCGCCGCGGCGGCGTCCTGCCCGGCGGGCAAGGCCGCCGGTGCGGCTGAAGCGCCGGGCACCGCCGACAGCATGATGCGCGGCGCGCGCAGCGACGACGACGAAGCCGCATGCCCGACGATGGCGCCCTGCAGCAGGATCGAGCGGCCCATTGCAAGGTGCGCGTTGTCCAGCCGGATCGCGCCTTGCGCCGCGTTCACCAGCGAGAGGTCGGCGAAGCCGCCGTCCTTGAACGCTTGCGGCCGCACCGTCAGCGCGAAGTTCTGGCCGGGCTTCTGAAGAATGTCGCGCAACAGATCGCTCGAGAAAAGGATGTCGCGGAAGTTGTCCAGCGCTTGCGCGGACAGGCCGAACTGCGCCGGGTCGAGCGGCACGCTGGCGCCGGGCGGCGCCAGCCCGTCGGACACCACCAGTTCCTTCACGTCCGCCAGGTGTGCGATCAGGGAGGACGGCAGCACCAACGGGCCGGTGATGTCGTAGCCCCAATCGCGCAGTCCGGGTGCCCAGTCGAAGTCCAGGCCCTGCTTCCAGTCGCCGCACACGCCATCCCCGAAGAAGCCGGCGCAGTCCGGGTCCTGCAGCACGCGCCCGAGCCGCTCCAGCGGCGAGCCATCAGGCCCGGACGCCGCGGTCATGTTCAGGCGGATGCGACCGCCGCCGCCGCCGGGGCCGCCCGCCGCGCCTCGCAGCGTGCTTTCGACGAGGCCCTTGCCGGTGATGTCGATCAGGCCGCCGTTGCTGTCCAGCGTGATCGCCGCCGCGGGCCTGAGAATCCGCGTGCCGTTCGGGCCGGCATCGGGCACGCCGTCGATCGTGCCGGTGGCGCCCGAGACGTCGATGAGCGCACCCTTCGCGAGCAGCAACTCATCCGCCTGGATCTGCACCGTGCCGCCGTCGCGCACCTCGCCCACGCGGCGCCCGGTGCTGCTGTCGACATGGATCAGCGGCACGCCGCGCGCCAGCAACTCGCCGCCGGCTTCCAGGGTGAGCTTGCCGCCGCGCAGTGCGATGCTTCCCGCCGGTGCCTCAAGGCGCCCGGCGACAGTCAGCACGCCGAGCGCGCCGCCGGCGTTCAGCGTCAGGGCGCCGCCGGTGTCGGTGCGCACCTGCGCGCCCCTGGCCACATGGACCGGGCCGTTCTCCGTGCCGAGCGACAGCGATGCGGGATCGCGCGCCGCGCGCTCCTCCGGCCGCAGCACGCCCGTGGGCATCGCGCCGGCGAGATTGCGGCCGCTGGGCAGGTCGCGCCAGGCGAAGCCGTTCATGTCGATGCTGGTGGCCTGCTGCGACACCACCGCGCCTTCGGGCACGACGATCCCGTTGCCCTCTCCGCGCACCGAGACCGCCACTTTTCCGAAGCCGCGCTCGCCGAACAGCGTGGCCGGCAACATCACGGTCGCCGCCGCGCCTGCCTGCTGCGAGGCCACGGGCGTGCCGCCGATCTGCACGCCCGAGGCGGCCTGTATCGACAGGCTGCCCGCCGAGCCTGCGGCATGGGCGCGAAGGTCGAGCGTGCCCAGGTCCAGGTCGGGCGTCACGCCGTTCAGGGAAATGGAGCCCGCGTCGCCCACGCTCAGCACGGGCAGGCCCTTCTTGCCCAGGTCCACGCGGCCGCCTCCCGAGACGTCGAACACGGCGTCCTTGTGGGCGGAGATCTTTCCAACCTCGATCCGGATGTCGCCGCCGTCCATCGCCCAGGCGCCTCGCAGCGCGCCGTCGCGCCATGCGTTGATCCACTGGCCGCTCGCGTCCAGCCGCCCCTGCTCGCCCACTTCGAGCTTTCCGTTGCTCGACCCGAGCACGATCTGCCCGCCCGCCGCGCGGATCTGCCCGTTGATGCGGATGTCGTTCGTCGAGCCCTCCGTGCCGGCCACGGACAGCGACGCGCCCGGCGACAGGTTCAGGGCCGCGCCGCGCGCAAGCTCGAAGTCGCCGTTGATGGTGTTCAGCACGATGGTGCCCATGCCGGAATCGCTGAGCATGTCGTCCGACAGGTAGGTGAGCTTGCGCGACTTCTGCTCGCCGGGCTTGAGCTGCACGTAGAAGTCTTCGCCGAGCTTGCCGGTCGCATCGAAGTCCTGCGCGAGCCGCTTGGGGTCGTGGCTCACGACGATGGTGCCCGGCGACCACGGCCGCCCGGGCGGCGTGTTCTCGCCCAGCTCCAGCCGCCCGCCCTTGTTGCCGCCCGGCTTCTGCGCCTGGCGCTCGCCCACCACCACGCCGCCGAGCATGTCGCCTTCGAGCACCATGGCGTCGGCCGCAAGAATCTTCACGCCGCCCGCCTTGCGCCCTTCGGTGTAGCCGGCTTCCTTGTAGTCGGCACCGATGAGCGGCGTGCGCCAGGTGGTCTTCACGCCCCAGCGCACATGCTCGTTCGTGAACTGGCCCGCGATGCCGGTGTAGTCGATGTCGGGCATGGCGCGGTCCATCGTGTGTACGCGGCCGTCGGCACCCATGAGCTTGGTCGCCGTGTTCATGCCGTCGGTGTAGCGCACCGATCCGCCGGACACGTCGATCATCGAGCCCGAGCGCGTGATCACCGTGCCGCTCGCGCGCAGCTCGATGCTGCCCGCGTTGGCCGAGAGTTCGCGCAGGTCGGTCTTGCCCACGCCCACCCAGCCGCTCACGTCGCCCAGCGGCGTGCCGACCCATGCGCCGGGAATGTAGGTGGCGCCGTCGGGGCCGGTCACCCATTGCACGCCGGCCATCGGGCCGTCCTTGAACACGCCACCCACGCGCCGGTCGACGATCACCTTCTTGCCGCGCACCCACGAGTCGAGCAGCAGCGGCGAGTCGCGCAATTCATTGATGCGCAGCTCGGCCTCGATGAAGTTGCGCGACATGTCCACCTGCATCCCCTGCAGGCCGGCCACGCTCAGGAAGGCTTCGCTGTCCAGGTAGATGCGGCTGGCATCGCGCACGCCGCCGGGCTTGAGGTAGGGGAACGGCGTCATCGGGTTGACCGCGGATTCGGCCGTGATGGTTCCCGCCGGCACCAACACGCCCGCCTTCGAGCGGATGTCGATCAACTGTCCGTACAGGCCCACGTGGCCGGGCTGGTAGCGCGTGGCGAGCGCGGCCGCCTCGATCTCGCCGGTGTCCGAGGTATCGGGCAGGACCTGCGCGATGCTTCCTTCGCCCAGCGTCAGCGTGCCGGCCGACCAGTTGATGAGGTCGTTCACGCCGTCCG
This sequence comes from Variovorax raffinosi, assembly GCF_051216615.1. Classification (NCBI taxonomy): domain Bacteria; kingdom Pseudomonadati; phylum Pseudomonadota; class Betaproteobacteria; order Burkholderiales; family Comamonadaceae; genus Variovorax; species Variovorax raffinosi. The sequence continues at coordinate 186,198 of NZ_JBPJZR010000003.1, forward strand.
CGTACATGTGGCTGCCCAGGCCCCAGGCGCGCAGCAGGATGGAGCCGTTGCGGTTGTTCAGGGCGGTCGTGGCGCTCAGCACGCCCAACTGCCGCACGTCCTGCGCCTGCAGGGTGATGTTGCCGCGCTCGGCCTGCACGGTGCCGCTGTTCACCACCTCGTAGCCGACCGCCTTGGCGCGCGCAGCCATCTCGGGCATGACGACGTCGCGCAGGCTGTTGACGAAATTCACATCGGCGTAGACAGGTAGAAGCCCCAGCGCCCCCTGTATCTGCCCGCCGCCGAAAGCCCAGCCGGGCACGGCCGAGGCCGCCACATCCAGACCACGGGGCGCATTCGGGTCCTGCGCGGACGGCGTCTTCAGGTAGATGTTCTCGCCGGCCGCCAGGATGACCTGGCCGTCGGGTGCGGAAATATGGCCCGCGTTGCGCACCTTGGGGGCGAACAGCATGACCTTGCCGCCAGTGTCCGCGGCCAGGCGCGCGCCGGCTTCGACCTTGACCTCGCCGGGCGCCGCGCCGGGATCGAAGCGGTCCACGCCCCCCATGCGGTCGGGCACGCCGCCGCTGCCGGCCTTGAAGCCCGAGTCGCCGTAGATCGCGGGCCGGGTGGCCGTGAACTCGCCGAACTGCGGAATGGCGAAGTCGTTGCCCTGGTTGGGGAGCACCTGCGCGTTGTTGATGCCCAGCTTGAACTGCTTGTCCGACAGCGCCAGGCTCGACGCCACCAGCGAGCGCGTGTTCACCTGGCTCGAGCCGGTGAAGACGATGCCGTTGCGGTTGACCAGGTACACCGAGCCGTCCGCCTTGATCTGCCCCGCGATCTGGCTGGGCCGCCCGCTCGGGTCGTTGATGCGGTTCAGCGCAATCCACGCGTTGGTGCCGTCCGGCTTCGCCCCGCCCTTCTGGTCGAACTGCACCGTGGTGTTCTTGCCGACGTTGAAGCTCTCCCAGTTCAGGATCGCTTTTTCGTCGGTCTGCCGGATGCCGACCACGATGCGGCCGCCCGCGGCGGTCTGCACCGGCGCGTTGGCATTGAGCCAGCCCGCCGTGAGGCTGTTGCTGTCCACCTTCAAGCCGCCGTCGGCCAGGCCATCGGGAATGTCCGAGCCGGCACTCAGCGCCGCCTGTCGCGCCGCCTCCTGGGCCGACTGCTGCGCGGCGATGCCGCGCGCGGCCATGTTCAGGTTGTTGATCGAGCGTTGCAGCTGCTCACCGGCCTTTTTCTGTTCCAGCGGATTGGTCAGCATCGATGCCGGCATGCCGTTGGGCAGCCGGCCCGTGGCGGTTGCCGTGTTCTGCGTCGCGTTCTTGGCCGCGAACCAGGCGCCGCTGAAGGCCTGCTGCGCCTGCGCATCCATGAGCACGCCGTTGGCGGCCAGGGTCATGGCGATGGCACGCGCCATGGGCGCCATGCGAAACGGCTGTGCCCGCAACGGCTTCTGCTTACGCATCCCGTTCCTCGGTGTGGTTGCTGCGCCCAGGGGCCCGCGTGTGCTCATGTGTCATTCCGCCGAAAGTTGAGTCGATGCACTACGACGAACAGGCGCCCACCACCCCGCAACTTATTTTTTGAAGACGCACCCGCACATCGCCGAACAGGCTGAAGCCGCCTTGCCCGGCACCCGGGCACGGGATCAGCTGAGAACCACCACCCCGCCCGGCAGCGAACGGGCATCCAGATCGAAGGCGTGCTGCAACTGCGCCAGCGCCAGGTCCAGCGATGCGATGTAGAAGCTGCCGGTCACGGGCCGGTTGCGCGCGGCGGCGTTCATCAGCATCACGCGGCCGGGCCGATAGCGATTGATCTCGTCGAGCACGTCGGACAGCCGGGTCTGGGTGAACACCAGTTCCCCCTTGCGCCAGGCGGAAAGATTCGCCGTGCCGACGAGCGCCACGCTGCTCAACGAACTGCCGTCGTACACCGTCTGCTGGCGCGCGCGCAACTCGCGTGTGCCGGCGGCGTGCTCCACGCGCACCGTGCCTTCGATGCAGGTCACGCACACCTTGGCGTTCAGGTACCGCACCTCGAAGCGCCCCGACTCCGCGAGGCTGCGGCCGGCTCCGGCAACGACACCGAACGGCCGCCTGCCGTTGCCGCTGCCATTGCCGCTGGCCGACAGATCGAATGCCGCCTCGCCCCCAAGCAGGTCGATACCGGTCGTCTGACCGTCCACCGTCTGGCGCCTGATGCGGGTCTGAGTGTTCAGGGTGACATGCACCCGCTCGGTCAGGTCGACCACCAACTGCTCACCGGTGGCGGTGCGGTAGTCGGCGCCCCACTCCGCCGGCGCGGGCCACAACCCCGCGGGCGGATGAAACACCGCCACGCCCGCGACCCCGGCCATGGCAGCCGCGCCCGCCGCCGCGCCCAGGAAGGTGCGGCGGGCAAGCACGGGCCGGGGCTGGTGGCGTTCATGAAACGCCGCCGCTTGCGCATTCGAGCGAAGCAGCCCTGCGGCGGCCGAGCCCATCACGCCCCATTGCGCCCTGGCCTCGCTGAAGGCCGTCGCATGCGGCGGGCTGCTCGCGACCCAGCGCCGAAAGCGCTCGGCGTCCTGAGGCTTGACGACTCCCGAATGGAACAGGCGCAGCCATTCCCAGGCCTCCTGCCTCGTTCTTTCAGCCTCGATGGCGGGGTCGTCGACGGGTGTCGTCATGGTGTCATTCGTCACGGCCGATGCCCTTCATTGCGGGGCGCGGTCCGGCATCCGGTCTGGACAATTCGATTCTTCACCCCATACGACGAATGCGCGCCCCGGATCCCGCAACTAATTTTTGTCATGGGCCGTCCTTGCACTCAGATAGTCGTGCGCATGCTTGAGTTCGTATTCGACGGTACGCAACGAAACGCCCAGGCGCTTGGCCACCTCGGGTTGCGTGAGCCCTTCCATGTGCACGAGCACCACGACCTCGCGCCGCCGCTCGGGCATGCGGTCCAGCAACTTGACCACGGCATCCAGTTGCGAGCGTGCCTCGGCGATCCGGGCCGGGCCGGGCGCCGTGTCTGCAAGCTCCATCAGTGCATCGATTTCGCCGAACGACAGGTTGCGGCTCTGGCGGCGCTGGATGTCCAGCGCAATGTTGAACGCCATGCGCACGAGGTAGCCGCCCGGTCGCTGGATCGGTGCGTCTTCGGTCTTGTCCTGGTCGTTCACGCGCAACCAGGTGTCGTGCAGCGCATCCTCGGCCAGATCCGGGTTGCGCAACGCCCGTCCCAGTTGGCGCTTGAGGACGTCGTAGTGCCTGGACAGGTAGTCCATCAGGACGGGGCGCGTGTCTTCGGCCACGGTCAGGAAGCCGCGCTGCGGCAGCGCGGTCCACCGCGCGAATCCGTGGGCAGGATGAGAAGGGTCAGGGGCTGCGGCAGGTCCGGCGGCGGCGCGTGCGCGAGATGCACGCCTTGGAGGATTTCCAGCATCGCGGCATCCCGGGATGCGTCGCCGGTAGCGCCGAGCAAGCGCGGCCGCCGGATCTGCCCCATGGCATCCACCTCGAAGCGCAAGAGAGAGCGGTACGCGCCCGGCCGCGTGCGGGCGTCGTCGCACAACGCTTCCCACACCTGCGCCTGCACCAGGCTCGGATAGCCCGCAAGGCTGCCGATGCCGGCCGCGCGCGAGACCGTCGACGCGGCGTCCGCCGGCTTCAGCGCGAGCGTGACACCCGAATCCGTGCGGACCTTCTCGGCAACCAGGCCCGTACCCTCCAACAGCAACCGCAGGGCGATATCCGGCGCGTACAGGCCGCGTACGGCGGACGATGTGAGGTCCAGCAGGATCTCGCTGCGAAACAGAGCGGGCTGTCGGGTCACGGCGGCATAGCGCTTGAGCGCATCGCCCAGCGCAACCGCCGGGATGTCGAAGTCCAGCGCTTGTTCTGCGGCGGGTGGCATGGCGCCCGCCGGAAGCCCGTCGTCCCGTGGCGGTGGTGCGGATCCGTCAGCCGCCCATGCCGGCCCTGTGAGCCCGAACAGCATGAGCCCACACAGCGCCGCCGTGCGGCATGCGAAGCCGGCAATAGACAGGCGCACGCCACTCAACCCCGGCGCGCCGCGGTGCTGCGAGCATCGTCACGCCCGACTAGATGCGGCGCAGGCCATGTGGAGTGGAAAATTCGAGTCGGCAAGGAATGCGCGCCATTCGGGAAACTTGCATGCTGTCACCGGGATGTGACGGGCTCGTTGCAGCGATGGGGTTCTGTACTGGCGCGTTGGCGCGGTACTCGTCGCGGCCACGGTCAGTGTCCGGGCTTGAAGGGTGCTGGATTCCGTCGCGCATCGGGCACGTGGTGCACGCGCTTCTCGGGTTTGTGGCGCTGCGCGCAGCACGATGGCTCGATTGGAGATTCGGCTGGCATCCCTCTTCATATGATGGGCTGGTTCAACCGCACACCGCTCCATGCCCCACCTCCACCCCGACCTCGACTTCCTGGCTCGGGTCCTGACGCTGCCGGTTTCCGAGAGCATCGCCTCCGCCGACGGACGCTTCCATGCCGCGTTGGCCGGTACCGACACGCTGATCGTCGACACCGCGCGGCGCAGCTACCACCGCGTGTCCGGCATGCGTCCTCGGCATTTCGAGGATGTGGCGCAGGACGGCATCGCGCAGACTTCGTTGCACCTGGAGAGCACCGCCATCGAGCCGCGGGACATGCCGGGCAGATCAAGCGCGCTAGTGATGACGTCCTTGGACGAGGCGTTCTGGACGCCGTTACCCGATCCGCGCGTCGAGGGCCTGCCGGGAATCGCGCAGCGACATCCCATCTCGTGGACTTTTCAGGTGCCACCGGCGTCCGACAGCGACCGCCCGCGCAACAACAAGGGTGGGGAATGGCTTGGCACGCTGGTCTCGCTGGCGGTGCTGCTCCTGCTCTGCGCCTTGGGGCTCCAGGCGCTGATGTGGTCGATGGCAGGAGGATGGAACCTGCTGTGGTTGTTGGCAGGCCTACCGATGTTTCTGTTCTTCGGCGCGCTGACGCTGTTTGTCCTCTACCGGCTCATCCGGCCCGCCGTGCCGCCACGCCTGGCGTTGGACAAGATCGACGTCGACCGCGACGAGCGCTTTCGCATCGGCGAACCCCTTGCATTCCGCCTGGACGCAACGGTGCCCGTGTCCGAGGACGGCAAGCGCACCCAAGCGCCAGCCGCGATCACGGCGCGGCTCATCGTCCAGACGGTTCGCGATGCGCAGGACGGCAACTGGTCGCTGGTGGATCAGGTTTGCGGCCTTGCCAGGGCCGGATGCGTTCCATCGGCGCCCAATGGCATAGACAGAGGCGGCGTGCACTACACCGCAAGCCTGACGGCTCCGCGCACGACGCCGCGCCATGCGCAGGAAAGCTGGTGTCTGGCGCTGTACGACAGCGAACAGGAAGACGCCGAACCGTTTCATGTGAACAGCCTTGCCACCCCGCCGCCGGACTCGCCCTATGGGCTGGTATGGCGCCCGGATCGCCACGCGCAACTCGAAGCACTGCTGCACGACAAAGGGTCGGAACTGGTGCTCAAGGCCTACAACGGGCAAGACGCCACTTGGGAGCTCGCGCAGCAAGGCGCGGCGGCGTACCGCGACGACTTCACGCCCGCGGAGCGCGATGCCGTGTTCACGGTCGACTTCGAGGAACTGGTGGATCATGCGATGGCGACCCGCTGGTATGAAGGCGAAATCCAGAACGAGCGCATCGGTGGCGATGGCGCCATCTATCTGCTGAAGGAAGATGGAACGTACAAGCTGATGTTCACCGAGCGCGCCTGGACCGAGACGCTGTATGCCACGCCCGATCTGCGCAGCGCGGTGGCGCACTATCTTGCCGCGGACAAAAGCCTTGTTGCCGGCCTGGCCGGTGCTGAGGCGGTGCGGGTGGGTTCGCCCTATCGTTCTTGATGCGTATCAGACTTCAATTGCGCCCGATGAACACATCGCTTGCGTCGACTGTTGTCCTTGCTCGGCCTGCCGCTAGCGGCAAGGCGCTCCACGGCTTTGAGCCCGAAGCAGAACTCGGAGGCTCGCCAAAGCGGTCATTGAAAAGAAGTGTCTTGAACTCGCTCAAGGCGAACTTGCTGCCCTGGCTTTCTCTATCGCTTGTGGCACCGGCAAGGTCCCTTGGGATCTAACTCCACCATGTTTCAGGATGACGGCCTCGACGAATTCTCGGCAGCGCTGGCAGTCGCGGGGGTGCGGAACGAACTATTTCATGACTGCGTCCACATTCCTTTGTTGGACGATCAAGGTTATGTCGAGGTGAAATCTTGGGGCGGCAAAGAGCGCTCAGTACAGCTCCTCAAGGGGAGAGACTCTCGCGACCTGACGGTAGCACCAGGGGAGTTCAATTGCGCACCGACCGAAGCCGTAGAGCGCCTGCTTCAAAGGCTTGTGGAATGCGGGGTGCACGCGCACCCGATAGGTGAAGAATAGAAGTCCGGCCACATCCGGTTGTGGCCGCTTGCCGTCCGTTGCCTATTGAGCGCCTTCAAGGGCCGCGATGTATGGCAGGACTCGTGGATGGGCCTGAACCCACTGCTTGCCCAGAAACGTCGATACAGAGTCCGAGCCGATAACGCTCACGATTGATCCAAACATCGACGCGGCCTGTAGCAGTTGGTGCGCCGCATGCATCACGTTCTCGCTTTCAGCCGACTCCGGCTCGCCAGCTTCGAAGCCCCACTCCTTCTGAATCGCCGCGATGAGTTTGCCGGCGGCGGCCTCAAGTGGTGTGCGTAAACGAGTCATAGGCGCAAATCTAACCTGCGGGCGAAGGCCTGGTTCTGGCCAACTGCCGCCTTGCTAGTTCTGAACCGTGATCCACACCGCCCGAGGATCGCATTGCTGCACGCACGCAAACACGTAGACCTCATTACCCAGAAAGAGCACGTAGCTCCTTGCCGAGGAACTGTCCGGCTGCTCCGGCGCATCGGGTAGCTTGGGAAATTCGAAGCCGTCGCTGATCTGGCACACAAACTTCATCGCAGAGCCGCAAGCGCAGGTGAAGGTTTCGGCATCCTGTATCCAATCGGGCGCACCGCCGACCGCGATGCGGTAGTTCTCGTCAGCGGGCGCATCGGCAAGTACGAGTTGCGCCGAGCGAAGGATCGGGGTGCCCGTCACGCGGCGCATGGCGCGCGGCTTTTCCAGCGATGCATGCCAGTGGCCTTCGCCTCGTTTCCAATAGGCTGGAGGGAGCGCATCGAACGATTCGAAGCTTGGAATCTCGTTGTGCTCGGGGCACATGAGCACCGACAGCCTGCTGCCTTCAGAGAACGGAAGTTCGGCCGCAATCGGGAGCGTGAACTGCAGGAACGGAATCATCTGCCGCTCGCACTGGGTGCAGCATGGCAGCCCTTGGCCTTCCGGCGCCAGATAGGCCCCACCTACGGAGTCTTGAGAAGACTCACTGTCAAAGCACAAGTTGAAGAATTTCTTCGGCATGTGTCATTCCCCCGGTCTGTCATGACTTTTTGCGTTGCGCGAAGTCCGGGGCCCGGCCAGCATCTGGGACAACCCGCAACAGCGGATGTCAAATTCTGGCCGACTGTAGCCGAAGCACTTCTGGCAGCGGGCCCCACAGCAGACCCCGGCCACGGGCGCTACAGTGCCCACATGACTGACACGAACATGCTCCCTGCGGACCTTCAAGCCGCCATGCGTGCACGCGACGAAGCCTTCTATGCCGTCGATTCGGCGCAGTGGGGCAAGTACACCGCGAGCGACTTCACGACTGTTCAGCAGAACGGCCAGTTCATGTCCAGGGCCGAACGGATCGGCAACCTTCAAACGCAGAAGCAGCGGCCCTATGTCCCGCGCGAACGCGAGCAACATGAACAGCAAGGCGACCTTGTAGTCACTCGCTTTTTCAGCGGCGGGCTGTGGGTCGTGGAAGTTTGGAAGCACATCGACGGTGCATGGGCCACCGTCATGACTCAAGCTACCACGGCGATTTCGACCACGCCCTGACCAAGCGTTCATGGAATGTCCGCCTCCGGCATCGTCGCCCTGCCGTCTGGCGAGCACGCGTCAAGTCGGAGATCGAAGCGACGGACGATCCATCACGGAGAAGAAGTCATGGAAGCACCAAAGGAGCCGCCGTCGATCTCGTCTCGCACGGCCATCATCTATGCGATCGGCTTGCCCCTGGCATTGCTCGCCCTCGTCTTCCTGCCCGCAGGTTCCATCAGTTGGCGACCGGGATGGGTGTTCCTCACGGTGCTGGTCCTTGCCTTCGGTATCTCAGCGCTGGTGCTCGCGCGGATCAACCCGATGATCTATCGCGCACGCAGCCGCATTCAACCGGGGACCAAGGGATGGGACAAGGCGCTACTTGCGGTCATCCTGCCGGCGATGGTGGCGATCCTGCCCGTCGCGGCGCTCGATGCCGGGCGCTATCACTGGTCGGACGTGCCGGATTGGACTGTGGTGCTGGGTTATGTCGCGTTGCTCGCCGGAATCACCATGACCGCGTGGGCGCAGGCCGTGAATCCGTTCTTCGAGCCCGGTGTGCGCATCCAGTCCGAGCGCCATCAACGCGTGATCGATGTGGGGCCCTATCGATTCATTCGCCATCCGGGTTATGTCGCGGCGCTCGCGTTGTTCTTCGGCATGGCGCTCGCGCTCGGCTCATTCTGGGCACTCGCCCCTGCCATGCTCGCCTCGGTGCTCCTGGTGCTGCGGACCTCCTGGGAAGATCGCCTGTTGCAGAACGAGCTTCCCGGTTATGCGGACTACGCCAGTCGGGTCCGCTGGAGGCTGCTTCCGGGTCTCTGGTGACGGTCGGCCTTTTCGAGATCGCTCGCCTTCGCGCCCGGCGGCGGACGCAGGCGATCACAGCTTGACGTTGTCGGTATGAAAGCACTGGAGGGCGGTTACCCCAAGCGGTCCCACACTTTTCACCCCAGTGAAGCCACTGGCACTCAGCAGCTGACTTCACGTTTTTCCAAAAAAAAATCGCCAAGTGCCTGCGGCAAATGACGATTTAGATGGTGCGGTGGTAGGACGTACTGGATTCGAACCAGTGACCAACGGATTAAAAGTCCGCTGCTCTACCAACTGAGCTAACGTCCCGGAACCATTTTTGCTTTTCGCTGGCGTTGAATCCAGCAAAGCCAAAGATTATAGCGCGGCGTTGCTCGCGATTTTGTCGAGAACCCAACCTGCCGCACATTGACCGAAAGTTGCCGTCACGCTGACCACCGAACCATAGCCGTGGCAGTTGAGCGAGCCGTCGCCTTCGATCGCGCATGAAGCGTCTGGCGGCGCCACGCTTTCGCGGCTGAAGACGCAGGTCACGCCGATCTTTCGGCCTTCGCGCGGCGCGCCGTGCTCCTTGCGCAGGCGCTGGCGAAGCTGGGCAAGCAAGGGGTCGTGCGTGACAAGCGACAGATCGTCGATGTCGACCTTGTGCGCCTGCCGCTTCCCGCCCGCAGCACCGACCGTCACGAACGCCGTGCGCCCGCTGCGCGCCCATGCGGCCATCGCGAGCTTGGCCTTCACCTGGTCGCATGCATCGATGACAGCCGTTGCCGGCCCGTTCGAAGCCTGCGCCGCGTCGAGCAACGCGGCCCAGTTGCCGGGCTCGACGAATTCGTCGATGGCCAGCACCTTGCACTCGGGGTTGATCTGCGCAATGCGCTCGCGCATGGCTTCGACCTTGGCCTGCCCCACGGTTGAATCGAGCGCGTGGATCTGCCGGTTGATGTTCGACTCCGACACGTGGTCGAGGTCGATCAGCGTCAGCCGCCCCACCCCGCTACGCGCCAGCGCCTCGACGGCCCAGGAGCCTACGCCGCCGATGCCGACGACCAGCACGTGTGCGTTGCGAATGCCTGCCGCACCGGCCACGCCGTAGAGCCGTTCGAGTCCGCCGAAGCGGCGCGCAAAGTCAGGCGCCGCGGTGTCGTTGACGACATCCGCGACGGCTGTGGTTGTTGCGAAGGCTTCAGGAGTGATGGTGCTCAAGCGGAAATCTCCGCTGCCGTCATCAGCGCAGGCGCGAGAGGCGCTCGCGGCCGGCCTGTGCGGCTTCGGACTGCGGGTAGGCCTTGGCCAGGTCTTCCAGCGTGCGGCGTGCCGCGCGCGTGTCCTTCAGTTCGATCTGGCAGTTCGCGATCGACAGCACGGCCTCGGGGGCCTTTGCATGGTCGGGCGCGAGCGAAAGCATCGAGCGGAAGTTGGCGATGGCCTCGTTGTAGTTGCGCGTGGCGTACTGCGCATTGCCGAGCCAGAACAGCGCCGAGGCGTTGTATCCGCTTTGCGGGTAGCGCTTGACGAACTCGGCGAACGCCGTTTGCGACTGAGCGAACTGGCCGGAGCGGAAGACACCGAGAGCAGCGTCGAAATCAGCCTTTTCCTTGGGGTCGGCGTTGAACTCGCGGCCGTCCACGGACACCTTCGACGGCTCGGTCTGCTTGAGCTTGTCGTCGATGGTGGTCTGGCGCGACTGCATTTCACTCAGCGTGCGCGTGAGCTGTTCGTTCTGCCCGGTCATGCGTGCCAGGTCGCCGCGCATCTGCTCGATCTGGCTCTGCAGATCGAGCAGGCTGCGACGCAGCTGGCCGTTTTCGTCGGTCAGCCGCTGATCGGTTTGCTGGCGCATGGCCTCGACGCGCTGCCGCAGGTCGAGGATGGCCTTGCGGGCCTCGTCATCCTCGAACAGTGCGGCCTGCGACCCCATCGAGACGCAAAGCAAGGCGGCAGCCAGCGCCGCGCCTCGCAGCAAGGCGCGTTGCATCACCGGGTGTAGCGGATTTCGGCGCGGCGGTTTTGCGCCCACGCTTCTTCACCCGAACCCTGGACCGCCGGCTTTTCCTTGCCGAAGCTCACGGCTTCGATCTGGCCGTCGCTCACGCCGAGCAGCGTGAGCGCGCGGCGCACGGCTTCGGAACGCTTCTGACCCAGTGCCAGGTTGTACTCGCGGCCACCACGTTCGTCGGTATGACCTTCGATCGAGACGCGACGCTGCGGGTTCTGCTTCAGGAAGCGTGCGTGGCCATCGATGATCGACTGGAACTCGGGCTTGACCGTGTAGCTGTCGTAGTCAAAGTAGACGATGCGTTCCACACCGATCGGACCTTGCGTGGTGCCCGCGTTCGGGTCGATGGTGACAGGTGCCACGGTGGCGGCGCCCTGTTGGCCGCCGGCGGTGCCCGAGCGGTCGGTCACCGGTGTTTCATTGAGCTTGGTGCCCGACGAACAACCGGCAATGAGAGCCACGATGGCCAGCGAATAAATCGTACGTTTCAACATTTTCGAACTCCTCAAGTAAACCTAATCATTGCTTTTGAAACGGACCCCAGTCCGGTTCTCTTATGTCTCCCGCCTGTCCCGCGAGTCGTGCCTTTATTTTTCCATCGAGCGTGCTCGTCATGAGCGCTTCGCGGCCCTGCAAACGCGTGGCGTAGACGATCAGCTTGCTATTGGGAGCAAAACTCGGGCTCTCGTCGGCGGTGGTGTCGGTGATGGACGCAACATTGCCGGTCGCCAGTTCCATCACCTGGAGTTTGAAGGCACCGCCTATGCGCGAGATGTAGGCCAACCACCGGCCATCGCCGCTGACGGACGGAGAGATGTTGTAGGTGCCGCTGAAGGTGACCCGTGTCGGGTTACCGCCGCTGGCGCCCATCTTGTAGATCTGCGGCGCACCGCCGCGGTCGCTCACGAAGTAAATCGTGCTGCCGTCGGCCGAGTACACCGGCTCGGTGTCGATGCTGGAGCTCTGGGTCAGGCGGCGCGGTTCGCCGCCCGTGGCGGGAATACTGAACAGTTGCGAGCCGCCATCGCGGCTGAGCGTGACGGCCAGCGAGTTGCCATCGGGCGCCCAGGCCGGCGCGCTGTTGGAACCCTTGAAGTTCGCGAGCAGGCGACGCTGGCCGCTGGCCACGTTGTGCACGTACACGACCGGCTTGCGCGACTCGAAGGACACATACGCCAGCTGCTGGCCGTTGGAGGACCAGCAAGGCGAGATGATGGGCTCGGGGCTGGCGAGCGCGGCCTGTGCGTTCTCGCCATCGGCGTCGGCCACCCACAACGAGTAGCGGCTGCCGCCCTTGGTGACGTAGGCGATGCGGGTCGAGAAGATGCCTTTTTCGCCGGTCAGCTTTTCATAGACGTAGTCGGCGATGCGGTGCGAGGCAAGGCGCAGGTCGCCTTGGGGCACCGTGTAGCTCTGGCCGCCCAGGTCCTGTCCCTTCACCACGTCCCACAAGCGAAAGCGCACGTCGAAGCGGCCATCGGCCAGCTTGCTGACGCTGCCCACCACGAGCGAATCGGCCGTGCGCTGGCGCCACAGCGACAGGTCGGGGCGCGAGGACTCATCCAGCGCCTGGCCCGATGCGTCGACGCCGCGGAACTGGCCGCTGCGTTCGAGGTCGGCCTGGACGATGTCCGAAATCTTCTGGGGCGAGCTTTCCTGGCCCTTGAAGGGAACGAGCGCGATTGGCAGCTGCGTCAGCCCGACGCCCGACACTTCGACCCGGAACTGGGCCAGTGCAGGAAGCATGGGAGTGGCGGCAAGAGCCGCAATGAGGGTGCGGCGTGCAAAAAGCGATGAAGAAGGAGTTGGGGTAGGAGCTGACAACGGCTTGTTCATGCGGTTCGGAGAGGTTTCCGGAGAAAAAGTTTCGCCCCGGGCTTAACGGGCCACATGTTACACACTGGTTTGCAGGCCCCGTCACAAAACGTTTATCCAGCGGTGCGGTCCTACAGAATCACTTAAGGAAGCCCGGAATGGGGGCGCCCGTAGAATCCGCCGCCATGCAAGCATCCCCCGGCAGCGAGAACGCGCGCCCTCCCCTGATGCGCCGTCTGGCGCGACTCATGACCTGGTTTGGCGGCTCTCGCCAGTGGTGGGCAGCCGGCCTGATCGGCGCCCTGATGGCCGCGATCACCGAGCCGCTGATGGCCGCCCTTCTCAAGCCTTTGCTCGACCGTGGCTTCAACCGCGGCCAGCTCGCGCTGTGGATCGTGCCGGCCGCCGTGCTGTTGCTGTTCGCGGTGCGCGGCATCGCCCAGTTCATTTCCCAATACGCCCTCTCGCGCATCGCCAACGAAGGCATGCAGCGGCTGCGGCGCGTGCTGTTCGAGCGCCTGATGGGCGCCGAGCTGGCGCTGTTCACGCGCCAGTCGGCCAGCGCGCTGTCGAACACGGTGGTCTACGAAGTGCAGACCGGCGCGATGCTGCTGGTGCAGGCGCTGCTCGGACTCACGCGCGATGGCTTCACGCTGATCGCGCTGCTCGCCTACCTGGTCTACCTGAACTGGAAGCTCACGCTGATCGTGGCCTTTCTCGTGCCCAGCATCTCCTGGATCATGAAGGTGTTCTCCAAGCGCCTGTACCGCCTCACGCAGCAGGGCCAGCAGGCGACTGATGAGCTGGCCTACGTGGTGGAAGAAAACGTGCTTGCGCACCGCGTGGTGCGCCTTCATGGCGCCGAAGCTGCGCAAGGCGAGCGCTTCGAGAAACTGAGCCAGCGCCTGAACCGCCTGGCCGTGAAGTCGACCATCGCGCAGGCCGCCACCACGCCGCTCACGCAGATGATGGCGTCGCTCGCGCTGTCGGTCGTGGTGATGATCGCGCTCTGGCAGAGCGGCGAACAGGGCCTGACCGTGGGCGGTTTCGTTGCCTACATCACGGCCATGCTGATGCTGATCGCGCCGATCCGCCGGTTGGCCGACATGGCCGCCCCGATCACGCGCGGCCTGGCCGCCCTCGAACGCGGACTGGTGCTGATCGATGAAGTGGCACCGGAATCGCAAGGCAGCTTCAGCCTCGAACATGCGGCCGGCCGCATCGAGCTGCGCAACGTGCGCGTCAGCTACCGCGGCGACGACGAACAACGTGCGCTCGACGGCGTGAACCTGACCATCGAACCCGGCCAGGTCGTGGCCTTCGTCGGCCCCTCGGGCTCGGGCAAGACCACGCTGGTCAACCTGCTGCCGCGCTTCGTGCAGCCAAGCGGCGGGCAGGTGCTGCTCGACGGACACGACACCAGCGAATGGCAGCTCAAGAGCCTGCGCGCGCAGTTCGCGATGGTGAGCCAGGATGTGGTGATGCTCAACGAGACCCTTGCTGCCAACGTGGCGCTGGGCTCGGAAATCGACCGCGAGCGCGTGCTCGAATGCATCGCTGCCGCCAACCTGAGCAGCCACGTCGAGAGCCTGCCCGAGGGCATCGACACCGTGCTGGGCCACAACGCCACCCAACTGTCGGGCGGCCAGCGCCAGCGCCTTGCCATTGCCCGTGCGCTCTACAAGAACGCGCCCGTGCTGCTGCTCGACGAGGCCACATCGGCCCTCGACACCGAATCCGAACGGCTGGTGCAGGACGCGCTGCAGCGCCTGATGCAGAACCGCACCACGCTGATCGTGGCCCACCGCCTCTCGACCATCCAACACGCCGACCGCATCATCGTGATGGAACAAGGCCGCATTGCCGAGCAAGGCAGCCATGAGCAATTGATGGCGCTGGACGGGCTCTACGCCCGCCTGCAGACGCTGGCGGTGCGCAGCGCCCCGCCGGGGCAAGACCCGACGCTTTAAAGCAGCACGATGTCGTACTGTCCCTGCCCGATCGCGGGCTCGGACTGCAGCGAGATCGGCTTGCCGATGAAATCGCTCAACCCCGCCAGGTGCTGGCTCTCTTCATCGAGGAACAGCTCGATCACCTGCGGCGACGACACGATGCGGAACTCGCGCGGCGTGAACTGCCGCGCCTCGCGCAGGATCTCGCGCATCACGTCATAGGCCACGCTGCGCGCGGTCTTCACGATGCCCTGCCCACCACAGGCCGCGCAGGGCTCGCACAGCATGTGGGCCAGCGATTCGCGCGTGCGCTTGCGCGTCATCTCGACCAGTCCGAGCTGCGAGAAACCACCGGCCGTGGTCTTGACCCGGTCGCGCGCCAGTTGCTTGCGGAATTCGGCCAGCACCTGCTCGCGGTGGTCGTCGCGGCCCATGTCGATGAAGTCGACGATGATGATTCCGCCCAGGTTGCGCAGCCGCAGTTGCCGCGCAATCGCCTGCGCTGCTTCGAGGTTGGTCTTGAAGATCGTGTCGTCGAAATTGCGCGCACCGACAAAGCCGCCGGTGTTCACGTCCACGGTGGTCAGCGCCTCGGTCTGGTCGACCACGAGGTAGCCGCCCGACTTGAGTTCGACGCGGCGGCCCAGCGCCTTGGCGATTTCCTCGTCGACCGAGTACAGATCGAAGATCGGCCGCTCGCCCTTGTAGTGCTGCAGCTTGCCGGCCGCCTGCGGCATGAATTCGAGGCCGAATTTCAGCAGCACCTCGAACTGCTCGCGCGAGTCGATGCGAATGGTCTGCGTGTCTTCGCTGGTCATGTCGCGCAGCACGCGCTGCAGCAGGCTCAGGTCTTGATGCAGCAGCGACATCGCCGGCAGCTTGCTGGACGAATCGCGGATGCGCGACCAGGTCTTGCGCAGGTAGGCGATGTCTTCGGCCAGCTCGGCATCGGACGAGTCTTCGCCGTTGGTGCGCAGGATGAAGCCGCCGGTGTTGACCGGCACCACACCACCGCTGTCGGCGGCCGCGGCCGCCTCGATCAGCGCCAGCATGCGTGTGCGCAGCGACTCGCGCTGGTCCGACGGAATCTTCTGCGACACGCCGATGTGGTTGTCCTGCGGCAAAAACACCAGCAGCCGCCCGGCGATGCTGATCTGCGTCGACAGCCGCGCGCCCTTGGTGCCGATCGGGTCCTTGATCACCTGCACCAACAGCGACTGACCTTCAAACACCTGCTTTTCAATAGGCACGATCGGGCCGCCGTTGCGATGGTCGCGCTCGGGCGCCGGCGCGCTGGGCCGTGAGCCCGGCGTGAACGGCGCGACGATGTCGGCCACGTGCAGGAAAGCCGTTCGCTCCAGGCCGATGTCGATGAAGGCCGACTGCATGCCCGGCAGCACGCGCGAGACCTTGCCCAGGTAGATGTTGCCGACCAGCCCGCGCTCCAGCGTGCGTTCGACGTGCAGCTCTTGCACCGCGCCGTGCTCGACCAGCGCCACACGGGTCTCTTGCGGGGACCAGTTGATCAGGATGTCTTGCATGAGGTCTTAAGTAGTGAAACCGGCGCTCTGAAGCAACTGCGCGGTCTCGAACATGGGGAGGCCCATGATGCCCGAATAGGACCCGCTGATGTGCTCGATGAATGCCGCCGCCGCGCCTTGGATGGCGTAGGCGCCGGCCTTGCCGAGCGGCTCGCCGCTGTCGGCGTAGCGAGCGATCTGCGCGTCGGTAATTTTGGCGAAGCGCACGCGGGAAACGCTGAGCGCCGCGTGGCGCTGCGTGCCGTGCTGCAGGGCCACGGCCGTCAGCACGCGGTGCGTGGCACCCGAAAGCTGCGCGAGCATGCGCGCGGCATCCGCCGCGTCTTCGGGCTTGCCGAGGATGGTGCGGCCGAGCGCCACGGTGGTGTCGGCACACAGCACCGGCGCATCGGCCAGCCCGCGGCGCTTGAGCCGGGCCACGGCGGCATCGAGCTTGAGCGCTGTGACGCGCTGCACATACGTTGCCGGCGCTTCATTGGGCAGCACCTCTTCGAGCGCCTCGGCGTCTTCACTGGCATCGGCCAGCAGCAAGGCGTGCTGGATGCCGAGCTGGCCGAGCAGTTGGGCGCGACGCGGGCTTTGCGAGGCGAGGTAGATGAAGTCGGGCAAGTTCAGTTCTCCTGGGGGGCAGGCGACGCGGGTTGCGCGCCGGCCACGATGCGATTCCAGACCAGTCCGTGCGGCAGGCACTCGGGTCCGAAGAGGAAGTGAAGGACGCGGCGGCGAGCCGGCGAGCGGGCGCGGGAAGACGCGTGCAGCAGCAACGGGCGCATCAGCAGCGCGTCGCCGCGTGCCGCTGTGCATGTCACCTCGCCACGGTCCGCGCGCATTGCTTGCGCTTTCGAGTCATCGAGGTGGCCTGCCCGGTGGCTGCCCGGGACCACGCGCAGGGGGCCAGCATCCGCACCGCAATCGTCGAGGTGCACCCGCACGGCCAGCAGCGATTGCAGTACATCGACCGGCGGCTGCACGTAGGGCTCGCCTTCCTTGATGACGGCGGGCATCGCTAAGTCGGGTTCGCGCGTCGACGCGGGAATCGAGGTGTCCTGGTGCAGCGCGACCAGCCAGTTCCTGTCGGCCGTCTTGTCAAAGAGCGTGCACTGCACGGCCACTGCGCAAGCAGCAAGCAGGCCCATGTCGACAAGCTGCGCCTTCAAGCAATGAGCCATTTCACGGCACTGCGGCTGGGCCAGCAGGTTGCGGCTGCCGGCAGCTTGCCCCAGTGTGAGTTCAAGCGACTGCGCGGTGCGGATCAAGAGATCCGTCGGCAGAAGCGCCGGCAACAGCGCATGGCCCACCTCGTCGAGCATCGCGGCCCGACTGCTGGCGCTGGTCATTCGCGGTGGTAGGGGTGGCCTGCGTTCACCGACCAGGCCCGGTAGAGCTGTTCGACCAGCAGCACCCGCGCCATCGCGTGCGGCAGCGTCAGGTCGGACAGGCGGATGCGTTCGTGGGCCGCGGCCTTGAAGGTGGGGTCAAGCCCATCGGGGCCACCGATGACCAGGGCCACGTCGTCGCCCTCGCCTTGCCAGGCTTGCAGGCGCGCGGCCAGTGCCTTGGTGGTGAGCGCGGTGCCGCGCTCGTCGAGGGCAACGATGCGCATGCCACGGGCGATGGCGCCTTCGATGCGCTCGCGCTCGGCGGCGTAGAGGGTTTCCAGCGACTTGGAGCCGCGGGGTTCGGTCTTGACGGCGCGCAACTCGAGCTTGAGCTCGGGCGGGAAGCGCTTGGCGTAGTCGTCCCAGGCAGTCTGCGCCCAATCGGGCATGCGCTGCCCGACGGCGACCACCAGCAGCTTCATGGACGGCGCGGGGCCGCCTTGCGCGCGGGCGCCTTCTTGGCTGCCGTCTTTGCCGCTGCCTTCTTGGCCACCGGCTTGCCGACGACCTTCACCGGCACGCGTGCGGTGGTGGTCTTCTTGGCAGCGGTCGTGGTCTTGGTGGCGGCCTTCTTGGCAGCCGGCTTCCTCGATGGGCTCTTGCTGGCCTTCTCGGCCTTGGCTTCCTGCTCAGCCGCGCGGATGGCGGTCTTTGCAGCGCTCGCACGGCGCAGGTTCGGCATCTTGGCGGCGACGGGCTTTTTCTCTTCAACCGTCTTCGATGCGCTGGCAGCGGCGGGCTTGGCGCCGCCGAGCTTGGCGCGCACCGGCTTGTCGCCCCAGATCTCTTCGAGGTGGTAGTACTGGCGAATGGCGGGCTGCATGATGTGCGCGACGGCTGCGCCGCAGTCCACGATGATCCACTCGCCGTTGTCCTCGCCCTCGATGCGCGGCTTGCCGAAACCGGCCTCGCGCACCGCGTCTCGCACGCTGGCGGCGAGCGCCTTGGTCTGGCGGTTCGAGGTGCCCGACGCAACGATCACGCGCTCGAAGAGCGGCGAAAGATGTTCTGTGTCGAATACCTGAATGTCCTGCGCCTTGACGTCTTCGAGACCATCGATGATGGCTCGCTGGAGTTTCTGGGTGTCTTTCTTGGCGGCGGCTTCAGTGGTCATCAGGCAGAGCGGTAGAGGTGGTGTTGGTCAATATAGCGTGCAACGGTGGGCGGAACCAGCGAGGAAATATCCTCGCCCAGCGCCGCGCGCCGCCGAATTTCGGTGGCGCTGGTGTCCATGGCCGGCAGTTCTAGCGCCTCGAAACGCGCGCCAGCCGGGAGGCCAGGCAGCATTTTCGGATCAAAACGAGCAATGTCGCCCGTCGATAGTGCGCGATACGCTACAGAAACGATAGCAATGCCGAGTATAGCCTGCCAGCCGTTCCAGGTCGGCAATGCACTTGCCTGGTCCGCGCCCATGATCAAAACAAGCTGTGCACCGGGCTGCTCTTGCTGCAATTCATGCAGGGTGTCGAGGGTGTAGGTGGGGCCGTCACGCAACACTTCGCGGCTGTCGATGACGACGGTGCCCTTCAGCCCGGCGAAGGCCAGGCGCGTCATGGCGAGGCGGTCTTGTTTGGGTGTCAGCGCGCGGCTCTTGTGCCAGGCCTGTCCTGTCGGAATGACGTGCAGTTCGGCCAGGTCCAGTTGCGCGATGGCGGCTTCGGCAAGCGCCACATGCGCGTTGTGCGGCGGATCGAACGCGCCGCCGAAAACGCCGATGCGTGGAGCCTTGCCGGAGGCGTTCACAACCAGTCGCGCCGCACGATGAAGTCGCTGTACAACGCGGCTTCGGGGCTGCCCGCTTCGGGCTGTTGCTGGTAGGCCCAACTGGCCAGCGGCGGCATCGACAGCAAGATCGATTCGGTGCGCCCGCCCGACTGCAGGCCGAAGTGCGTGCCACGGTCCCACACGAGGTTGAACTCGACGTATCGCCCGCGACGGTAGAGCTGGAAATTGCGTTCACGCTCGCCGTACGCCGTGTGACGTCGCCGCTCGACGATGGGCAGGTAGGCCGGCAGGAAGCCGTCGCCGACCGAGCGGATCATCGCGAAGCCGTTCTCGAAGCCGCCTTCGGAAAAATCGTCGAAGAAGATGCCGCCGATGCCGCGTTGCTCGCTGCGGTGCTTCAAGAAGAAATACTCGTCGCACCAGGTCTTGAAGCGCGGGTACTTGTCTTTACCGAAGGGCGCGAGCGCATCGCGGCACGTGGTGTGGAAATGCACCGCATCGTCCTCGAAGCCATAGCAAGGCGTGAGGTCCATGCCGCCGCCGAACCAGCAGACCGGCTCGCCGCCCTCACCGTCTTTCGGCAGCGCAGCCAGCATGCGCACGTTCATGTGAACGATCGGCACGTACGGATTGCGCGGATGGAACACCAGCGACACGCCCATCGCCTCGAAGGGCGCACCGGCCAACTCGGGCCGGTTCTGCGTGGCCGAAGGCGGCAGCTTCGGTCCGCGCACCTGCGAAAAGCCGCAGCCCGCACGCTCGAACAGCTCACCGCCTTCGAGGATGCAGGTCAGGCCGTGGCCCTGCAGGGTTTCGCCGGGCTCTTTGTGCCAGGCATCGCGCACGCAGGTGCCACCATCGGCCTTCTCGACCGCCGAAATGATCGACTGCTGCAGTCTGCGCAGGTAGTCGCCGACCGCTGTCGGATTGGTTTGCTGCATCAAGCGTGGGGGTTGTTGCGCGCATGAAGCGCGCGGTATCCGATGTCTTTGCGGTACTGGGCGCCGTCGAACTTGACGCGCGCCGCCACCTCGTAGACCCGCTGCTGCGCGAGCTTCACGCTGTCGGCCAGCACCGTCACGCAGAGCACGCGGCCGCCGCTGGTCTTGAGCTCGCTGTCTTGCATGGTCGTGCCGGCATGGAACACCACGGCATCGGGTGCCTCGGGCGGAATGCCGGTGATGCGGTCGCCCTTGCGCGGCGAGAGCGGATAGCCGTGCGCGGCCATCACGACGCCCAGCGCCACGCGGCGGTCCCACTGCAGCTCGACCTGATCGAGCGTGCCGTCGGTGGCATGCCAGAACACCTCGAACAGATCGGACTTGAGCCGCATCATGATCGGCTGTGTCTCGGGGTCGCCCATGCGGCAGTTGAATTCGAGCGTCTTGGGATGACCGGTCGCGTCGATCATCAGCCCGGCGTACAGGAAGCCGGTGAACGGAATGCCGTCTTTTTCCATGCCGCGGATGGTCGGCAGGATGATCTCGCGCATGGCGCGCGCATGCACCTCGGCCGTGACCACAGGCGCGGGCGAATACGCGCCCATGCCGCCGGTGTTGGGGCCTTCGTCGCCGTCGAGCAGGCGCTTGTGGTCCTGGCTGGTGGCCAGTGCGGTGACGTTCTTGCCGTCGCACAGCACGATGAAGCTGGCTTCCTCGCCCTGCAGGAATTCTTCGATGACGACGCGCGCGCCGCCCTCGTTGTGCGACACGCCGAACTTGTTGTCGACCAGCATGAAGTCGACGGCTTCGTGCGCCTCTTGCGCGGTCATGGCAACCACGACACCCTTGCCGGCAGCCAGGCCATCGGCCTTGACGACGATCGGTGCGCCCTTGGCGTCGATGTACGCGTGCGCCGCGGCGGTATCGGTGAAGGCCTCGTACTCGGCGGTCGGGATCTTGTGGCGCTTCATGAACGCCTTGGAGAAAGCCTTGGAGCTTTCGAGCTGCGCGGCAGCCTGCGTGGGTCCGAAGATGCGCAAGCCGTGCGCGCGGAACTCGTCCACCACGCCAGCGGCCAGCGGTCCCTCGGGGCCGACCACGGTCAGCGCGATCTTTTCCGCCATCGCCCATTCGCGCAATGCGGCGGGCTCGGTGATGTCGATGCAGTCGTAGCGTTCATCGCTCACGGTGCCGCCGTTGCCCGGCGCCACGTACACGCGGCTGACACGGTTGGCCTGCGCCAGACGCCACGCCAGAGCGTGTTCACGGCCCCCACCACCAATTACCAGTACCTTCATTCGCGGGCCTTCTTCATTCGCTGTAGATCAATCATTCATTCGCTCATTCGGACAGCGAGGCGTTGTGATAAACGTCCTGCACGTCGTCCAGGTCCTCGAGCACGTCGAGCAACCGCTGCATCTTGGCTGCGTCTTCGCCGGTGACCTCGATCGGGTTCTCGGCGCGCATGGTGACTTCGGCCACCTCGGGCTTCAGGCCCGCGGCTTCGAGCGCGTTCTTGACGGCTTCGAAATCGGCGACGGGCGTGAGCACTTCGATCGCACCGTCGTCGTCGGTGATCACGTCTTCGGCGCCCGCTTCGAGCGCCACTTCCATCACCTTGTCTTCATCGGTGCCCGGCGCAAAGATGATCTGGCCGCAGTGCTTGAACTGGAAAGCCACGGAGCCTTCGGTGCCCATGTTGCCGCCGTGCTTGGAGAAGGCGTGGCGCACTTCGGCCACGGTGCGCACGCGGTTGTCGGTCATGGTGTCGACGATGATCGCCGCGCCGCCAATGCCGTACCCTTCGTAACGAATCTCTTCGTAATTGACGCCTTCGAGATTGCCCGTGGCCTTGTCGATGTTGCGTTTGACGGTGTCGATCGGCAGGTTGACCGCCTTGGCCTTTTCGACCGCCAGACGCAGGCGGGGGTTGGCGCTGAGGTCACCGCCACCGGCGCGCGCCGCCACCGTGATTTCGCGAATGGCGCGGGTCCAGAGCTTGCCGCGCTTCTCGTCCTGGCGGCCCTTGCGGTGCTGAATATTTGCCCATTTGCTATGTCCGGCCATGGCTTTCTCTCTCGCTGTCTTGTGTTTTCAAAGCAAGTAGCGAGTTTACTGTCCGGCGCACACAACGCCTGCCAGGGCACGGGAATTCGGGTCAGGCCTTTTGGTGATAATCATTCGATGACGCCATCGCCCATCGCCGGTACGGGAAATCCCGACACCCTGCCGCCGCACGCACCGCTGCCGCTGTACTACAACACCGAAGCAGAGCACCAGGCCTTCTTGCGTCGCATCTTCGACAGCACCGCTGCGGACTACGACCGCATCGAGAGCGTGCTCGCCTTCGGCACCGGGCCTTCGTACCGCCGCGCGGCGTTGCTGCAGGCTGGCCTGAAACCGGGTGCGCAAGTGCTCGATGTCGGCATCGGCACCGGCTTGGTCGCGCGGGAAGCGCTGAAGATCATCGGCTCGACCGGCCGCCTCGTGGGCGTGGACCCCAGCCCCGGCATGATGGAACAGGTGAAGCTCCCCGGCGTCGAACTGGTGCGGGGTTTCGCCGAGGCGCTACCCCGGCCGGACGCCAGCAGCGACTTCGTGAGCATGGGCTACGCCATGCGCCACATCAGCGACGTGGCCGCCGCCTTCAGCGAATTCCATCGCGTGCTGCGCCCCGGCGGACGCGTGGTGGTGCTCGAAATTACCAAGCCCGAGGGCCGCATTGCGACAGCACTGCTCAAGGGCTACATGCGCGCCGTGGTGCCGCTGATCGCCCGCGTGGTCGGTCGCCGGCAAAACACCTCGGAACTGTGGCGCTATTACTGGGACACGATCGAGGCTTGCATCCCGCCCGAACGGGTGATGCAGGCGCTGGGCACCGCGGGCTTTCGCAACGTGCAACGGCATGCCAGCCTCGGCGTTTTCTCTGCCTATACCGCCATCAAACCAGACCCTACCGCCGAGGCCAGGTGACAGTGCGAGTTCAGGACGAAAACCCATCCCATCTGCGCGTAGAGCGCCTTTCATTGACGGACAGCCTGGCGCTGGCGACCGATGGCAAGGCGCCCTTCGCGGCGCTCGGCTATGGCACACCGCACGGCGTGGCGTGGATGCCGACCGTGAACGCGCGCGTGCTGTCGTCGCACGGTGCCATGGCCGATGTGTGGCATGTGACGGGCGCGCACATCGAGTCCGGCACCACCGGCATCGCGCGCTGGCGCACCGACGGGCAATGGCTGCTGGGCGCCATCGACCTCGACGAGGCCACGGAAAAGCAAGGCCTGGCTGAACTCGCGCACCGCGCATACCGCGATCTCTTCAAGACGCTCGACCAGGCCGGCGCACCGCACCTGCAGCGCATCTGGAACTACCTGCCGCAGATCAACGGCGACGGCGGTGGACTGGAGCGCTACCGCCAGTTCAACCTCGGCCGGCAAGAAGCGTTTCTCGAAGCCGGCCGCGCCGCCTTCGAAGGTGCTCCGGCGGCCTGCGCGCTGGGCATCCACCAGGGTGCGCTGTCGATCCGCTTCCTGGCCGGCCAGCAGGCACCGCTGCCGGTCGAAAACCCGCGGCAGGTCTCGGCCTATCGCTACCCCGAAACCTACGGCCCACGCTCGCCCACCTTCTCGCGCGCCGCGCTGTCGGACATCGGCGACGGCAACATCGCGCTGTTCATCTCCGGCACCGCGAGCATCGTCGGGCACGAGACCGTGCACCACGGCGACGTGCTGGAGCAAACCCGCGAAACGCTGCGCAACCTGCAGGCCGTGATCACGGCCGCCAACGAACGGGGCAGCGCGAAGTTTTCGCTGGCCGAGCTGGACTGCGTGGTCTACGTGAGGCATCCGGCAGACACCGAGGCCGTGCGCGACATCATCGAAAGCACGCTCGGCGCCGATGCGCCCATGGCTCGCCATGCGGTGTACCTGGAAGCCGACATCTGCCGCAGCGATCTGCTCGTCGAGATCGAGGCGCACACGGTCGCCGCCGGCCGACTGCGGGCCTGATCGGCTGCGTTTCTCGCCCGATCCGATCATTCTCCGATTCAATGACTCGCGTGCTGCGCATTCTCACGGCGATTCCGCTCGCGCTGATGCTTTACGCGTTGCTGCTGTTCCTGGGCCTGATCTCGCTGGTCTGGAACCTGGTTGCGATGCTGATCTATCCGGTCATGCCGGCGGCACCGGCGCGCGCGCTGGGCCGGGTGACGATCGCCTTTGCCTACCGCATGTTCTGGTGGCTGGCCTCCGTGACCGGGATGATGCGCATCGACGCCGCCTGCCTGGACCCGATGCGCAGCGAGCCCGGCGTGATCTTCGTCGCCAACCATCCGACGATGCTCGATGCGCTGCTGCTGGTGGCACGCCTGCCGCGCAGCGCCTGCATCATGAAGGCCGACCTGATGGGCAACATCTTTCTCGGCGCGGGCGCCCGGCTGGCGCGCTACATCAGCAACAAGTCGGCCCGCATGATGGTGCGGCTGGCCGTGACCGACCTGCGCAACGGCGGCCAACTGGTGGTGTTTCCCGAGGGCACGCGCACGGTGACACCGCCGCTCAACCCGTTTCGGCCCGGCGTGACGCTGATCGCCAAGCTGGCGCAGGCGCCGATCCAGACGGTGTTCATCGACACCGACTCGCCTTACCTCGGCAAGGGCTGGCCGCTGTGGCGGGTGCCGCCGCTGCCTATCGTCTTCACCTTGCGGCTGGGCAAGCGCTTCGCGCCGACGCAGGACAGCGATGTGCTGCAGGCCGAGCTCGAACAATACTTTCGCCAAAACATGGAACAGCGCGCCACCGACGCGTCCCCCGAATGCCAGACGCCTCGCGCACCCACCTTGTCCTGATCCCCAGCTACAACACGGGGGAACGCCTGTTCTCGACGGTTGCGGCGGCACGCGCGCAATGGAATCCGGTGTGGGTGGTGGTGGACGGCAGCGACGATGGCACGGGCGAGCGGCTGCAGCAGATGGCCGCTTCCGACCCGGGGTTGCGTGTGTGGGTGTTGCCGCAGAACCAGGGCAAGGGTTCGGCGGTGTTGCACGGGCTGCGCGTGGCAAAAGAAGCCGGCTTCACGCACGCGCTGACGATGGATTCGGATGGGCAGCATCCGGCCGATCTGATTCCTGCATTCATGAAAGCGTCGCTGGACCGCCCTGAGACGATGGTGCTTGGACGGCCGGTCTTTGATGCCAGCGCGCCGTTGTTGCGCGTGCGCGGACGGCGAGTGTCGAACGGGTGGACGCAGCTCGAGACGCTGTTTGCCGGCGTTGGTGATTCGCTCTATGGTTTTCGTGTCTACCCTGTCGCCGACCTCATCGCCGTGATGGCGCGGCAGCCCTGGATGCGGCGCTTCGACTTCGACACCGAAGCGGTGGTGCGGCTGGCCTGGCGTGGGGTCAAGCCTGTGAACATCGATGCGCCTGTGAAATACCTGACCGCTGAAGAAGGCGGGGTCTCGCACTTTCGGTATGGGCGGGACAACGTCTTGCTGACCTGGATGCACGCGCGGTTGATGGTTGAGTTTGTCTTGCGGCTGCCTTTGCTGCTGTTTCGCAAGATCACACGAGCGCCGCCGTTTCAGAACTGAGCTTGTTGGCTTCTGGCTTCGGTTGGGGGCGCCCGGTACGCGGTTCGGCGCAGTCAGCCCCGCTGTACCGGCCCTTCGGGCTTCCCTGCGGTGCTCGCGTCTCGCGGGGTCTCGCAGAACTCGCTGCGCTCAGACAGCTGCGAGCCCTGATCCGCGAAACGCTGCGCTCCTCGGCGGCCCAGAGGGGCTGACTGCGCCGAACCACATACCGGGCTCCAGGGGTGGACGTTGGCTCTGTACTTCTTTGAGGCCGTCTGCCCTCACCCCAACCCTCTCCCAGAGGGAGAGGGAGTAATACAGGGAACGGGCTCCGAAGAGGAGGGATCAACGACCGCTCTGTCCACGGCGATGGATGCTGTGCCCTTGGGCGGCCGTTGAGGCACCGCCGAGCAGCGCAGCGACGGGCGGATCAGGGCTCGCAGCTGTTTGAGCGAAGCGAGTTCTGCGAGACCCCGCCCGTCGTGAGCAGCGCAGGGAAGCCCGTAGGGCCGGTGACGTCGGCCGCCCAAGGGCACAGCACCCATCGCCGAGCCCCCGGACACCAACGACCCAGAATCTAGATCATCCCGCCGTTGATAGAGATCACCTGCCCCGTGATGTACGCGGCCTCCGAGCTCGCAAGAAAGGCTGCCAGCGCCGCCACTTCCTCGGGCGTCCCCGCCCTCTTCACAGGCACCATCTGGTTGATGACCGCTTGATCGAACACCGCATCCGCCATCGGCGAAGCAATGATCCCCGGCGCGATCGCGTTGACCGTCACCCCGCGCGACGCCACTTCGAGCGACAGCGCCTTGGTCGCGCTGTTCAGAGCGCCCTTCGCAGCCGCGTAGTTGACCTGCCCCCGGTTGCCCGCAATCGCGGCCACCGAAGAGATGTTCAGGATGCGCCCCCAGCGCGTGCGCATCATCGGCAGCAACAAGGGCTGCGTGACGCGGAAGAACCCGTTGAGCGACACGTCGATCACCTTGTGCCATTGCTCAGCGCGCATGCCCGGCAGCACCGCATCGTCGTGCACCCCTGCGTTGTTCACGAGGATCTGGATCGGGCCGCCTTCCAGCATCCGCGCGCACGCGGCTGCACAGGCTTCGTCGCTGCGCAGATCGAAGACATGGCATTCCGCCTTGCCACCCGCTGCCGTGATGGACGCCGCCAGTTTTTCGACCGACTCCGGCCGCGAGTTCGCATGCAGCAACACCGTGGCACCATCGCGCGCGAAACGCTCGGCCATCGCGGCGCCGAGTGCTCCGCTTGCGCCCGTGATCAGTGCGCGTTTTCCTTCGAGACTCATGACGGTGTTGTGCTTTCTGCCGCCAGCGGCGTGTTCAGGACCACCACGGCGCGGCCTTCGGCCAGCATGCGGCCGTCGTCGGCCTTCACCGTGAACTCATAAAGAATCTGGCGATCATCGCCTGACAGGCGCTTTGCGCGCACCTGCAACGCACCGGCGACATCGTCGAGCCGCGCCACGGCCAGCTTCACATTGCGCGCGCTCGCCAGGAAGCCGGCCGACGGCGTGCTGCCTTCGGCGGCCAACAAACCGCCATGCAGCGCCATCGCCTGCGCGGCGTATTCGATGGCATTCGGTGCCAGCAATCCGCCGGCGGTACGCAGCGGGTTGTCCGCTTGTGCGTGCGTCGTGGTGCTGCAATGGATTGCATCTGCGTCCCAGCTTTCGAGCCGCTCCAGCAGGCACATGCTGCCGCTGTGCGGAATGCGCTGCGCGATGCCCGCGCGGTCGAGCGTCTGCGGTGCCGTCATGCAGCAACGGCCTCCAGGTCGGCCACCAGCAGCACGTTGGCGAAGGGCGTGCCTTCGCTCATCGGAATGCTCTCCACACGGAAGCCGAGGCGCTGCAACAGCGCCTTCCAATCGGCCAGTGGCCGGCCCCAGGTCGGCGAGACCTTGTGGCCGCGGATGCGCGTCACCGTGCGGTCGACCCATTGGCTGATCGCAAAACCGCGCCGACTCGATGCATCGCCCACGCGCAGCAACAAACGCGCTTGCGGATTGCCGCCGCGCTTCAGCGCATCGTGCACGCGCAGCAGCACGCCCTCTTGCGCGTCGAGGTCCACGTAGTGCAGCACGTCGAGCATCACCACGAGATCACAGTCCGGCAGGGCCGCCGAGCACATGTCGGCGCACAACAGCCGGGGCGCGGGCTGCAGATGGCCGATGGACGCTTCTGCGCGGGCCACGTCCTTCGGCATCAGCTCGATGCCCGTGTAGTCGGCGGCGGCGGGCGTGGCAGACCACGACGACGGCCAGCGCCCCTTTTTCTGCATCGCGCTCATCGATGCCAGCAGGCTCGCGAACAGGCCCTGGCCACAACCGATATCGACCACGCGCCGGTGCTGCGCACCGAACAGTCCTCGTTCGAGCAACCCGCGAAACACCGGGTCGCGCCCCAGCTTGCCGCGTGCGAATTGCCAGGCGAAGGTGCCGCCCTTCTTGTAGGGGATCGTGGCAGCTTCGTGCAGCTCGTTCCATGCGGTGTCGGTCGACGACGACGGCATCACCGCGCTCATGACTTCAGTCCTTCGGGCAAGGTGACAGCGCGCAATCCATCGGCGCGCAGGCGTTCGAGCAACAAGGGCAATACCTCCAGCAAAACGGGTTTTCCTTCGGCGGTGCGCGCGGCGTTGCCGTCGTGCAGCAACAGGATGTCGCGCGCCTGCAGGTTGCGGCCCAGGCGCGCCATCACCTTGGCAGCATCGCCTTCGCGCGTATCGAAACCACGGCGCGTCCAGCTCACGAGCGACAGGCCCAGGCGGTGCAACACGGGTTCGAGAAAGGGATTGCGCAGGCCGGCCGGTGCACGAAAGCAGATCGGGCGCTGGCCTGTGACGTCGGTCAGGATGTCCTGCGCGCGAGCGATTTCCTTCGCGAAACCGTGCGGGCCCAGAAAGGAAAAGTTGTGCCGATGCTGCGCCGTGTGGTTCTGGATGCTGTGGCCTCGCGCCACGATCTCGCGCGCCAGTTCGGGGTGCGCCAGCACGCGCTCGGCGATGCAGAAGAAGGTGGCGCGCTGGCCATGCGCGTCCAGCAGGTCGAGCACCTGCGGCGTGACCTCGGGCTCCGGACCGTCGTCGATGGTGATGGCCACTTCGCGCCGTGCGGCTGCCGCCTCGGGCAGTCGCGTGACATTCGGGCCCAGCAGGCTGCTGCGGGGCGTCAATCCGGCACCGGTGATCAGCGCATGGTTCAGCACGATGGCGCCAACGGCCCAGGGCAAGGCGCCCGGCACCAGCACGCCCACGCCGATGGCGGCCACATGCCACGCCGCACTGGCGCGCATGGCCGGCGGCCAGGGCCAGGATTCGGAGGGGTTGGGCGCGGAAGACATTGCGGCGGATTTTCCCATCAGCCCTGCGTCTTCGGCGGCGCCACATGCCGCGCGAATGCGGCTGACAGCAACAGCGCCAGCAGCGCGCCCGGTGCGACCACGCGGCCGATCGACGACAGCGCCGGAATGTCCGAGATCGCGATCAGCCCGAACGACACCACCGTCGTCAGGTTGGCCAGCATCAGCGAGGCCAGCGTGTCTTCATCGGCCCGGCCCGTCGTGCGCAACTGGTCGAAGAACAGCGCGTAGTTGGAACCCACCGCAACGATCAGCAGCAGCCCCACCAGATGCAGGATGCCCAGCGCAGCCTGCATCACAGCCATGCCGCCGAGCGTGAGCATCACCGCGAACACCAGCGGCTGGCACACGGCCAGCAGCCGGCGCCACGAGCGCAGGTAGATGCCGAGCAGCACCACCACCGCCAGCGCGCCAAGCAGCACCTGCACGAAAGCCTCGTGCAGATAGCGCTGGTACAGCCCCGCGAGTTCACGGCCGACGTCGACCACCTGCACCTCGGGCAGGCCGGCCAGCGCGGCTTCGAGCCGGCCCTGGTCGAAGGTCTTGCCCGGATGCAGCACGACCAGCGTGGACCATCCGCCACCGGGGCGCTGGTACATCAGCGTGTTCACCACTGAGCCGAGCGGCCCGCCGGCCAGGTCGGCGCGCTGCACGGGCGCGAGCTTGCGCGCAGCCTCGACATCGGCCAGGAATGGCCCAAGCCGCGAGACCGGCAGCGGAAGGCCCTGCGTGGCTTCGGTCAGGTGGGTGCGCAGCGTGTCGCCATCCGGCAGGCTGGCGAGGCGCGCGGTTTGCGTGGCCACGCTGGGCAGCACACGCGTGACGGCTTCGTAGCCGACGAGTTCGCCCTTGTCCACCAGCGCATCGAGGCGCGCGGCAGCCGCTTCGGTGTGGCGCAGCGCGGCCTGCTCGTCGTCGCCATAGGCCACCACCAGCACGCCGCCGTCGCTGGCGCCGATGTCGTTGCGCAGCATTTCGTCGAGTTGCTGGGCCGCCTTGGGCACCGGGCTCATCGCGCCCAAGTCGGCGCGCCACAGATGGCCGCCCTGCCACAGCACCAGCCCCAGCGCGGCAACGCCGAGCGCGGCCAGCGGCCAGCGCAGGTGCGGCAGGCCGCGCACCAGCACACCGGTCGCCTGCGCCATGTATCGGCGCATGCCCATGCCGGTGGCGCCATCGGGCGCGAGCATCGGCAGCACATAGCGCGTGGCCAACGCGGCGGACACCAGCCCGGCGATGGAGAACACGCCCAACTGCGCCAGCCCCGGAAAGCCCGAGAACACCAGTGCCGCGAAGCCGCACACGGAAGTGAGCAACCCTAGCCGCACCGTGGGCCAATGCACCTCGCGCCAGCGCTGCCAGCCGGTGCCGGCCACGGCGGCGCCACGGGCCTGTATCAGGTAGTAGATGGCGTAGTCGACGGTCTCGCCGATCAGCGTGCTGCCAAAGCCTAGCGTCAGGCCGTGCACCGAGCCGAACACGAGGCTCACGGTTGCCGTGCCGATCACCACGCCCGTTGCCACCGGCAGGAAGGCGATGACCAGTGCGCGCGGCGAGGCGAAGGCCAGCAACAGCAGGCCGCCCATCACGATGCCGCCCACGATCGCGAGGTGGATGGCTTCGGTCTTGATCTTGTCGCGGCTCATCACCGAGAACACCGGCGGCCCGCTCAGCAGCAGCGTCGGCTTGGCCTCGCCCATGTCGCGCGTGGCGGCCTCGAAGGCGGCGTGCACCTTCGCGATGGCCACGGCCTGCGCGTCGAGGTCGCTGCCGGCGGCGCGCGTGGTCGCGATCATGAGCGCACGCGGCGCGGTGCGCGACATCCACACGCCGTCTTCGCTGCGCGGCGCGCTGGCGGGCACCAGTTCCATTGCGATGCGTTGCGTCTCGCCTGTCGGGTCCCTGTCGAGGAAAGGCTTGATGACGTTGCCGGCCGGCGTGCCGAGCATCGACAGGGTTTCGTTGATCGCGTCGCGCAGGCCGGCGGCGGTGAACTGTCCCGGCGCGACGCCGGGCGACAACTGGTAGCGGTGGTCGAACACCCAGGTGCCGGCTTCGCTCCAGTCGCCGACATCGCCGTTCTGGATCAGGTCGAAGAGCTGGCTCTCGCGCATGGCCTTGCCGACCGCGCGCGACACCGTGGCGCGCTGCTCGGCGCTGCTGCCGCCTTCGATGCCCAGCATCAGCGTGCGCGAGGCAACACCGCTTTGCAGTTGCTCGATCAGCACGCGCTGGCGAAGGTCGGGGCTCTTGGGCAGGAAGGCCGACAGGTCCGCGCCGATCTGCGTGCGGGCAATGACCACGGCGCCGCACAGCAGCACCAGCAACCACGCCATCAGCACGATCGCCCTGCGCCGCCAGCTTGGCGGGCCACCCGCCTGCTGCGTCGTCACGGCGTGGTGCGTCCCGTCGCCGGGCCGGACGGGGCCGCGTTGGCGGGCACGGCCGCAGGCGCATTCGGCGAGATGTTCATGACCGAGCGGTCACCGCCGACGAATTCCATTTCGAGCCCGAGCACATCGCTCGCGCGGCCGCTGATGCGGATGCTGCGCACCTGCGCGGCCAGCCGGCTGTCCATGGGCGTGAGGTCGAGCGTCCACTTGGTCGGCGCGCCGGTCACCGTGCTCTTGAAGTAGCGCTGCAGCGTGGCGCCGTCGCCGGTCAGCGTGCCGCGCATGGCTTCGACGAGGCCGAGCAGCTCGGGCATGCTGTCCAGCGCCAGCGTGCGATTGCGGCCGCCGCGCGACAGGGTCAGCGTGTTGCCCTCGACCGCCATGGTCTCGATGCGAGGCGACAGCGTGCGGCGCACCAGCTTGTCGGGCGCGTCGAAGCTCAGCGTGCCGCTGGCATCGAGCGGGCCTTCGAGGCCGTGCACGAAGCGTTGTTCGGTGAAGCGAGCCTCGCCGCTTTTCTGCTTGGCCAGCAGGCTCATCAGCTCGGGCAGGTCGAACGCCGCCCAGGCCGGCATGGCGCAGAACGCCAGTGCCAGCACCACGGCCCTGCAGAGCCAGTCAAGCCGAATCTTCGAGCCAGAAATCATGAAAGTTGAACCAGTTGTACGGGTAGGCGCGACACAGCGCTTCGAGGCGCGCGACATAGGCTTCGAGCGCCGCGCGGATGCGCTGCTCGCGCTCCGCGGCGCTGGACACCGGCTCGCCGAAATCGGCCAGCGGGTCGAAGCGAACATCGTAGCGCGCACCACCGCCATAAAGACCAGCCATGAAGAACACCTTGCGGCGCAGCAAGGCCGCCAGGCGGAAGGGGCCGTCGTTGAAGCTCGCGGGCTGCCCCAGGAAGGGCAGCACGATGTTGTTGCCGCGCTGATGCGCGGGCTGGTCTTCGCTGCCCGGCAGGGTGCGGTCGGCCAGCATGCCGCCCAGGCCGCCGCCGTCGAGCCAGTCGCGCAGCGCCAGCATCGAGTGCGGCCGGCCCAGCGCGATGACGTGGGGCCGCAGCTCGGGCACCGCGATGGCGTTGAGGATGGCTGTGATGCGCTGCGCGTTGTCCGGGTACATCAGCATCGCCAGGCGCAGGTTGTTGCGATGCACCTGCTGCTTGCACGCGCCCATGACTTCGAAACTGCCCACGTGGGCGCCGAGCAGGAAAGCGCCCCGCCCTTGCGCGACTTCGGCATCGATCGGCGCGTTGCCTTCGATCGTCACCTTGAACAGGTCCATGCGGCCGCGCAGGAAGTACACGCGGTCGAGCACGGTCGACGAAAAGGCGTGCAGCAGGCGGTAGCCGTCGATCCATCCGGCCTGTGGGCCGATGGCCCTGAAAAGGTAGCGCTTGATGTGCCGGCGCTGCGCGGGCGCGAAAAGCAGAAAGTAGATGCTGATCGGCGGCAGCAGCAGCCGCGTGACGTGGCGCCCGCACACCAGCGCCATCAGGCAGATGAAGCGCAGCGCCAGCATGTTGCTGCGTTCGGGCGCACGGGCCCAGTCGCCCTTCTGCGTGTTCTGCGCGCAGGCCTGGGTCGCCTGCGCGGCCTCGTTGACGGCGTTCGCCTCGGCGTCGGTGTGCTTCATCAGGCCGACTCTTGCACGGCCACCCAGCGGCCGCTGACAGCCACCACGCCGTCGCAACGCACGTCGAATCGCACGCCGCGGCCCGTCCCGGCCTCCGGAATCAGCTCGATGGAAAGCGTGCTGCCCGGCCGCACAGGCGCCAGGAACTTGGCCGCCGCGAGCGTGGGACTCGCGCCCAGCCGCGTGACGAGGGCCGGCACGCGCTGGATGGCTTCCATGACCTCGGCCAACACCAGGGCGCCCGGAAGCAGCGGCTGGCCCGGGAAATGGCCGGCAAAGACGGGGTGGTCGGCCGGCACCGCCAGCGCCATCTGCACCGGGGTGCTGTCTTCCGCGAGCTGCGCCAACGCGAATTCGCGCAGCGCCCGCACAGTGAGCTTGCCGGTGCCTTCGCGCGGGAAGGCCTTGACCTGCACCACGCGGCGCGGCGCGAACACGGGTTCGAGGCGTTGCCGCAGCGCAGCAATGATCTCGGCCGCCGAAAGCGTCGGCGCAACGACAAAGGCGACCGGACGCACCACGCCATCGGCCACTTCGTCGGGCAGCCAGAAGGCACCGTCCTCGACGCCGGGGATGCTGTTCAGGTGGTAGTTCAGGTGCGCCAATGAGCTGCGCCGGCCCGCCACGTGGATCAGGTCGTTGGCGCGGCCGAACAGCCGAAAGCGCCGTTCGTCGAGCAACTCGAGCACGTCGGCCATGGGCGTCGGCTCGGGCATGAAGTCGCCCTGGAAGATGAAGCGCTCGGGGCCGCCGGCTTCGTCCGGCTCGGCGTGGACGCGGATCTCGCCGAAGGTCTCCCAGACTTCGCTTTCGGTCGTGCGCCGCGTGGCGACCTGGCCGGACTCGGTGCTGCCGTAGATTTCGAGCAGCACGCCGCCCATGGCCTGCTCGGCCTGCAGCGCGAGCTGCGGCGACAGCGGCGCGGTGGCCGACAGGATCAGGTCGACCGGCGGCAACTCGATGCCCGACAGCAGCAATGTCTTGAGGTGGAACGGTGTGGTCACCAACGCACGCGGGCGCGGCACCGAGGCCAGCGTCTGCACCACGTCGGCCGGAAAGAACGGCCGGCCGCTCTCGAAGGCGGCGCCGCCGAGCATGGCCAGCAGCACCGACGATTCGAGCCCGTAGCTGTGCTGCACCGGCACGGTCGCGACCAGCGTCACGCCCTCCAGCGTCGGCCGTTCGAGCACCCTGCAAAGCCGCTTGACCGCCACCCTCACGTCGCCCACCAGCGTGCGCCAGGTCTTGGCATGCGGCTGCGGGACGCCGGTGGAGCCGGAGGTCAGCAGGCTGGCCGCGTGCATGGCGCCGTCGATCAGCGGCACCGAGCCGCCTGCATCGCCTTCGAGGCTGGAGCGGTCTTCGATCAGCACGCGCTGCATGCCGGGGGTCTGGAGCTTCGGATCGTCGGTGAGCGCGAAAAGACGCGAGCCACCGGATTCGAGCAGGCGGGCGAGCGTGTCGGGGCGCGCATCGGGCGGCAGCAGGCTCGCGTGGCCACGCACCAGCGCGGCCCCCAGGCTCACAGCAAAGGCATAGCGGTCGACGCAAAGATTGACCGCCGGCCCCTCGCCCGGCAACACCGGTGCGAAGCGGGCCACGTCGGCCAGGAACTGCCGTGTGCTCACAGGTACGCCGGCACGCCAGGCCAGGGGGGCATCGGGGTCGCGGTCCGCGAGCAGCGGCAGGAATTGAATGTCTGTCGTCACGCGGGCAGCGCCTGTTTCATCGGCCGCCGGTGCCGTGGTCCACCGACGATGTGCCGTAGAACGCGCGCACAGCGTCCACCAGCCGCGTGCGTTCGAATTCGGGATGCAGCCGGTAGCGCACCAGATGCTCGCCCACGAACAGCAGCCCCACCATCACCGGCGACAGCACATTGGCGAACAGCGACCAGTCTGAAAACGGCCGCGTCATGTAGATCGCAATCGACGCCAGCACCACGACGGCGAAGTAGCCCGTCCAGATGCGCGTGAGCTGCGTGGTGTAGGCCAGCATCTGGCCCTTGAGCGGGTGAACGCGCTGGGCAAACTGTGTGATCAGCGGCGTGCCGTTGCCGCGCAGCGTGGAGCCGAACCAGCCGCACAACGCGCTGTTGATGGCCACGTGTTGGAGCACATAGAGACGGTTCGGGTCGCCCGCCTCACCCAGGAACACAAGCGCAAAGCCGCCGACGCCCAGCGCGGCCATGCCGACGAAGCCCCAGCGGCCGAACCAGCTCGCGGCAAAGCCCATCGCGGCGAGCCACAAGGGACCGAGCAACACCACCACCGCCCACGGCGCCGTGGCGTGGAACAGCGTCATCCAGTGAGAGAGGCCGGCATAGGCGACTCCCACCAGCAGCAGGAGTGCCAGTCGCCATCGTGACATGGGGATCAGGAAGCGGCGCGATGCTGTGCGACGTGGGTCGCGAGCGTGCGCAGCGACTGAAAAATCTGCTGGTTGCGCTCGTCGTCCGAACGCAACTGGAAACCATAGCGGCGGGAGACTTCGAGTGCGACTTCGAGGATGTCGATCGAGTCGAGTCCAAGGCCCTCGCCGTACAGCGGATCGGTCGGCACGATGTCCTCGGGGGCAACCTCAAGGTTCAAGGCGTTCACCAGCAGCACAGCCAGTTCTTTTTCGATCGGCGACTGTTCTGACGCGTCGCCAGTGGCGGGAAGGGGGGGCTGAGCAGTCGATGACAAAAAAACCTCCTGATACTTTTTTCCGGAACTACCGATGGAACTAGCGTGCCGGCCGTGGATTATAGGAGTGCCGCTTGATTAGACTGCCCGTTTCGACACGACCCGGAGCGCCCATGGCCGACCCCCTTCTGATCGCACGCCACGACACCATCGAGTGCACCCTCCTGCCCGCACTGGCCAACCGCCACGGCCTGATCACCGGGGCCACCGGCACCGGCAAGACCGTCACGCTGCAGACGATGGCCGAGAAGCTGTCCAGCATCGGCGTGCCGGTGTTCATGGCCGACGTGAAGGGCGACCTCACCGGCATCAGCCAGAAAGGCGCCATCGGCGCCAAGCTGGCCGCCACGCTCAAGGAACGCGGCATCGAGGTGCCCGAGCCCTCCGCCTGCCCCGTCACGCTGTGGGACGTGTTCGGCGAACAGGGCCACCCGGTGCGCGCCACCATTTCCGACATGGGCCCGCTGTTGCTGGGCCGCATGCTCGACGTGAACGAAACGCAAGCCGGCGTGCTGAACCTGGTGTTCAAGATCGCCGACGACAACGGCCTGCTGCTGCTCGACCTGAAAGACCTGCGCGCCATGCTGCAGTACGTGGGCGAAAACAGCAGCCAGTTCACCACCCAGTACGGCAACATCAGCGCCGCCAGCGTGGGCGCCATCCAGCGCGGCCTGCTGCAGATCGAGACCCAGGGCGGCGACAAGTTCTTCGGCGAGCCGATGCTCAACATCGCCGATTTCATGCAGACCGTGGGCGGCAAGGGTGTCATCAACATCCTGGCGGCCGACAAGCTCATGAACTCGCCGCGCCTGTACGCGACCTTCCTGCTGTGGATGCTGTCGGAGCTGTTCGAGCAACTGCCCGAAATCGGCGACCCCGAGCAGCCCAAGCTGGCTTTCTTCTTCGACGAGGCCCACCTGCTGTTCAACGAGGCACCCAAGGCGCTGGTGGAACGCATCGAGCTGGTCGTGCGGCTGGTGCGTTCCAAGGGCGTGGGCGTCTATTTCGTGACGCAGAACCCGCTGGACATTCCCGATACCGTGCTGGCCCAACTGGGCAACCGCGTGCAGCACGCGCTGCGCGCCTTCACCCCGCGCGACCAGAAGGCCGTGAAGGCCGCCGCCAGCACGATGCGCCAAAAGCCCGGCCTCGACATCGAGACCGCCATCACCGAACTCGCGGTCGGCGAAGCGCTGGTGAGCTTCCTGGACGACAAGGGCCGCCCGAGCGTGACCGAGCGCGTGTTCGTGCTGCCGCCGGGCAGCCAGCTCGGCCCGATCACGCCCGACCAGCGCAAGGCGCTGATCGCCAATTCGCTGGTGGCCGGCGTCTACGAAAAGACGGTGGACCGCGAATCGGCCTACGAAAAGCTCAAGGGCCGCGCCGAAAGCTCGCCCGATGCGCCCGTGGTCGCGCCGGGAGGCAAGGCTGCGACAGAAACATCGGGCTCCGGCGTGGGCGGCATGCTCAACGACATGATCTTCGGCAGCACCGGGCCGCGCGGCGGCAAACGCGATGGCCTCGTGCAGACCATGGCCAAGTCGGCGGTGCGCACCATGGGCACCTCGGTCGGCAAGGAGATCCTGCGCGGCGTGCTCGGCGGGATCTTCGGCAGCAAGAAGCGCTGAAGCCGGCCACCACCACCTGCGCACCAGAGCCCCGCATGTCCACCAGCAAGCTGTCGGACAACGAGGTCCACCAGTTCTGGGAGCGCTGCATCTGGCCGCGCGTGCTCACGCAAAGCGAGCGCGAGGTGGTCTACAAGGCGCTCTTCACCCGCGAGCACGGCCCGGGTGAATTCGTCTGCCAGCGCAACGAGATCGCCGACAGCTGGATCGGCGTGATCCGCGGCTTTCTCCGCGTGCAGGACACCTCGGCCGACGGCAAGCCCGTGATGTTCACCGGCGTGGCCACCGGCGGCTGGATCGGCGAAGGCTCGCTGCTGAAGGTCGAGCAGCGCAAGTACGAGATTGCCGCCACCCGCCCCACCACCACGCTGCACCTGCCGCGCGACACCTTCGCGTGGTTGCTGGACCGCAGCGTCCCCTTCAACCACTTCATGCTGTCGCACCTGAACGAGCGGCTGAGCCAGTTCATCGCGACGGTGAAGTTCGACCGGCTGCTGGAGCCCACCGCCCGCGTGGCGCGCGGCATCGCGAGCCTGTTCCATCCGGTGCTCTATCCGAACACCGACGCCACGCTGCAGATCAGCCAGGAAGAAATCGGCTGGATGGTCGGCGTGTCGCGCCAGCGGGTGAACGCGGCGCTGCACGAACTCGAAGCGGCCCAGCTCATCAAGACGGGCTACGGCTACATCAACGTGCTCGACAGGCAGCGCCTGTCGAGGTTTCCGAACAACCAGCCCGGTTGAGGGCTGCCGAACTCAGAACGTCAGAAGGTCAGAACGCCACGGACACCGGCGCGGCCGGCATGTCCTGCCCGCCGGGGCCGTTGCGGAAGGTGGTCGGCGTCCACGGCACCTGCCCCACGCCCGGCTTGCTCCAGTCGCACACGCCATCGGGAAACGTCGCCTGCAGGCGAACCTGCTGGCCGCCCGTGAAGCCGATGCCCGCGTAGTCGGCCGATGCGAAGTTGATGGGCTTGAGCTGGCACTTGAACACGTCTTCCGACAGCGGACCGCCCGACACGATGCGCACCGACTCGTAGGGCTTCACCGGGCACGCGGCGCTGTTGAAACCGATGTCCACCAGCTCGGCATTGGTCATGCCCGCGGTCGCGAGGCAAAGATCGACCGCGTCGGAGGGCTTGTTCTTCACGACCTTCTTTTCCTTCGCATCGCCCGAGGTGTCGGCCTCCATGGCGCTCAGCCAGCGGTCCATCATCAGGAAGGCCTGCTTCGTGAGCGCGACACCGGTGCCGGCCGCGCTCGCCAGCACCACGTGGTTGTCGTGTCCGCCGTTGCCTGCATCGAGCCGCGCGCGCTGCTCGAAGGTGCGCCAGGCCATGTGGATGTCGGCGCCCAGTTCGGGCCGCAGGTCGATGATCGGCACCTTCGCGAGGTTCTTCGCGTAGCTCACAAGACCGCTGCGGTAGAGCGCGGTCATGGCGCTGGTCTGCGCCCGCGCGCGCACAGCGGGAATGACGGCCTTGTCGCCCGACCAGATCATGTCCGCATCCCAACTGCCGATGCCTTCGTTGAGCGCGACGAACTCCTCGGGCGTGATGGCGCCGGAGCGCAAGGCCTTCAGCCCGTACTGCACGCCCGCGTTGTCGTAAGGCAGGTTGGGCACGGTGTTGCCGTTCAGCTCGGTGGTGCCGAGGATCGCGGTCATCACGTCGTGGATGGTGCAGCGCACGCCGTTGGGCCGCAGCACCGGGTCGTACACCAACGCCGCCGGAAAGCCCGGGCCGCAGTTGGGGGCCTGCACCGGGCTCTGCGGCGCGAGGAAGGAATAGACCCACATGGTGCAGTAGTCGGCCGTCGGATGGCCCTCGATGGCCGCCCGCGCCGCCGGCGAAAGGCCCGTGCCCGGACCGGTGGCGTAGTAGCGCCAGAGGTTGCCGCAGTCGCGCGTCTCGATCCAGGTCGTGACCGCATCGGGGTAGCTGTAGCCGGTCTGCAAGCCATCGAGCAGGCCCGGCATCACCGAGGCCGGCACCGTCTGCATCATCGAGCCGCCCGAGCCGCCGTCGGACATGGTGAAGCGGATCTCGCCGTAGGTGTCGACGATGTGCTCCTTGACCATCATGATGTTCTCGGCCGCCAGGAACTCGTTGTTGTTGTCGTTGTGGTTCGTGAGTTGCGAATTGACGGTCATGAAGCCGGCGCGCAGCGCGTTGTCGTCGAACAGGGCCGTGCCCGGGCTCTGCTGGAAGCGGTTGCCCGAGGCCGAGGCGCCCATCTTCCAGAGCACCTTGCCGTTCCAGCCCTTCTGCGGCTCCCACGGCGTCCAGGGCTTGGCGGGGTCGAAGTACACCGCCACCTGGTATTCGCTGCGGCCCATCGTGCCCAGCTCCACGCGCAGCAGGGCCTTTACGGTGTCGCCGCGGTCGGTGGTGAAGTTCGCGATGTCGGCATCCTTCGGGCGCTTGGCCGGGTCGTACTGCACGAAGCAGGCGTAGGGGCCGAAGGGCTGCTGGCCGCAGTCGGTGCCCTCCTTGGCCTTGGGCTGGTAGTAGTAGGTGTAGACGGTGGGCGCATTGCAGTCGGCATCGACCGGATCGGCATCGAGCCCGCTCACCCGCGTCGTCACGGAGGCCGAGAGGCCGGTGCCAGGCACCGTCACGCTGGCGACCGAGCCGGCCTTCGTCGCGCAGATCCACGGCTGGACCGGCGTGCCCGCGAAGATGTTGCCGCCGCGGCCGAAGTTCTCGATGGCGAGCTTCGCGCCGGTCTTCGTCGACCTGAGCGTGGCGGTGAGCGTGTTGCTGCCCACGCGAAGCCCGGTCACGGTGCCGAGCACGCGGCCGTTGGCGCGCAGGGCGAAGGCGGAAGACACGTCCTTGCCGTCCAGGTCCACGGCGAGGTCGAGTGCGCTCTTGCCCTCGGGCAGCACGATCTCGATGTAGGCATCGCCGTCGCTGATCATGTCGGCGCGGTTCGACAGCGTGCGGATCTTCAGCTCGCCGGTTGCCGACACCGGAGGGCCGTCAGGCGGATTGTTCGCGGGCGGTGTGTTGCCCGATGGCGCAACGATCGGCAGGAAGCCGCTGCCACCGCCCCCGTCTCCGCCGCAGTTGATGAGGAAAGCCAAAACACACAGGCCCAGTACCCTGAGCCCTGCTCGATAGATGTCTCGCATCGTGTCTCCTTCGTTATTTGAGGAAAAAGGCGACGCGATTCCACTACTTTCGTTTTCTGCGGACTGTTATGGGAACGACATTTCAGGCCCGACTAGGGTTTGTCCCACACAGGGACATCGGGGCCCTACCAGCGCAGCAGGCGCGGGCCCAGCGCGGCGCCGACCAGCACCGGCACCGCGATCCCGCTCACGTACCAGACCGCCAGGAACGGCGCGGTGAGCTCCATGCAATGCAGCGCGTAGACAGCCGCGCCGACACCGCCGGCGAGCGCTCCCGCCGCTGCGCCCGCCAGTGCGGGCTGCGTGGGCGCGAGCCCCTTGAGCGCCACCAGCGTGGCCACGAAAACCGGCAGCGCCATCAGCCCGATGCTCGCCGCGCAGATGCGCCACGACTGCCCCATGAGCGAGGGCATCTGGTCCTCGGCCGGCATGGTGAACCATGCGACGACGGCCAGCGCCCAGACCCCCAGCACCGGCAGCACAGCACCGACCCATGCGCGCCGCACCGCGACGCCCGGCCGCGCGAGCCGCTGCACCATCACGAAACCGGCCGCCGCGATGCACAGCGGAAACAGCACCTTGACCCAGAACATCGGCCAGAACATGGCCTGCACCAGGTCGCGCCGCAGCCCGTATTCGACGAAGAGGATCACGAACGACAGCGGCAGCCCGGCCAGCACCGCCAGCCCGATGCGCCCGCTCGCGCCGCGCCGCCGCACCGCCACGTCGCCGGTGGCCAGCATCGCCACGAGGTCGTCGGTCTTCATGCGGCACCGCCCCAGCTGTTGCCGAACCTGGCGGCCAGGGCCTTCAGCCCCCGGTGGATGCCGACCTTGACCGCCGATTCCGACATGCCCGTCAGGCTCGCCGTCTCGGCCACCGACAGGCCTTCGATCTTCACGTGCACGATGGGCAGGCGCTGGCGCTCGGGCAGGCTGTCGAGCAAGCCGCCCAGGTCGCGCCTGGCGTCGCTGGCCTCGGTGGCCGACTCGGCGAACACGGCCAGGTCGTCGTCCAGCGGGTCATGCAGGTCTTCGCGGACCGACTTGGCGCGCAGCAGGTCGATCATCTTGTAGCGCGCAATCGCATGCACCCAGGCCGTCAACGGCTGGTCGCTCTGGTAGGTGTGGCGCTGGTTGTGCATGGCGAGCAGGCATTCCTGGACAAGGTCTTCCACTTCATCGGGCCAGCCAAAGAGGCGCTTGCCCAGAAAGGCGCGCAGGTGCGCGCTGAGTTTCTGCAGGAAGTCGCGGTAGGCACCGGCGTCGCCGTCGAGGCCACGAAGGAACAGGCTCCGCAGCGCCGCTTCCGCGTCGCCCATCTGCTGCATCCTGCTGCCTACGGTGTTTCGTGCCATCTCGCCGGCCGGTTACAGCCTTGTCGAAAAAAGATTCCGGTCGATTGTGCCGAAGCTGTCCGCTTGCAAGCACCACACACCATCGGTACATTGTGTTTTTTGAGGGCTACCAATGTCTGCCGACAGCACAACGATCCCTTCAGCGACACCCCTTGCGACGCCGTTCGCCACGCCGCTCGCGCCACCCGAAGCGCCGGCCGGCACCACGCCCTTCCCCCCGCTTCA
The DNA here is from genome assembly GCF_051216615.1 of Variovorax raffinosi. NCBI lineage: Bacteria > Pseudomonadati > Pseudomonadota > Betaproteobacteria > Burkholderiales > Comamonadaceae > Variovorax > Variovorax raffinosi. Next base: position 228,300 of record NZ_JBPJZR010000003.1, read on the forward strand.
CCCCTCGACATCGACCGGCCACATCCGCCTGACCTCGCACGCAGGCGGCTTCGGCGCGCTGCCCATCCAGTGGGGCGCGGCCACCGCCACCGAGCGCGGCCCCGTCGTCGGCACCACCACCAAGCGCGCGCACCGCAACGTCATCGGCACGCACAGCGGCTCGTACAGCGTGTACCGCGCGCTGGCGGTGGCGGCCGGCGCGCTCAAGCGCGAGCACAAGGCCGACCTGACCAACACCGCGCCGACCGACGTGATCGGGCCGTATCCGCAGTGGAGCGAGCCGGGGCGCATCGTCTCGCTGGACCCCTGGGGCGCGCTGGTGGCCGATGTGTTCTCGGCCGAACTCGCGGCCGGCTACGACATCCGCCCGACCATCGCGATCACCAAGGCGCACGTGATCCTGCCCGAGGTGATCGAGGCGCTGCAAAGCGGCCGCCTCAAGGCCGATGGCCACTTCCTTACCGCGGGCGGCGCCGCGATGGTGACCAAGGCGGCCATCGAGCCCGTGTGGTACCTGCCCGAGGTGGCGCGCCGCTTCGGCTGCTCCGAGAACGACCTGCGCCGCACGCTGTTCGAGGAAACCGGCGGCATGTACCCCGAGCTGGTCACGCGCTCCGACCTCGAAGTGTTCCTGCCGCCCATCGGCGGACAGACGCTCTACATCTTCGGCAATCCGCGCGACCTGGCCAACCCCGAGGTCGAACTCACCGCGCGCATCCACGACGAATGCAACGGCTCCGACGTGTTCGGCTCCGACATCTGCACCTGCCGCCCCTACCTCACGCACGCCATCGAGGAATGCATCATGGGCGCGCAGCGCGGCGGCGTCGGCCTGATCGCCTACTCGCGCAAGGAGGGCCGCGCGCTCGGCGAGGTCACCAAGTTCCTGGTCTACAACGCGCGCAAGCGGCAGGTGGGCGGCGACACGGCCGACCAGTATTTCGCGCGCACCGAATGCGTGGCCGGCGTGCAGGACATGCGCTTCCAGGAGCTGATGCCCGACGTCTTCCACTGGCTCGGCATCAGGAAGATCCATCGCCTCGTGTCGATGAGCAACATGAAGTTCGACGCGATCACCGGCTCGGGCATCGAGATCGGCGAGCGCGTGAACATTCCCGACGAACTGATTCCGGCCGACGCCCGCGTCGAGATGGACGCCAAGATGGCGGCCGGCTACTTCACCCCCGGCCCGGTGCCGGACGCAGAAGAACTCAAGAAGGCCAAGGGCCGCGGACTCACCGAATGACCACCAGCCGCAACACCGACCCCAACATGCCCGTCGACGGTTCCGGCAGCCTGCCGCCCGGCGGCGCGGGCAAGGTCGATCCGTCGATCGAATTCACCGCCGACACCGCCCACCCGGCCGGCGCGGCCAGCCTGCTGCGCACCACAGCCGCCATCCGCCAGCGCGCCGGCGCCCTGCTGGCACGCGCGCGCAACGGCGAGTCGCAGTGGTTCCGCATCGGCGACGACGACGCGCTGGAAGACGCGGCGCGCACGGTGGCCGAAGTCACGCGCGAGCGCTATCCGTGGGACACCATCCCGTACCACAGCCGCTGGCGCCACTTCGAGGCCGGCGGCGTCGATCGCATCGAAGAACTCAACACCCGGCTGGGCGCCCTCGATGCACGCCAGCGCGCCCGTGCGCAGATCGACCTCGTGCTGGTGAGCGTGCTGCTCGACGCCGGTGCCGGCCCCGACTGGCACTACACCGAATCGGCCACCGGCGAGCGCCTCACGCGCTCCGAAGGACTGGGCGTGGCGAGCTTCCACGCCTTCATGAGCGGGATGTTCTCTTCGGACCCCGACCACCCCTACCAGGTCGACTCGGCCGGCCTGCGCGCCCTTGTCACCGACCGGCTGGGCGACGCCTTCCAGGTCAGCGAGGTCAATCCGCTGGTCGGCCTGGCGGGCCGTGCCACGCTGCTGCGCCGGCTGGGCGAGGCAATGAACGAGCAGCCCGAAATCTTCGGCGACGACGGCCGGCCCGGCCGGCTGTTCGACGCACTGGTCGGCCCCTACGGCCCGGCCGCGCCGCCCACCGCCGAGATCACGGCGCACCAGATCCTGTCGCTGCTGCTCGACTCGCTCTCGCGCATCTGGCCCTCGGCCAATGCGGTCGACAGCATCGCGGCCGACGGCAGCGACAACGCGGGCGGCATCGGCTCGGGCGATCCTGCGCTGGCGCTGGGCGACTGCTGGCGCCACAGCGCGGTGCGCGGGCCTGGCCTCACCAACGGCTGGATGCCGTTCCACAAGCTGTCGCAATGGCTCACCTACTCGCTGCTCGAACCCTTCGAGTGGGCGGGCGTGAAGGTGCGGCACCTCGATGCGCTCACCGCCCTGCCCGAATACCGCAACGGCGGCCTGCTGATCGACAGCGGCGTGATCGTGCCCAGGGACCCGGCCTTCCTCACCCGCCGCTGGAAGGCGAGCGACGAATTCATCGTCGAATGGCGCGCGCTGACCGTGGCGCTGCTCGACGAAGTGGCACCGCGCGTGCGCAAGGTGCTCGACCGCACCGCCGAAGAACTGCCGCTGGCCTGCATCCTCGAAGGCGGCACCTGGGCCGCCGGCCGGGCGCTGGCACAACGCTTGCGTAATGGTGCTCCGCCCCTGTTGATCGAGAGCGACGGCACCGTCTTTTAGACTCCCCGGTTCAGCAACGGTAGAAAAAATTCAAATGAGCAACGTCCATCTCGTCAATCACCCCCTCGTCCAGCACAAGCTCACGCTGATGCGCCGCAAGGATGCGTCCACCAACAGCTTCCGCCGGCTCCTCAATGAAATCAGCATGCTGATGGCCTACGAGGTCACGCGCGACATGCCGATGCAGGACATCGAAGTCGAAACGCCGCTCGAGACCATGCAGGCCAAGGTCATCGACGGCAAGAAGCTGGTTCTGGTGTCGATCCTGCGAGCCGGCACCGGCATCCTGGACGGCATGCTGACCGTGGTGCCGGGCGCGCGCGTCGGCCACATCGGCCTGTACCGCGACCCCAAGACCCTCACCGCCGTCGAGTACTACTTCAAGATGCCCGGCGAGATGGAGAACCGCGACGTGATCGTGGTCGACCCGATGCTGGCCACCGGCAACTCGGCCGTGGCCGCTGTGGAGCGTTTGAAGGAACTCAACCCCAAGTCGATCAAGTTCGTCTGCCTGCTGACCTGCCCTGAAGGCGTGGCGACGATGCAGAAGGCGCACCCGGATGTGCCGATCTACACGGCAGCCATCGACCGCGAACTCGACAGCCACGGCTACATCCTCCCTGGCCTCGGCGACGCCGGCGACCGCATCTTCGGCACGAAGTAAACCGCCCCACCCGACGCCCCCTCCGGTTCCGAGGGGCGTCCGGCTGTCCATGGGACAGCCCAGAACAATATTTCCACACCCCGAGGAGAAGCACCGTGACAGCACGCCGCCAGTTGATCATTCGTTCCGTCGCCATTGCCGCAGCACTTGCGGCCGGCGCGCCCGGCCTTGCGCTTGCGCAACAGGCCAAGTTGAAGGTGGCGGCGGTGTACACCGTGCCCTTCGAGCAGCAATGGGTGGGCCGCATCCACAAGGCGCTGAAGGCGGCCGAAGCGCGCGGCGAGATCGAATACAAGGCCACCGAGAACGTCAGCAACGCCGACTACGAACGCGTGATGCGCGAGTACGCCACCGGCGGCAACCAGCTCATCCTGGGTGAAGTGTTCGGCGTGGAAGCAGCGGCGCGCAAGGTCGCGAAAGACTTCCCGAAGGTCGCCTTCCTGATGGGCTCGTCGCTCAAGCCGCAGGCGCCCAACTTCAGCGTGTTCGACAACTACATCCAGGAGCCGGCCTACCTGAGCGGCATGGTGGCCGGCGGCGTGACCAAGAGCAACCGCATCGGCATGGTCGGCGGCTTCCCGATCCCCGAGGTCAACCGCCTGATGAACGCCTTCATGGCCGGCGCCAAGGAAACGAACCCGAAGGTCGAGTTCAGCGTGAGCTTCATCAACAGCTGGTTCGATCCGCCGAAGGCCAAGGAAGCGGCCTTCGCCATGATCGACAAGGGCGCCGACGTGATGTACGCCGAGCGCTTCGGTGTGTCGGACGCGGCCAAGGAAAAGGGCAAGTTCGCCATCGGCAACGTGATCGACACCCAGGCGCAGTACCCCGACACGGTGGTCGCCTCTGCGCTGTGGAACTTCGAGCCCTCGGCCGACCGTGCGATCAAGCTCGTGAAGGAAGGCAAGTTCGCCGCCGAAGACTACGGCGTGTACTCGCAGATGAAGCACAAGGGCTCGGAGCTGGCGCCGCTCGGCACGTTCGAGAAGAAGGTGCCGGCCGACATCATCGCCAAGGTGAAGGCCAGGCAGGCCGACATCCTCGCCGGCAAGTTCACCGTGAAGGTGGACGACAGCCAGCCCAAGTCCACCGCGAAATAAGCACTCCGAGAACCTATGAATCGTGCGCGATGGCGGACCGCAATCCATGGTGTGGCTGTTGCGGCGTTGGCCGTCGTCGCGCTCACCGCATGCAAGCCTGAGCCTGCTGGTACGGCAGCGCCGCCCGTAGCGCCGGCGGCAGCACCGCCTGCCGCTGCGGCCTCGGCTGCGGTGGTGCCTGTGGTCGCGGCGCCGGTCGGCATTCCCGCCGCGTTGCAGGAGCGCTCCTACGCCCTGCTCGCGGCGCATCGCCAGATGATTGTGCTCATGACCGGCGAACGCAAGCTCGATGCGGCCGAGAAGCGCGCCGTCAGTGCGGTCGGGCAATTGCTTTTTCATGACATGCAGGAGCGCCAGCGCGCGTTGATCGCGCAGGCCGGTGACATGGCCGACCCGGCCACAGTGCCGGCCCTGAACGCGCTGCTGGACCGCATCGAAAGCGAGCCGAGCTGGTTCGACGCCGACCGCCTGGCGTTCAAGGAATTCCTGAGCGAGCTGAGCACGCGCTACGGGCAGGCGCAGTCGCTGCCCGGCCTCAAGCTTGGCCGCCGCGCCAGCGAAGACCTGGCCGTGCTCGCCGAGATCGAACAGGCCTACGACCGCGAGCTGAAAGACGTGTTCGGCCGCTTTGCGCAGCGCGGCATCGAGCCCCAGCGCGAGAAGTGGGCCGACTACGTGGCCAAGCTGCAGGGCCTGTACTCACGCGACAAGATCCTGAAGGACTTCGGCGCCATCGTGCCCTACACGCAGCCCGCAGGCAGCGCCAAGGAAGGCGGCGACGTGCGCGAGATCTTCGGCACCTCGCTGCCCTCCAAGACCGTGGTGCTGACCTTCGACGACGGCCCGCACGCCAAGCACACCGACGAGATCCTGGAGATATTGAAGCGCTACGACGCACCGGCCATCTTCTTCGAGCTTGGCCAGAACCTGGGCAAGCTCGACGCGCAGGGCAAGGCCCAGCTCGGCGCCAACGGCGCGGTGGCCAAGCGCGTGCTGGCCGCCGGACACGTGCTGGCCAACCACAGCTTCAGCCACAGCATGATGGCCAAGATGAGCGACGACGCGGTGCGCACCGAGGCCACCGAAACCGAGGCCCTGCTCGACGCCACCGGCCGCCCGCAATCCACGCTGTTCCGCTTTCCCTACGGTGCGCGCAACGAAGACAAGCTGAGCACCGTCGAAGCGCTCAAGCTGCGCTCCATGCTCTGGACCGTCGACTCGATGGACTGGGCCGACCCGGTGCCCAAGTCGATTGCCGATCGCGTGCTGGCCGAGGTCGACAAGGCCAAGCGCGGCGTGATCCTGTTCCACGACATCCAGGGCCGCACCGTGCAAGCCCTGCCCACCGTGCTCGACCAGCTGGTGGCCGACGGCTACCGCTTCGCCACATGGCGCGATGGCAAGTTCATCGTCAACGCACCCAAGAAGGCGGCGCCCGATGACGGCGTGGCCGCCACCTCCGGCGACACGCTCTACCGCGAAAGCCACGCGCTGGTGATCGGCATCGACAAGTACGCCAAGTGGCCCGGCCTGCACCACGCGGTGCCCGATGCCAAGGCGATGGAGCAGTTGCTCGTCACGCGCTTCGGCTTCAAGCCCGAGAACATCACGGCGCTGTACGACGCAGAAGCCACACGCGCCAACATCCTGCGCGTGCTCAACGACAAGCTGGCCGACAGCAAGCGCGTGAAGCGCGATGACCGCGTGCTGGTGTTCTTTGCCGGCCATGGCAGCACCCGCAAGCTCGCCAGCGGGCGCGACGTCGGCTACATCGTTCCGGTCGATGCGGCGCTGGACGACCTGGCCTCCGACGCCATCTCCATGCCGCAACTGCAGGAGGTGGCGGAAGCACTGTCGGCCAAGCACGTTCTCTTTCTGGTGGACGCCTGCTACTCGGGCCTGGGCCTCACGCGCGGTGGCGCACCGCAGGGCAACAAGAACTTTCTGACCGACAACGCGCGCCGCGTCGGCCGCCAGATGCTCACCGCCGGCGGTGCCGACCAGCAAGTGGCCGATGACGGCCCCGGTGGCCATTCCGTCTTTACCTGGACGGTGCTGCAGGCGCTGTCGGGCAAGGCCGACCTGAACGGCGACGGCGTCATCACCGGCACCGAACTCGCGGCCTACGTGGCACCGGCCGTCTCGGCCATCGCGCGGCAGACGCCGGCCTTCGGCAGCCTGCCGGGCTCGGAGGGTGGCGAGTTCGTGTTCGCGCTGCCCGTCGAACGCGAAGGCCTCAGCGGCGACAGCCTGCAGCTCGACGCTGCCGCCAGCAAGGTCAACAAGCGCATCGACGAGGCCAACGAGCAGGCCGTGCATGCGGCCGCGACGCCAAAGGCCGGGCCAGCAGCCATCGAAGTGGTGGTGAAGAACCTCGAAGGCGGCGACGCCAAGCTGACCATGCCGGCCGCCGCGCCGGTGGCACCGCGCGTGGCCGCCCAACGCGCCAACGACCGCGGCCTGCAGCTCTATCGCGAGCGCCGCTACGACGAAGCCGAAGCCGCCTTCACCGAGGCGCTGAAGCTGCAGCCGCGCTTTGCGCTGGCGGCCAACAACCTGGGCTTCGTGTACTTCAAGCGCGGCAAGCCGGTCGAGGCTGCGCGCTGGTTCGAGCAGGCGATCGACATGGACGGCAGCCGCGCCCTCGCCTACCTGAACCTTGGCGATGCGTACCTGCAGGCCGGCAACGATGCCAAGGCATTGGCCGCCTACACCACCTTCGTCGGACTGTCGCCCAAGCATGCGCGCGTTGCGTCGCTACAGGCCTGGATTGCTGCGCCCGACGCGGAACACCGCCCTCAACTACCGCCAACGAACTCATGATGACGAACACCTCCTCGCTTCTTCAGCGCCTGCGCGGTCCGTTCCTGGCCGCCGCGCTCGGCCTCGCGCTCACGGGCTGCGTCGGTGTCTACAAGTCCGGCACGGTCAGCATCAACAGCAGCACGCGGCTGGACGACACGCCGCGCATCGCGGTGCTCTCGGCTTTCGAGCCCGAGCTGAAGCTGCTGCTGACCCGCTTGCAAGACCCCGTGAAGCACAGCGTGAACGGCGTGGAGTTCACCACCGGCACGCTCGAAGGCAAGCCGGTGGTGCTGTTCCTGTCGGGCATCAGCATGACGAACGCGACCATGAACACGCAACTCGTGCTCAACCGCTTTCGCATCACCAACATCGTGTTCAGCGGTATCGCGGGCGGCGTGAATCCGCAATTGCACGTGGGCGACGTCACCGTGCCCGCGCAATGGGGCCAGTACCTCGAAGTGCTGATGGCGCGTGAAACCGCGCCGGGCAAGTACAGCGCGCCCCCCTTCATCACCGACGCCACGCTGCCCAATTTCGGCATGATGTTTCCGCGTCCGGTCGAGGTGCGCTCGGCAGCCAAGCCGGAGATCGTGCGCAAGTTCTGGTTCGAGGCCGATCCGAAGATGCTCGAGGTGGCGCGCAGCATCCGCAATGTCGACCTGGCGAACTGCAACGCCGGCAAGTGCCTCGCGCGCAAGCCGCAACTGGTGGTGGGCGGCAACGGCGTCTCGGGCCAGGCCTTCATGGACAACAAGGCGTACCGCGAATACACCTACAAGACCTTCCAGGCCAACGTGCTCGACATGGAAACCGCGGCCGTGGGCATGGTGGCCTACAGCAACGGCGTGCCGTTCATTGCCTTCCGCTCGCTCAGCGACCTCGCGGGCGGTGGCGACGGCGAGAACGAAATGGGCACCTTCATGAGCATCGCGGCGGACAACTCCGCCAAGGTCATGCTGGCGTTCCTGGCCGCCTGGAAGTGACGGCGGCGCCCGTTCTTCGTCCCCTTCGACTTGTTCTGCTTCCGGGCATGGACGGCACGGGTGATCTCTTCGAGCCCCTGGCGCAAGCCATGGGGCAGCGCGACACCATCGACGTGGTGCGCTACCCCGGCACCGAGCCGCTGGGCTATGACGAACTCGAACGGCTGGTGCGTGCGCAACTGCCCGCCAGCCAGCCTTTCGTTCTGCTCGGCGAATCCTTCTCGGGCCCGCTGGCCATCTCGATCGCGGCATCCCCTCCACCGGGGCTGCGCGGGCTGATCTTGTGCTGCAGCTTTGCCCGCAGCCCCAAGCCGGGGCTGGCGCTGTTGCGCGGCGGCCTGCTCGAGATGTCGATGAAGTTCATGCACTCCGGCCTGATGCGTGGGCCCATGCGCCACATGCTGCTGGGCCGCTTTGCCACGCCGCACCTTGCGGCATCGCTGCAGGATTCGCTGCGGCAGGTGACGGCCGCCGTCATGGCGCGCCGCATGAAAGAAGTGCAGCGCGTGAACGTGGTCGACAAACTCTCGCAGGTGCGCGTGCCCGCGATGTACCTGCAAGCCATGCACGACCGCATCGTGCCCGAGCGGGCGGCCCGCATCGTTCAGCGTGCCCTGTCGGGCCTTCGCATCGTGCGCCTGGAAGGGCCGCACGGCCTGCTGCAGGCTGCGCCCGTCGCCGCCGCCCGGGCCATCGAAACTTTTTGCCGCGAGCTTGGCAACCCCGAGCCCGCCACCCCATGAATACCACCGTGCTTCGGCTAGGCGGCATCACCAAGCGCTTCGGCGAACTGGTGGCCAACGATGCCATTTCCCTCGACCTGCAAGCCGGTGAGGTGCTCGCGCTGCTCGGCGAAAACGGCGCAGGCAAGTCGACGCTGATGTCGATCCTGTTCGGCCACTACGTCGCCGACGAAGGCCACATCGAAGTGTTCGGCGCGCCGCTGCCGCCCGGCAACCCCAAGGCCGCGCTCGCCGCCGGCGTGGGCATGGTGCACCAGCACTTCACGCTGGCCGACAACCTGAGCGTGCTCGACAACGTGATGATGGGCACCGAGCCGCTGTGGCGCCCGGTGTCGCGCCGCGCGGCCGCGCGCGAACGGCTGCTCGACGTGGCGCAGCGCTTTGGCCTGCCGGTGCAGCCCGACGCGAAGATCGGCAGCCTGTCGGTCGGCGAACGCCAGCGCGTCGAGATTCTCAAGGCGCTGTACCGTGGCGCACGCATCCTGATCCTCGACGAGCCGACCGCCGTGCTGACGCCGCAGGAAAGCGAGGCGCTGTTCGCCACGCTCGCGCAGATGGTGGCGCAGGGCCTGTCGGTCATCTTCATCAGCCACAAGCTGGGCGAGGTGCTACGCGTGTCGCACCGCGTGGCCGTGCTGCGCGGCGGCAAGCTGGTGGCCGAGGCGCGTACGGCCGACACCACGCAGGCGCAGCTCGCGCTGTGGATGGTCGGCCATGCGGTCGAGGCGCCGCAGCGTCGGCCCGCCAAGTCGGTCGGCGACGCGATCTGCGTGCTCGACCATGTGAGCACTGCGGCCAGCAAGGACGGCGGGCAGGATCGGCTGCGCGAGGTGTCGCTGACCCTGCGCGCGGGCGAAATCACCGCCATCGCGGGTGTGTCGGGCAACGGGCAGGTGGCACTGGCCGAGCTGCTGTGCGGCACGCGCCGCGCCGTCTCCGGCACGGCCCAGTTGATGGGCCGCGCGCTGCCGCCCTCGCCCGCCCGGCTGGTGCAGCGCGGCGTGGCACGCATCCCGGAAGACCGGCACGCAGTCGGCGTGGTCGGCGACCTGCCGGTGTGGGAGAACGCGGTGTCGGAGCGGCTGCGCAGCCCGGTCTTCTCGCGCTGGTCGTTCATCGTGAAGCGTGCGGCCGCGCGCCTGCACGCCCGGCGCATCGAAAAAGCATTCGACGTGCGCGGTGCCGGCCTGATGGCGCCGGCCCGCTCGCTCTCTGGCGGAAACATGCAGAAATTGATTCTGGGGCGCGCATTGCTGGCGCCCGAGCAGGCAGAAGATGCCAAGGAACGAGACAACAAGAAGTACCCGACGCGCGCGCCGCGCCTGATCGTGGCGCACCAGCCGACCTGGGGCCTCGACATCGGCGCGGTCGCCTATGTGCAGCAGCAGCTCATTGCCGCACGCGATGCCGGCGCTGCGGTGCTGGTGATTTCCGACGACCTCGACGAAGTGCTCACGCTGGGCGACCGCGTGGCCGTGATGCACGGCGGCCACCTGGGCGAGGCACGCCCCGCCGCGGCCTGGACGCGCGAAGCCATCGGCCTAGCCATGGCTGGCGCAACCGCTGCTACCCCACAACGCACGGGAGCCTCGTCATGATGCGGCTCGAACGACGCCACGAGACCTCGCGCGCCGCGCTGGTGCTCGCACCGATCGGCGCGGTTGTCTTCACGATGGCGGTGAGCGCGCTGCTGGTGCTGTGGGCCGGTGCGCCGGTCGGCCGCACCTATGCACTGCTGCTGCAGGGCGGCTTCGGCTCGGTGTTCGCGTGGAGCGAAACGCTGACGCGCGCGATCCCGCTGATCCTCACCGGCCTGGCGGCCACGGTCGCCTTCAAGGCACGGCTGTTCAACATCGGGGCCGAGGGCCAGCTCTACGCAGGCGCACTGGCGGCCGTGGCGGTGGGCGGCATGCACGGCGGCACCGGCTTCGAACTGGCGCCCTGGCTGCTGTTCCCACTGATGATGCTGGCGGCGGCCGTGGCCGGCGCGCTGATGCTGCTGGGCCCGGCGCTGATGAAGAACAAGCTGGGCGTCGATGAAGTGGTGACCACGCTGCTGATCAACTTCATCGTGCTGCTGGGCGTGTCCGCGTTGCTCGACGGGCCGATGAAAGACCCGACCGCGATGGGCTGGCCGCAGAGCGTGTCGCTGCAGTCCGACCTGGAACTCGGCAAGCTGATCGCGCAGACGCGCGTGCACACCGGCCTGCTGTGGGCCGTGTCGCTCGCGGTGATCGTCTGGGCGATCTTCAAATACACCGTGCTGGGCTTCGACATCCGCGCCGTGGGCGCCAACGCGCGCGCCGCCGCCTTTGCCGGCGTGCCGGTGACGCGCACCGTGGTCATGGTGGCGCTGCTCTCGGGCGCATTGGCCGGACTGGCCGGCGCCATCGAGGTGGCCGGCCGCACCAGCTACGTCACGCTCGACATGTCGCCGGGCTATGGCTACACCGGCATCGTGATCGCGATGCTCGCGGGGCTGCATCCGCTGGGCGTGATTGCCGCCGGCGTGTTCGTGGCCGGTGTGCTGGTCGGCGCGGACACCATGAGCCGCGCGGTGGGCGTGCCGACGTACATCGCCGACGTGATCGTGGCCGCATCGCTGATCGCGGTGCTGGTGGCGACCTTGCTGACGCAGTACCGGGTGAGGATGAAGAAATGACGGCAGCCTTCGTTTCTTCTTTTGCCTTGCTCCTTCCCCCGCTGGGGGAAGGCTGGGATGGGGGCATCGGCCTCCACTTCGAGCGCCGCTTGCCCCCACCCCAACCCTCCCCCGGAAGGGGAGGGAGAAATACCCGATGACCGACCTTCTCGACATTCTTGCCAACCCGGCCTTCTGGGTCGCCGTGCTGCGCATCGCCACGCCGCTCATCCTGGGCACGCTCGGCGTGCTGCTGTGCGAGCGCGCGGGCGTGCTCAACCTGGGCATCGAAGGGATCATGGTCGCGGGCGCCTTCACCGGCTGGCTCGCGGTGTATGCCGGTGCGCCGCTGTGGGTGGGCGTCGGCGTGGCCGCGCTCACGGGCATGGTGTTCGGCCTGCTGCATGCCTTCCTGACCGTGGGCCTTGCGCTGTCGCAGCACGTGTCGGGCCTGGGCATCACCCTGCTCGCGACCGCGCTCAGCTACTTTGGCTACCGCGTGAGCTTCCCGAAGGTCAACACACCGCCGACCATCACCCCGTTCGCGCCGATGGACTGGCTGCCCGTGCCGATCCTGAACGCACAGACCGCGCTCACGCTCTTCGCGCTGTTGCTGGTACCGCTAGTCGGCTGGGTGCTGTACCGCACCCCACTGGGCCTTGCGCTGCGCATGGCCGGCGAGAACCCGCAGGCCGCAGAAAGCCAGGGCGTGTCGGTCGCGGCCACGCGCACCGGCGCCATCGTCGCGGGCTCGGCGCTGATGGGCATGGCGGGCTCGTTCCTCACGCTGTCGGCTTTCAACGCCTTCTTCTTCAACATGGTGAACGGGCGTGGATGGATCTGCGTGGCGCTGGTGGTGTTCGCCTCGTGGCGGCCCGGCAAGGCCTTGCTCGGCGCCCTGCTCTTCGCATTCTTCGACGCACTGCAGCTGCGCCTGCAGCAATCGGGCGATGCGGTATTGCCCTACCAGCTGTACCTGATGCTGCCGTACCTGCTTTCGATCCTGGCGCTGGTGCTGGTGGCGCGCAAGGCCAGCTATCCGCAGGCGCTGATGAAACCCTATCGCAAAGGAGAACGCTGATGAAGACAACGCCCTTCTCCACGCGCGGCGCCCTGCTGGCCGCATTGCTGGCGCTGTGTGGCGCGAACGCGCAGGCGCTGGGTGCCGACTACAGCTACGAGACCTTCAAGACGGCGGACGCGGTCAACTGGGTGCAACTCTGCGGCACCTGGGGCAAGGACCACCAGGGCACCTACCGCGTGGTGCACGCCGAACAGTTCGCGCAGTCTTTCCTCTACGTGCAGTGGATGGCGCGCGATACCAACGGCAGCCTGCAGGCCGAGCACACCGTCGCCATCGCCGAGCTGGACAACGACCATGCGGAGATCGCGCTGTCGGATCTCACTTGCCGCGCGACACCACGTGGCGTTGTGGTGACGGCCAAGGCCTCGTCGGGGCATGACGACAAGCTGCGGCGCGTGACGATCGAGGTCGGGCCGGCGGCTGGGCAGTATCGGTATCGGGCGCAACGCACGCGCTGACACCGATCCCCGGCGGCCCTCAGCGCTTGAAGAAGCTCGCGAGGCTGTCGATGTAGGTGCTGAACTTGGAACAGGGGACACCCTTGCGAGCCATGCTCCCCTGCGCATTCGTGCGAGCCATGTTCATGATTTCGAACAGCAACGCATCCTGCTCGTGCTCCGTGGCAAGGCCACGCCTTTTCCCCTCCGCCCGCACGGTATCGATGGTTTGCCGAAAAAGAGGCTCATGCTGCGCCTGCCAGGCAGTGAGTGCTTGACGGGTCGGCACGTTCCGCTTCTCGCAGTGATCATTGGCAAGCGTCGCGTATTCGAAGTACTGCAGGTTTTCCGTGGCTCCCGCGAAGGTCAACGCGAAACACGACGGTGTGCCGGCAAGCAAGGCGGACAGAGCAAGGGTGGTTTTCATCGGTGACATTCGATCTTCAACCAAGGCAGCTTAACGCGGGTCGCCGCGGCGAGCGAAGTACCGCGCCGGTGATTCCCCAAAACTGCGCCTGAACATCGCGATGAAGTTGCTCGGCGTCGCATAGCCGAGCGCATCGGCGATGTCCGCCACTGCCTCGCCCCGCGCAAGCCGCTCCAGCGCATGCACCAGCCGCGCCTGCTGGCGCCATTGCGCGAAGCTCACGGACGTCTCGGCCAGGAACAGGCGGCTCAACGTGCGCGCGGACAGGCCCGCCCATCGTGCCCATTCGTCCATCGTGCGGCCGTTCTCGGGCTCTTCATAGATGGCTGTCGCGATGCGCAGCAGGCGGCGGTCGGTGGGCATCGGCAGGTGCAGCGGCTCGTGCGGTGCGCGGCGCATTTCGTCGAGCAGCACGGCGATCATCCGCTCCTGTTCGGGCTCAAGCCGTGCCTGCTCGGTCCAGGTGACCGCGCGACGCACCAGCGCCCGCATCAGCTCGCTGATGCCGATGACGCAGGGGCGCTCGGGCAACTCATGGCTGGCCTGGGGCGTGATCAGCACGCTCCAGCCGCTCATGGCGCCGCTGATGCTGACCTTGTGCGCCTCGCCGGGCGGCAGCCAGCCGGCACGATGCGGCGGCAGCAGCCAGGAGCCGTGGGCGGTGCGCACATGCACAAGGCCGCTTTCGACGCAGAAGACCTGCCCGCGCAGATGGCTGTGCCAGTCGTATTCGCGGGTGCCGAGGCGAAATTCGTTGCCGGCTTCATCGTCGCCCCACAGCGCGATCAGCGCGGGGCCATCCGCACGCTCGCTGAGGTCGGGCATGCCGCCGCCGGCCTCGGTCTTTGTCGCGGGTTTCTTTGCCATCGCGGGATTTTCACGGCGCGCCCGGCGTTCCGGCGGCATCGCGGCGGAAAATACCGCTCACCCATCCGTCCTCCAGAGACCTCACCACGATGCTCGACCTCCTCATCACCAACGCTACCCTCCCCGACGGCCGCACCGGCATGTCGATTGCCGTGCAGGACGGCCGCATCGCGGAGGTCACCGAAGGCCTCGACGCACCGGCGCACGAGAAGCTCGATGCGCAGGGCCTTCTGCTCGCGCCGCCTTTCGTCGACCCGCACTTCCACATGGACGCCACGCTGAGCTACGGCCTGCCGCGCGTCAACGAAAGCGGCACGCTGCTCGAAGGCATCGCGTTGTGGGGCGAGCTGAAGCCGCTGCTCACGGCCGATGCGTTGATCGAACGCGCACTGGCGTATTGCGACTGGGCCGTGGCCAAGGGGCTGCTGGCGGTGCGCTCGCACGTGGACACCAGTGATGCGAGCCTGCTCGCGGTCGATGCGCTGCTCGAAGTCAAGCGCCGGGTGGCGCCATACCTCGACCTGCAACTGGTCGCCTTTCCACAAGACGGCGTGCTGCGCTCGCCGGGCGGCGTCGAGAACATCGAGCGCGCTCTCGACAAGGGCGTGGACGTGGTCGGCGGCATCCCTCATTTCGAGCGCACCATGGCCGACGGCGCCGCGAGCGTGAAGCTGCTGTGCGAGATGGCGGCCGAGCGCGGCAAGCTGGTCGACATGCACTGCGACGAGTCCGACGACCCGCTCTCGCGCCATATCGAAACCCTGGCCTTCGAGGCGCAGCGCCTGGGCATGCAGGGCCGCGTGACCGGCTCGCACTGCACCTCGATGCATTCGATGGACAACTACTACGTGAGCAAGCTGTTGCCGCTGATCGCGCAGAGCGGCGTGGCCGTGATCTCCAATCCGCTCATCAACATCACGCTGCAGGGCCGCCACGACAGCTACCCCAAGCGACGCGGCATGACCCGCGTGCCCGAGTTGATGGCCGCTGGCGTGAACGTCGCCTTCGGCCACGACTGCGTGATGGACCCGTGGTACGGCATGGGTTCGGGCGACATGCTCGAAGTGGCGCACATGGGCCTGCACGTGGCACAGATGACCAGCCAGGCCGGCATCCGCCAGTGTTTCGAGGCGGTGACCACCAACGCCGCGCGCGTGATGCACCTGGAGGGCTATGGCATCGCGGCCGGCTGCGACGCCAGCTTCGTGCTGCTGCAGGCGCGCGATCCTGTCGAGGCGATCCGCCTGCGCGCTACACGGCTCAAGGTGTTTCGCAAGGGCAAGCTGCTGGCGGAAACACCCGCGGCAACGGCCGCGCTGCATCTGCCGGGCCGTGGCAGCGAAACCGGCTGGATGATTCCGAAGAAGGCCTGACGGGTCATTTCGCTCCGTCGGGCAGCATGCGGCTGTTCGGATGAGCGCCTGCTTTTCTGTTCGCCGCGTTGTTCTTTTTGGGGCTGCTGCTGTTCAGGGCGACGCTCACGCCGACACGGGGCTCTTTTTCGCGAATGTCCCCCGCTTCGCTCCTCCTTTATTTCGCGAAAAAGAGCCCCGTATCGACGTGAGCGCTCAGAGCACTTGTTGATCGGCGGTCACCGGCAGCGTGCCCATGTGCGAATGACGCCAGGTGCTCCCCGCAGCGAAATAAAGGAGGAGCGAAGCGGGGGACATTCGCGGAGGGGAGCTCCTGGTGTCATTTGCACTCGCCCCGGACGAACGACAGCAGGCCGACTAAGCCTCGCTGCGCGGCTGCATCACGACGCCGAACGGCGAGCCTCTTCAAGGTCACACCACATGTGCACCTTCGCCAACCAGGCACCGTCGAGCGCAATGGCCATAGGCTCGACACCGAAGACCTTGAAGCCGCAACGTTCGTACAGCGCCTGCGCGGACGTGTTGCCCTCGGTCACCGTCAGCTGCACCTGCCGCAGCCCCTCGTGTGCGCGCGCGTCGTCCAGCAAGGCCAGCACCAGACGGCGACCAAAGCCCGAGCGGCGCGCCGATGCCATCACCGACATGCCGAACAAGGTGGCCTTGTGGCGCGTGCGCTCGCGTGTCTCAAAGGCCAGCCCGGCTGCACCGACCAGCGCGCCGTCATCGTCGAACGCACCGTAGACCACGCTCGGTACATCTGCATCGGCGCCAAGGCGTTGTTCCCACCAGAGCAGCGGCAAGCCCGAACGCTCAGCCACCGTCGAAGTGAAGGCACTGGGATGCGTGGCGTAGGCATCGAGCATCACCACGCGGTAGGCCGCGGCGTCTGCTGCTTTCAGGCGCCGGACGATGTTGTGGTCATTCTCAGAAGCGGACACAGGCGGATTGCCTTTCCTGCAGAACCGACTCCTGGCCGAAATTCTTGCGGTAGGTGTCGATGATCCCGGCGATGGCCTCATCGTCCTTCGCGCTGCGCGGATGCAGCAACACCACCAGCTTCGAGGGTTCGCGCACCACGCCGCCCGAAGCTCCGCGCCACTGGCCGACGGCATCGGTCACTGTCAGGCCCTGCGGGAAGGCGGGCGTCACGATGGCATCGAGGAAGGCCGTCCACTGGGCGTCCGAAACCTGGCCGCCGGCGGGAATGGCGCGGCCGAAATAGAGCGTGTCGCGCTCGACGCTGTCGAAGCCGGTGGCGCAAGCCTTGGCCGTGCCGCCCGTCGAAGGCAAGGCGCTGCACCCCGCGAGCGCGGAGATCACGACGCCAGCCAGCACGAAGGTTGCGGCACGGGCGCGAGAGGAGATGTATGTCATGAAAGGATCTTCTTTCGTCTTGGATCACACCTGCCGGAAGACAAGCGGTGCACCCCCGCCCTCTTCGGCAGGCGTACCGAATTCGAGCTGGCGCCACCCCGGACTCCATCGCGAGACGCGCCCCTCGGCCACGGCTGCTTCCAGCGTGGTCTGGGCCGCCTCCGGATGCCGCCAGTCCAGCGGCAGTTCGCGCAGATCCCAGTCCCACCACGGGCAGGCCTGGATGCGGTCGATGAGCGCGTCGGCAAAACGCCGCCGGATCACGCGCGCGGGCACGCCGCCCACAATCGCGAACGGTGGCACGTCCTTCGTCACCACCGCCCCTGCGCCGATCAACGCGCCGTCGCCGATGGTCACGCCGCCCTTGAGGCTCACCCGCGAGCCAATCCAGACGTCGTTGCCGATCACCGTGGGCATCAGCTGCGGATACGGGTCGATGGCGGAATTGCGAAACGGCTCGGGAAAGATGTGCTGATGCGAAAACGGATGCGCCGTGAGCCAATCCGTCGGATGCTGGCTCAGCAGGTGCAGGTTGTCGCCTATCGAGCAATAGCGTCCGATCTGCATCTGATGCAACTGAACCGAGGACGCGACATACGAATAAGCGCCCACCGACACGCCGTACAGATGAACGCCCGGCCACAGGCGTACGGGCGTCTCAAAGCGAAAAGGCAGGGACAAAACGACACTCGGCGCGAGAAACAACCCATACGGCTCAAGTGCCGGCGAGATCTCGGAGGTGATGTTCAGGATCATGGGCCGTGCACCAAGTCTTCTTGTCTCTCAGGCTTCGGGCGCGATGGCCTCGGCGTACTCGTAGAGCGCGCCCAGGATCTCTTCGCCGCGCTCGTCGGCGGTTTCGGACAGCGCATCGACTTCGCTGAACAACTGCTCGATGGTGCGTGCCCCGCCCTCACCCTTGAACAACCGGGCCACGCGAAGCGCCTCCCAGCGTTCGACTTCTTCGGGGGCCAGCAGCTCGGGCCAGTTGCGCGCGCGGTAGCGGAACAGGACTTCGTCGAGCCGCCCGTCGTCGAAACCCGTGCGGTCCTTGGCGAGTTCTTCCGGCGACAACGCACGCAGCTGGTTCAGGCGCCGACGATCGGCGTTGCCGACAAAGCCGCCGTAGAGGTCTTCATCGACATCAGGCGTGGCTTCCTTTGGTCGGGCATACACCTTCGACCAGATGGCGCTCATGTCGGGCAGATCGCGTGCAATCGCTGCGTGGCGCATGGCCATGTCGAGATCGATGCCCCAACGCTCGGCCATGGCCGGCGCCAGCGTGCGCAGGTTGCCCACCACCATCGGCGACTTGTTGAGGTGGATGCCCTTCACGGGCAGCCGGACCATGCCTTCGGGCAGGTCGGCGGTGCGGGTGAACAGGCGCAGGCGCAGCGTGTCGGCATCGATATCGCGCAGCTCGCTCGGGTCGTGGGACAGGTCCCAGGCGATCAGCTCGTTCTTGTTGGTCGGATGGCTCGCGAGCGGCCACATCACAGCGAGGCAACCGCGCTCTGCCGGGAACATGCCCGAGACATGCAGGAAGGGCTTGGCGGTTTCGCGCATCGCGGGCAGGCCGAGTTCGCTGGCCACGCGGTCCTTGCGGTGCAGGCCGAAGGCGAAGTCGAACAGCTTGGGTTGCTTGTCGCGGATGAGCCGGGCCAGCGCGATGGTGGCGCGCACGTCGGACAGCGCATCGTGCGCCGACTCGTGCAGCAGGCCGTTGGCGCGTGCCAGGTCTTCGAGCTTGAAGCTGGGCTTGCCGTCTTCTTTTTTCGGCCACTGGATGCCGTCGGGACGCAGCGCATACATGAGGCGCACCACGTCGAGCAGGTCCCAGCGGCCGCAGTCGTTCTGCCATTCGCGCGCATACGGATCGATCAGGTTGCGCCAGAACATGAAGCGCGTGACCTCGTCGTCGAAGCGGATGGTGTTGTAGCCCACGCCGATGGTGCCGGGCTGCGAGAAGGCCTGCTCGATCTGCGCGGCGAACTCGTGCTCGGGAATGCCGCGCTCCAGGCACACCTGCGGCGTGATGCCGGTGATGAGGCAGGCCTCGGGGCTGGGCAGGTAGTCCGGTGCGGGCTTGCAATAGACCATGAGCGGCTCGCCGACTTCGTTCAGCTCGGCGTCGGTGCGGATGGCTGCAAACTGCGAGGGCCGGTCGCGGCGCGGCACCGCGCCGAAGGTTTCGTAGTCGTGCCAGAGAAAGGTGTGGTTCATTCAGAGCAAGGGTGAAAACAGGCGCGCAATCGCATCGCCAAGGCGACGCCAGAAACTTTGGGGGCGGTGGGCGCGCACCGCGCCGGAACTGTGCAGGTCGGTCTCGAACTGCGCCGCCAATGGCCGGGCCAGTGCCGGACCATAGACCACGGCGCAGACCTCGAAGTTGAGCCGGAAGCTGCGGTTGTCGAAATTCGCGGTGCCGATCATCGCGCAATGGTCGTCGACCACCAAGGTCTTGGAGTGCAGCATGCGCGCCTTGTACTCCCAGACCTTCACGCCGGCGGCGATCAGCTCGTCGAAATACGAACGCGCGGCGGCGCTCACGATGGCCGAGTCGCTGCGGCGCGGCACCAGCAGGCGCACATCGACACCGCGCAGCGCGGCACTGGTCAGCGCCATCATGGCGGGCTCGCCGGGCACGAAATACGGCGTGGTGAGCCAGGCGCGGGTCGTGGCCGAATGGATCGCCTCGACGTGCATGCGGTGGATGGCTTCGAGCGTGTTGTCGGGGCCGCTGGTCACGATCTGCACGGGGACATCGCCGGCTTCAAGCTGCGGCAGCATCGCGTCCATGGTTTTGTCCATGCCGCGCTGGTCTTCGCCGGTGGCATAGGTCCAGTCTTCGAGAAAGGTGGTTTGCAGCCAGCGCACCGCGCTGCCTTCGATGCGCAGATGCACGTCGTGGTACGCGTCGGGGTTGGTGCGCTTGTCTTCCTCGTCGGTGATGTTCACGCCGCCCGTGAAGCCCACGCGGCCGTCGCACACCACGATCTTGCGGTGGGTGCGGTAGTTGGTCACCGGCCGCAGGCGCCGGCCGATCTTGGTGTCATGGAACAGCGCCACCTTCACGCCCGCTTCGTGCATCGGCGCCATGAACTTGCGGCCGATGCGCTTGGAGCCCAGTGCGTCGATCAACAGGCGCACGCTCACGCCCTCCTTCGCGCGCTCGATCAGCAGGTCACGCAGTGCGGTGCCGATCTTGTCGGGCTCGAAGATGTAGTACTCGAGGTGGATGTGGTCACGCGCCGCGCGCACGGCCTCGAAGATCGCATCGAAGGTGCGCGCCCCGCCGGACAGCAGTTCCACGCCCGTGGCGCTCGACACCGGCAGGCCGCAGGTCGCGGTGCCCAGCCGCGCCATCTGCTGCAGCGCCGGCGGCGCGTTCTGCGCCACGTCGCGCAGGCGCGCAAGGTCGGCCTGGGCATAGGCACTGGCGCGGTTGCGCAGGCGCTTGAGGCGCTGCTTGCGCAGGCGCTGCGGCCCGAGAAAGTAATAGATGACGAAACCGGCGAACGGCAGCAGCGCCAGCGACAGGATCCAGCTCATGGTGGACACCGGAGCGCGCTTTTGCATCACGATCCAGACCGACAGCACAGCGATGTAGCCGCTCCACGCCAGGGAGAGGCCGGTTTTCCATTCGTTGCTGAGTTCTGGAAGGATCAAGGTCTGAAAGTGGTTGGAGCGGCTGTGCGGTTTCGCCGCCCCAAAGAAAAAGGCCGGTAGCGCGATGCTACCGGCCTTTGGAGGCTGTTCCGCGGCCTCATCGGCCACGGATTGCCCGGTGGTTCGTTCAACCGGTTGCGGCTTCTTCCGCTTCAGGCTTGGACTTGCCTTCCTTCTTCGGCAGCGGCTGGATGTCGAGCAGCACTTCGTCCTTGTCGTCGAGGTCGACTTCGAGGCGGCCACCGTCGGTCAGGCGGCCGAAGAGCAGTTCGTCGGCCAGTGCACGACGGATCGTGTCTTGGATCAGGCGCTGCATCGGGCGGGCGCCCATCAACGGATCGAAGCCCTTCTTCGCCAGGTGCTTGCGCAGCTTGTCGCTGAACGTGACTTCGACCTTCTTCTCGGCCAGTTGCGTTTCGAGCTGCAGCAGGAACTTGTCGACTACGCGCAGGATGACGTTTTCGTCGAGCGCCTTGAAGTTGACGATGGCGTCCAGCCGGTTGCGGAATTCGGGCGAGAACAGGCGCTTGATGTCGCCCATTTCGTCGCCCGCCTGGCGCGGGTTGGTGAAGCCGATGGTCGCCTTGTTCATGGTCTCGGCGCCCGCATTGGTCGTCATGATGACGATGACATTGCGGAAGTCGGCCTTGCGCCCGTTGTTGTCGGTCAGCGTGCCGTGGTCCATGACCTGCAGCAGCACGTTGAAGATGTCCGGGTGCGCCTTCTCGATTTCGTCGAGCAAGAGCACCGAGTGCGGCTTCTTCGTGACAGCTTCGGTCAGCAGACCGCCCTGGTCGAAACCGACGTAGCCCGGAGGCGCACCGATCAGGCGGCTCACTGCGTGACGCTCCATGTATTCCGACATGTCGAAGCGGATCAGCTCGATGCCCATGATGTAGGCGAGCTGCTTCGCGGCTTCGGTCTTGCCGACACCCGTGGGGCCGGAGAACAGGAACGAGCCGATCGGCTTGTCGCCCTTGCCCAGGCCCGAGCGCGCCATCTTGACCGCGGAGGCCAGCACTTCGAGTGCCTTGTCCTGACCGAACACGACGCTCTTGAGGTCGCGCTCGATGGTCTGCAGCTTGCCGCGGTCGTCGTTGCTGACGTTGGCCGGGGGAATGCGCGCGATCTTCGCGACGATGTCCTCGACCTCGGCCTTGCTGATGGTCTTCTTGCGCTTGCTCGGCGGCAGGATGCGCTGGGCGGCGCCCGCTTCATCGATGACGTCGATCGCCTTGTCGGGCAGATGGCGGTCATTGATGTACTTGGCGCTCAGCTCGGCGGCGGCCTGCAGGGCAGCCACGGCGTACTTCACGCCGTGGTGTTCCTCGAAGCGCGACTTCAGGCCCTTCAGGATGTCGACGGTTTCCTGCACCGTCGGCTCGACCACGTCGACCTTCTGGAAGCGACGCGACAGGGCCGCGTCTTTTTCGAAGATGCCGCGGTACTCGGTGAAGGTGGTCGCACCGATGCACTTGAGCTGGCCGCTGGAGAGCGCCGGCTTGAGCAGGTTCGAAGCGTCGAGCGTGCCGCCCGAGGCTGCGCCCGCACCGATCAGCGTGTGGATTTCGTCGATGAACAGGATGGCGTTCGGCTTGTCCTTGAGCGACTTGAGCACGCCCTTCAGGCGCTGCTCGAAATCACCGCGGTACTTGGTGCCGGCCAGCAATGCGCCCATGTCGAGCGAATAGACCTGCGCCTCAGCCAGGATCTCGGGCACGTCGCCCTGCGTGATGCGCCAGGCCAGCCCCTCGGCAATGGCGGTCTTGCCGACACCGGCCTCGCCCACCAGCAGAGGGTTGTTCTTGCGCCGGCGGCACAGGATCTGGATGACGCGCTCGACCTCGTATTCGCGGCCGATCAGCGGATCGATCTTGCCGTCCTTGGCGAGCTGGTTGAGGTTCTGCGTGAACTGCTCGAGCGGCGATGCCTTCTCGTTGCGTTCACCGCCGCCCTCTTCGCCTTCGCCGGAAGGTGCTTCACCGCTGCCCTTGACGGCTTCGGGCGGATCGCTCTTCTTGATGCCGTGGGCAATGAAATTGACCACGTCCAGACGGGTCACGCCCTGCTGGTGGAGGTAGTACACCGCGTGCGAGTCCTTCTCGCCGAAGATCGCGACCAGCACGTTGGCGCCGGTGACTTCCTTCTTGCCGTTGCCGGTGGACTGCACATGCATGATGGCGCGCTGGATCACGCGCTGGAAACCCAGCGTGGGCTGGGTGTCGACATCATCGGTACCCGCCACCTGGGGCGTGTTGTCCTTGATGAAGTTGGTGAGCGACGCCCGCAGGTCGTCGACGTTCGCCGAGCAGGCGCGCAGAACTTCCGCGGCGCTCGGGTTGTCCAGCAAAGCGAGCAGCAGATGCTCCACGGTGATGAACTCGTGGCGCTGCTGCCGGGCCTCGACAAAGGCCATGTGCAAGCTGACTTCCAGTTCCTGGGCAATCATGTGATTTCCTTTTGCCTTGCTGTAAATAAGTTCTCAGATGGGTTGGAGCTTGCGCAATTCAACTGGTTCATGCAACAGGCTCGCTCACGCATTGCAGCGGATGCCCGGCCTGCTGCGCAGCTTCCATCACCTGGTTGACCTTGGTGGCCGCCATGTCGCGGGAATAAACCCCACAGACGCCCCGGCCATCGAGGTGGATCTTGAGCATGATCTGGGTCGCGGATTCGCGGTCCTTGCTGAAATATTCCTGCAGCACGACGATCACAAACTCCATCGGCGTGTAGTCGTCGTTCAGCATCACCACCTGGTACATCTGGGGCGGCGCAGTTTTCTGCGGCCGGCGCTCCAGGACGACCGAATCTCCGTCATCCCCGGCCGGTTTTTGAGCCGGAGGGGTGCTGGGAGTCTTGGGAATTCTCGTTGCCATGAAAAAGATTCTATAGAGCGTGCAAGCACCGTGCCGACGCCAGCAGACTTGGTGGCGCGTATTCGACAAATCAAGGGGCTTGCGTCGTGTGCGACAGCCCAAAGGGCATAAAAAAACCGGCAGGCTGCCGGTCTTCTCAGATATTGCGCAGGACTGGCCCTTTGGGAGCCGGTAATTTTCGACTTGACAACCGGGTCGGTGCCGGTAGATCGGGTGGCAAGGCGTCGATTTCCTCGTCGCTGAGTTCGCGTTCGGGTACTTCCGCAGCGTATACGGGCACGGGCTGTGGTCGCGGGGTTTCCGGCAGTTCCGGTGGCCGGGCCGATGGTGGTGCCGGGATCGGGCTTGGAACGGGTACGCGCGCAGGCGCGGGAGCCGGTCGCTCCGCTGGAGCAACTGCGGCCGGCGCCTTACGGGACTGCAGCGGCGAGCCGGCCAGCAATGCCCGCCATTCAGCCAGCCTCACTGCGTCCTGCTCGGATTGCCAGCGCTGTTGTTCGCCAATCAGTTCCTTCCAACGCTCTGCCTGTCGCCGCTTCAGAAAATCCAGCTCGACCCGGAAGGTTTGATTCATCCGTTGCGGAACGCACAGCAACGCCTGCTGCAGATCGCGGTTGGCCTTTTCCCGGGCGGCCTCGAAGGCTGCGCTCTGCGCATCGAGTTGTGCGCGACAACTGCGCGAACAGGCCCATGCACCCAGCACCGCCCCCAGCACGCCAACAGCCAGGCAAACGATCAGGAAGCCGAGTTGGGCCTGCGTCATCGTGGTGACTCCCCTTCTGCATCCCATTTCCGCAGCAGGTCGAGCGGAATCGCGTCGGCAACCAGCGCGAAGCGCTTGAGGTCGAGCTTTCCGAAGAGTGCTCGTCGGGAGATCGTCATGATGCGATCCAATGCCCGACATACGGCACCACGCGCTCAATGCCATTGCACACGGCGCCCACCAGCACGACGCCGGCCTCTGCGGTTTTCTTGCCCACTCAAACCTCCCTATGCTTTTTCGAATAGGCGCGATTCTGGAGGGCTTGCATGGGCGTGCAGCAAGCACAGTTTCTACCAATAGTTAACCCAGGAAAGCAGGCGATTGATCCGTGAAGTTTGTCCTGCAGTGCCTTATTCGGCTTTTACTAAAGTAGTAATTTCAATTCAATAAAGGCCCGCGTCGGCCAATAAAAAAGCCCTCGAATTCCTTTCGGAAATTCAAGGGCTTGATGGTCGACGTCAGAAGACGTCGGCAGTCGCAATTACATGTGGTCGATCATTACCTGGCCAAAACCCGAACAGCTCACTTGCGTGGCGCCATCCATCAGGCGGGCGAAGTCATAGGTGACCTTCTTGCTGGCAATCGACTTCTTCATCGAGCTGATGATCAGGTCGGCCGCTTCGGTCCAACCCATGTGGCGCAGCATCATCTCGGCCGAGAGGATCTCCGAGCCGGGGTTCACGTAGTCCTTGCCTGCGTACTTGGGCGCCGTGCCGTGAGTGGCTTCAAACATGGCGACGGTGTCGCTGAGGTTCGCGCCCGGAGCGATGCCGATGCCGCCGACCTGTGCGGCCAGCGCGTCGGAGACGTAGTCGCCATTGAGATTGAGCGTGGCGATCACGCTGTACTCGGCGGGACGCAACAGGATCTGCTGCAGGAACGCATCGGCGATGCTGTCCTTGACGGTGATTTCCTTGCCCGTCTTCGGGTTCTTGAACTTCATCCACGGGCCGCCGTCGATCAGCTCGGCGCCGAACTCCTTGGCGGCGAGGTTGTAGGCCCAGTCACGGAAGCCACCTTCGGTGAACTTCATGATGTTGCCCTTGTGCACGATGGTCACGCTGGGCTTGTCGTTGTCGATGGCGTACTGCAACGCCTTGCGCACAAGGCGCTCGGTGCCTTCGATCGACACAGGCTTGACGCCGATGCCCGAAGTGTTCGGGAAGCGGATTTTCTTGACGCCCAATTCGTCCTGCAGAAACTTGATGAGCTTCTTGGCCTTGTCGCTTTCGGCTTCGAATTCGATGCCGGCGTAGATGTCTTCCGAGTTCTCGCGGAAGATGACCATGTTGGTCTTGTGCGGCTCGCGCACGGGGCTAGGGACGCCTTCGAAGTACTGAATGGGGCGCAGGCAGACGTAAAGATCGAGCTCCTGGCGCAACGCAACGTTCAGCGAACGGATGCCGCCGCCGACGGGCGTGGTCAGCGGGCCCTTGATGGAGATCACGTAGTCGCGCACGGCTTGCAGCGTTTCTTCAGGGAGCCAGACGTCGGGGCCATAGACCTTGGTCGACTTCTCGCCGGCGTAGACCTCCATCCAGTGGATCTTTTTCTTGCCGCCGTAGGCCTTGGCCACAGCCGCGTCCACTACCTTCAGCATCACCGGGGTGATGTCCAGACCGGTTCCGTCGCCTTCGATGAACGGGATGATCGGTTGGTCCGGCACATTGAGCGAGTTGTCTGCGTTGACCGTGATCTTCTGACCTTCAGTCGGAACTTTGATGTGCTGGTAGCTGGACATGAGGGGGGATGGCTCCGGGAGTGGCGTAATTTTGACGACTGTCAGCGAATTCAGACACGACGGGGAATCGCTGTACAGCCCGTGAACAAATCGCTGTACATTTTAGACGCAACCCATCAGCAAGCGTTTGTCAACCATAGGGCCAATGGCCTCGTTAGTGGCTGACCTTCTGCTCGCCGGGAGGCGTTTCCAACCAATTCTCGATAGAGGAATCATCAATGAGCAAAATTCTCGCAGTCATGATCGCTGGCCTGTTCGCCGCTGGCGCCTACGCCCAAAACCCGGCCGGCACGACGCCCGAACAAGGGAACGCCACCAACAGCAAGTCGCAGCAACGCGCTGAAGCCAAGAAGGCTGCCAAGCCCGCTGGCAAGGTTGCCGGTCCTGCTGGCGACGAAGCCAAGACCCCCGAAGGCGGCGCCATCGGTGCCGACAAGGCTGCTGCTTCTGGCGAAAAGCGCGCCAGCACCCGCGACCAACGCCGTCGCAACAAGGACGGCAGCGTGAAGCGCAAGACGACCCAAGGCGGCACGCCCGACATGCCAGGCGCCAAGTAAGTCAGCCTGACCCCCTAAAAAAGAGCGCTCTTCGGAGCGCTTTTTTTCGCCTGCGGCGACTGCATTGCTGTCAACCGCCGGAAGCGGCCTCCGTTGAATGTCTACCTTCCGCAGGGAGGGCTATCCAAATCAACGATATCAAAGGATTTCTCATGAACAAGCTGCTCGCAGCCCTGATCGCCGGTCTCTTCGCTGCCGGTGCCTTCGCTCAACAAGCCGAACCCACCACTGCAGCTCCTGCTGCCGCTCCCAAGGTTGCCAAGCACGCTTCGAAGAAGCACGCTGCGGCCAAGAAGCACAAGGTTCGCCACGTCGCCAAGGCCCACACGGCCGCCGCCAAGAAGGTGTAAGCTTTCCAGCTCACCGGCAATGCCCGCTTCAGCGGGCATTTTTATTGGTTACGGGCCGGGCCCTGACCCCGCCCTGAAAGAGTTATCCGATGTTTCAGCGTCTCGCCGCCCTGCTCCTGTTGTCCGCGTCCTTCATGATGCCGGCGCATGCCCAGCAGCAACCTCAAACCGATCTGGCGCGCACGCAGTTGTCGGTCGGCCTGTACAAGATCGATGTGCAGATCGCGCAAACGCCCCTGCAACGGGAAATCGGCCTGATGTTCCGCAAGGAAATGCCGCAGGCCGAAGGCATGATCTTCGTGTTCGAGCAGCCTGCGACGCAGTGCTTCTGGATGCGCAACACGATCCTGCCGCTGACCGCCGCCTTCGTGGCCGACGACGGCCGCATCGTCAACCTGGTCGACATGCAGCCGATGACCGAGAACTCGCATTGCTCCCTCGAACCCGTGCGCTACGTGCTTGAAATGAACCAGGGCTGGTTTGCCAAGAAGAACATCAAGAAGGGCGCCAAGCTCAGCGGCGAGCTGTTCTCAGCCACCAAGCGCTGAGCTTCTGCTGCCTGAAGCCCACAAAAAAGCCGACCCATGGGTCGGCTTTTTCTATGGAAAAACGCGGCTTCAGCCGAAGTTCTTGGCGACGAAGTCCCAATTGACCAGCTTGGCCAGGAAGGTCTCGACGAACTTCGGGCGCAGGTTGCGGTAGTCGATGTAGTAGGCGTGTTCCCAGACGTCGACGGTCAGCAGCGCGGTGTCTGCCGTGGTCAGCGGCGTGCCGGCGGCGCCGGTGTTCACGATGTCCACCGAACCGTCGGCCTTCTTCACGAGCCAGGTCCAGCCCGAACCGAAGTTGCCCACGGCCGACTTCACGAAGGCTTCCTTGAAGGCGTCGTAGCTGCCCCACTTGGCATCGATGGCCTTGGCCAGCGCGCCGGTGGGAGCGCCGCCGCCCTGGGGCTTCATGCAGTTCCAGAAGAAGGTGTGGTTCCAGATCTGGGCGGCGTTGTTGTAGATGCCGCCGCTGGCCTTCTTGATGATCTCCTCCAGCGTCAGGGCTTCGAACTCGGTGCCCTTTTGCAGGTTGTTCAGGTTCACGACGTAGGCGTTGTGGTGCTTGCCGTAGTGGTACTCGAGGGTTTCCTTCGAATATTCCGGGGCCAGCGCGTCGAGCGCGTACGGCAGGGGTGGGAGCACATGTTCCATGGTTTTTTCTCGTGGGTTGGTTGTGGGGAATGCAGGATTCTAGGAAGTAATTATTGAGGGCGCGTCGGACGCGGGCCCGTTGCATCGCCGGGCGTGACGGTCAAGTCGACCTCGCCATCGGCGAGCCGCGCGACGACTGCGTCGCCGGGCGCCAATTGCCTCGCGCTGACGATCGCACGGCCGCCTGGATCGGTCAGCCACGCATACCCGCGCTGCAGGACCAGGGCCGGATCGAGCAGCCGCAGGCGCAAGGCCACACGCTCCAGGCGTTCGCGTCGCTGCACCAGGGCGCGCTCGAACTTCAAAGGAAAATCGGCCGCAATCGAACGCGGTGCTTGCGCCAGGCGCTCTCGCCGCGATAGCACCGCGTACTGAAGGCGTTGCGCGTGATGCGCCAGCCGAAGCTGCTGGCGAGCCACCAGATTCGACGGCCGTCCGAGACGTCCCGCCGCCTGGTCGAGACGCTGCCCGAGCGCATCGAGGCGTCCACCCAAGGCATCGCCGAGCCGCTCATCGAGCAGGTCGAGCGCACCGAGCCACAGGTCGCGCGGCGCGCTGACGAGTTCCGCCGCCGCGGTGGGCGTCGGTGCGCGCAGGTCGGCGCAGAAATCGGCGATGGTGAAGTCCGTCTCGTGCCCCACGCCGCTGATCAGCGGCACCGGGCTCTGAACGATGGTGCGCGCCAGCGCTTCGTCGTTGAAGGCCCAGAGGTCTTCGATGGAGCCACCGCCACGCACCAACAGAATCACGTCGACCGCAGGCTCCAGCGCGTAGAGGGATTGCAATGCCCGCACCAGTTCGGCCGGAGCATTGGCCCCCTGCACAGCCGCGGGCGCCAGCACCACCGGAATGTGTGGCACGCGCCGCCGCAGCGCGGTGACCACGTCATGCAATGCCGCCGCGCCGAGCGAAGTGACGACGCCCACAGCACGCGGCATGGCCGGCAGCGCCCGCTTGCGCGCCGGATCGAACAGCCCTTCGGCTTCCAGGCGCGCCTTGCGTTGCATGAACTGCTCGAACAAGGCGCCCTGCCCCGCACGACGTAGGCTCTCGACCACCAGTTGCAGATCGCCGCGTGGCTCGTACACAGCGAGCCGTCCACGCACCTCGACCTGGTCGCCGTCGCGGGGCGAAAAGTCGAGCAATCCGGCGGCTCGACGGAACATCGCGCAGCGCAGTTGGCCGGACTCGTCCTTGAGCGAGAAGTAACAATGTCCACTCGACGCGCGCGAAAAACCGGAGATCTCGCCGCGCACGGCGACCGGATTGAAGCGCGCGTCGAGCGCGTCGGCGACCGCGCGGCACAACGCGCCGACCGCCCAGATGCGCGGCCCGGGCGCGGAATTCGCCTCACGCAGGTTCATGGAATGCACGCATGGCCCAACGCCACTCTTCCACAACAGGCGGTGTAGCCCGTGTTTTCCTGCCCCAGGGCGGGACAGACGCACGACTTCTCGTGCAAGTCATTGATTTTATTGAAGAAAGTGCTGCTCAAAATTCGATCGATCTAGCGGAAAGCCCGTCCCATGCGGGTTCGGGCGCATTGCGCAGCAGGTTAATCACAAAGTTATCCACAGAATCTGTGCGTCCTTGCCGACACGAAAACAAGCCCCGTGGCGATGGTGGGCTCAGTGGATAATCGCCGCGCATTTGCAGTCTATGGGCCGGAGGATTTTCTTGTTTTCCATCATTGTTGCCGCGGGTTGGCCTATCTGGCCATTGCTCGCCTGTTCCGTCATTGCGCTCGCGCTGGTTATAGAACGTTTCACAAGTCTCAAGACCGTGAGGGTACTGCCGCCGAAGCTGCTCGACGAAACCATCACCGTCTCGCGCGGCGCCATTCCCGGCCCCGATGTCGTGACGAAGCTGGAAAGCAACTCGATGCTCGGCCAGGTGCTGGCCGCCGGCCTTCGGGCGCTCAACGCCAACCCCCGCTGCACCGAAGACGACCTGCGCGCGGCCATGGAAGCCTCGGGCCGCACGGTCGCGCATCGGCTGGAGCGCTACCTGCCCGCGCTGGCCACCATCGCCTCTGCCGCGCCATTGCTCGGCCTGCTGGGCACGGTGATCGGCATGATCGAAATCTTCGGTTCACAGTCGCCCGGCAGCGGCGCCGTCGGCTCGGGCAACCCGGCACAACTGGCGCACGGCATCTCGATCGCGCTCTACAACACGGCGTTCGGGCTGATCGTGGCAATTCCCACGCTGATCTTCTGGCGCTACTTTCGCAGTCGCGTCGACGAATATCTGCTGAACCTTGAACTGTCCGGCGAACGCTTCGCCCGCCACCTCAACGCCTTGCGCAAATGAGCCGCGCCCGCATGCAGTTTCGGCATGGCTCACGCGATGAGCCCGAGATCAACCTGATCCCGTTCATCGACGTGCTGCTGGTCGTGCTGATCTTCCTGATGCTGTCGACCACCTACAGCAAGTTCACCGAGATGCAGCTGCGGCTGCCGACGGCGGACGTCGACGCGCAGCGCGACTACCCCAAGGAAGTGATCGTGACGGTCTCGGCCGATGGCCGTTATTCGGTCAACAAGGCCGCGGTGGCGGACCGCAATGTGGAAACCGTGGCCGCAGCGCTCGCCGCCGCAGCCACCGGCGGCAAGGACAGCGTGGTGATCATCAGCGCCGACGCAAGCAGCCCGCACCAGGCCGTCATCACAGTGATGGAAGCGGCTCGCCGCGTCGGCCTGATGCAGATCACCTTCGCGGCCCAGTCGACGGCGCAAGCCGGGCACTGAGTGCCTTCAGAAGGTCGCAGCAGCAGCATCGGCTCGTCGGGCTCGCGGCTGCAGGACGCCTGGCTGCATCGCGGGCCGCTGGCCTGCCTGCTCTGGCCGCTGTCGCTGCTGTACGCCGCACTCTTTGCTGTGCGGGGCTGGCTTTATCGCCTGGGGTGGCTTCGGACCGAGCGTGTGCCGGTGCCCGTGATCGTCGTGGGCAACGTGATTGCCGGCGGCGCAGGCAAGACCCCCGTCGTGATGGCCGTCGTTCGGCATCTCCAGGCGCGAGGGTTGCAAGTCGGCGTGGTGTCGCGCGGCTACGGGCGCCGCACCGACGACTGCCGCGAGGTGCTCGGCGACAGCGATCCGCGCGACGTCGGCGATGAACCCGCACTGATCCGCCATGCCACGAACGCGCCGGTCTTCGTCGCGCGGCAGCGCATCGAAGCCGCACGCGCCCTGCTGGCCCGGCATCCGGCCACACAGGTCATCGTCAGCGACGACGGCCTGCAGCATCTGGCGCTGGGACGCGATATCGAGATCTGCGTGTTCGACGACCGTGGCATCGGCAACGGCTGGCGGCTGCCCGCGGGCCCCTTGCGCGAGGCCTGGCCGCGTCGCTGCGACCTCGTGCTGCACAGTGGCGAGCGGCCCGCATTCGCCGGCGGCTACACCGCCACCCGCAGCCTTGCAGCAGACGCCTTGACCAGCGGCGGAGAGCACGTGCCCCTGCAGACCCTCGAAGGCCAGGCGGTGACCGCGCTGGCGGCCATTGCACGACCCGAGGCGTTCTTCGAGATGCTGCGCGCGCGCGGCCTGACGCTCGCCGAGACCATCGCACTGCCCGATCACCATGATTTCGACGGTTGGCAGCGCCCCCTCAACACCACCCACACCCTTGTCTGCACCGAAAAAGATGCGGTCAAGTTGTGGCGCCAGGCACCCGACGCACTGGCCGTGCCGCTGCACTTCGCCCCCTCCCCGGAATTCTTCACCGCGCTCGACGCAAAGTTATCATCGCTCGATGGATACCAAGCTGCTTGAACTGCTCGTCTGCCCTGTCACCAAGGGCCCTTTGACCTGGAACCCCGAGAAGCAGGAGCTGTGCTCGCGCAGTGCGCGTCTGGCCTATCCGGTGCGCGACGGCATCCCGGTGCTGCTCGAGAACGAAGCCCGCACGCTGTCCGACGACGAGCTGGGGCTGTGAGCTTCACCGTCCTTGTGCCGGCGCGACTGGCGTCGACACGGCTGCCCAACAAACCCCTTGCCGACATCGCCGGCGTGCCCATGGTGGTGCGTGTGGCCCAGCGCGCCAGTGAATCGGGTGCCGCGCGCGTGGTCGTCGCCGGGGACGATGCATCCATCATTTCGGCGTGTGAAGCGCATGGTGTCGAAGCCATCCTGACGCGCCAGGATCACCCCAGCGGCACCGACCGGTTGGCAGAAGCCTGCGAGCAACTGGGCCTGGACGGTGACGACATCGTCGTCAACGTCCAGGGCGACGAGCCACTGATCGACCCCGCCCTGATCGACGCCGTGGCGGCCGAGCTGGCGGCTCATCCGCAAGCCGCAATGAGCACCGCGGCCCACGAGATCGATTCGATCGGCGACTTCATGAACCCGAACGTGGTGAAGGCCGTGCTCGACGCGCAGGGCCACGCCCTTTACTTCAGCCGTGCGCCGATTCCCTGGTGGCGCGATGGCTCCGCCAACGGTGCGGCGCCGACCGTGCTGCCGACGCCCGCCCCCCTACGCCACATCGGCATCTACGGCTATCGCGCGGGCTTCGTGCGCAAGTTTCCGTCGCTGCCACCGTCTCCCGTCGAAGCGACCGAAGCGCTCGAGCAGTTGCGCGCGCTGTGGCATGGGCATCGCATTGCGGTGCATGTGAGCCACGTTGCCCCCGGACCGGGCATCGACACCCCCGAAGACCTGGCGCGCGTGCGCGCGGTCTTCGCAGCGAAAACCGGCCCCTGAGGCGAGGTGTCGCCCGAGTGAAGACAAGGGAAAATCCTCACTGGCACGCGTGCTATCCTCGATGCAATTCCGCCTTGCCCAGCCTTCGGGCCGACGCTCGGCGCGACACAAAATCTAAGAACCGTCCGAGGACACCATGAGACTAATTTTGCTGGGCGCGCCCGGAGCGGGCAAAGGCACGCAAGCGGCCTTCATCTGCCAGAAATACAGCATCCCTCAAATCTCGACCGGCGACATGCTGCGCGCCGCCGTCAAGGCCGGCACGCCGCTGGGGCTGCAAGCCAAGGCCGTGATGGACGCCGGTGCGCTGGTCAGCGACGACCTGATCATCAATCTCGTGAAAGAACGCATTGCACAGGCCGATTGCGCCAGTGGCTTTCTGTTCGACGGTTTCCCGCGCACCATTCCGCAGGCCGACGCCATGAAGGCGGCAGCCGTCAAGCTCGACTACGTGCTTGAAATCGATGTGCCTTTCGGCGACATCATCGAACGCATGAGCGGTCGCCGCTCGCACCCTGCCTCGGGCCGCACCTACCACGTCAAGTTCAATCCGCCCAAGGTCGAGGGCAAGGACGATGTGACCGGCGAAGAGCTGATCCAGCGCGAGGACGACAAGGAAGAAACCGTGCGCAAGCGGCTCGACGTCTACAGCCAGCAGACGCGCCCGCTGGTTGACTATTACTCGGCCTGGGCCAAGACCGATCCGGCCGCCGCGCCGAAATACCGCGCCATCAAGGGCGTGGGCACGGTCGATGAAATCACGCAACGTGCACTGGCTGCACTGAGCAGTTGATCTGACTTTCCAGCCGCCCCTCGACAAGTCGAGACGGCGGTTTTTATTTCCCCAGCAATTCCAGCATCAGCGCGATGCGCGCCTTCACGGGCGTGAGCGCGCCGGCATCGCGCAGCCGGTCGTCCGGCCTGGGCAGGATGCGTCCGTTGGCGCATCGCGTGGCGCGTAGCACTGCAACACCACTGTCTTGCGCCTTGAGCGCTGCCGCTTCCAACGCATGGTGCAGCGTGCCATTGCCGGTCGCGGCCAGAACCAGTCCACGCACAGGCTCGGCGCCACCCGCCTGCAGCAGCGCATCGACGAGCGCACCGCTTGCGCCGGCGTGGCTCATGACGATCTCGACGCGGGGCCACTGACCCACGGCGTCCAGGGCTTTCGAGCCCCCGGGTACAGCACCTTCAGGCCATGCCCTGACACGCCGCACCGCGCCCTCTTCCACATATCCGATCGGGCCGGCATCGCCTGAGGCGAAGGCATCGAGCCGGTAGGTGTGCACCTTCTGAATGTCCACACCACTGTGGACCGTGCCGGCGCAAACCACCGTCACACCTTGCGCACCAGCCGTTGCCGCCACCACGATGGCGTCACGCACGTTCTGCGGGCCGTCCGGCGCCAAGGCAGTGGCCGGACGCATCGCGCAGGTCAGCACCACGGGCTTGGCCGACGCAAGCACCGAATGCAGGAAGAACGCCGTTTCTTCCAGCGTGTCGGTGCCATGCGTGATCACCACGCCGGCCACATCGGGCTGCGCCAGCCAATGCACGCAGCGCTGCGCCAGCTTCTGCCAGATGTCGAACGACATGTCCTTGCTGTCGAGCTGCGCCACCTGCTCCGCCACCAGCGTCACACCCTCCGGCGCCTCGATGCCTCCCAGCAGATCGGCCACCCCCACCTGTCCGGCGGTGTAGCCGATGTTGTCGCCACTGCTGGCGGCCCGGCCGGCAATGGTGCCGCCGGTGCCCAGAACCACCACGCGACGCAACTCGGGCAAAGGGGAATTGGCCATGGCTTGTCAACTTCTAAAAACTGGTTAAAAATACAGGCACTGGATAAATAGCCAGTGCCGCAAGGAACCACATATGCAGTTCGCCGTGAAGCTTACAGCCCGCCAGCAGCAGATCCTGGACTTGATCCAGAGCGCCATCGCTCGTACCGGTGCGCCGCCAACGCGCGCCGAAATCGCCAACGAGCTGGGGTTCAAGTCGGCCAACGCCGCCGAAGAACACCTGCAGGCACTCGCCCGCAAGGGCGTGATCGAACTCGTCAGCGGCACCTCGCGCGGCATCCGCCTCAAGGGCGACGCATTGCGTTCGCTCAACGAAACACGCCATCGCGAAGGCGGCCAGTTCTCGCTCTCGCTGCCCGGCATGGCGCAATTGGCGCTGCCGCTCATCGGCCGCGTCGCAGCCGGCTCGCCCATCCTGGCGCAAGAGCACATCGACCAGACCTACTACGTCGAGAACACGCTGTTCCAGCGCCAGCCCGACTACCTGCTCAAGGTGCGCGGCATGTCGATGCGCGACGCCGGCATCATGGACGGCGACCTGCTCGCCGTGCAGGCCACCAAGGAAGCGCGCAACGGCCAGATCGTGGTGGCGCGCCTTGGCGACGAAGTCACGGTCAAGCGCCTGAAGCGCAACAAGCTGGTGATCGAGCTGCACGCCGAAAACCCCGACTACCCGACCATCATCGTGCAGCCCGGCGAGCCTTTCGAAATCGAAGGCCTCGCCGTCGGACTCATCCGCAACACCATGCTGATGTAGGCCGCGCGGCCTGCTCGCAGCAGCACCTCATCCGGCCGCAACAGGTGGCGGGCGTATGGCGCAAAGTCGCCATCACCCTGTCGCGGCCGATTCAAGAAATCCTGCCTGTGTTCAACCTCATATTTTTTTGGAGTTCACATGGGAATCGCCCTCCTCGCCATCGCTGATTTCTGGATGCCGCTGCAATCGCTCGCAAGCCGCCTGATGCCCGCTCGCCGCCCTCATCGCCGGGACCCGCTCGATCACAGCGAAAGCTCGGCGGGGCTGCGCTATGTCGCGGTGCGCCCCGCCTGCACCACCCGGTCCGGCAACGCCGCCGCGTCGGCAACGGCAGCCGCCGCACCAGCGCGCCCATTGCGCGTGGTTCGCGTGGTCGACCGGCAAGGCTCGCAACGCACCAGCAACCGCGTCGTCATCTCCGGCCGCATGGCCGACGTGTGCGCGGAACTCGACCGCCTCGCGGCGCTCGAGACTGCGGAAACCATGAGCACGGTGCCCCGCTCCACACGCCTGCACTGAGCCCAAACGCCCCTGCGAGCCCCTTCGGGGGCGGGTATCCAAACGTTCACACGCGCGACATCCCAATGCTGCGAGGCACAATGGCACGCCATGAACATTGTGATCCTCGACGACTACCAGGACGCCGTGCGCAAATTGCGCTGTGCCGCCAAGCTGGACGCGTACGCGGCCAAGGTCTATACCAACACGGTCAAGGGCATCGGGCAACTGTCGGTTCGCCTCAAGGATGCCGACGTGATCGTGCTGATCCGCGAGCGCAGCCAAATCTCGCGCCAGCTGATCGAAAAACTGCCCAAGCTCAAGCTCATTTCGCAGACCGGTCGGGTCGGCGGCCACATCGACGTCACGGCCTGCACCGAGCGGGGCGTTGCGGTGGCCGAGGGTACTGGCTCTCCCCAGGCGCCTGCAGAGCTCACATGGGCGCTGATCATGGCCGCCATGCGCCGGCTGCCGCAGTACATCAGCAACCTCAAGCACGGGGCGTGGCAGCAATCGGGGCTCAAGTCGGCCTCGATGCCGCCCAACTTCGGGCTGGGCTCGGTGCTCAAGGGCAAGACGCTCTGCATCTGGGGCTACGGCCGCATCGGCCAACTGGTCGCGCGCTATGGGCAGGCTTTCGGCATGCAGGTCGTGATCTGGGGCCGCGAAGCGAGTTGCGCCAAGGCCCGATCCGACGGCTTCCAGGTGGCGCAGAACCGCCACGAATTCTTTGCCCAGGCCGACGTGCTGTCGGTGCACCTGCGGCTGAACGAAGAAACCAACGGACTCATCACGCTGGAAGACCTCTCGCGCATGAAGCCGACGGCGCTGTTCGTCAACACCTCCCGCGCCGAACTGGTCGAAGCCGACGCCCTGCTTGCCGCGCTCAATCGCGGCCGCCCGGGGCTGGCCGCCATCGACGTGTTCGAGAGCGAGCCGCCGCTGCAGGGCCACGCCCTGCTGCGCCTGGAAAACTGCATCTGCACGCCGCACATCGGCTATGTCGAGCAGGAAAGCTACGAGAGCTATTTCGGCCAGGCTTTCGACAACGTCGTGAGCTACATCAACGGCAACCCCACGAACATCGTGAATCCAGGCGCGCTGCAGGTTCGGCGGTGAAATCATGAGCCGGCCTGCGCCACGGGGCGCCCTCTGGGCGCTGCTGGCCGGCAACTTCGTGATCGGCACGGGCGTGATGGTCGTGCCCGGCACGCTCAATGAAATCAGCACATCGCTCGCCGTCAGTGCCGCAACCGCGGGCCAACTGATCGCAGCCGCCGCGGCGGTGATGTGCATCGGCGCGCCGCTGCTGGCTGCTGCAGTCGCAGGCTGGGACCGCCGGCAGTTGCTGGCCCTGACCCTGCTCTGGTACGCCGCAGGACACGCCCTGTCGGCGCTGATGCCGAGCTTCGGCACCTTGTTGCCGATGCGCATGCTCACGGTGATCGCCCCCGCGATCTTCACGCCGCAGGCCGCCGCCTGCGCCGGCATGCTCGTGCCGCCCGACCAGCGCGGGCGGGCCGTGACCTTCGTCTTCCTGGGCTGGTCGATGGCCTCGGTGCTGGGCCTGCCCATCGGCGCGCTGATCGGCGGCCACCTGGGCTGGCGGATGGCCTTCATGGCGATTGCGGCGCTGAGTGTCGTGAGCGCCGCGTCGATCTGGCTCACCCTTCCCCAAGGCATTCGCCCGGCCGCGCTGACGGCGGCAGCGTGGTCGCGCGTGCTGCGCAGCCCGGTGCTGATGGGCATCGTCTCGGTCACCGCGCTGCAGGGCGCGGGCCAGTTCGTGCTCTTCAGCTATTTCGGCCCGATCCTCAAGCAGAGCTTCGGTGCCGATGCCACCACGCTGAGCGTGATGTGGGCCCTGTTCGGCGCCTGCGGGCTGGTGGGCAACATGGTGGTCAGCCGCTTCATCGACCGCATCGGCGCCGGGCGCATGGTGCTGGTCACGACGGTGCTGATTGCACTGAGCCTGTTGCTGTGGCCGCTGGCTTCCACGCTCGCCTGGCTGGCCGTGGTGCTGATTCCCTGGGGTCTGGGCTGCTTTGCCGCCAACTCGGCCCAGCAGGCCCGTCTGGTGGGCCTGGCGCCCGCTCTCGCGCCGGGCTCCGTGGCATTGAACAGTTCGGGCATCTATACCGGCCAGGCGGTGGGCGCGGCCCTGGGCGGCTGGCTGCTGGCCAACGACGCGGCGGCATGGATGAGCTGGGTCGGTTTTGCGCTGCTGCTGGTCGCCATCGCCCTCAGCGCGGCCATCGACCGCAGCCAGCGTTCGGCCCTGAATCGCGCCTCCGCGTAAAACCCGTCACGCCCTGCCCGCGCGGGATTGCAAAATCGGAGCTTGCCGCCGCGCCTCGCCCCCTCTCGGCGCTGCGGCCCGGATACCACTCAACCAGCGAAAATCTTCATCCAATGACAGTGAACTACACCCGAATCGGCGTGATCGGCGCCGGCGCCATGGGTCGCGGCATCGCTCAGATCGCCGCCCAGGCGGGCAGCGAGGTGCTGCTGCTCGACAGCTTTGCCGGCGCCGCCGAGCGCGGCCGCGAAGCCCTCGTCGCCCAATGGAACAAGCTGCAAGAGAAGGGCAAGATCGACGCCGCTGCGCGCGATGCCCAGATTGCCCGCGTCAAGGCGGTCGACTCCATCCAGGCCCTGGCCGGCTGCGATCTGGTCATCGAGGCCGTGATCGAAGACCTCGAAGTCAAGCGCAAGCTGTTCCGCGAACTCGAAGCCGTGGTGGCCCCGACGGCCACGCTGGTCACCAACACCTCGTCGCTCTCGGTCACGGCCATCGCAGCCGGGCTGGCGCGTCCCGAACGCATCGCGGGCTTTCACTTCTTCAACCCCGTGCCGCTCATGAAGGTGGTCGAGGTGGTCGCGGGCTTCAAGACCGCGCCCGAGGTCTGCAAGCAACTCGCCGGCTACGCCACCCAGATGGGCCACAGCGCCGTGCAAGCGCAAGACACGCCCGGCTTCATCGTCAACCACGCAGGCCGTGGCTACGGCACCGAGGCGCTGCGCATCGTCAGCGAAGGCGTGGCCGACTTCGCGACCGTCGATCGCATCCTGAAAGACCAGGCAGGCTTTCGCCTCGGCCCCTTCGAGTTGCTGGACCTGACGGCGCTCGACGTGTCGCATCCGGTGATGGAGTCGATCTACCACCAGTACTTCGAGGAACCGCGCTTTCGCCCGAGCGTGATCACCGCGCAGCGCCTGGCGGCCGGCGCACTGGGCCGCAAGACCGGTGAAGGCTTCTACCGCTACACCGACGGCGTGATGCAGCAGACGCCCGAGGCGCCGGCGCCCGTGGTCGAGGGCACGCCTTCGGTGTGGGTGTCGCCGCGCGCCGCACGCCGTGCCGAACTGCTGCGCCTGGTCAACACGCTCGGCGCGCAGATCGACAGCGGCGCCGCCGCCGCGCCGCATTCGCTGGTCCTGGTCGCGCCGCTGGGCTTCGACGTGACCACCGTCGCCGCCGTCGAACGGCTGGACGCCACGCGCACCATCGGCATCGACATGCTGATCGACGACGCCGCCACCAAGCGCCGCGTGCTCGCCACCAACCCCGCCACGCGCCGCGACATCCGCGATGCCGCGCACGCCCTCTTCGCACGCGACGGCAAGGCGGTCAGCGTGATCCGCGACAGCGGCGGCTTCGTCACGCAGCGCGTGATCGGCACCATCGTCAACATCGCCACCGACATGTGCCAGCAGCGCGTGTGCTCGCCGGCCGACCTCGAAACCGCGGTGCAACTGGGCCTGGGCTATCCGCGCGGCCCGCTGGCCATGGGCAACCTCTACGGTCCGACCAACATGCTCGAAGTGCTGTTCAACCTGCAGACCGTGTACGGCGATCCGCGCTATCGCCCGAGCCCGTGGCTGCGCCGCCGTGGCGCGCTGGGCCTGAGCCTGCTGCACGAAGAAGAATAAATAAGAAACCAACAACCGACCGACTGGAAACGCGACACAGCGATGACCGCCGAACTCAAGAGCACCAGCGAAGGCAGCACCATGGTGCTGACCATCGCCAACCCGACCCAGCGCAATGCGCTGGGCCCCGAGATCTACGCCGCCGGCATCGAGGCGCTGAATGGCGCCGAGGGCAGCGCCGAGATCCGCAGCGTCGTCATCGTGGGCGAAGGCGCATGGTTCTGCGCCGGCGGCTCGCTGCAGCGGCTGCTGGCCAACCGCCAGCTCGATCGCTCGGTACAGGCCGAGAGCATCGAGGGCCTGCACAACTGGATCGACTCGATCCGCACCTTTCCCAAGCCGATCATCGCGGCGGTCGAAGGCGCGGCGGCGGGCGCGGGCTTCTCGCTCGCGCTGGCCTGCGACTTCGTGGTGGCCGCGCGCGACGCGGTCTTTGCGGCCTCGTACAGCAACGTGGCGCTGTCGCCCGACGGAGGCCTCAGCTGGCACCTGGGGCAGCAGTTGCCGCGCCAGTTGGCCAGCGAATGGCTCATGAACGGCGAGCGCATCGGCGCACCGCGCCTGCATGCGCTCGGGCTGGTGAACGAGCTGACCGAAAACGGCCAGGCGCTTGCGGGCGCGCTGGCGCTTGCCGGCAAGCTCAACGCACGCGCGCCGAACTCGCTGGCCAGCATCAAGGAGCTGCTGAGCGAGGCGCACGGCGCCACGCTGGCCTCTCAGCTCTCGCAGGAGCGCGACCATTTCGTGCGCAACCTGCACCATGCGAACGCGGGCATCGGCATCGCCGCGTTCCTCGACAAGAAACCGCCGCAATACGAGTAACGCCTGACGGCGTCGCTCCCGTGACACCCTTCAGCTTTTCAGTCGCCGAGAGGACAGACCAATGGACGACCCCATTCTTACCATCGAAGAACGTGAAGCGATCAACAGTGGTCGCTGGTTTTCTTCCCTATCTCCATCGCTACGGCACGACATCCTTCGATGCTCTTTTGTTCAACGCTACAAAGACGGCGACCTGATGGCCGCCCGTGGCGATCCGCCCGAACGCTGGATCGCCTGTGCCAAGGGTGCGGTGCGCGTGAGCTCGACGTCCGTCTCGGGCAAGCAGGTGACGCTGACCTATGTCGAGCCGGGCATCTGGTTCGGCGACGTGTCGATGTTCGACGGGGAGCGACGCACGCACGACACCTATGCGCACGGCGAAACCACCGTTCTCTGCGTGGCGCGGGCCGACTTCCAGAAAATTCTGGCGTCGCACATCGAGCTGTACGAAGCCCTGATGCGGCTGCAGGCGCGCCGCATCCGCACGCTGTTCGGCCTGGTGGAAGACCTCAACACCCTGCCCCTGCGGGCACGGCTGGCCAAGCAGCTCATTCACCTCGTGCGCAGCTACGGCGTGCCCAATCTGGAAGACGGCAGCCAGACGCGTATCGGCCTGCAGCTCGCGCAGGAAGAACTCGCGCAACTGCTGGGCGCGTCGCGCCAGCGGGTCAACCAGGAACTCAAGACCATGGAGCGCGAGGGCACCATCCGCATCGAGCCGGCAGGCTTGGTCGTGCTCGACCGCTCGGCCTTGATGCGCGTCTCGGAAGCAGAAAGCTAGAAAACTGAAATGAGCCAGGACTTCTCCAACTTCATCGGCACCCGCGCCGTTTCGCAACAGCACGCTTTCGACGTCGATGCGCTCTCCGCCTGGCTCGAAAAAAATCTCGATGGTTTCAAGGGACCGCTGACGGTCGAGATGTTCAAGGGCGGGCAGTCGAACCCGACCTACAAGCTGGTCACGCCTTCGCAGAGCTACGTGATGCGCGCCAAGCCGGGCCCGGTCGCCAAGCTGCTGCCCTCGGCCCATGCGGTCGAACGCGAATTCAAGGTCATGCGTGGCCTTGCCGGCACCGACGTGCCGGTGCCGCACATGCACTGCCTGTGCGAAGACGAAGCCATCATCGGCCGCGCCTTCTACGTGATGGAGTTCATGCAGGGCCGCGTGCTGTGGGACCAGTCGCTGCCCGGCATGAGCAATGCCGAGCGCGCCGCCTACTACGACGAGATGAACCGCGTGATCTCGGCGCTGCACACCGTCGACTTCGCCGCCCGCGGCCTGGCCGACTACGGCAAGCCCGGCAACTACTTCGAGCGCCAGATCGGTCGCTGGAGCAAGCAGTACAAGGCCTCGGCGGATGGCGCCGGCGAGCTGTCGCAGCCCATCGAGGCGATGGAGCGGCTGATCGACTGGCTGCCCGCCCACATGCCGGCCAGCGCACGCGACGAAAGCAAGGTGTCGATCGTCCATGGCGACTACCGCCTGGACAACGTGATGTTCCACGCCACCGAGCCGCGCATCATCGCGGTGCTCGACTGGGAGCTTTCCACGCTGGGCCATCCGCTGGCCGACTTCAGCTACCACTGCATGTCGTGGCACATGCCGCCCACCACGGGGCGCGGCATCGGCGGCGTGGACGTCGCCTCGCTGGGCATTCCCACCGAGAGCGAATACATCCGCCGCTATTGCGAGCGCACGCGCATCAGCACGCCCGAGGCGCTGGCGCCCGACTGGAATTTCTACCAGGCCTACAACCTGTTTCGCATGGCCGCGATCCTGCAAGGCATTGCCAAGCGGGTCGAGGCCGGTACCGCATCGAGCGAGCAAGCTGTGGCTTCGGCCCGCGGCGCGCGTCCGATGGCCGACATGGCCTGGCAGTTTGCCCAAAAGGCATGAGCCGCAGGGCCGCCCCAAGGCGAATACCGCAGCCGAAGGCGAAGGTTACTCAGTAAACCAGCCCCCTACACCCACCAGGAGACGAAGATGGATTTCGAATACTCGGCCAAAACCAAAGATCTGCAGAAACGCGTCAAGGCGTTCATGGATGAAAACATCTACCCGGCCGAAGCCGAGTACAGCGCCGAGCTGGCCGCCAACACGGTCGCGGGCAAGCGCTGGACCGCGCTGAAGACGGTCGAGAAGGTCAAGGACAAGGCCAAGGCCCAGGGCCTGTGGAACCTGTTCCTGCCGGTCGACAGCGCCTCGGCCTCCGGCTATGCCGGTGCGGGCCTGACCAACCAGGAATACGCACCACTGGCCGAGATCATGGGTGCGGTGCCGTGGGCGAGTGAAGCTTTCAATTGCTCGGCGCCCGACACCGGCAACATGGAAACCATCGCGCGCTACGGCTCGGAAGAGATCAAGGCGCGCTGGCTCAAGCCGCTGCTCGAAGGCCAGATCCGCTCGGCCTTCGCGATGACCGAGCCCGAAGTGGCCTCGAGCGACGCCACCAACATCTCGACGCGCATCGAACGCCAGGGCGACGAGTACGTGATCAACGGCCACAAGTGGTGGATTTCCGGCGCGGCCGATCCGCGCTGCGCGGTGTACATCACCATGGGCAAGACCGACCCCGATGCGCCCCGCCATTCGCAGCAGAGCATGGTCATCGTGCCGGCGGACGCCAAGGGCATCCGCATCGTGCGCCCGCTGAACGTGATGGGCTACGACGACGCGCCGCACGGCCACGTCGAGATGTACTTCGAGAACGTACGCGTGCCGGTGGGCAACATCCTGCTCGGCGAAGGCCGCGGCTTCGAGATCGCCCAAGGTCGCCTTGGCCCCGGACGCATCCACCACTGCATGCGCCTGATCGGCCTGGCCGAGCGCGCGTTGGAGCTGATGTGCAAGCGCGCCTCGTCGCGCGTGGCCTTCGGCAAGACCGTCGCCTCGCAGACCGTGACCCAGGAACGCATTGCCGAAGCGCGCTGCAAGATCGACATGGCGCGCCTGCTCACGCTCAAGGCCGCATGGCTGATGGACGTGGCCGGCAACAAGGTCGCCAAGAACGAGATCGCGATGATCAAGGTGGTGGCACCGACCATGGCCTGCCAGGTGATCGACTGGGCCATGCAGGTCCACGGTGGTGGCGGCATGTGTGATGACTTCCCGCTGGCCAACGCCTATGCCCACGCGCGCACGCTGCGCTTTGCGGACGGCCCGGACGAAGTGCACCGCAACGCGATTGCCAAGTGGGAGCTGGGCCGCTACTCGGCCGACAAGACCGAAGCCGACATGCCTGTCACCCGCTTCTGATCTGTCTTACCCCCTCTCCCTCGCGGAGAGGGTTGAGGTGAGGGCCGACGGCGATGAACTCGCCTCGGCCCTTTTTGCTTTCAGAGCTTCTTCTGCAGGAAGACCGCGCTGCCGAAGGCGGGATCGAGCTGGTAGTTGGTGAAGCCTTCGCGCTCGTAGGTGCGCAGCGCGGGCGCGTTGCCCGACAGCACTTCGAGCGTGAGCTTGCAGGCACCGCGCCTGCGCGCCTCCAGCTCCACCTGCGCGAACATCTTCTGCGCCACGCGCTGGCCGCGATGGCTGGGCAGCACGACCACGTCGTGCACGTTCACCAGCGGCTGGCAGGCGAAGGTCGAGAAGCCTTCGATGCAGTTGACGAGGCCCACCGGTGTGTCGCCGTCGAAGGCCAGTACGCTGAAGGCTTGCGGGCGTGCCGCCAGTGCGGCAGGCAGTTTGTCGCGCACGGCTG
Organism: Variovorax raffinosi; assembly: GCF_051216615.1. NCBI lineage: Bacteria > Pseudomonadati > Pseudomonadota > Betaproteobacteria > Burkholderiales > Comamonadaceae > Variovorax > Variovorax raffinosi. Next base: position 272,821 of record NZ_JBPJZR010000003.1, read on the forward strand.
TATCGAGCGGTGTGCCGCCGCCCGCGGGGTCGCTCGCGTAGGCGTTGAGCAGGTCGACCACGGCCGCTGCCTGCACCGCATCGCGGTAGTTCGCCACCAGGGTTTCGATGTTGTTGCTCATTTCGCCGGCTCCAGCGTTGCGGCGAGGCGCTGCGCGCAAGACAGCGACTGCTTTGCATCACGCGCCTCGACCATCACGCGCACCAGCGGCTCGGTGCCGCTCGCACGGATCAGCACGCGGCCGGCATCGCCGAGTTCGGCCTCGATGCGCTGCGTTTCGCTGGCGAGCGCCTCGTTGTCCTTCCAGTTCTGGCCGGGCGCAAGGCGCACGTTGATCAGGGTCTGCGGGAACAGCGTGACGCCTTCGAGCAGTTGCGCCACCGTCTTGCCGCTGCGCACGCAAGCCTGCAGCACCTGCAGCGCGCTCACGATGCCGTCGCCCGTGGTGTGGCGGTCAAGCGCCAGCAAGTGCCCCGAGCCTTCGCCGCCGAGCAGCCAGCCGCGCTTGTCCAACTCTTCGAGCACGTAGCGGTCGCCGACCTTGGCGCGCACGAACTCGATGCCCTGTCCGCGCAACGCCACTTCGACGGCCTTGTTGGTCATCAGCGTGCCGACCACGCCTGCCGGCTTTTCACCGCGCGCGATGCGCTCTGCCACCATCAGGTAAAGCAACTCGTCGCCATTGAACAGGCGGCCGCTGGCATCGACCAGTTGCAGGCGGTCGGCGTCGCCATCGAGTGCGATGCCGTAGTCGGCCTTCTGCGCCGTCACTGCGGCGACCAGCGCTTCGGGATGCGTCGCGCCGAAGCCCTTGTTGATGTTGAGCCCGTCAGGGGCGCAGCCGATGCTGGTGACTTCCGCGCCCAGTTCGTGGAACACGTTGGGCGCCACCTGGTAGGCCGCACCATGCGCCCCATCGACGACGAGCTTCATGTTGCGCAGCGAGAGGTCGTTGGCGAAGGTGCTCTTGCAGAACTCGATGTAGCGGCCGGACGCATCGTCCAGGCGCCGGGCCTTGCCGAGGTTGACGGAGTCCACCCACACCGGTGCTTCCTCCAGCGCGGCTTCGACGGCCAGCTCCCAGGCGTCGTCGAGCTTGGTGCCCTGCGCGCTGAAGAACTTGATGCCGTTGTCGGGAAAAGCGTTGTGGCTCGCGCTGATCACCACACCGAGGCTCGCGCGCTGGGCGCGCGTGAGGTACGCCACGCCGGGCGTGGGCAGCGGGCCCAGCAGCACCACGTCGACACCGGCCGAATTGAAGCCCGATTCGAGCGCCGATTCGAGCATGTAGCCGGAAATGCGGGTGTCCTTGCCGATCAGCACACGAGGCCGGGCCTCGGTTTTCTTGAGCACGCGGCCCACGGCATGCGCCAGGCGCAGCACGAAGTCGGGTGTGATGGGCGCCTGGCCGACGGTGCCACGGATGCCGTCGGTGCCGAAATATTTGCGGGTCATGGTGATGGTGTTCGTTCTTGTGTTTGTTGTGACTCTTGCGCCCTCATGGCACGCCATACCGCGATGGCTGCGACCGTGTCACGCACGTCGTGCACGCGCACCACAGCCGCGCCGCGCTCGACGGCAAGCAGCGCCGCAGCCACGCTGGGCGCGATGCGCTCGTTCGCCGCATCGATCCCGGTGACGGCGCCGATGGACGACTTGCGCGACCAGCCCAGCAGCAGCGGATAGCCGCCTTCGAGCAGTTCGCCCTGCCGCGCCAGCAGCGCGAAATTCTGCGCCACGGTCTTGCCGAAGCCGACGCCCGGGTCGAGCGTGATGCGAGAAGGATCGATGCGCAGTGCCCGAAGCCGTGCCACCTGCTCGGCCCAGAACGACAGCACCTCGGGGATGACGTCGCCATCCATGGGCGTGGCCTGCATGGTCTGCGGATCGCGGTGCATGTGCATCAGGCAGATGCCGCATGACGGATGAGCGGCGACGGCTTCGAGCGCGCCCGACTGGCGCAGCGCCCAGATGTCGTTGACGATGTCAGCGCCGAGGTCGAGCACGGCGCGCATGACTTCGGGCTTGTAGGTGTCGATGGACAGCGGCACGTTCAGCTTCACGGCCTCGCGCACCACGGGCAGCACACGCGCCAGTTCGGCGTCAAGCGGCACAGCCGGACTGCCGGGGCGGGTCGATTCGCCGCCGATGTCGAGAATGTCCGCGCCCTCTTTCAGCAACTGCTCGCAGTGCTTAAGCGCGGTGCCGGTGGACGCGTGCGCACCGCCGTCGGAAAAGGAATCGGGCGTGACGTTGACGATGCCCATCACACGCGGCTGCGCAAGATCGATCGCGAAACGCGAGGTCTGCCAGACCGCTCCCGACGGTGCACCATGGAAAACGGGGCCAGAGGCCCCGTTGTTGCTTGATATCAAGCCCACCTCAAGCGGCGGTTGGCGCCGGGTCGGTATTGACGGCCGGCGTGCCGCCACTGCCACCGCTGCCCGAAGGAGGGGTGCGCGGCGTCCAGTCCTTGGGCGGACGCGGTGCGCGGCCGGCCATGATGTCGTCGAGTTGCTCGCTGTCGATGGTTTCCCATTCGAGCAGCGCCTTCGCCATCGCGTGCATCTTGTCGCTGTTCGCTTCGATCAGGCCACGCGCCAGGGCGTACTGCTCGTCGATGATACGGCGCACTTCGCCGTCAACCTTTTCCATGGTCTGTTCGCTCATGGTCGTGGTCTTGGTGACCGAGCGGCCCAGGAACACTTCGCCTTCGTTCTCGGCGTAGACCATCGGGCCCAGCGCGTCGGTCATGCCGTAGCGCGTGACCATGTCGCGGGCGATGGAGGTCGCACGCTCGAAGTCGTTGCTGGCGCCGGTGGTCATCTGGTGCATGAACACTTCTTCGGCGATACGGCCACCGAACAGCATGCTGATCTGGTTGAGCATGTATTCGCGGTCGTAGCTGTAGCGGTCTTGCGCCGGCAGGCTCATGGTCACGCCCAGAGCGCGTCCACGCGGAATGATGGTGACCTTGTGGACCGGGTCGCACTTGGGCAGCAGCTTGCCGATGAGGGCGTGGCCGGACTCGTGGTAGGCCGTGTTGCGACGCTCTTCCTCGGGCATGACCATGCTCTTGCGCTCGGGGCCCATGAAGATCTTGTCCTTGGCCTTCTCGAAGTCCTGCATCTCGACCACGCGCGCATTGCGGCGGGCAGCCATCAGGGCTGCTTCGTTGCAGAGATTGGCCAGGTCGGCACCCGACATGCCGGGCGTGCCGCGGGCGATCACGCTCGGGTTCACGTCCTGGCCCAGCGGGACCTTGCGCATGTGCACGCCGAGGATCTGTTCGCGGCCGCGGATGTCGGGCAGCGTGACATACACCTGACGGTCGAAACGGCCGGGGCGCAGCAGAGCGGCGTCCAGGATGTCCGGGCGATTGGTGGCAGCCACCACGATCACGCCAAGGTTGGTTTCGAAACCGTCCATCTCGACCAGCATCTGGTTGAGCGTTTGTTCGCGTTCGTCGTTGCCACCGCCGAGACCGGCACCACGCTGGCGACCCACCGCATCGATTTCGTCGATGAAGATGATGCAAGGCGCGTTCTTCTTGGCGTTCTCGAACATGTCGCGGACACGGGCAGCACCCACGCCGACGAACATTTCAACGAAGTCGGAACCGGAGATCGAGAAGAAAGGCACCTTGGCTTCGCCGGCGATCGACTTGGCCAGCAAGGTCTTGCCGGTACCCGGAGGGCCGACCAGCAGCAGACCGCGCGGAATGCGGCCGCCGAGTTTCTGGAAGCGCTGCGGGTCTTTCAGGAAGTCGACCACTTCACGGACTTCTTCTTTCGCCTCGTCGCAGCCCGCGACGTCGGCGAAGGTCACCGTGTTGTTGTTCTCGTCCATCATGCGGGCCTTGCTCTTGCCGAAGCTGAACGCCCCGCCCTTGCCGCCGCCCTGCATCTGGCGCATGAAGTAGATCCAGACGCCGATCAACAGCAGCATCGGGCCCCAGCTGACCAGCAGCGTCATGAGCAGCGAGCCCTCTTCGCGCGGCTTGACGTCGAACTTGACGTTGTGGTCGATCAGGTCGCCCACGAGGCCGCGGTCAAGGACCGTGGCGGTCGTGCGGATCTTGCGGTCGTCATTGGTGACGGCGATGATCTCGCCGCCGCCGGCGCCCTCGGGAATGACGGCACTTTTGATCTGGTTGTTCCGGACCTGGTCAAGGAACTCGGAGTAGCTGACTGCTCCAGAGCCGACGCCACCGCGGGTGTCGAACTGCTTGAACACAGTGAACAACACCATGGCAATGACGAGCCATACGGCAACTTTGGAAAACCACTGATTGTTCAAACGAAGCTCCAGTCGAAAGCGCGTGACGAGAATGTGAAATACGCGCTGTGGGTACGCAATTGCGCCCCATTTTAGGCTTTTCAAGCTGCGAAAAGCGGGCATTTCCCTAAAGCAGCCATAGGCTGACAGGGGTTTGCGCCCTGGGCGCACGCCCCTGCGGCAAGGTATCAAGGCGTATCTGTGGCCTTTAGACCCATGCCGACCAGGAAAGTCTCGGATGATTTATCCCGGGACGCCTTGGGTTTGAACGGCTTGACGGTACGGAAGCTGGCCTTGAAGAGCTTGACCGATTCGTCATATCCGCCGCCATGGAAGAGCTTGGCCACCAGTGCCCCTTCGGGCTTCAGATGGTGCTGGGCGAAGTCGATCGCAAGCTCGATCAGGTGCGCAATGCGGGCGCCATCGGCCGAATGGATACCCGACAGGTTGGGCGCCATGTCCGACACCACCACATCCGCCTTGCGGCCCGCCAGCACGCCCAGGACCTGCTCCAGCAGCTCTGCCTCACGGAAATCCCCTTGCAGGAAGGTCACGCCCTCGATCGGGTCCATCGGCAGCATGTCGAGGGCGATGATGGTGCCGTTCAGCTCGCCGGCTGCGGCGCCTCCGGGCGACATGCGCCGCCGCAGGTACTGGCTCCAGGCCCCGGGCGTGGAGCCCAGGTCGACCACAAGTTGGCCCGGCTTGATCAATCCGAGTGACTCGTCGATCTCCTTGAGCTTATAGGCAGCGCGTGCGCGGTACCCCTCTCGCGTGGCCAATTTCACGTATGGATCATTGATGTGATCGTGAAGCCAGGCTTTATTGACTTTTTTGCTTTTTGCTTTAGTGCTCATGAGGTGCTTATCTACCCTCGATAATACGGGGATGCCCGCCATTCAACTTACCCCTGCCGAGCGCAAGGTGCACCGCGCCGAAGCTCACCACCTGGATCCGATCGTCATGGTCGGTGGAGACGGGCTCACCCCTGCCGTGAAAAAAGAGGCGGATGCCGCCCTCAAGGCCCACGGCCTGATCAAGGTGCGCGTGTTCTCCGACGACCGTCTCGCCCGCGACGCCATGCTGCAAGAACTCGCCAACGAGCTCAATGCGGCCCCGATCCAGCACATCGGCAAGCTGCTGGTGCTCTGGCGCCCGATCCCCGAAAAGGAAAAGGTGATCGATGAAGACCGCATGCCCGGTCCGCGCGACGTCAAGATCCTGAAGTACAGCAAGCGCGGCGGCCAACGCCCCGAAATCAAGACCCTGCGCGTGCTCGGCAACCAGCGCCTCACGCCTGGCGGCACCATCAAGCGCGCCAAGGCCAAGCGGCCGCTGTCGGCCAAGAAGCGCAACCAGGCAGACTGAGCTTGGCGGCAGTGCAAGGCGCACAGCGCCACATCCTCTGCATGAAGTGGGGCACGAAGTACGGCCCCGAATACGTCAACCGGCTCTATGCGATGGTCCGCCGCAACCTCAGCGGCGACTTCAAGTTCGTGTGCCTGACCGACGATGGCAATGGCATTCGCCCCGAGGTGACGTGCCTGCCGATTCCCCCGCTCAACCTGCAACTGGCCCCTGGCCAGCGCGACGGTGCCTGGAAGAAGCTCACGACCTTCGAACAGGACCTGCACGGCCTGCGCGGCACCGCCCTGTTCCTCGATGTCGACGTGGTCATCGTGGGCAGCCTGGACGCCTTCTTCGAGCAGCCCGGCGAATTCCTGATCATTCACGACTACGCACGCCCCTGGCGGCGCGGACGAATCACAGGCAACTCGTCGGTCTACCGCTTCGAACTGGGTGCCCATGCCGACGTGCTGGCGTACTTTCGCGCCAACATGAACAAGGTCCAGGCCGAGTACCGCAACGAGCAGGCTTACCTCTCGGATGTGCTCCATGGCCAGGGCAAGCTCGCCTATTGGCCCGAAGCCTGGTGCCCGAGCTTCAAGTACCACGGCATCCCGACCTGGCCCACCAATTACTGGGAAGAACCTTTCGTGCCCGAAGGCGCACGCATCATGGTGTTCCATGGCGAGTGCAATCCGCCCGATGCATTGGCTGGTCGGCGCAACCGTGCCTTCCGCTACATCCGGCCGGCGAACTGGGTCGCGAAGTTCTGGAAAGAGTGAGCAGCTGGCGGCCTCGAAGGCCGCCACTTCCGTTCAGCGCGGCGCGCGAGCGCCCATGCGCCAAAGCAGCACACCGGCGCACAGCCATTGCACAAGGTACATGCCGCTGCCCACGGCGTGCCAGAGCTTGAGGTTTTCACGCGCAAGAATGCGCGGCGCCACGGCGTACTGCTGAAGCAGCGCCAGCAGCAAAGCCCCCAGGATCAGGAAGATGGCCGTCAACGCAGGGCCATCCATGCGCTCGTCCGCCTTGGCGCGGAAATGGATCAGCAGGATCAGCCCGCAGGCAATCGCAATCCAGCTTTGCGCCTCGAACAACTGACCGGCGAAGTTGCCAGCCACCGAGGGGTTGCCGAGCCTGGCGAACAGCATCGGCACCACCAGAAAGCCGATCGTGGTGAGGCTGCCCCACCAGAAGGCGGCCAGCATCAGCGCCACGCGGTCTTTCATCGAATGCGTGCTCAGAGGTAGCGAACAGCCACGATCTCGTAGCGCTTCAGGCCGCCCGGCGCCTGCACTTCGGCCGTGTCGCCCTCTTCCTTGCCGATCAGCGCACGCGCGATCGGGCTGGAGATGTTGATGAGACCGAGCTTCAGGTCGGCCTCGTCTTCGCCAACGATCTGATACTTCACCGCGTCGCCGCTCTCTTCTTCTTCGAGCTCGACGGTCGAGCCAAAGACGACCTTGCCGCCGGCATCGAGCTCGCTCGGATCGATGATCTGTGCGGCCGACAGCTTGCCTTCGACTTCCTGGATGCGGCCTTCGATGAAGCCCTGGCGGTCTTTCGCGACTTCGTATTCGGCGTTCTCGCTCAGGTCGCCCTGGGCACGCGCTTCCGAGATGGCGTTGATGACCCAGGGACGCTCCACCGTCTTGAGTTGATGCAGTTCCGCACGCAGTTTTTCAGCGCCGCGCTTGGTGATGGGGATGGTGGCCATGTTGTTGGTTCTCCATAAAGCGAAACCGCCGAACGCTGCCGTTCGGCGGTCGATGAGGGACAAGATCAGACGAGTGTGCGTCCGGTCAGCCGGCTCAGGATGGCGAGCGGGCTCGATTCGGGATTGTATTGCTTCGACGCGGCCAGATGAAGCGTCTGCTCGAGCATGTACTGGCCCGCCATCACGGCGTGCGAGGTCTGGTCGGAGAAGCAAACCCACACCGAGCCGGGCGGGAATTTCGCTGTCTCTTGCGGCGAGCTTTCCTGGTACGCCATGTCCGACTTCATGGCGTCGTGCAGTTGCAGCATCAGGTGGTCGTACTCGCTGCGGAACGACTTGGTCACATGCAGCGCCTGCAGCAGCTTCGCCTGCCAGCGCGCGTAGGGCTTGGCACGCGGCAGGAAGCGCTTGGCGATGTCCTCGAAAGGCTCGCCCACGCGCCACACGCGCGGTGCGCCTTCGGGATTGACGTTGGTGAACACCCGCAGGATGCGTTCGCCGTAGTTGGGCCGCGACGGGAAGGCGTCGACATGCAGCCGCCGGTCGTCGGCACGCCACGACTGCACGCGCGTCTCGACCTGTGCCGGCCGGTAGCTCGTGGGTGCGAGGCGCAGGGCCGGCGTGTAGTGCGGCAGCAGCCCATGAATCAGTTGCTGCGCCTGCGTACGGAACCGCCCGACCATCGCGGCCGCCGTGTGCTGCACCGCCTCATCACCTACGGCGCCCTTGAGCTTGCCGTTGGCATCGAGGCTGATGTTGCGAACGTCGGGCGACAGCAGGCTGGGCGTCAGCAGGCTGCGCTCTTCGGGCAGCAGCTCGAAGCCCAGCCGCGGAAAGTACAGCACCTTGCCCGCTTCCAGTTCCGCGATCCACGCCTCGTTGGGCGTGGCCGCGTTCCAGTCGCTCAGGTCCAGTTCGACGAGCTGGGTTTCCATGACCGCACTCAAGCCGAAGCCAGCTGCGCGTGCATCTCCTGCACCGAGATCACGCCGAGCTCGTCCATGAAGCCCATGCCTTCGACCGCGGCTTCGGCGCCGAAGATCGTGGTGAAGGTGGTCACACGGGCCAGCAGCGCCGAGGTGCGGATCTGCCGCGAATCGGTGATCGCGTTGCGGCGCTCTTCCACCGTGTTGATGACCAAGGCAATCTCATTGTTCTTGATCATGTCCACGATGTGCGGACGGCCTTCGGTCACCTTGTTCACCGTCGCGCACTCGATGCCCGCGGCGTTGATGGCCGCGGCCGTACCCTTGGTGGCGGTCAGCACGAAGCCGAGCTTGACCAGGCCACGCGCCACTTCCACCGCGCGCGCCTTGTCGTTGTTCTTCACCGAGATGAAGACCTTGCCCGACTTCGGCAGGTGCGTGCCGGCGCCAAGCTGCGACTTCACGAAGGCTTCGCCGAAGGTCTTGCCCACGCCCATCACTTCGCCGGTCGACTTCATCTCGGGGCCGAGGATGGTGTCCACGCCCGGGAACTTGACGAACGGGAATACGGCTTCCTTCACGCTGAAGTACGGCGGAGTCACTTCCTTCGTGACGCCCTGCGAAGCCAGCGACTGGCCGGCCATGCAGCGTGCCGCCACCTTGGCGAGCTGGATGCCGGTGGCCTTGCTCACGTAAGGCACGGTGCGCGAGGCGCGCGGGTTCACTTCGAGCACGTAGATGACGTCCTTGCCATCCTTTTGCTGGATCGCGAACTGCACGTTCATCAGGCCGACCACGTTCAGTGCCTTCGCCATCGCGGCGCTCTGGCGTTTCAGTTCGGCGATGGTGTCGGCGTTCAGGCTGTAGGGCGGCAGCGAGCAGGCGGAGTCGCCCGAGTGCACGCCGGCTTGCTCGATGTGCTCCATCACGCCGCCGATCAGCGTGCCGCCTTCGGCGTCGCGGATGCAGTCGACGTCGCACTCGACGGCGTCGTTGAGAAAGCGGTCGAGCAGCACCGGCGAGTCATTGCTCACCTTGACCGCTTCACGCATGTAGCGCTCGAGGTCGCGTTGCTCGTGCACGATTTCCATCGCGCGGCCGCCCAGCACGTAGCTCGGGCGCACCACCAGCGGATAACCGAGGGCAGCGGCCTTTTCGAGCGCTTCGGGTTCGGTGCGCGCGGTGGCATTCGGCGGCTGGCGCAGACCCAGTTCGTGCAGCAGCTTCTGGAAGCGCTCGCGGTCTTCGGCCGCGTCGATCATGTCGGGCGAGGTGCCGATGATCGGCACGCCATTGGCTTCGAGGTCGAGCGCGAGCTTCAACGGCGTCTGGCCGCCGTACTGCACGATCACGCCGAGCGGCTTTTCCTTGTCGACGATCTCCAGCACGTCTTCGAGCGTCAGCGGCTCGAAGTACAGGCGGTCGGACGTGTCGTAGTCGGTCGACACGGTCTCGGGGTTGCAGTTGACCATGATGGTCTCGTAGCCGTCCTCGCGCATCGCGAGCGCGGCGTGCACGCAGCAGTAGTCGAACTCGATGCCCTGGCCGATGCGGTTGGGACCGCCGCCGAGCACCATGATCTTCTTCTTGTCCGTCGGGTCGGCTTCGCACTCGTCTTCATAGGTCGAGTACATGTAGGCCGTGTTGGTCGCGAACTCGGCCGCGCAGGTGTCCACGCGCTTGTAGACCGGGCGCACGCCCAGGGCACGGCGCTTTTCGCGGATCGCGGTGTCGGTGGTCTTCAACTGGCGCGCGAGGCGACGGTCGGAGAAACCCTTCTTCTTCAGCGCGAGCAGCGTGTCCTTGTCGATGTCGTCCAGCGACTTGGTTTCCAGTTCGAGTTCGATCTTCACGATCTCTTCGATCTGCACCAGGAACCACGGGTCGATCTTGGTCAGCGCGAACACTTCATCCACGCTCAGGCCCATGGCGAAGGCATCGCCCACGTACCAGATGCGCTCGGGACCGGGCTCGCCCAGTTCCTTTTCGAGCACTTCGCGGTCCTGCGTCTTCTCGTTCAGGCCATCGACGCCCACTTCGAGGCCGCGCAATGCCTTCTGGAACGACTCCTGGAAGGTGCGCCCCATGGCCATCACCTCGCCAACCGACTTCATCTGCGTCGTGAGGCGCGAGTCGGCCTGCGGGAATTTTTCGAACGCGAAACGCGGGATCTTAGTGACCACGTAGTCGATCGACGGTTCGAACGATGCGGGCGTGGCGCCGCCGGTGATTTCGTTGCGCAGCTCGTCGAGCGTGTAGCCCACGGCCAGCTTGGCCGCGACCTTGGCGATCGGGAAACCCGTGGCCTTGGAGGCCAGCGCCGACGAACGCGACACGCGCGGGTTCATCTCGATGACGACCATGCGCCCGTCCTTCGGGTTGATGGAGAACTGAACGTTCGAGCCACCGGTGTCCACGCCGATCTCGCGCAGCACGGCCAGCGAGGCGTTGCGCAGGATCTGGTATTCCTTGTCGCTCAGCGTCTGCGCGGGGGCCACGGTGATCGAGTCGCCGGTGTGCACGCCCATCGGGTCGAGGTTTTCGATGGAGCAGACGATGATGCAGTTGTCGGCCTTGTCGCGCACGACTTCCATCTCGTACTCTTTCCAGCCGAGCAGCGATTCTTCGATCAGCAGCTCGTTGGTCGGCGAGGCTTCGATGCCGCGCTTGCAGATGGTCTCGAATTCGTCGGGGTTGTAAGCGATGCCACCGCCCGTGCCGCCGAGCGTGAAGCTGGGACGGATGACGGTCGGGAAACCGAGCGTCTTCTGCACGGCCCAGGCTTCGTCCATCGTGTGCGCGATACCCGAGCGCGCCGAACCGAGACCGATCTTGGTCATCGCGTCCTTGAACTTCAGGCGGTCTTCGGCCTTGTCGATGGCTTCGGGCGTGGCGCCGATCAGCTCGACAGGCTTGTTGGTGGCCGCGCCGGTGTACTTGTCGAGCACGCCGTTGCGCCAGAGGTCCAGCGCGCAGTTCAGCGCGGTCTGGCCGCCCATGGTCGGCAGGATCGCGTCGGGGCGTTCCTTGGCGATGATTTTCTCGACCGTCTGCCAGGTGATGGGCTCGATGTAGGTGACGTCGGCGGTGGCCGGGTCGGTCATGATCGTCGCGGGGTTGCTGTTGATCAGGATGACCTTGTAGCCCTCTTCGCGCAGCGCCTTGCAGGCTTGCACGCCGGAGTAGTCGAACTCGCAGGCCTGGCCGATGATGATCGGGCCGGCGCCGATGATGAGGATCGATTTGAGGTCTGTACGCTTAGGCATTCTCTTTCTCCGTCTTTTCCGTCTTGTTCTTTTCCATGAGTGCCGTGAAGCGATCGAACAAATAGCCGATGTCGTGCGGGCCCGGCGAGGCTTCCGGGTGACCCTGGAAGCAGAACGCGGGCTTGTCGGTGCGGGCCAGGCCCTGCAGCGTGTTGTCGAACAGGCTGATGTGCGTGGGACGCAGGTTGGCCGGCAGCGACTTCTCGTCGACCGCGAAGCCGTGGTTCTGGCTGGTGATGCTCACGCGGCCGTTGTCCAGGTCCTTCACCGGATGGTTCGCGCCGTGGTGGCCGAACTTCATCTTGAAGGTCTTCGCGCCCGAGGCCAGCGCCATGATCTGGTGGCCCAGGCAGATGCCGAAGGTGGGAATGCCGGTCTCGATCAGCTCCTTGACGGCGCTGATGGCGTAGTCGCAAGGCTCCGGATCGCCGGGGCCGTTGGCCAGGAAGATGCCATCGGGCTTGAGCTTGAGCACGTCGGCAGCAGGCGTTTGCGCCGGAACCACCGTGATGCGCGCGCCGCGCTGCGCGATCATGCGCAGGATGTTCTTCTTGACGCCGTAGTCGAAGGCGACGACGTGGAACTTCGGCGTGATCTGCACGCCGTAGCCCGAACCGAGCTTCCACTCGGTTTCGGTCCATTCGTAGGTCTGCGTGACCGACACCACCTTGGCAAGGTCGAGGCCGGACATGCTCGGCGCGGCCTTGGCGGCGGCAATGGCCTTGTCGATCAGCGCCTGCGTGATGGCTTCGCCCGCGGCCAGGCCCAGGATGCAGCCGTTCTGCGCACCATGGGTTCGCAGATGGCGCGTGAGCTTGCGGGTGTCGATGTTGGCAATGGCCACCGTCTTGCCGGCCACGAGGTATTCGCTCAGCGTGGCGGTCTTGCGGAAGTTGGAGGCGACGAGGGGCAGGTCCTTGATGATCAGGCCCGCGGCATGGATCTTTTCGGCTTCGATGTCTTCCCCGTTGACGCCGTAGTTGCCGATGTGCGGATACGTCAGGGTGACGATCTGCTGGCAGTAGCTCGGGTCGGTGAGGATTTCCTGGTAACCGGTCATGGCGGTGTTGAACACCACTTCACCGGTCGTGGAGCCGGCGGCTCCGATCGAATTGCCTTGAAAGACCGTGCCGTCTGCGAGCGCCAGGATGGCGGGCGGGAAGTTTCCCTTGAGAGACAAAAGCACTGGGTTCTCCGAATGGTTACGGTCGCCCGGAGCCCCAGGCGCGTTGCCTGCGGACTGCTGCTTAAGGGGATTTTGGCGTGAAAGGCGGCCGGGCGACGCTATTGCGAGTAAGCCCCCGATTGTAGCCCGGACTGCGACCCTATCCGACCTGAAGGGCCGCTCCGCTCGCGTGCAGGCAGATGGCGGCGGCTGCAGCCACGTTCAGCGACTCTTCACCACCGGGCTGGGCAATGCGGATGTGGTGCGTCGCGCGGGCTTCAAGCACGGGCGAAACGCCCTGCCCTTCATGGCCCATCAGCCAGGCGCAAGGGTGCGGCAGGCGGGCCTTGTGCAGCCATTCGCCGCGATGGGAGCTGGTCGCCACGAGCGGCACCTTCAGGCCGTCGAGCAGCTCAGCCTCGACGCCCTCGATCAGCCGCAGGCCGAAATGGGCGCCCATGCCCGCGCGCAGCACCTTCGGCGCCCAGAGCGCGGCCGTGCCCTTGAGCGCGATCACCTGGGTGAAACCGAAGGCGGCTGCACTGCGCAGGATGGAGCCGGCATTGCCGGCGTCCTGCAGGCGGTCGAGCACCACGCTGGGCGCGTCGGGAATCAGCTCTGGACGTGCCGTCAGATCCAGCACGAAGCCCATGGGCGCGGGCGACTCCAGGCCGCTGACGCCGCGCAGCAGATCGTCGCTGACCACTACGGTTTTGATAGCACCATCCGTCCATTCGGCATGCGCCTTGGACCAGAAAGACTCTGAAAACACCGCGATGGCCGGCTTCACGCCGCGCGCCAGCGCGGCCCGGCACAGGTGATCGCCCTCAAGCCAGATGCGGCCCAATTTGCGGTAGGCGCCCGGGTCCTGGGCCAGCTTGCGCAGGTCCTTGAGCAGCGGGTTGTCGCGTGAGCTGATGTGGCTGGCGCCGGCTTCGGATGTCATTGGGGGTTCGTCAAGGCGCAGCGCGCAGGTCGAGCCGCACAGGCTCCGAGGCGCCAATGACCATCGCGGCTGACGCGGCCCCTGCCGGCACCACGACGACGCTCGCGGCGGCCGCTGCCGTGCGCGCCAGCGCCGCAGCCACCGGGCTGAACGACTTGCGGTGATGCACGCAGGCCCCGTGGCGCTTCAGCGCCTCCAGGTGTTCAGGCGTGCCGTAGCCCTTGTGGCCAGCAAAGCCGTAGTGCGGAAATTCGGTATGCAGCTGCTCGCACAGCCGGTCGCGGTGCACCTTGGCCAGGATCGACGCGGCAGAGATCGCCTTGACCAGCGAGTCGCCCTTGACGATGGCCTCGGCCAGCACGTCGAGCGTCGGCAGGCGGTTGCCGTCGACCAGCACCTTCGCCGGCTTCAGGCGCAGCCCTTCGACCGCGCGGCGCATCGCGAGCATCGTGGCCTGCAGGATGTTGTGGGTGTCGATTTCCTCGACCGTGGCGTGCGCGATCGAGCAGCACAGGGCCTTGGCCAGAATCTGGTCGTGCAGGCGTTCACGCTGCAGGGCCGTGAGGGTCTTGGAGTCGGCCAGGCCACGAATCGGCCGCAGGTCGTCGAGGATCACGGCCGCGGCCACCACCGGGCCGGCCAGGGGGCCGCGCCCCGCCTCATCGACGCCCGCGAGCAGGCCTGGCGCATCCCACACCAGCGGGGCCTGCTCAGCCTTCAAGAACTTTCTGGATCGCATCGGCGCAAAGTGTCGGCGTATCGCGCTGCAATTGCGAGTGCAGCTCGGAAAATCTTTGTTGCAGAGCCTGCGTCTTCTCTGGCGCGTCGAGCCAGGCCAGCGTGGACTGGGCCAGAGCTTCCGGCGTGGCGGCCTCCTGCAGCAACTCGGGCACCACGAACTCGCGGCACAGGATGTTGGGCAGGCCGACCCATGGCTGCAGTTGCTTGCGCTGCATCAGGCGCCACGAGAGCGCGTTCATGTTGTACGCAATGACCATCGGCCGCTTGAACAGCGCCGCTTCGAGCGTCGCCGTGCCGCTGGCGATCAGCGTGACGTCGCAGGCGGCCAGCGCGGCGTGCGACTGGCCATCAAGCAGCTTCACGCGGCCGGTCATGCCGCTGGCCTGCAGCAGCGCTTCGACCTCCGCGCGCAGCCCCGGCAGGATCGGCGCCACGAACTGGAGCGCGGGTCGCGCCTTCTGCATCAGTGCCGCGGCGGCGAAGAACCGGGCGGCCAGGTAGCGCACTTCCGAGCGGCGGCTGCCAGGCAACAGCGCAACGACCTGTGCATCGGGCACCAGACCCAGTGCGGCGCGCGCGCTGGCACGGTCGGGGGTCATCGGAATCACATTGGCCAGCGGATGGCCCACATAGCTGGCGGCCACGCCGTGCTCTTCCAGCAGCGCGGGCTCGAACGGGAAGATGCACAGCACATGATCGGCCGCAGCCCGGATCTTCTCGATGCGGTCCGCGCGCCAGGCCCAGATCGACGGGCAGACGAAATGCACGGTCTTCATGCCGCGGCTGCGCAGTCCGGCTTCGAGGTCAAGGTTGAAATCGGGCGCATCAACGCCGATGAACAGTTCAGGCCACTCGCGCAACAGACGGGCCTTGAGCTGGCGGCGAATGCCGGCGATCTCGGCGTAGTGGCGCAGCACCTCGATGTAGCCGCGAACCGCGAGCTTTTCCTGCGGCCACCAGCTCTGGAAACCATGGGCCAACATGCGGGGACCGCCGATGCCTGCCGTCTGCAATGCAGGCCACCGGGCATGAAGACCATCGAGCAGCAGACCGGCGAGCAGGTCGCCGGAGGCTTCTCCCGCGACCAGCGCGAAGCGTCGCTGTGCGTCCGTCTGCATCGCGGTCACGTCAGCGCGCGATGCCGCGCGTCGAGCTGGCGATGAAGGATTCCATCAACGCGACGTCCTCGGCGGCTTCCGGCATTTCGGTCGCCAGCGCCGCGATGTCCGCACGCGCTTCTTCGAGCGTCTTGCCCTGGCGATACAGCAGACGATGCATCTGCTTCACCGCCGCGAGCCGCTGCGCCGAAAATTCACGCCGGCGCAGGCCCACGACATTGAAGCCGCGAACCGCCAGCGGGTTGCCATCGACCAGCATGAACGGCGGCACGTCCTGCGTCACCGCGCTGCCGAAACCGATCATGGCGTGGGCGCCGACCGACACGAACTGGTGAATGCCGGTCAACCCGCCCACTGTGACCCAATCGGCCAGATGCACGTGGCCAGCCAGCGTCGTCTGGTTGGCCAGCGTGGTGTGGTTGTCGACGCGGCAGTCATGCGCAATGTGGGTGTAGGCCATGATCCAGTTGTCATGGCCCACGCGCGTCACACCGCCTGCCCCCGGCACGCCGAGATTGAAGGTGCAGAACTCGCGAATGAGGTTGCGGTCGCCAATGACCAGTTCGGTCGGCTCGCCCGCGTACTTCTTGTCTTGCGGCACCGCGCCGAGCGACGAGAACTGAAAAATCCGGTTGTCGCGCCCGATGGTTGTCCGCCCTTCGATCACGCAATGCGCGCCGATGGTGGTGCCCGCGCCGATCCGCACATGCGGACCGATCACGGTATAGGGCCCGACCGACACCGAGGCGTCGAGTTCTGCCTTGGGGTCGACGAGTGCTGTCGAATGAACCTGGGTCATGCCTTGCAAATGACTGCGGCTGGATCAGTTGATCTGGCGCATGGCGCACATCAACGTGGCTTCACAGGCGAGTTCGCTGCCGACCCGGGCGCGCCCCTTGAACTTCGAGATGCCTGCCTTCATGCGTTCGATCTCGACCTCGAGCGTGAGCTGGTCGCCCGGCTCCACAGGCCGCTTGAAACGCGCGCCGTCGATGGCCGCGAAGTAGTAGACGGTGTTGTCGTCCGGCACGATGTCGAGCGAGTGGAACGACAGCAGCGCCGCGGCCTGCGCCATGGCTTCGAGCATCAGCACGCCCGGCATCACCGGACGATGTGGGAAATGGCCGTTGAAGAAGGGCTCGTTCATCGTCACGTTCTTCAGTGCCGTGATGCGCTTGCCCTTTTCCATGTCGAGCACCCGGTCCACCAGAAGGAACGGGTAGCGATGCGGCAGCAACTTGAGAATTTGGTGGATATCGAGCGTCGTCGTCATGATGTTCTGTTCCTGCATCGTCGTCATTTTTTCGAGAGGGCTTTCTCCAGCGCCTTCAGTCGTTCGCGCAGGCTGTGCAACTGCTTGAGCGTTGCCGCATTCTTTTCCCAGTTCACATTGTCATCGATGGGAAACATGCCGGTGTACTGGCCGGCCTTGTGAATCGAACGGGTTACCGTGGTGGCGGCGGACACGTGCACGCCATCGGCCACCGTCAGATGGCCCAGCACGATGGCGCCGCCGCCAAAGGTGCAGTTCGCGCCGATGGTGGCGCTGCCGGCCACGCCGACACAGCCGGCCATGGCGGTGTTCTTGCCGACACGCACGTTGTGGCCGATCTGGATCAGGTTGTCGAGCTTCACACCGTCTTCGATCACGGTGTCGTCGAGCGCGCCTCGGTCGATACAGGTGTTGGCACCGATCTCGACGTCGTTGCCGATGCGCACAGCGCCCAGTTGCTCGATCTTGACCCACTGACCTTCATGCAACGCGAGGCCGAAGCCATCGGCCCCGATGACCACGCCCGGGTGTAGCAGGCAACGCTCGCCGATGGTGCAGTCTTCACTGACAGTCACGCGCGACTTCAATACCGTGCCTGCGCCAATGCGTGCGCCCCGCTCCACCACGCAAAGCGCGCCGATGCGCGCCGTGGCGTCGACTTGCGCTTCGGCATGGATTACCGCGCTGGGGTGAATGCGATCGGCGTCCGGACGCGCGTGATGCGCCTTCCAGAGCTGTGTCAGGCGCGCGAAGTAGAAATAGGGATCGGGCGTGACGATGAATGCGCCACGTGCCTCGGCTGCCTCGCGCATGGCAGGCGACACGATCACGCAGGCAGCCTTCGAGGCCGCCAGCTCCTGTTGGTACTTGGGATGACTCAGGAAGCTGAGCGCGTCGGGCTGTGCATTCTGAAGCGGTGAAAGCCGCTCGATGGACAGCGTGGCGTCCCCATGAAGCTCGCCCCCGAGGGCGTCAACAATGGCTCCGAGCTGCAGCGACACGCCGGTTCGCGGCGTTACTTGCCGGCCGCAGGCGCAGAAGAGCCGGCCGCCGAGGCGTTCAGCGCCTTGATCACCTTGTCGGTGATGTCGTGCTTCGGATTGATGTAGATCGCTTCCTGCAAGATGGCGTCGTACTTTTCAGCTTCCGCCACCTGCTTCACCACACGGTTGGCACGTTCATAGACCTGCTGGAGTTCTTCGTTCTTGCGGGCGTTCAGGTCTTCCTGGAATTCACGGCGCTTGCGCTGGAAATCGCGGTCCTGGTCGACGAGTGCACGTTGACGCGAAACCCGTTGGCTTTCAGACAACGTCGGCGCCTCGCGCTCGAACTTCTCCGAGGCCGTTTTCAGTGCGTCGCCCTGCGCCGTCAAATCCTTTTCGCGCTTGAGAAACTCGGCTTCGAGCTTCGCCTGGGCAGCCTTGGCGGGCTGCGCTTCGCGCAGCACGCGGTCCGGATTCACGAACCCGATGCGAAAGGTTTCCTGCGCCTGAGCAGGCGCAGCAGCGAGCAGGAAAACGGGGACCAACAACGCACCTGCTGCGGCGCGAATCAAATGCTTCATTTAGAAAGACGTTCCGATCTGGAATTGGAGGCGCTGGATTCTATCCTTCGGGATCTGGATGAAACCAGTGGCAGGATCCAGCACTTCCTTTTGGGACATGACAGGGAAGGCATAAGCAAGGCTCAGTGGACCGAGCGGCGAAATCCAGCTGATACCGACACCCACCGAAGCGCGCAACTTCTTCTGCGCCTTCCACTGTGCATCAGTGAGGCCGGCAGCACGCGAGCCGAACACATTGCCGATGTCGAAGAAGCTGTACAGACGCAGCGTGCGGTCATTGCCAGCACCCGGGAATGGTGTGCTGAGCTGGGCACTGAAGATGGCCTTCTTGGTACCGCCCAATGCGGCGCCTTCAGTTTGGCCCAGAAGCGGCACATCGCGCGGGCCCAGCGAGTTTTGCTCAAAGCCGCGAATCGACCCCAAACCACCAGCATAGAAGTTCTTGAAGATCGGGTAGACCTTGCCGCCCAGCGCCTTGGCGTAACCGACCTCGCCATTGATCGCAACGGTGTACTGCTTGTTGATCGGGAAGAACTGCTGGTACTGGTAGTTGGTCTTGATGTACTTCATGTCACCACCAATCCCCAATTCCAGATTGGCACGCTGGAGCACCCCGCTGGTCGGAATCAGCGCGCTGTCGCGGCTGTCGCGCCCCCAACCCACAGTCAGCGGCACGCCCCAGACACTGTCAGTCGAGCAACCGGTCACAGCGAAACCGATAGGCGTCGCGGGCAGGAATCCGTTGGGAATCGGGGCCTGGTTGAGCTGGCATCCGAAATAATTGAGGTAAGACCGCGGCGTTGTGAGCCCAGCGAACGCCGTGGACGTATTCGGATTGAATGCATACCGCTCAAGCCCCACGCCGAAGAACACCGTGTCGACTTCGCTGAACGGCACGCCAAAGCGGATCGATGCGCCCTGATTGACCAGCTTGTAGTCGCCATCGATAGTCGTCGAATACGGACGGGTCGTCGTGTGATAGACGCTGATGGTGCGCGAGATGCCATCCTTGGTGAAGTAAGGATCGGTCGTGGTCAGCGACAGCGTGCGGTTGTACTTGCTGGTGTTGACCTGCACACCCAGGAAGTTGCCCGAGCCGAACACGTTCTCCTGCGAGATACCGAAGGTCAACGCCACCTTGTCCGAGCTCGAATAACCCGCACCGAGCTGGAGACTACCGGTCGGCTTCTCGACCACATTGATGACCAGATCCACCTGGTCGGGCGTGCCCGCCACTTCCTGCGTCTCGACGTTCACATCGGTGAAGAAGCCAAGGCGGTCCACGCGATCGCGGGAGAGCTTGATCTTGTCGCCGTCGTACCAGGAGGCTTCGAACTGGCGGAATTCGCGCCGGATCACTTCGTCGCGTGTCTTGTTGTTCCCGCCAACAGAAACACGGCGCACATAGACGCGGCGCGAAGGCTCGGCCTGCAGCGTCAACGTGACGCGGTTGTTGGCGCGGTCGATTTCGGGACGCGCCTGCACCTTGGCAAAGGCATAGCCGAAAGAGCTGAAATAGTCGTTGAAGGCCTTGGTGGTCTCGGTGACCTGATCGCCGTTGTAGGGCTCGCCCGGCTTGATCGTGATCAACGACTTGAATTCATCATCGCGGCCGAGGTAGTTGCCATCGAGCTTGACGCCCGCCACCACGAACTTCTCGCCTTCGGTGATGTTGACCGTCACCGTCAGGTCCTTGCGGTCTGGCGAAATGGCAACCTGGGTCGAATCGATGCGGAACTCAAGGTAGCCGCGCGTGATGTAGTACGAGCGCAGCGTTTCAAGGTCGGCGGTGAGCTTGGCGCGCGAGTACTGGTTGGACTTGGTATACCAGCTCAGGTAACCGCCGCTGTCCTGGTCGAACAAGCTGAGCAGCGTCGATTCGCTGAAGGCTTTGTTGCCGACCACGTGGACTTCACGGATGCGAGCCGACTCGCCTTCGGTGACGGTGAACGTCAGGTTGACGCGGTTGCGCTCGATGGGCGTGACGGTGGTCACGACCTGCGCGTTGTAGAGGCTGCGGCTCACGTATTGGCGCTTGAGCTCCTGCTCGGCGCGGTCGGCCAGGGCCTTGTCGAACGGACGCCCGTCGGTCAGGCCAATCTCGCGCAGTGCCTTTTGCAGCGCTGCCTTGTCGAATTCCTTGGCGCCCACAAAATCGACGTCTGCAATGGTGGGCCGCTCTTCGACGATCACCACCAGCACATTGCCGTTCACGTCGATGCGCACATCCTTGAACAACCCCAGGTCGAACAACGCGCGGATCGCGGCGGAACCGCGCTCGTCGCTGTAGGTATCGCCGACGCGCAGGGGCAGCGACGCGAAGATCGTACCGGCCTCGACGCGCTGCAAGCCTTCGACGCGAATGTCGCGTACCGTGAAGGGCTCGATGGCCCAAGCTGCTGTGGCTGCCAAAGCGCTGGCAACCACCGCGGCAACGCTACGCAGGCGAAAGCGACTGAAGTTTTTGTTCATCTGTGAATTGAGCCGGCACGGAAGGGGCCAGCAGAAAGTTAACCAAAGAGCCGCGTGACGTCGTTGAAGAGTGCAACCGACATCATGACCAGCAGCAAAGCGACACCGCCGCGCTGAAGCCGTTCCATCCAGGCGTCGGAGACGCTTTTGCCAGTCAGGCCCTCCCAAAGATAATACATCAGGTGCCCCCCATCGAGGACCGGCAGCGGCATGAGATTGAGCACGCCCAGACTCACGCTGATGAGCGCGAGGAAGACCAGGTACTGGGTAAAGCCAAGACTGGCAGACTTGCCTGCATAGTCTGCGATCGTGAGCGGGCCGCTCAGGTTCTTGAGCGAAGCTTCGCCAATCACCATCTTGCCCATCATGCGCACGGTGAGCGCAGACACCTCCCAGGTGCGCACGACGCCACGCCAGACGCCGTCGACCGGACCTTGCCGCACTGTCACCATTTCGGGTGGAGCCCCGACATAGGCGCCCACACGGCCGACCTTCGCGCCGTTCTCTTCGCGCACTTCGGGCTTCACTTCGAGCGTGAGCGGCTGGCCGCCGCGTTCGATCTGCCAGGTCTGGCTCCGCGGCTGATCGCCATCGATCGAGGCACGAATCACCTCACGCAACTGCTGCCCGTCGATGATGGCCGTGCTGCCAATGGCGCGCACCAGGTCACCATTGCGAAGTCCAGCGCGCTCGGCCGCGCCACCTGCCATGACCTCCCCGATCTCGGGACGTGTCAGCGGAGCAAGCACGCCGATCTTGCGGAACATCTGCGGATCGGCATCGCGGGTCTCGATGCGGCTCAGAGGAAGCACCAGTTGGCGCGCAGGGCGACCTCCCTCGCCCGCCACTTCAAGTGTCAGGTCATGACCGTCGAGCGCACCGCGCGTCATGCGCCAGCGCAGATCCTCGAAAGACTGGACGGGCGACAGGCCGCCATCGAAACCCGCCCGGGTGATCTGCTCGCCCCCGCGCAGGCCCGCGGCCTCAGCCAGCGAGGCCGCCACTGGTCGCGCCAGCTTGGCGACCGGCTCCTGCACACCGATCCAGTTGACCGCCGTGTAAAGCACGACAGCGAGCAACAGGTTGGCGATCGGGCCGGCAGCGACGATGGCTGCGCGGGAACGCAGCGGCTGGGTGTTGAAAGCCCTGTGGCGCTCTTCCGGCGCAACCGGTCCTTCACGCTCATCGAGCATCTTCACGTAGCCGCCCAGGGGGAAGGCGCCGATGACGAATTCGGTTGCCTGTCCCGGATGCTGGCGCTTGGGCTGCCAACGGAACAGTACTTTTCCGAACCCGACCGAGAAACGCTCGACCTTGACGCCACAGGCCACCGCGACGCGGTAGTGCCCATATTCGTGCACTGCAATCAGGACACCGAGCGCGACAACAAAGGCTACGACAGTAAGCATGCGGGACCTTTGAGGGCTACGGGTTCAGTCAGGCTGCGAAACGCAGTGCCGCAGCGTTGGCCGCTGCACGGGCGCTGGCGTCGAGCGCCAGCAGATCCGCCAGCGATGCCGGCTTGGAGGGGGAGACCCTCTCCAAAGTTTCCATGTTGACCGCATGAATCCGATCAAAACGCAGGCGCCGGTCCAGGAAGGCCTCGACGGCCACCTCATTGGCGGCATTCAACACCGCAGTGGTGCCCGGTGCAGCGCGCAGTGCGTGCCAAGCCAAGCCCAATCCCGGGAAGAGCGCGGCGTCCGGGGTTTCGAAGCTCAGGGATGCCATCTGACGGAAATCGAGGCGCGCCGCACCGCTCTCGATGCGCTCAGGCCACGCCAGGCCTACCGCGATCGGCACCCGCATGTCGGGGGTGCCGAGTTGCGCCATGACAGAGGCGTCGGTGAACTGCACCATCGAATGCACCACGCTCTGCGGATGAATGACCACCTCGATCTGTTCAGGCGTGACGCTGAACAGATGGCGCGCTTCGATCACCTCCAGCGCCTTGTTCATCATCGTGGCCGAATCGACCGAGATCTTGCGGCCCATGACCCAGTTCGGATGGGCGCACGCCTGCTCCGGCGTCACCGTTCCCAGGGTTTCGGGGGCACGGGTTCGGAATGGGCCGCCCGAGGCTGTCAGGATGATCTTGTCGATGCGGCGCGACCACGTGGACGGGTCTTCAGGCAGCGACTGGAAAATGGCCGAATGCTCACTGTCGATTGGCAGCAGCGTGGCGCCGCCCTCGCGGACCGTGCGCATGAAGAGTTCGCCGCCGACGACCAGGGCCTCCTTGTTGGCCAGCAGCAAGCGCTTGCCGGCGCGCGCGGCAGCCAGGCACGGGCCAAGCCCTGCAGCACCGACGATGGCAGCCATGACAGCGTCGACCTCTTCATGAGATGCTATCTTTTCAATAGCATCAATGCCAGTCAGGACGTGCGTCGTCAATCCACTCTGCTTGATCTTCTCAGCCAGCATCGCCGCATGCGGCGCGCTCGCCATGACTGCAAAGCGCGGCGAAAACTGCGCGCACTGCGCAAGCAGTTCGTCCACCTTGGTGGCAGCGGACAGCGCAAACACCTCGAAACGCTCGGGGTGCCGTGCAATGACGTCGAGCGTGCTGACGCCGACCGAGCCGGTCGAGCCAAGCACCGTCACGCGTTGTTTGGGAGTGTTCACAGGAAGGCCAGCATCATGGCAATGGGAAGCGCCGGCAAGAGAGCATCCACCCGGTCGAGCACACCGCCGTGGCCGGGCAGCAGCCGGCTGCTGTCCTTGGCACCGGAACTGCGCTTGATCAGGGATTCGACGAGATCGCCCACGACGCTCATCGCAGCGAGAAAAACAGCGCCCAGCAACAGCAGCCACCAGCCGCGCTCATTGAGGCGGGTGTAGAGACTGGCAACGGTTGCGCCAGCGGCCTTGTCGGCCCAAGTCCAGGCAAAGGCCAGCACCACCACGCCGATCATTCCGCCCCAGACACCTTCCCAGCTCTTGCCCGGACTGATGGCAGGCGCGAGCTTGTTGCGGGTGAACCTGAGACCGAATGCACGGCCGGCGAAATAGGCGAACACATCCGCCACCCACACCAGCACCAGGATCGACAGCAGGAAGTTGATACCGACCATGCGCGCCTGCACCGCAGCCAGCCACGCGACCCACAGGGCCAACAGGCCGCCGACCAATCGCAGCCCGCGGGGAATTCGCGGCCAGCCAGGCACCGCCACGCGCAAAAGCGCCGCGCCGCCCAGCACCCAGGCCGCGCTGGCCAAGGTCCACATCAATACCAGCGGCTGTTCGAGCAAGCCCAGCCACCACGAAAGCCCGCAGAGCAACACGGTCTCGGCGCCCAAGAACAGCGACACCTTCTGGCCGTAGCCATTCAGGCGCCCCCACTCCCACGCCCCCGCGCCGATCAGCACGAGCATCACGCAGGCAAAGGGAATGTAGTTTCGGTAGAACAGCGCCGGCAGCAGGATCGCGAGCAGCACGATCGCCGTGAGGATGCGTTGTTTGAGCATGCGGGAGGTGTTGGGGTCTTCAGGCCGTGGCCGTCGAGACCTGTGCCGAGGTTTGGCCAAAGCGGCGCTCGCGGCCCTGGAACGCGGCGATGGCCTCGTCCAGCGCGGCCTCGTCGAATTCGGGCCACAGCTTGTCGCTGAAGAACAGCTCGGCGTAGGCACTTTGCCAGAGCAGGAAATTGGACAACCGCTGCTCACCGCCGGTGCGGATGAACAGGTCAGGGTCGGGCACGTGGGCCAAGGCCATCGCGCGATCGAGGCTGAGCTCGGTGATGGCCTCGCCCCGCTCCGTCAGCTTGGCGGCCGCCTGCGCAATGTCCCACCGCCCGCCATAGTTGAAGCAGACGTTGAGCACCATGCGCGTGTTCTGCGCGGTGGCGGCCTCGGCATCGACCAGGCCCTTCACCATCTTGGGCGACAGGCCGGCGCGCTCGCCGACAAAATGCAGCCGCACGCCGTCGCTGCTGAGCCGGGGCACTTCACGAGCGAGCGCACCGACCATGAGTTCCATGAGCCCGGAAACCTCTTCGACAGGCCGATTCCAGTTCTCGGAAGAGAACGCAAACACCGTGAGCACGCCCACACCGCGGTCGGCACAGGCCTTGACGCATCGGCGCAGCGATTCGACGCCCTGCTTGTGCCCCGCCACGCGAGGCAAGAACCGCCGCGTCGCCCAACGACCATTGCCGTCCATGACGATGGCAATGTGGTGGGGAATGCGCGGCGATGACGAGGCCATGGCAGGCCTCAAACGGCCATGATCTCCGCTTCCTTGGCCGCGACCAGCCGGTCGATTTCCGCGATGTGGCGGTCGGTGACCTTCTGGATCTCGGCTTCGGCACGCTTCTGGTCGTCTTCGGAAGCAAGCTTGTCCTTGACCAGCTTCTTGACCGATTCGTTCGCATCGCGGCGCAGGTTACGCGTGGCGATCTTGGCGGTTTCGCCTTCGTTACGGACCAGCTTGGTCATTTCCTTGCGGCGCTCTTCACTCATGGCGGGCAGCGGCACGCGGATCAGGTCGCCCATCGACGCAGGGTTCAGGCCCAGGTCGCTTTCGCGAATGGCCTTCTCGATCTTGGCGCCCATGCCCTTTTCCCAGGGCTGGACGCTGATGGTGCGCGAGTCGAGCACCGACACGTTTGCCACCTGGCTCAGCGGCACTTGCGAGCCGTAGTAGTCGACGTGGATCGAGTCGAGCAGCGCCGAATTGGCACGGCCCGTACGGATCTTGGTGAGGTTGTTCTGGAATGCGGCGAGCGACTGGTTCATCTTCGCGTCGGTCGCACTGCGGATGTCTGCAATGGTCATCTCAAATACTCCTAGGCATGCACCAGCGTGCCTTCGTCCTCGCCCATCACGACACGTTTGAACGCGCCATTCTTGAGAATCGAGAACACCTTGATCGGCAGCTTCTGGTCACGGCACAGCGCAAAGGCCGTGGCGTCCATGATGCCGAGATTTTGCGCAATCGCCTCGTCGAAAGTCAGCGAGACGTAGCGCGTTGCATTGGGGTTGGTCTTGGGATCGGCGGAATAGACGCCGTCGACCTTGGTCGCCTTGAGCACCAGCTCGGCGCCGATTTCGGCACCGCGCAGCGCAGCGGCCGTGTCGGTGGTGAAGAACGGGTTGCCCGTGCCGGCCGCGAACACCACGACCTTGCCCTCTTCGAGGTACTGCAGGGCCTTGGGGCGCACATAGGGCTCGACCACCTGCTCGATGGCAATGGCGGACATCACGCGGGCCACCAGGCCCTGCTTGTCCATGGCGTCGGCGAGCGCCAGCGCGTTCATCACGGTGGCCAGCATGCCCATGTAGTCGGCCGTGGCGCGGTCCATGCCGACCGAGCCGCCTGCGACACCGCGAAAGATGTTGCCGCCGCCGATGACCACGGCCACCTCGACGCCCATGTTCACCACTTCCGCGATTTCCTCGACCATGCGGACGATGGTGGCGCGGTTGATGCCGAAGGCGTCATCGCCCATCAATGCCTCTCCCGACAGCTTCAACAAGATTCGCTTGTGGGCTGGGCGGGCATCAGACATGGGCATTTTCCTTGAGTTGGCGGGGGCGAGTGTAAAACGTAGCGGTGAAAAAGCGGCGGCACGCGTTCGCGCACCGCCGCTTTTGTGGCTGCTGGCTCAGGCAGCAGCCTTGGCGGCAGCAACTTGCGCAGCCACTTCGGCAGCGAAGTCGTCGACCTTCTTTTCGATGCCTTCGCCGACCACGTACAGGGTGAAACCCTTGATCGAGGTGTCGGCGGCCTTGAGCATCTGCTCGACGGTCTGCTTGTCGTTCTTCACGAACGGCTGGTTGTGCAGCGAGACTTCCTTGAGGTACTTCTGCACGCCGCCTTCGATGCGCTTGGCAACGATGTCGTCGGGCTGGGGCTTCTTGCCTTCAGCTTCGGCAACCTTGCGGTCTTCGGCAGCCTTGCCGGCAGCCACGGCGCGCTCTTTTTCGATCAGCTCGACAGGCACGTCCGACGCCTGGATGGCGACCGGCTTCATGGCGGCGATGTGCATTGCGACATCCTTGGCCGACGCGTCGTCGCCTTCGAACTCGACCATCACGCCGATGCGCGTACCGTGCAGGTACGAAGCCAGCTTGCCGTTGCCCGTGAAGTGCTTGAAGCGGCGGAAGCTCATGTTCTCGCCGATCTTGCCGATCAGGCCCTTGCGCACGTCTTCGAGCGTGGGGCCGAAGCCGTCTTGCGCGTAAGCCAGCGCGCCCAGCGCAGCGATGTCAGCGGGGTTGTGCTTGGCGACCAGCATCGCGGCAGCATTGGCCAGGGCCAGGAAGCTGTCGTTCTTGGTGACGAAGTCGGTTTCGCAGTTGATCTCGATCATGCCGCCGACAGCGCCGTCGACATAAGCCGTGACCACGCCTTCGGCGGTGATGCGGCCCGATGCCTTGCCAGCCTTGTTGCCGAGCTTGATGCGCAGCAGCTCTTCGGCCTTTTCCATGTTGCCGTCGGCCTCGGTCAGGGCCTTCTTGCATTCCATCATCGGCGCGTCGGTCTTTGCGCGCAGTTCGCCGACCATGCTTGCGGTGATTGCAGCCATTGTTGTATCTCCGTAAATCCAAAAATCAGGTTAAAAAAAAGGGGCACCAAAGCCCCTTCTTCAGGCTCGCGAGCGCGCCAATCAGGCCGAAGCGCTTTCTTCGACTTCAACGAATTCGTCGCTGCCACCTTCGGCGATGGCCTTGACCACATCACCGCCGGCGCTGTTGCGGCCTTCGATGATCGCGTCGGCGATACCACGGGCGTACAGCATCACAGCCTTCGACGAGTCGTCGTTGCCGGGGATCACGTAGTCGATGCCTTCGGGCGAGTGGTTGGAGTCAACCACGCCGATCAGCGGAATGCCGAGCTTCTTGGCTTCAGCCACGGCGATCTTGTGGAAGCCCACGTCGATCACGAAGATCGCGTCCGGCAGCGCAGCCATGTCCTGGATGCCGCCGATGTCCTTTTCGAGCTTCGCGATTTCGCGCGAGAACGTCAGCTGTTCTTTCTTGCTCAGGCTGTCGAGGCCGGCTTCTTGCTGGGCCTTCATGTCCTTCAGACGCTTGATCGAGGTCTTGACGGTCTTGAAGTTGGTCAGCATGCCGCCGAGCCAGCGGGTGTCGACGAAAGGCACGCCGGCGCGACGGGCCTCAGCCGCCACGATTTCACGGGCCTGACGCTTCGTGCCGACCATCAGGATCGTGCCGCGGTTGGCGGTGAGTTGCTTGGCGTACTTCATCGCGTCCTGGAACATCGGGAGCGACTTTTCCAGGTTGATGATGTGGATCTTGTTGCGGTGACCGAAGATGAACGGAGCCATCTTGGGGTTCCAGAAGCGGGTTTGGTGACCAAAGTGGACACCGGCTTCCAGCATTTCGCGCATGGTGGTAGACATTGAAATTACTCCAAAGGTTGGGTCTAAAATCCAGCCCGTTTTGCGCTCCTTCTGAATGGAGTCACAACACCTTGATTGGGCCGGTTTGCGGATGTGTTTGACTGGATGCAACGGGAGCCGTCGCTCGACCAGCGAAACCCAAAGAGTATAGCACGGCCGACACCCCTCTTTCCTGAACCCGAGCCGTCCACGCGGCAGCAGCAGCCACCCATGAACGACCTTCACGCCACCCGTCTTTCCCTTCTGGCAGGCGGCTCCTCCGATGCGCGCACCGAAATGGAGCGCGCCATCGACATCTCCGGTTCCCCGGCCTGCGCCCACGTTTTCACCCGCACCATGTTCGACGAGGCTCGCCAGGCGGCCGCCGCGTCCGCACCCGAAAGCAGGCTCGCCGGGCTGGCCTTCACATCGAAGGATCTGTTCGACGTCGCCGGCCAGCCAACGCCCGCCGGCTCGATGGTGTTGTCCCACGCCCCGGCCGCCAAGGCCGATGCCCTCGCGGTCGCGCGGCTGCGCGCGGCGGGCGGCGTGCTGACCGGCCGCACCAACATGAGCGAATTTGCGTTCTCGGGCGTCGGCGTCAACCCGCACTACGGCACGCCAGCCAACGTGAGTGACCTCGCCACGCCGCGCATCCCGGGCGGCTCGTCGTCCGGGGCGGCGATTTCGGTTGCCAGCGGAGCAGCCTTCATCGGCCTGGGCTCCGACACCGGTGGCTCGATCCGCATTCCGGCGGCGCTGAACGGCATCGTCGGCTTCAAGAACACGGCCCGGCTGACCCCTGCCGACGGCGCGCTGCCGCTGTCGACCACACTCGACACGGTCTGCGCCATGACGCGCTCGGTGCGCGACGCCATCACCGCGCACGAAATCCTGGCCGCACGGCGCGTGACCGCCGGCTCGGCCTCGCTGAGCGCCTACCGGCTGGCCATCGTGAAGAACGTGTTCTTCGACGGCATCGAGCCCACCGTGGCCACCGCCTTCGAACGCTCGCTGAAAGCGCTGCGCGCCGCAGGCGCCCGCATCGAAGAGATCGAGTTGCCCGAACTGGCCGACCTGCCGGCCATCAACGCCACCGGCGGCTTCTCTGCGGCCGAGTCCCACGCCTGGCACCGCTTGTTGCTGGAACGCAGCGGCGCCGGCTACGACCCGCGCGTGGCCCAGCGCATCCTGCGCGGCGCCGGCATGAAGGCGCACGAATACATCGACCTGATCCACGCCCGCCGCGACTGGATCGCCCGCGTCGAAAAAGCGCTGTCGCCTTTCGACGCCGTGCTGTCGCCCACGGTGCCGATCACCGCCCCCTCCATCGCAAGCGTGGCCCCGGGCGCCGAGCGCGATGAAGAATTTTTCCGCATCAACGCGCTGTTGCTGCGCAATCCGTCGATCATCAACATGCTCGACGGCTGCGCCATCTCGCTGCCCTGCCACGCCGCCGGCGAATTGCCGGTCGGCCTGATGCTGTGGCATGCCGCGCTGCGCGACGACGCCGTGCTCGCGATTGCGCTGCAGGCCGAGCGCACGCTGCAAAATCAATAGCTGCATTCGCCCACTCCACGGGCGACAGCTGCCTCTTTTATCTAGAACACTCAATGAAAATCGCGATCGTGGGCGCCGGCATCATCGGCGTCACCACCGCCTGGGAACTGGTTTCCGACGGCCATGAAGTGACCGTTTTCGAGCGCCGCGGCGCCGCCGCAGAAGAAGCCAGCTTCGCCAATGCCGGCGTGGTCGCACCCGGATACGTCACGCCATGGGCCGCACCCGGCATGCGCGGCAAGGTACTGCGCTCGTTGCTCTCCTCGCATGGCGCGATCAAGCTGCGCTGGCCGCTGAATTCGCGCGACATCGGCTGGATGTCGCGCTGGCAAAAAGCCTGCAAGCTCGAAACCTACCTGGCCAACCGCGCCCGCATGCAGCGCCTGGCTTTCTACAGCCGCACCCGGCTGCACGAAGTGACCGAGGCGCGCGAACTCAGCTACGAGCGCAGCGACGGCTACCTGGTGCTGCTGCGCTCCAAGCGCGAGAAAAAGCTGATCCAGCCCGGGCTCGACGTGCTGCGCGCTGCCGGCAGCGTGTTCAAGGAAGTCGATGCCGACGAAGCCCGGCTGATCGAGCCCGCCCTCAACGCCGACACGCCGCTGGCCGGCGCCATCCACCTGCCGGAAGACGAAGTGGCGAACTGCCGCCAGTTCGCGCTGCTTCTCAAGTGGGAGGCCGAGGCGCTGGGTGCGCAGTTTCATTTCAACTGCGACATTGCGCCGCTGAGCCGCGCGGCGCCCACTTCGCTGGCGCTGGCGAGCGGCTCGGACGCCCTTCGTTTCGACGCCATCGTGGTGTGCGCCGGCCTCGCTTCGGCCACGCTGCTGCGCCCGCTGGGCCTGCGCATTCCGATGGCGCCAATCTACGGCCACTCCGTCAGCGCACCCATTCGCGAACCGCTCAATGCGCCGCGCAGCGCGGTCATGGACGAGCGCTACAAGGTCGCGATTTCACGCTTGGGCCAACGCGTGCGCGTGGCCGGTAGTGCCGAAATCGGCGGCTCGCTCGACACCATGAATCCCGCCGCCGTACAGACGCTCTACAAGGTGCTGCACGACTGGTTTCCGGGTGCGGCCACACTGCAATCGGGCGTGCAGCAGTGGAAAGGCGCACGACCCATGCTGCCGGATGGCCCGCCAGTGCTGGGCGCCAGCGGCATTCCGGGTGTGTGGCTCAACCTCGGCCACGGTTCGAGCGGCTGGGCCCTGTCTTGCGGCAGCGCGCGCGTGCTGGGCGATCTGATCGGCGGACAAGACCCGGGAGTCGATCTCGAAGGCCTGGGCGTCGAACGGCTCAGTCTCTAGGGTCCCACCGGCGCAGCATCTCGGGGCTGGCCGGTGCTTCGGCTGGCAGCTCGGGTTCCGCTGGCGGCCTGAGCCTCTGGGCGAGCAACCCCAGCAGCGCAGGCACGATCCACACGAAAAACACCAGGCACAACGCACAGCCAGCCATCACCAGCCAGCGCATGACGGCGCCCCCGTCGAGCGGCACTTCTAGCCATCGAATGACGCTGACACCGTAGCCAGCTCCCGCCGCCCAGGCCAGGTCGCGCAACGGCAGCCAACGCCGGAACTCCGCGAGCACGAACGTGCCCCACACGATGCCCAGCAGGCCAGCAGCCCAACCCAGCCCGAGCGTCCATGCCAACACCGCGATCACGAAGACCGCGATCCCCACGAGCAGCAGGACCAACACCCAGCCAAGGCTTTTGAGCTTCATCTTTCGATGATAGAGAGGTGACGCGCTGATAACGCCGCCGCTGCCCCGGCGGCACAATGGATCGATGCAACGCATCACGCCCGCCACCGTCGCCGATCTGTTCGACATTGCAGCCACGCGGCGCATCGAACATGCTGCGGCAACCGCCCTGCCCGCTCATATGCTGATGCAGCGCGCGGGCCTCGCGGTAGCACGGCTCGCCACGGCCATCGCGCCGCATGCGCGCACGATCTGGGTGGCCTGCGGGCCGGGCAACAACGGCGGCGATGGCTTTGAAGCGGCTGCGCAGTTGCGGCACAGGGGCTTTTTTCCGGTCGTGACTTTCGCGGGCGACGAGGCCCGCCTGCCGCCGGACGCAAAGGCCTCGCTGCAGCGTGCACGCGATGCGGGCGTGCTCTTTGCGCCGAACCCGCCCGAGGCGTACGAACTGGCCATCGATGCGCTGCTCGGCATCGGCGCTTCCCGCGCCCCCGAAGGCACGATCGCCGAGTGGCTGCGACGGATGCATGCGACAGCGCAACCAGTGTTGAGCGTCGATGTGCCGTCCGGATTGAACGCAGACACCGGCGTTCTTTCGCTGAACGTCGAATCACCCTCGGACGCAGCAGCGCTTCGGACCTGCCTCACTTTCCTCACCCTGAAGCCGGGCCTCTTCACCGCCCAAGGACGCGATGCAGCGGGCACCGTCTGGTTCGACGACCTGGGGCACGGCGCCCTCACAGACCGGTCCATCGCGCGCCTTGCCGGCTCACCCCAAACTCAATCACGCACGCATGCGTCGCACAAAGGCAGCTATGGCGATGTCGCCGTGATCGGAGGCGCGCCCGGCATGGCCGGCGCCGCACTGCTGGCCGGCTCCGCGGCGCTGCACGCCGGCGCGGGCCGCGTGTTCGTCGGGCTGCTCGACCCGAGCGCCGCTGCGGTCGACACGTCGCAACCCGAATTGATGCTGCGCGAGGCCCATGCGCTGGACCTGTCGGACATGACAGCGGTCTGCGGCTGTGGCGGCGGAACGGCGGTGCGTGAATTGCTGCCGCGCGTGCTGGCAACGGCTGCGGCCTTGGTGCTCGATGCCGACGCGCTCAATGCCATTGCCGCTGATAGCGCCTTGCAAACGCAACTGGCATCGCGAGGAAAGCGTGGGCGAGCCACCGTGATCACGCCGCATCCACTGGAAGCGGCACGCCTGCTGGGCGGCACGGTCGGTGATGTCCAGGCCGACAGGCTGGCCGCCGCCCGCGAACTCGCCTCACGCTTCAGCGTTGTGGTGGTCCTGAAAGGCTCCGGCACCGTGATTGCCGACACGGGCGATGCGCCCGCAGTCATCAACCTGACCGGCAATGCCCGGCTCGCAACCGCTGGCACCGGCGACGTGCTGGCGGGCATGATCGGCGCCGCACTGGCAGCCCATCAGCCAGCCTTCGAGGCAGCACAAGAAGCCGTCTGGCAACACGGCCACATCGCAGACACCTGGCCCGCCGATGCAGCCCCGCTGACGGCGGGCACGCTGGCCCGCCGCGCGCCCGTCTGAGCCTGCTTTAGCCGCGTCCGACGAACGGCATCTTCGTCGCCATGATGGTGTGGAACAGCACGTTGGCTTCCAACGGCAGGTTCGCCATGTAGAGCACCGACTGGCCGACGATCTTGACGTCGATCAGCGGTTCGATCGCGAGTTCGCCATTGGCTTGCGGCACGCCCTTGGCCATGCGCGAAGCCAGCTCGGTCATGGCATTGCCCACGTCGACCTGCCCCACGGCGATGTCGTACTTGCGACCGTCGAGCGACGCCGTCTTGGTCAGGCCCTCGACCGCATGCTTGGTCGATGTATAGGCCGCCGAATTCGGGCGCGGCGTGGTGGCCGAGATGGAGCCGTTGTTGATGATGCGGCCGCCCCGCGGCGTTTGCGCCTTCATCGTGCGGAACGCCTGCTGGATGCAGAAGAACATGCCGCTCAGGTTGATGTCGACCACGCCCTTCCATTGCTCGGGCGTCCAGTCCTCGAACGGACCCGGCGGGTTGCCCACGCCGGCGTTGTTGAACAGCAGGTCGACACGACCGAAGCGCTCCACGGTAGCGGCGAACAAAGCCTGCACCGACTCGGCATTCGCCACGTCGGTAGGCACAGCGAAGGCACGCGCACCAGCGCCCGACTCCTCGGCCACCTGCTCCAGCGGCTCCAGACGGCGGCCGGCCAGGGTCACGCTCCAGCCGTCGCCCAGCAACGCCAATGCCGCCGCGCGGCCGATGCCCGAACCCGCGCCCGTGACGATCGCGATGCGGCCCTTGTTGTTCTCAACGCTCATGCTCAATGTCTCCTTCTCGCTTGTCTGTCGTGTGTGAGGTGATGCTTGCTTGTCATCCGCGACGGGGCTTGCGCCCCTTCATCTTGTTGGCGGCCTTCTTGACTGCCGACTTGAAGGCCTGCATGGCTGACTGCGGCCCGGCGGCAACTGTGGCCGCGCCGCGGTCAGATCGCTGCTCGCTGCTCGCTTCGGCCTTGTGACGCGAACTGCGCTTGGCCGATGCCTTGACCGGCACGCCGCCCGAGGTCGCACCCTTGTCCTTCATGGCACGCGCCGTCAGGTCTTCGCCTTCTCGCACGAGGCGGAAGTCGATCTTGCGACCGTCCAGGTCGACGCGGCCCACCTGCACCCGCACGCGCGTGCCAATGGCATAGCGGATGCCGGTGCGTTCGCCGCGCAGCTCCTGGCGCATCTCGTCGAACTTGAAGTACTCGCCACCGAGTTCGGTGATGTGCACCAGGCCCTCGACATACATCGCGTCGAGCGTGACGAAGATGCCGAAGGTCGTGGCCGCGGTGACCACGCCGCCGTATTCCTCGCCCAGGTGCTCTCGCATGTACTTGCACTTGAGCCAGGCCTCGACGTCGCGGCTGGCTTCGTCGGCACGGCGCTCGTTGGCGCTGCAATGCAGGCCCGCGGCCTCCCATGCCAGCACTTCCTTGGTGGGCGCGATCGTCGCCTTTTGCGGCTTGGTCGTTGGCGCCTTCACGCGCGAAGCCAGGCGCTTGGCCAGTTTGGCATGCGCCTCGCCCGGCGTCGGCAGCATCGGCAACTGGTAGCGCGTCTTGTTGAGAATCGCCTTGATCACGCGGTGCACCAGCAGGTCGGGGTAGCGCCGGATCGGGCTGGTGAAATGCGTGTACGCCTCGTAGGCCAGGCCGAAGTGGCCGCTGTTGAACGGCGTGTAGATCGCCTGCTGCATCGAGCGCAGCAGCATGGTGTGGATCTGCTGCGAGTCGGGGCGCTCCTTGGTGGCTTCGGCAATCGCCTGGAACTCGCCGGGCTTGGGATCGTCGGTGATGCTCAAGCCCACGCCCATGGCCTTGAGGTAGCCACGCAGGATTTCTTTCTTCTCTGGCGTCGGGCCTTCGTGCACACGGAACAGGCCCGGATGCTTGCTCTCGGCGATGAAATCGGCACTGCAGACGTTGGCCGCGAGCATCGCTTCTTCGATGAGTCGGTGCGCTTCGTTGCGCGTGCGCGGCACGATCTTCTCGATGCGGCCGGCGTCGTCGCAGATGATCTGCGTTTCGGTGGTCTCGAAGTCGACCGCACCACGTTTTCCGCGCTGCTTGAGCAGCGCCTTGTAGACGTCGGCGAGGTTCAGCAGGTCCTTCACGCGGTCCTTGCGCTTGGCAGCTTCAGGTCCGCGCGTGTTGCCGAGAATCGCGGCCACTTCGGTGTATGTGAAGCGCGCGTGGCTGAACATCACGGCGGGATAGAACTGGTAGGCGTAGACCTCGCCGTCGGCCGCGACCAGCATGTCGCACACCATGCACAGGCGTTCGACCTCGGGGTTGAGCGAACACAGGCCGTTCGACAGCTTCTCGGGCAGCATCGGAATGACGCGGCGCGGAAAGTAGACGCTGGTGGCGCGGTCATAGGCGTCGATGTCGATGCCCGAGCCCGTCTGCACATAGGCACTGACGTCGGCAATCGCAACCAGCAGGCGCCAGCCTTTGCCACGGCCCACCTTCGCGGGCTCGCAGTACACGGCGTCGTCGAAGTCGCGCGCGTCTTCGCCGTCGATGGTGACGAGCGGAATGTCGGTCAGGTCGACGCGCCCCTTCTTGTCGGCGGGACGGACCTTCTCGGGGAGTGCCTTGGCCTCGGCCAGGCATTCCGCTGAAAACTCATGCGGCACGCCGTACTTGCGCACGGCGATCTCGATTTCCATGCCGGGGTCGTCGATCTCGCCCAGCACTTCTTTCACGCGGCCCACGGGTTGGCCGAACAGGGCCGGCGGTTCGGTGAGTTGCACCACGACGACTTGCCCCACTTTCGCGGGACCGGTCGCGCCCTTGGGAATCAGGACATCCTGGCCGTAGCGCTTGTCCTCGGGTGCGACGAGCCAGATACCGCCTTCATGCAACAGGCGGCCGATGATCGGCTGCTCGGGACGCTCGACGATCTCGACCACGCGCCCCTCGGGACGACCGCGCCGGTCCTGTCGCACGACACGTGCCTTGACGCGATCCTTGTGAAGCACTGCACGCATCTCGTTCGGGGGCAGATAGATGTCTGCCTCGCCGTCGTCGCGTTGCACGAAGCCGTGCCCATCGCGATGTCCTTGGACAGTGCCTTCGAATTCATCCAGCAAGCCGCTGGAAGTGACATTATTTTTGATATGATCTCCTTCTTTCCTGAAATTCAAAACATACCTGCTTCTGCAGTTATGTGGGCCCAGATGGCGGAATTGGTAGACGCACTAGTTTCAGGTACTAGCGAGTAACATCGTGGAGGTTCGAGTCCTCTTCTGGGCACCAAGTTTAAACAGACCTTTACCAGGTCATTCGATTCAAGCCACCGGTCTCCGGTGGCTTTTTTCATGGTCGTTTGAATCCGCATCAAGCGACCGACGCGATCAAGCCGCGCACTTCGGCACGACACGTGCGCGCACGAGCAAATTCACCAAATTTCGACGCACTGCCAAAACGGCTGCGCCAAAATATGTATAATCGAAGACTTTGCTGAAAAGCAGAAATAGCCCAGATGGCGGAATTGGTAGACGCACTAGTTTCAGGTACTAGCGAGTAACATCGTGGAGGTTCGAGTCCTCTTCTGGGCACCAGATTCAAACAGACCCTTACCAGGTCATTCGATTCAAGCCACCGGCC
Organism: Variovorax raffinosi; assembly: GCF_051216615.1. Taxonomy (NCBI): domain Bacteria; kingdom Pseudomonadati; phylum Pseudomonadota; class Betaproteobacteria; order Burkholderiales; family Comamonadaceae; genus Variovorax; species Variovorax raffinosi. Next base: position 309,404 of record NZ_JBPJZR010000003.1, read on the forward strand.
TCCGGTGGCTTTTTTCTTGTCCGCTTGAATCAGAAACATCAAACGGGCAGCGCGATCAGATCATGACCCTCGGCGCCAACGATGCGCGCGCGAGTGAACTCACCGACCTTCAGCGTCTTGCTGATCTTCTCGGGCGGCAGCAGGCGAACCGTGCCGTCGATCTCCGGCGCATCGGCATATGTGCGCCCCACTCCACCCTTGCGGCCCATGCCGGGCGCTGAATCGACCAGCACCTGCATCGTCGAGCCGATTCGCTTTCGCAGCTTGGCAATCGACACGGCCTCGGCGACTTCCATGAATCGGGCCCGACGCGCTTCGCGCTCGGCTTCGGGCAGCATGCCCGGGATGTCGTTGGCGGTGGCACCCTCTACCGGGCTGTAGGCAAAGCAACCAGCACGGTCGATCTGCGCTTCGCGGATGAAGTCGAGCAGATGCTCGAACTCCTGCTCCGTCTCGCCAGGGAAACCGGCGATGAAAGTGCTGCGAATCACAAGCTCCGGGCACACCTCGCGCCAACGCGCCAGGCGCTCTAGATTTTTCTCGCCGCTGGCCGGACGCTTCATGCGCTTGAGCACATCGGGGTGGCTGTGCTGCAACGGCACGTCGAGGTACGGCAGCACCTGGCCGCTCGCCATCAGCGGGATGATTTCGTCGACGCTCGGGTACGGGTACACGTAGTGCAAACGAACCCAGGCGCCATAGGGCTCGGCGATTTCACCGAGCGTACGCACCAGCTCGAGCATGCGGGTCTTGACCGGCTTGCCGTCCCAGAACCCGGTGCGGTACTTCACGTCGACGCCATAGGCCGAGGTGTCCTGGCTGATCACCAGCAGTTCTTTCACGCCGCCTTCGAATAGCGCCTTGGCTTCGCCGAGCACATCGCCGACCGGCCGTGACACGAGGTCACCACGCATCGAGGGAATGATGCAGAAAGTGCAGCGGTGGTTGCAGCCTTCGCTGATCTTCAAATACGCATAGTGGCGCGGCGTCAGCTTGAGGCCGGCGATGCCAAAGGCGTTCGGCACCAGGTCGATGAACGGGTCGTGCGGCTTGGGCAGGTTCGCATGCACTGCGTCCATGACTTCTTGCGTCGCATGCGGACCGGTCACGGCCAGCACGCTCGGGTGCATCTGGCGCACCAGATTGCCGCCCTGGTCGCCAGTCTTGGCACCCAGGCAGCCGGTGACGATCACACGGCCGTTCTCGGCCAGCGCTTCGCCGATGGTGTCCAGACTCTCCTTCACCGCATCATCGATGAAGCCGCAGGTGTTGACGATCACCAGATCGGCACCTTCGAAGGTCTTGGAGGTCTCGTAGCCCTCGGCACTCAGCCGGGTCAGGATCAGTTCGGAATCGGTCAGGGCCTTGGGGCAACCCAGGCTCACAAAGCCGACCTTGGGGGCGGTCGGCTTGATCGTACGTTCGGGGGAGGCAACTTCGCTCATATGCCTCTATTGTCCCAGCTATCGGTGACAGCGGGGCATTCAGGGACGCTTGATGCCAAAGGCCCCCAATACCTGCTCGGTGTTTTTCTGCATCTGCTCCTGCATCTGCAGGAAGACATTCTTGGATTGCTCGACGTAGTTGCCCATCAACCCCTGGAGCATCGGCGACTGCATGGTCATGAACTTCGACCACATCTCCGGGGTCAGGCCTTCTGCCTTGTCGGCAAGCTGGGCCTGCACCTCGGTCATTGCCTGGATATTTTTCTCGAGGTAGGGACCCATGTAGCCCTGCATCGCCTGCCCGTAGAAACGGATGATGTGGGCCAGCACCGGCTCGGTGAACATCGGCGCGCCACCCGCCTCCTCTTCGAGAATGATCTGCAGCAGGATGGTGCGCGTGAGGTCGTCGCCGGTCTTGGCATCACGCACCACGAATTGAGCATTCTGGATCACCAGCTGCTTGACCTCGGTCAACGTGATGTACGTGGATGTCTCGGTGTCGTAGAGCCTTCGGTTGGGGTACTTCTTGATCACACGTTGCACCGGCTTGACCCCGGACTTCTTGCTCTGCACTTCGAACTCCTTCACATGGATGCCCATGTCATCGGATGATTCTAGGGAGCGGTTTTGCTGCACCGCGACAAGGTTTACCCTGACCGCACCCCGCACTATTGCTCAGTCCGGTGATGTCGCGTACTCGGCACCGCATGCGTGGCAGGCAGCCGACTCAGGACGCTCTTCAATTGCATCGCGAAAACGCAGAGGGGTTTTCTGCCCATAGACCACCCAGCAGCGCGGGCAGTGCTCCTGACCCAATGTCGGAAGGTAGGCACGGGCGCGCTGCTCGGCGCGCTCCTCGGTCAGCGGCATGCCCTGTCGCTCGGCGCGAGCCACCTCGCGTGCAGCCATCGTGTCGGTTCGACCGCTTGCATGGTCGTTGATGCCATAAACGGCGCGCGCAAACTCGATGGGAGCCTGCCTGAGCAGTGCCGCCATGCGCTTGTCGGCATGCGCCCGATCAACCAGCGTCGATCGCGTATTCATCGAATCGCTTATCAAGAAAATTGGAGAGGATTTGCAGAACGACCAAGGTAGCACAACAACATGGCTAAGGTCTTTTGCTGCGTCATCACAAGGGACGATTTGAACACCGGGGAACCCGGTGAAAGCTCTGTTCAACGGGTCCGGTGGTTGGCCGGGGTTGAACAGAAATTGGTAGGCGCGATTGGACTCGAACCAACGACCCCCACCATGTCAAGGTGGTGCTCTAACCAGCTGAGCTACGCGCCTAAGGATGTGTCCGAGAAGCAGTTATTGTAGCAGGAGAAAACGCGCTTTTTAGCGACGACGTGCAGATCGCACACCAATCACTGCAGTGACCACGCCAAGCACCTGCGTGAGCCGCGCTGCATCGGCGATTTCCACGGTGAATGTCATCCATGCCGTGCCCTTGATCGATTGCGTCTGCACGCCGATCACGTTCATCTTTTCTCGTGCGAACACATCGGAGATATCTCGCAGCAGGCCCTGGCGGTCTGCGGCTTCCACAGACACATCCACCGCATAGACCGGCACTTCAGCGCCCTTCTTTGCAGTGCCCCATTCAACATCAATCACACGCTCGCCATCTCGCGTGGCCATCGTGTGGAAGTTGCTGCAATCGGCGCGGTGAACGCTGACGCCATGGCCCCTGGTGACGAAGCCGCGAATGGCATCGGGCGGCGCGGGCTTGCAGCACTTGGCGAGTTGCGTCATCAATGAAGACACGCCCACCACCAGCACGCCGCCCTTGCCGGACTTCTCGCTGCCGCGCGCCTTCTTGATAAGCACGCCATCGTCGGGCCCTGGCACAGGCTCCGGCGGACGCAACAACGTCTCGATGTTGCGCAGTGAAAACTCGTCCTTGCCAACGACTTCGAACAGATGGTCCGCAGACTTGAAGCCAAGCTGCGAAGCCAGGTCTTCGAGCCGCATGGCCGTCTTGCCTTCGCGCTGCAACAGCTTCTCGACCGCCTCGCGTCCGCGCGCCACGGTCTCGTGCGTGATCTGCGCGTTGAACCATGCGCGCACCTTGGCGCGTGCGCGATGGCTGGCCAGATAGCCAAGCTCCGCATTGAGCCAGTCGCGCGACGGCCCGCCTTCCTTGGCCGCAATGATCTCGACCGTCTGCCCGTTCGACAGCGGCGTATTGAGCGGCACCATCGCGCCATCGACACGCGCACCACGGCAGCGATGGCCCAGCGTGGTGTGCACCGTGTAGGCAAAGTCGACCGGCGTCGCGCCCTGCGGCAATTCGACGATCGCCGCGTCCGGCGTCAACACATAGATGCGGTCGTCGAACAGGCCCTGCCCTTGCAGGCCGCCCGACAGATCCCGCTCCCACGCCAGCAGTTGCCGCAGCACCGCGATCTTGGCGTCGTACTCGCCGCTCGCCCACACGCCCGCATAGCCCTTGTGCCCTGCTTCCTTGTAGGCCCAGTGCGCGGCCACGCCATGCTCCGCGTGGTCGTGCATTTCCTCCGTGCGGATCTGGATCTCGATGGGCTTGCCCGGCTTGCCGTCGACCAGCTCCCGCACCACGGTGTGCAGCGACTGGTAGCCGTTCGGCTTGGGCCGGGCGATGTAGTCGTCGAACTCCTCGTCGATGGGTTGAAAGTGCGAATGCACCCAGGCCAGCGCCGCATAGCAATCCTTGACGTCGGACACCACCACGCGCAGCGCGAGGATGTCGAACACCTGCGCGAAGTCGAGCGACTTGCCGCGCATCTTCTTGACGATGCTGTAGATGTTCTTCGGGCGTCCCTGCACCACAGCATGCACGCCCTCGGCCTGCAATTCGTGCTCGAGCTGCGAGCGCAGTTGCTCGACATGGCCTTCGCGCTCGATGCGCTTCTCGTCGAGCAGCCGCGCAATCAGCTTGTAGGTTTCAGGTTCGAGAAAGCGGAAGGAAAGATCCTCGATCTCCCACTTCACCTGCCAGATGCCCAACCGATTGGCGAGCGGCGCAAACACCTGCAGCGATTCGCGCGCCACGCTCTCGGGCGCGGGCTGCTTGCTGGCGGCGGCATGCCGCAAGGTCTGCAGCCGCGAAGCCAGCCGCAGCATCACCACGCGCAGGTCGCGCGAGAACGCAAGCAGCATCTTGCGCACGTTCTCTGTCTGCGCGCCGGCGCCTTCCAGGTGATTGCCCTGCGAGGCCGAACGGGCCTGCTCCTGCACGCGAACCAGCTTGGTGGTCTCGACCGCAAGCGCCGCGAAGTTGTCGCCGAACACCTTGGCGATCACCTCCTGCGGACGATTCAGGTGCTGGCAGGAATAGACCAGGTAGCTCGCAGCCTGCATGGCCTCGGAGCCGCCCATCTTCGCAACGATGGCGGCCACTGCATCCGCATGCGCGAGCGTGTTCTCGCCGGTGTCCAGCTTCTCATCGGCAATCAGCGGCTCGGCGAACGCCCGGGCACGCGCGAGCATGTTCTCGATCACAGGCGTGCGGTCGGCCGTTGCAGCGGACAACGGATAGTCGACCATGGCCATGTCGGACATGGGTGCCGTCTGGAGACTCGAAGACTCGCGCTTCACGCTTCACTCACTCAATCGAACAGGAAATCGGTGACGGCAGCGATCTGTGCAGGATCGATCAGGGTCGGCGCATGGCCAATGCCATCGAACTCGACCAGCTTTGCATGCGGGCCGCGCTGCGTCATGGCCAAAGCCGTTTCACGCGACAGCAGATCCGAGACGGCGCCACGCAGCAGCAATGTGCGCGCATCGATGGCGTCGTACAGGCTCCACATGATCGCGCCGCCCTGCGCCGCGGCTTCGGGGGTGATGGCACGCAGTGCAACGCCGATGGCCGGGTCGTAGTGAAGCACCCACGATCCGGAATCCTTGTCGTCGTCGCCCGCATCGACCTTGGCCGCACCATCCGCCGTGCGTTGCGAGGCAGGCACCACCATGTGCTGCGACAGCGACAGCCATTGAGCAGGCGTGTGCGGGCCGAAGGTGGTCGACAGCGCCCACATTGCATCCGCAGCCGCCTGCACGCTGGCGAAGCGACCGCTCTGCCCCACATAGGCACCGATGCGTTGCACGGCGGCAGGCTCGATCGTCGGGCCGACATCGTTCGCGATGAAACGCCGTATCGGCCGCGCCAACAGCAATTCCTTGTGGCCCGCCAGCACGAAGCCGATCAGTCCACCCATGCTGGTGCCGAGGTAGTCGAGCGTGTCGATCGCCTGCTCGCGCTGCAGTTGCGCAATCAGCGCGACCATGTCGGCCGCATACACCGGCACTTGATAGAAGGCCGGATCGCGCAGCCAGTCGCTGCGGCCGCGCCCCACCACGTCGGGGCAGACAACGCGCACATCGCCACCGGCGCGCGCCACGATGGCCTGGGCCAGCGCGTCGAAGTCGCGCCCCTGGCGCGTCAACCCGTGCACGCAGATCACGACACGCGCACTGCGTGCGTCGCCCCATTGCCAATAGGCCATGCGATGGCCGCCCTGGGCGTCGTCGCACGCCACGTAATGAAGCGTCGGTTCGGTCATGAAAACAGTGGGGTCCTGGTGCGGATAATGGGTTCGTCGCATCCTACTTCAACCGGACTTTCATCCTCACTGCGACCGCCCAGAAACCCCAGCCTCACCACCGACCAACGGGCCCAGCACAGGCATCCGCTCACGCTTGCTAACCCTCCGAACGTTGACATAGTCGAAAACGGTTGAGCGCCCCATCCCGAACAGCTCTGCCAGCTCCATGATGGTGAACCCATCAGCCCGAAGCCTACGCAGCTCCTCGACCTGCGCATCGTCAAGCTTCCGAGAACTCCCGCCCCATCTGACCCCGCGCTGATAGGCAGACACCTGCCCAGCAAGAACGCGCTGGCGTATGAGCGACCGCTCCAACTGCGCCACGGCTCCAAGAATCTGAAGCATGAAAACACCGAGCGGGTTTGTCGTGTCGATTGGCTCTGTCAACGACTTGAAGCCGCAGCCGCTCAGCTTCAATTGATCCAACAGATCCAGCAGATCCTTCAGCCCACGAGAAAGCCGATCCAACTTCCAGACGACCAGAACGTCGCCCCGGGACATGCTGGACAAAGCCCGCCGAAGCTCAGGCCGAGGGCCGACCGAACTACCCTTTTCGGAAAACACCCGCTCTACCCCCGCGGCGCGCAAAGCATCCATTTGCAAATGCGTTTCTTGTTCACTGGTGGACACACGCGCATACCCTACAAGCATCTAAAACCCCTCGTGCAGATTGCCAAAAGATGAACGTATTTGACCGGTCATAGGCAACAGCTAACACGCTGACGCACATCAGCCTCAAGACGCAGCCAACTAAAACAACCACACAAAAGTAAGCAGTTGTAGACTGCAGCAAAGGAGAAGGCGATGCGACAAACCGAGCTCGACAGAATGCTTGCCCAAATCTGGCTCGCAGAAATAGCGGCAGGCATCATCGGTCTACTGATCATGCTGTACCTGCTCTACCTCGTAATCCGGTGGGGCGTGCGCGACGGAATGCGCGATGCACAACAGGGCCTGCGCTCTAACCGCGAACCAGCACGCAACAAGCCGAACATCAGCGCACAACTCCCCGACATGCGCGCAGACTGAAGACACCGGAAACGAAATTCGATCTCATCGAAGCAATACCACCGCCGCACCGCATCCCTAAACAAGCCTAGCCGCCCGGCTGAAACGACCACTTCGAACCGGCCGGCACGCGAGGCTTGGAGTCCGCAGCCGGAGCGACAGCAACCGTCGTAGACGTCCCAGATGAACTGCCGCCGCCATCGATCAAAACGATGCCAGGAGGCGCAGGAAGAGCAGTTTCCGGACCTACAGCAGGCTTTGACGCCGCATCCGATACCTTGCGGTCCCCCTCGGGCAAGAACGCGAGAAACGTCCCATGCGCAACCAACTGCTGACACATCGCCAGATCGACCGGATACGGCGTGGCGTCCTGGGTATAGCACTTGCAGCCGATGGACTTCATCTGAACGCACGCGGCGGGCACGGGAACGCGCTTGGGTTCCGTAAGCTTGTCGTAGGCCGGCGCCGTGTGCATCACCGAGGGAATGCGCGGTTGATAGTCGGCGATGTATTCCCCCGCCGTGCGGATGCGCCCCTGCGCGGTGGCCTGCCCCGATCCAGCCGCGGCTGACGACGACGCCGCAGCTTGCGCGTCCTTCGGCGCAGTGGACTTGCGCAGAAACTGGAAGGTCAAGTAGATGCAGACCGGAATCAGAACCAGCGCAGCGAGGAAGACCCAGACCTGACGCGGAATCTTGAGCTTCGCGGTATGCAGTTCAGCGGACTTGTACCAACCGAAAACGTCCTTGGGCAGCGCCTTCATGGAGACGGTGCCAGCCTTTCCCGCACCGGGTTTCTCCGGCCGGTCGCACACAGCAAGGTAATCGACGTGGCTGATCAGCGAAGAACCGAAATTGCGCTTGAGGTGCCGGTGCCAGCCCGGACTGGCGATGATCTTGCGGATGAACGGATCGATGTTGCCGGGGTGCTGTGTGAGCAGGAAGAAATCGAAGCCGCGCTTGCGATGCTCGCCAAGCATCTTGACATGCTCGGGGACCTTGGAGCCAGAGCTGCGATCGGGGAAGTCGTTGTGGCACTCATCGAAAAAGAAGATCGCCCCATCAGGCACGTCTTGCCACTTATCGGCATCGATCTTGATCCAGCCGAATTCCTTTTGCTTCTCCTCAGTCAGATCGAAGCGACCATTCCAATACACAGGGCGGTTGTCCTTGACCTGCATATCGCGGACCGCCTTGAGCGTGAAAGCGGTCTTACCGGTACCGTTAGCGCCCGTGGTGAGGTAAATAAAACCAAGCTTCGGCGCGAGCAGCAGCGGACGCCAGAATGACCAGAGGAACGCGCTCATTTCTTCACCCACGACTTGATCGAACCACCAGCAGCGGCCTGCATGCCCTTTCGTGCCATGCGGGACACGAGCGCACCGAACAGCATCGAGACGCACACGCCGACCTTCATCAAGCCCAGCACCTGGACAGACACCGCAGGCAAGCCCTGCAACGCGGAAAGCATCTGAGACTTGAACGCACTGATGCCCACGTTCACGCCCACGGTGGTGACGACACCAATACCGAGCGCGAGCAGAAGCTGGCCGGTGAGCGAGGGCAACATGGCCCGAAAAGCAGTCCAAATGGCAGCAATGATCCACGGCATAGGTCAGTCCCTGAAAACGATGAAGGCGCACGCGATGGCTGTCGCGGCAACAAGAGCGATGCCCAACCACTCCAAGCCCTGACAAGACTTCGAGAGCGCGAGAGACAACGTGAAGGTACGACCACCAACGGTGATCGGAATGTTTTGATCTGCCGGGCAAGCACCACCGCCGAGCGCGTCGGTCATATCGGCACCAGCGCTCAGGTCTTGCGTGAAGTTACCGGGCAGGCTGCCTGTCTGATCGCCTGTCTTGGCGGACTCGACCGCGAACTGCTGCGACACCGGGCCCGTTGTATCGAAGAACTGGCAGTTGCGGGTGTACTGCTCCTGAGCCATCGCATTCAGCACCGCGTCCTCACCCTTTGCTACAAACCCAGCGGCGCAATTCCCGCTAAAGCCAGAGCCCGTACCATCGCCCTGCCCTTGGCACACCTTGTTGCCCTTGTTCTCACTTTTCCCGCAAAAACCCGATTGATCAGACGTCGTGCTGGTCGTCTTGCAGTCAGCGCTTGCGGCACCGGCAACAGTCGTGCAATCGACCTTCGTCACAGTGCAATCCTTGCCAGTGCAATCGGTCTTGGTGTCCGACTTCGTAGTGCTCCCATCCGGATTCTTCGTAGTGGTGCTATCCGTCGACGACTTCGGCACGTCGGAACCGACCGGCGCGCAAATACGAGTGCCGCTCACATCCCCAGCAGCTTGACCTGGCGGGCATGGTGCTGGCGCAGCCTCCCCGGGGGCAGGCTTGACTGGCGGATTCTTATCAGGCGTCGGCGTTGAGCCGGCTGGATCGCTACCACTCCCACCCGTGCCTGTACACGAGGTAGCTCGGTTGCCCGTGTACACAGCATCACCTTGCGACACATACTTACCCGAGCCCTTGGGGTCCTCCCAGCTCAGTTGCTTCCACGCAGTCGCTGTGCACTTGCCACTGCCGATATCGTTCCAGCCGTCGCAGAACGTGAAAGAGTCCTGAGTGCCGTTCCAGTTCCTCGAACCGGCCGCCTTACCAGCAAGTTGTACGCACTCATCAGGCTTGGGAATGCACGAGGTCTTAGTTGGGTCCTCGACGTACCCGACACTGCAAGTACAAGACGTGGTACCGGTACTGTTCGCGGGACACTGCTTCAGCGCGACTGATGAAAAACTGACGCGAACGCCGCTGCGCATCGTCGTGAAGAACGAGCATCCATTGTCTGACGGGTCTCCCGGCACGCTATGACTGGATACCCCCGTGATGCTGTACTGCGCGATGTAGGCCGTCTTTTGCGCCACGCAACCAGCCGTGCGGTCCGCATCCCACCTCGACGCCCCTGGCGTCCCATTCGGATACGTTGGAAACGGCGGAGACCCCCCGGTCAGCCAACCGGCCTGTTGAGGAATCGCTGCAACTGCTGACCCAGCAAACACCAGCAGCAACACCAAGATCAACCGCTGAACATGAGCCATGCTGCCCCCAACAACGCGACGACCACGTACACCCCCAGCTGATCCATTGCGACCCCTTTACGAAGCAGCACCGATGCCGCTTTGGAAAGGGCTCAGGGGCGTCCCCCTGAGCTTCAAAACCGATGCTTAGTGGATGCCCTTGCGAATCCAGCCGAAGGCGGCCACGGCCACCACGACGCCGAGAATGGCCACACCGATCAGACCGACCGGAGTGAGCTGCGCGCCGATGGTGCCGACCGCATCGGTCACATCGACAGCAGCACCAGCAGCGGCGTGCGACAGATTGCCCAGGAGGGCGAGAGGCGAAGCCACGAGGGCGACACGAGCGAACTTGTTCATGAGAAATTCCTTTCAGTTGTTGTCCGACATGGACGTTTGGATTTGGCGTTTGATCAGGCCGAGAGCCCAACCCAACGCCCACACCCCGATCACCGCGACCGAGATTTGGAGGCCACTTTCAAGCGAGAGCTGAAAGGGCGGAATAGACAGCTCATGCACCACCGTGACGGTGCACGCAGCAGAGCAATCGATGACCGTGGGGTCAGCCATGGATCGACGGCACTTGTGAGTGATCGCGAGTGCGTGCGGCTTCGATGCGGTGGCGGCGTTCGACCACCAGCAACGCCAGATCCAGCGCTTTGCTGATGACCGTGGAGAACATGACCCCGGTGGCGACGCCGACCACGATGGCCCACAGCACCAAGCGCGCTAGCTCACCTTCGGGCACCACGCAACCATTGATCAAACAACCGAGCATCAGTTATCCCCTACGCCGTTACCGGCAACGAATTGCGATTGGTGCTCGTCGGTGTCGTCGGCCGTCCCGAGCACGTCGAGGTCCACAATCACCGCTTGGTGGTCCGCATCGGCCCAGTCGTGCACGAGCTGGACGGCGCGTTCCGCGTCATCCACCACACCGCCACCCGCTTGACCGAGGGAACGCACCCATTCCGGCTGACCATCGTCAGCAGACGGTGCGAGGAATTTCCCCGTCGCCAAGCTTTGGACAATGAGCCGCATGGCAGTTAGGCCGTGGTGCCGGGGGCCGGCTTGGCGATACGAACACCGGCTTCGGCATTTGCGCGAGCCATGTCCATCGGCTTGATGTCGACCAGCGTCAGCTTGGTCTGGTTGTCCGACGCAGCGACCACATCGAACGTGCAGACGACGCGAATCGGCAGCGACTTGCCCAGGTGCTTCCACTTGTCGAATTCGTCGGACTTGCCGAACTTGAACGGGCGGGTGCTGATGCCGACGGCTTCGCCGCTTCCGTTGGTGGCAATGTCAGCATCGAGGTGGAACGTGGTGCTGTCGAAGCCACGGCCTTCATAGTCGCCCTTCGATTGCTTGATGCCGTAGAGGGTCGATTCACTTTGCATGCGCATGATTGATTTACTCCAAGCCCGAGTTATTGAAGGCTCTGCGCGACTGGGCTAGATCGCGGAACCACGAATTGAGAAAACGCAGCGCTGTAGGCCTCAGAGAGGTCGGCATGCGAGAAGGTCGAAAGGCGCTTCGGGCGCTTCTTGTCGGTGACCAGCTCAAGGAACTGCTCTTCGGTGAGGTACTTGAACGCGAGCGCAATGGATGGGGCCGCGTTGTTCAGCAGATGCAGCGCATTGCGCGTGCATTCGGCCTTGACGTGCATCAATGCAGGCTTCGGCGTATAGGCGATGTACTCAGGCGCGGCAACATCACCAGCCTCGCGTAGCACGGCGGCGTGCCAGTCGCTTGCCCCGGCGAAGAAGTCGGACGGACGGCGCAGCAGGTCGGTGTCAAGCACGCGCACCTTGTTGCCGTAACGCAGTTCGAACCGCAGCCACTTGCTGCCGACCTTCTCGCCGAAGAGTTGATCGCCCTTTTCGTAGATGTTGGTCTCTTTGCCAGCATCCTTGGAGCCGATGTACAGAGACCGCGAACAGCCCTTTGCCCAGTTGATATCACGCAGTGCAGGGGTATGGCCGTAGCTGTCGCAAAGGCCTGCTCTGTACTCTTCAAGCACTCGCTCAATGCCGCCCGAAAAGCCATCGAAGAAGTCAAGTGCGAGGTCAGCGCGAGTGATCTTGCCTTCCAGTTCGTCAATGATCCTAGCCATGCGCTCAGCCCATCCGGGCTCTGCAAACGTGCACGCAACGCCGTACAGGTTGACGTGGAGGGACTCGGCCTGTGCGCGCTGCTTAGGGCTGTCTGAGGCCGCACCGAAGCCGACCCAACCGACCTCCGCGCCGTTACGCTGGAGGGGCCAGCGGCGCTTGTAGAAGTCATGACCCTTGAGGGCTTCCGCCCCGCGGTTGAATTCGAAGCCCAAGGCCATGCACACACGGTCAGCAAGGTCTGCCGCTTGCCCGCATGCGTCGCGCTCATGGTCGGGCAGCTCGTTGATGATGCTCAGTAGCTTGTTGAGCCTGTAACCTTCGTCCCAGATGCTTGTGGACTCCGCGCGCTTGTCAGTGAGGAACGGCGGCGCGTTGCGCAACCGGACGGTGAAGCGAAGCCAATCGACATGCACCATGGAGTTCGATGCCTGGCGTTCAGCCATCAAACGAACCTTCACCACATTGCCATCCAGCACCAATGCAGTCTTGTCTTTGACCTTCGTCATATGCCCGTCCCACCTTCAGAAATTTGATATACCCCGTGATTACCATCGGGGGTCCTGTCGCACTGCCGCCCGCTCGCTTCGCCCGCGCCGCTCCGCGCAGCGTCGTTGCCTCCTTGCGCTGCGCTGCCCGTGCGTGCTCGCGTGACTTCGCAGCCAGCACAGTGGCGATCGCAGTGATCAGCGAGGTACAGGCATTGCAGAAGGCATGCGCCATCAGCAGAGGGCGCGTCCTGCGGACCGGGCTCTAGCCCTTCGGGTTGAGCCACCGGGTACGGCGTCTCAATCGCTTGCGCGACAGCCGATCCCTCGCGCTTCAGGGTGATCACAGGCCGCTGGCGGGCTACGTCTCTTCGAGCCGCAGCGTCGGACAGGCCGTGGCTGCACGCCACGGAACAGCCGCTTGGCAAGGAAGGGGGCGAGGCGAAGGCAAAGGCGCGCACGGCACGCTGCGCGGCTTCGTAGGCGGTCATGGAGGTCATGGAGGTCATGCGCGTGGCTCCATGCCGAGCGAGCGACGACGGAATGCGGCGGCGCGCAACAGCTGCGGATCGCTGGAGGCCTCCTCGCGGGCGATCATTTCAAGCACCATCTTTCGACGGTGCTGAGCGACCGTCAGGCCACCACGACGGCGCAGCGCTTCAGCCTGGCTAATCTCTCCCCAATCCGGGGACTCATCGACCTGGTCAGCGCTTCCCCATTCCGGGGACTGTTCGACCTGGTGCACAACGGCACGCGGTCCCCGAAGTGGGGACGCCACGCCAGGCGCAGATGATGCGCGCGGATGGTCCGGGCAAATGCCGCCCGTGCGGACCTCGAAACCATGCTTGCGGCAGGACCAGTAGGTCACTTGGTTCAGGCCGTTTTCCTCGCCCGTCATGAACGTGCAATTGCGGCAGCAAGGCCGCAATTGAGGCGTGACGTACCCAGCCATCTGATGCTTCGGAATGAGCCTCACAGCAGCCCCTGCACGCCTTCGAGGCGCAGGCACGCCACCTTGGCGCGGTCGGGCTGGACACCACGGCGAACGAAAGCCGCACAGACGGCGGCATCGTCGCGATACTGCGATGACGCATTAGCCGAGCCATCGCGGATGCTAGGAGGCACGGGCGCGCAGATCGCCATGCGGGCGCGACGCTTCCATTCGAGCTTTTCGGCGACAGTCATTGCGCGCCCTTCGAGCCGTACAAGCCGACTTGCTTCCAGTTGCGGTTGGTCAGCGCGAAGCGCGTGAACGAGCGCATGACGTCAGCTTCCGAACAGCCGAGCTGGTCGGCGATCTCGGCAATGGTCTGCTTGATCTCCGACTTGTCGCCGAACTCGATGCGAGCGCCCTTGGCACGATGGGCACGAACGCGGGCAGCGGAATCGGCGTGCACGGCGCGACGACCTCGCGAAGAGCGCACCTCCAAGCCAGCCACCACAGGAGCCGCCATAGCTTGAGTGATGGCCTCAGCGGCTGGAAGTGCGCAATCGAGAAGACAGGGTTGGTGCATGGCGGCTCCGGTTAAAGTAAACTTAATCGTCAGAAAGCTTCTTTTATTTATGTTTCATGTATTTTCACAAGAAACATGTATTTTTGCAAGGTTGGACCATCTATGAATGCAATTGAATCCATAGTCGGCGCCTATAAGGCAAAGATGGGCTATCGCTTCGACAAGGACGTGGCGACCGCGCTGGGTCTGAAGCCCTCAGCCTTCTCGAACTACATGAACGGTCGAAGCAGACTGCCAGACATGGCCATCGTGCGAATCGCTGAAGGCATCCACGAGCCAGTCGAAAAAGTCATCGCAGCGAACAACGTCACCTATGTCAACACGCCAGAGGAAGAACGATCCTTTTGGGCGCGGCGCATGGAGTCGGTTCGCTCCTAATTCATCCGGAGATTGATCTTCATGCTCAAAGGCAAAACCGCGCTTGTCACGGGGTCCACCAGTGGCATCGGCCTGGCCATCGCAAAGTCCCTCGCCCAGCAAGGCGCGAACATCGTGCTCAATGGTTTCGGCGATGCCGAAACACCCAAGGCGCAGATCGAAGCGCTCGGCGTTCGCGCCGAATACCACGGCGCCGACATGAGCAAGCCGGACCAGATCGAAGACATGATGAAGTTCGCCGCATCGAAGTTCGGCCGTGTGGATGTCCTGGTGAACAACGCCGGCATCCAGCATGTCGCCAAGGTCGAGGACTTCCCCGCCGAACGTTGGGACGCCATCATCGCAATCAACCTCACGAGCGCATTTCATACGACGCGGCTGGCAATTCCGGCGATGCGCGAAGCCAACTGGGGCCGCGTCATCAACATCGCATCGGCACACGGCCTCGTGGCCTCGGCGCAGAAGTCGGCCTACGTGGCGGCCAAGCACGGCATCGTCGGCTTCACCAAGTCGGTGGCACTCGAAACCGCAACAACGGGCGTCACGGTCAACGCAATCTGCCCTGGCTGGGTGCTGACGCAACTGGTGCAAAAGCAGATCGACGACCGCGCGGCACGCGAAGGCATCACGGCCGCGCAGGCGCAAAACGAACTGCTGGGAGAAAAGCAGCCTTCGCTGCAGTTCACGACCGTCGAGCAACTGGGCGGTCTTGCCGTCTTCCTGTGCTCACCGGCGGCCGACCAGGTCCGAGGCGTCGCCTGGGCCATGGACGGCGGCTGGACTGCCCAGTAATGGGTAGCCCAGCGGGACAAGCCCTCTTTACTTGAGCTGGACCGAGCCCGACACGCTCACGACCACGCTGGTCTTGCCGGCTTCGACCGGCACGGCCGAATCGGCCGAGAACGACTTGGCCTGCATCGCCATCATGCGCGGGTGGATCGGGCCGTTGTCGTTCGCGTTCACCGACACCTCGCGCAGCGTGTAGCCGCCGAAGCCGAAGCCCTTGGCCAGCTCTGCAGCCTTCTGCTTGAAGTTCTCGATGGCGATGTTCTGCGCTTCGGTTTCGGTCTTGGTGCGCTGCTCACGGCTCAGGCCAAAGCCCACGTTGCCCACGCCGAGCGTGGTGATGCGGCCGGCGGTCTGGGTGATGCGCGGGAAATCGCGCCCTTCCAGCACCAGCTCGGTCGAGCCCTGCCAGCCGTTGATCTTGCCGTCCTTCGAATAGCGCGGCGACAGGCTGAAGTTGCCGGTGCGCACATCGAGCTGGCCCGGCTGCGCATTCTTCTTGGCTTCGGTGAGCGCGGCATCGAGCGCGGCCTTCAGTTGCGTCTGCACGGTGGCCGCATCGGCCGCGTCGCGCGTGGTCACGAGCGTCATGCTCAGCATGTCCTGTTGGACCTCGACCGTGCCGGAGGCCGTGAGCTGAAGCACGTTCTGCGGTGCTGGCGTGACGACATTCTGGGCCAGTGCGGTGCCGGCCACGGCCAGGGCGGCGCAGGCCGCGAGCAATTTGATTGTGTTCTTCAAGACGAAGTACTCCCTTGGTTGGAATGAAAGACAAGCCCCGCGCCGACGCCCTCAGGGGCGTTGGCCGCGCGGTGCTGCGTTCAGCGGGCGGGCCGCAGTCGGCGGTACCGGTGCGATCCGCTCGGCCGGCTGTGATTCTGCCGAATTCAATGACACCCCCACGGCCGGCGGCGTCCACTGGCCACGGACCTGCTGCCGCAACTCGAAGAGTTCGGCCGCCGTAAGCCGGCGGCCGGCGGCGGCCTCCTCGCGACGGATTTCCTCCCGCTGCGCCGCCCGGTGGGCGGCGACCGCATCGCGGACTTCGCTGCGGCGCACCTCGCCGACCCTGAAGAAATCACCTGAAGCCGCCAGCGCCGGACCGCAGGCGAAAGCGAGGACGAACGGCAAGGCAGATAAAGGGTGTCTCATTGAGCAAAAGTCATTGGGAACCGGGAACTTTGCCACCTCCGGGCAAACGTCTGATGACCAGAACGCGAGCGCCCGCAAGTTTTGTAACTTAGTGTCAATCCATAAGTAAATCTGGCTCAACGAAGCCTTAACGCCTTCAGAATCGGCCCTGTTACAAATTCAACGTTGTAGAAATGACTCAAGTTCCCGCTCGCACCGACAAGATCGTGATCGTCGACGACGACGCCCGCATCCGCGACCTCCTGCGCCGCTACCTGACGCAGGAAGGTTTTGAAGTGATCGTGGCCGAAGACGGCAAGGCGCTCAACCGCATCCTGTTGCGCGACACGGTCGATTTGATCGTGCTCGACCTGATGATGCCCGGCGAAGACGGCCTCTCGGTCTGCCGCCGCCTGCGTGCCGCCAACGACCGCACGCCGATCATCATGCTCACCGCCAAGGGCGAAGACGTGGACCGCATCGTCGGCCTCGAAGTCGGCGCCGACGACTACCTCGGCAAACCGTTCAACCCGCGCGAACTGCTGGCCCGTGTGCACGCGGTGCTGCGCCGCCGTCCGCCGCTCGAAGCGCCGGGCGCCCCCTCCACGGAGAACGAGACCGTCACTTTCGGTCCGTTCGCCTTCGACCTCGGCTCGCGCACCCTGAAGAAGGATGGCGAAGAACTCTCGCTGACCACCGGCGAGTTCGCGATGCTGAAGGCGCTGGTGCGCCATCCGCGTCAACCGCTGTCGCGCGAAAAGCTGGCCCAGCTGGCGCGCGGGCGCGAGTTCGAGCCCTTCGACCGCAGCCTCGACGTTCAGATTTCGCGCCTGCGCAAGCTGGTCGAGTCCGACGCCGCGGCGCCGCGCTACATCCAGACCGTCTGGGGCGTGGGCTACGTGTTCGTGCCGGACGGCACGGCCTGACGCCCCGTTGACAGGTGGCCATCGGCCATTCCGCCAGACCCGGCCATGCGCAGGAGGACGGCGCGCAGGTCACGATGCCAAGCCCTCTCGAGGGCAGTGGCGCGCGTGACCGCCGCCCCGGCCTCAAGCTGGGCTTCAGCCTTTTCTGGCGCACTTTCTTTCTGCTCGCACTGCTGCTGATCGGTTGCACGGTCGCGTGGCTGCAGACCTTCCGCTCGCTCGAATACGAGCCGCGCGCCATTCAGACCGCGCACCAGATCGCATCGCTCGTGAACCTCACGCGCGCAGCGCTGGTGTATTCGGACGCCATCACCCGGGTGTCGCTGATCAAGACGCTGGCCGACCAGGAAGGCGTGCGCATCCTGCCGCGCGAGCCCAACGACCGCTTCCAGCCCTACACCAGCGGCGCGCTCGACCTGCGCGTGACCGAAGAGCTGATCGACCAGCTCGGTGAAGGCACCACGGTGGCCAGCCGCGTGAACGACGAAGCGGGCCTGTGGATCGGCTTCACCATCGAGAGCGACACCTACTGGCTGCTGCTCGACCCCACGCGCTTCAGCCGCGTGGGCGGACGCACGTGGCTGGTGTGGCTGAGCACGGCGATGGCACTGTCGCTGGCCGGCGCGGCGCTGATCACTCGGCTCATCAACCTGCCGCTCAAGCAGCTGTCGCGCGCGACGATGCAGGTGCGCGAAGGCGAGTACGAGGCGCACCGGCTCGACGAACGCGCCCGCACCAACGAGATCCGCGCGGTCAACATCGGTTTCAACCGCATGGCCGACCAGCTCGCCAAGATCGAACAAGACCGCGCCATCATGCTGGCCGGCATCTCGCACGACCTGCGCACGCCGCTCGCGCGCCTTCGGCTCGAAACCGAGATGAGTGTGGCCGACGAAGATGCGCGCGACCATATGGCCGCCGACATCGCCCAGCTCGACGCGATCATCGACAAGTTCCTCGACTACGCCCGCCCGGACCATGTCGATCCGCGCCCCGTGCTGCTGCGCGACGTGGTCGATGCCTGTACCTACGCGGTGCAGGACTACGAAGAGATGAACATCACCGTCGACGTGCCCGCCGACCTGCGGGTGCTGGGCGACGAGGTCGAGCTCACGCGCGTGATCTCCAACCTTGTCGAGAACGCGCGGCGCTACGGCAAGACGCCGTCCACCGGCGTGGCCGACGTCACGATCCAGGCGCAGGCCAACAACGACGCGGTGCTGATCAAGGTGCGCGACCACGGCGCGGGCGTCGAACCCGCCCTGCTCTCGCAACTGACCAAGCCCTTCTTCCGCGGCGACGCGGCGCGCACTTCGGCCGCTGGTGCCGGCCTGGGCCTGTCGATCGTGGCGAAGAACATCGAGCGCATGGGCGGCACCTTCGCGCTGACCAGCACGCCGGGGCGTGGCCTTGCGGCGCACATCCGCATGCCGCGCGCCATGCCCGAAGGCAAGCCGGCGCCCAAGCCGGTGGAATTGGCGCCGGGCAAGAAGATCTGACACCTGCCCCGGGCCGGGGCGGGTTTCAGCGGTGCAGCAGGACGGCCGCGCGCGCTTCCATCGCGCGGCCTTCACCCACCGGACCGAGCTTTTCGGCCGTCTTGGCCTTCACGTTCACCTGATCGACCGCAAGCCCCAGCGTGTCCGCAATGCGCAGGCACATGGCCGGAATGTGCGGTGCGAGCTTGGGCGCCTGCGCGATCACGGTGCTGTCGACGTTGCCGATCTCCCAGCCCGCCGCCCGCACGCGGCGCGCCGCCTCGGCCAGCAGCACCGCCGAATCGGCGCCACGAAACTGCGGATCGGTGTCGGGAAAGTGCCGGCCGATGTCGCCCAGCCCGGCACCGCCCAGCAGCGCATCGGTGATCGCGTGCAGCAGCACGTCGGCATCCGAATGCCCCAGCAGGCCCGTGATGTGCGGCACTTCGATGCCACCCAGAATCAGCTTGCGCCCTTCGGCGAGCTGGTGAACGTCCCAGCCTTCGCCGACGCGGATGTTGAACGGCTTCGTCGTCATGCCATGGCTTTCTTGCGGCCGAGCAGAACCGCCTCGGCCAATGCGAAGTCTTCGGGAAAGGTGACCTTGAAGTTCTGCGCGCTGCCCGGCACCAGCAGCGGCGACAGCCCGATGGCCTCGATGGCGCTGGCTTCGTCGGTCACGGTGTCGCCCACGCGTTCCAGCGCATCGAGCAGCATGCCCAGGCGGAACATCTGTGGCGTCTGCGCCAGCCATTTGTCGGCGCGCGGCAGCGTCTGGGCCACGCGGCTTTCGGTCGTCGATACCTTCAGCGTGTCGGCCAGCCGGTGCGCCAGCAGGCCACCGACGGCATCGTGCTCGCAGGCCGCGATCAGTGCCTCGATCTGGCTCGAGGTGACGAGGCAGCGCGCCGCGTCGTGCACCAGCACCCAGTCGTGCGCGCCAGCACCCTTCTGCCGCAGCGCCAGCAGGCCGTTGCGCACCGTGGCCGCGCGGGTCAGGCCGCCCATGCGCAGCAGGTGCTCGCCCTGTGCCGGAAAGCGCGGCAGTGCCGCGTCCACATCGCGATCGTCCGGCGACACCACCAGCGCCAGCCCGGCGAACCGGCTCGCCAGCGCACGAAAAGCCTCCAGCGTGTGGGCCACCATCGGCTGACCGGCCAGGCGCCGGTACTGCTTGGGCGGCGTGGACTGGGCATGTCCGGCGCGATGGCCGGAGCCGGCACAGGGGATCAGCACGAAAAGTCGGGAAGAAGACATGAGGTCCTGTACGAGGCGATGGCCGACAAGCGGATAAAGGGCCGCCATTCTAGAATTGCCCTTCGCACACCCCTCGCCAGCCGGCGCGGGGTGTTGTGCATTTTCCGAACCGCTCCATGGACCTCCCCCATCTCACGGCAGGCAAGCGCTTCACGCTGCCGCGTCCCCCGTTGTCGGCCGATGCCCTGTTGCTCGCGCAACTGGGCATGCGCGAGAAGGCCGCCGGCCGCGCCACCGCGATGTTCACGGCCGACGCCAACGACGCGCAGAGGCTCATCGACGAGATCGCCTTCTTCGCACCCGACCTGCGCTGCGCCCTGTTCCCCGACTGGGAAACGCTGCCCTACGACAGCTTCTCGCCGCACCAGGACCTGATCAGCGAGCGCCTGGCCACCCTCTGGCGCATCAGCCAGAAAGAGGCGGACGTGGTGCTGGTGCCTGCCACCACCGCGCTCTACCGGCTGGCGCCGCCGGCTTTCCTGGCCGGCTACACCTTCCATTTCAGGGCCAAGCAGAAGCTGGAGGAGTCCAAGCTCAAGGCCCAGCTCACGCTGGCCGGCTACAGCCACGTGACGCAGGTGGTAAGCCCCGGCGAATACGCGGTGCGCGGCGGCCTGATCGACCTGTTCCCGATGGGCTCGCTGGTGCCGTTTCGCGTCGACCTGTTCGACGACGAGATCGACACCATCCGCACCTTCGACCCCGACACCCAGCGCAGCCTGTACCCGGTGCCCGAAGTGCGCCTGCTGCCGGGCCGCGAATTCCCGATGGACGACGACGCCCGCGGGCGCTTTCGCAGCCGCTGGCGCGAGCTGCTCGAAGGCGACCCGACCAAGAGCCGCATCTACAAGGACATGGGCAACGGTGTGGCCACCGCCGGCATCGAGTACTACCTGCCGCTGTTCTTCGACGAGACGGCCACGGTGTTCGACTACCTCGGCCCCGACGCCACCATCGTGCTGCACGGCGACCTGGAGCCCGCGTTCCAGCATTTCTGGCAGGACACGAACGAGCGCTACCGACTGGTGCAAGGCGACCCCGAACGCCCGGCGCTGCCGCCCGAAGCGCTGTTCCTGAACGCCGAGCAGTTCTACCAGCGTGCCAAGCCGCACGCCCAGCTCGCCATTCGCGGCGACGTGCCCACCGAAACGCCCTACGCCGAATTCGACAAGCTGCCGCCTTTCGCGGTGGTGCGCGGTGCCGAAGACCCGCTGGTCGGCCTGAAGGCCCACATCCAATCCACGCCGCACCGCGTGCTGCTGATCGCCGAAAGCGACGGCCGCCGCGAGAGCCTGCTCGACTTCCTGCGCGCCAGCGGTGTGAGCCCGCCGGCCTTCGACTCGCTGGCCGAGTTCGAGGCCTCGCCCGACGAAAAGATCGGCATCGCCACCGCCGCGCTGGCCTCGGGCTTTGCGTGGCGCGAGCAGGGCATCGACCTCGTCACCGAGACCGAGCTGTTCGCCACCGCGCCGACCACCCGGCGCCGCAACAAGAAGCAGGAACAGGTCAGCGACGTCGAAGCGCTCATCAAGGACCTGTCGGAGCTGAACGTCGGCGACCCGGTGGTCCACTCCGCGCACGGCATCGGCCGCTACCGGGGCCTGATCCACATGGACCTGGGGCAAGGCAACGATGCCGAAGGCAAGCCGCTGCTGCAGGAAATGCTGCACCTGGAGTACGCCGACAAGGCCACGCTCTATGTGCCCGTCTCGCAACTGCACCAGATCAGCCGCTACACCGGCGTCAGCGCCGACGAAGCGCCGCTGCACAGGCTGGGCTCCGGCCAATGGGAAAAGGCCAAGCGCAAGGCGGCCGAGCAGGTGCGGGACTCCGCCGCCGAGCTGCTCAACATCTACGCCCGCCGTGCCGCGCGCGAAGGCCATGCCTTCCGCTACTCGGCCGCCGACTACGAGGTGTTCGCCAACGACTTCGGCTTCCAGGAAACCGCCGACCAGAAGGCCGCGATCCACGCGGTGGTGCAGGACATGATCTCGCCGCAGCCGATGGACCGCCTCGTGTGCGGCGACGTGGGCTTCGGCAAGACCGAAGTGGCGCTGCGCGCCGCCTTCATCGCCGTCACCGGCGGCAAGCAGGTGGCCTTTCTTGCGCCGACCACGCTGCTGGCCGAACAGCACTACCAGACGCTGGTCGACCGTTTCGCCAAGTGGCCGGTGAAGGTGGCCGAGATGAGCCGCTTCCGCTCCGCCAAGGAAATTTCGGCTGCTGCCAAGGGGCTGGCCGAGGGCCAGGTCGACATCGTGGTCGGCACGCACAAGCTGCTGTCGCCATCGATCAAGTTCAAGAACCTGGGCCTGCTCATCATCGACGAGGAACATCGCTTCGGCGTGCGCCACAAAGAGGCGATGAAGGCCATGCGCGCCGAGGTCGACGTGCTCACGCTCACCGCCACGCCGATTCCGCGCACGCTGGGCATGGCGCTCGAGGGCCTGCGCGATCTGAGCGTGATCGCCACCGCGCCGCAGCGGCGCCTTGCCATCAAGACCTTCGTGCGCAACGAAGGCACGGGCGTGATCCGCGAAGCCGTGCTGCGCGAGTTGAAGCGCGGCGGGCAGGTCTACTTCCTGCACAACGAGGTCGAGACCATCGAGAACCGCCGCCAGAAGCTCGAAGAGATTCTTCCCGAGGCCCGCATCGCCGTGGCCCACGGCCAGATGCCCGAGCGCGAGCTGGAACGCGTCATGCGCGACTTCGTGGCGCAGCGCTACAACCTCTTGCTGTGCTCGACCATCATCGAGACCGGCATCGACGTGCCGACCGCCAACACCATCGTGATGAGCCGCGCCGACAAGTTCGGCCTGGCGCAGTTGCACCAGTTGCGCGGCCGCGTCGGTCGCTCGCACCACCAAGCCTATGCCTACCTGATGGTGCCGGACACCGAGGGCCTGACCAAGCAGGCCGCGCAGCGGCTCGACGCCATCCAGCAGATGGAAGAACTGGGCTCGGGCTTCTACCTCGCGATGCACGACCTGGAGATTCGCGGCACGGGCGAAGTGCTCGGCGAGAACCAGAGCGGCAACATGATGGAGATCGGCTTCCAGCTCTACAACGAGATGCTGAGCGAGGCCGTGCGCGCGCTCAAGGCCGGGCAGGAGCCCGACCTGCTGTCGCCGCTGTCGGTCACGACCGAGATCAACCTGCACGCCCCGGCCTTGCTGCCCGACGACTACTGCGGCGACGTGCACCTGCGGCTGTCGTTCTACAAGAAGCTGGCCACCGCGAAGACGCCCGACCAGATCGACACGCTGCTCGAAGAAATCGTCGACCGCTTCGGCAAGCTGCCGCCGCAGGCGCAGACGCTGATCGACACGCACCGGCTGCGCGTGCTGGCACGGCCGTATGGCGTGGTGAAGGTCGATGCGGCGCCGGGCATCATCAACATCACCTTCAAGAAGGATCCGCCGGTCGATTCGATGGCCATCATCCAGCTGATCCAGAAGAACAAGCACATCAAGCTCGCCGGCAACGAAAAGCTGCGCATCGAGCGCGAACTGAAAGAGCCGAAGGAGCGTGCGCAGATGGTGCGCGATGTGCTGCGCAGCCTCGGTCAACCCCTCGTCAAGGAACCTGCCCCCGCATGAGCGCTACAGAAATCTCCCCCGGCCTCGTCATCCAGCGCGTGAAGCCGCCGCTGGTTCTGGCCAACTTCAAGCTGATCGCGTTCGACATGGACTCGACGCTGATCAACATCGAATGCATCGACGAGATCGCCGATGCCGTCGGCAAGAAGGCCGAGGTGGCCGCGATCACCGAAGCCACGATGCGCGGCGAGATCAAGGACTTCAAGGAAAGCCTGCGCCGCCGCGTGGCGCTGCTGCAGGGCGTGCCTGTCGCGGCGCTGCAGCAGGTGTACGACGAGCGGTTGAAGCTCAACCCGGGCGCTACCGAGCTGGTCGCTGCCTGCAAGAAGGCCGGCCTCAAGGTGCTGCTGGTGTCGGGTGGATTCACCTTCTTCGCGAACCGCGTGAAGGAGCGGCTGGGCATCGACTTCGCGCGCTCCAACCTGCTGGACGAAGCCAACGGCCATCTCACCGGACAGGTCGTCACGCAGAGCTGGGGCGACATCTGCGACGGCGCCGAGAAGCGTCGCACGCTGCTCGAAATTGCCTCGCTGATGGGTATCTCTGCGCAGGAAACGATCGCAGTGGGCGACGGTGCGAACGACCTGCCGATGATGGGCGAGGCCGGTCTCTCGGTGGCCTATCACGCCAAGCCGAAGGTGCGCGAACAGGCCATGGTCGCCATCAATGAAGGCGGGCTTGATCGGTTGCTGGATATCGTCAAGTGACACCTCGCTTTTTTGTCTGATGCGTTTTGGCGCTGTTGTTCAGGGCGTCGCTCACGCCGACACGGTGCTCTTTTTCGCGAATGTCCCCCGCTTCGCTCCTCCTTTATTTCGCGAAAAAGAGCCCCGTATCGACGTGAGCGCTCAGAGCACTTGTTGATCGGCGATCGCCAGCAGCGCGTCCATGTGCGAATGACGCCAGGTGCTCCCCGCAGCGAAATAAAGGAGGAGCGAAGCGGGGGACATTCGCGGAGGGGAGCACCTGGTGTCATTCGCACTCGCCCCGAACACAAGCCCTGAACAAGAGCCCTGAACACAAGCAAATAAAGGAGACAACAACATGACCACAGCAACCGCCCCGCTCTACCGCGCCGACGCACTCCAGGACTACGCCAGCGCCCTGCTGCAAAAAGCCGGGCTCGCGGCATCGATGGCAGACAGCGTCGCGCGCACGCTGGTCGAAGGCGACCTGCTCGGCCACGACACCCACGGCCTGGCGCTGCTGGCCGGCTACGTGAAGGAAATCGAATCCGGCGGCATGACCCGCGAGGGCGCCCCCGAAGTGCTGTCCGACCGCCCCGCCGCCGTGCTGTGGGACGGCAAGCGCCTGCCCGGCCCCTGGCTCATGGACCAGGGCATGGACCTACTGATTCCGCGTGCGCGTGAACTTGGCACCGCCTCATTGGTCATCCGCCGCAGCCACCATATCGCCTGCCTAGCCGTCTACATGCTGCGCGCGCTGCAGGAAGACATGCTGATGCTGCTGGCCTGCTCCGACCCCAACACGGCCAGCGTCGCGCCCTTCGGCGGCACGCAGGCGGTGTTCACGCCGAATCCGCTGGCGATGGGCTTTCCGCTGTCGCAAGGTGGCGTGATGGTCGACATCTCGGCCTCGATCACCACCAACGGCATGAGCAACCGCAAGCGCGCGGCCGGCGAGACCTTTGCCGAGGAATGGCTGATCGACGCGGCCGGCAAGCCGTCGAACAACCCGCAGGTGCTGTTCGACCAGCCGCCCGGCACGCTGCTGCCGGTCGGTGGCCTGAGCCACGGCCACAAGGGCTACGGCATGGCGCTGCTGGTGGAAACATTGACCGGCGGCCTGGCCGGCTTTGGCCGTGCGGACCCGCCAGAGGGCTGGGGCGCCACCGTGCACATCACGCTGCACGACCTGCATGCCTTCGGCGGCAAGGAAGCCTTCCTGCGGCAGATGGACCATGTGGCGGCCCAGTGCCGGGACAACACGCCCATCGACCCTGCAAAGCCGGTACGGCTGCCGGGCGAAGGCGGTTTGAAGCGTCGGGAGGGGCAGTCGAAGAACGGAGTGCGGCTGCACCCGTCGATTGCGCGTTCGCTGCAGGAGGCGGAACAGCGCCACGGGCTGGCGCTGGCCCGCGCGCTGGTGGTCTGAAGAAGGCTGGCTGTCAGTCTTTTTCGGGCGGCTCTTCCGCCCGTTCGCCGGGCTGGCGCGGTGCGCGCTTGCCGGGCTTGGCCACGACCTCGACATAAAACTGCTTGCCGGCTTCCTTGACCACACCGTCGATCAGGCCGGTGATGGCGGAAAGATGCACGACTTCGGCGGATTCTTCGGCCGCGCCGAACTTGCAATCGAAGTCCCAGAAGTCGGAACCTTCGGGCAGAACGCGCCGGCGTTCGCGCTTGATGTACTTGCGAATCTCGTGTTTGATGGCTTCAAGAAGCCGGTCGGGGTGCTTGCCCTCGACCTGGAGCTGAAAGGTTTTTCTCATGGGTGATCGTAACGCGCCGCGCTGTGTACAGTCGGCGGTTCAATTGAAAGCAGGTGAAGACATGGCGCGCGCAAACGACTGGGCAGGCAAGGTGATGGCATTGGTGAACGGGGGCAACGCGCCAGCGGCCATCGCGCAGATCAAGGTGGCGCCCTCGGTCAAGGACCTGAAGGCGCTGCAGACCATCATGACGCTGTCGAAGATGAAAGGCCGCTATCCGAACGTGGATGCGGCCATTGCGGACAACCTCGATCTGCTGGCGGCGCCCCGCCTGCACCGCTCGCCCTGAACCCGCCTTGACGCTTTACAGCGCCTGACCGAGGCGCTTCACGCCTTCCTCGATCTTCGCCACGTCGGCCGTCGCAAAGCTCAGGCGCAGCGTCGCCACATCGGGGTTCTCCGCAAAGAACGGCGCGCCGGGCACGAAGGCCACGAGCTTTTCGATGGCGCGCTTGGCCAGTTCATTGGCGTCGGCCAGCTTGCCGTTGGCACCCGTCAGGCGTGCCCAGAAGAACAAACCGCCGTTGGGCTGCGTGAAGCTCACCGCATCGCCCAGCTCGCGCTTGAGCGCAGCGCCCATGGCCTGTGCGCGCTGGCCGTACACCTCGCGCACATGCGCCAGCGTGGCGGGCATGCGGCCGCTCTTGAGGTATTGCGCGGCCGTGGCCTGCGAAAAGGTGCTCGTGTGCGCGTCGCTGAACTGCTTGCACATGGTGGCCTTGGCGAGCAGTTCGGGCGGCGCGATCATCCAGCCGATGCGCAGGCCGGGGCTGAGCACCTTGCTCAGGCTGCCGCAATGCGCGAGCAGTTCGCGGCTGCCGGGCACTTCCTTGCTGAGCGCCAGGATCGACGGCGGCGGGGCTTCGCCGAAATAAAGGTCGCCGTACGGATCGTCTTCCACGATCAGCGTCTGGTACTTCACGGCCAGCTCCAGCACCTTCTTGCGCCGCTCCAGGCTCAGCATGGCGCCGCTGGGGTTGCCGAAGGTCGGG
This sequence comes from Variovorax raffinosi, assembly GCF_051216615.1. Classification (NCBI taxonomy): domain Bacteria; kingdom Pseudomonadati; phylum Pseudomonadota; class Betaproteobacteria; order Burkholderiales; family Comamonadaceae; genus Variovorax; species Variovorax raffinosi. The sequence continues at coordinate 336,600 of NZ_JBPJZR010000003.1, forward strand.
ATCAGGTAGACGAACTTGGGCTTGTGTTCGGCGATGAGCTTTTCCAGCTCGTCGGTCTTCACGCCGTTGGCGTCGATGGGCGCACTGATGAGCTGCGCGCCGTACAGGCGAAAGCACTGGATGGTGGCCAGGAAGGTCGGGCCTTCGACGATCACCTTGTCGCCGGGCGAGATCATGGTCTTGCCCAGCAGGTCGAGCGCCTGCTGGCTGCCGGTGGTGACAATCAGGCCGCTCGGATCGACCTCCACGCCCTTGGTCTTCATGAAGGCGCTGAGCTGCGTGCGCAGCGGCTCGTAGCCTTCGGTGGCGCCGTATTGCAGGGCCGCGCCGGGCTCCTCGGTCAGCGCCTTCTGGCTCGCCTCCTTGAGGCCCTCGACGTCGAACATGGCGCTGTCCGGGAAACCGCCCGCGAAACTGATGATGCCGGGCTTGCCCAGCAGCTTGAAGAGTTCGCGGATGGCGGAGGTTTCGACGTTGTCGAGGCGGGAGGCGAATTGCATGGTCAGTCTCACTTTCTGGGCGTCATTGTCGCGAAAGCCGTGGGCAATAAAGCTGCGTAAGGCTATCGGCTTTCAACGATATATTGCGCTACGACAGCCTTCCTGCGCGCGGCAGGCGGGTGCCGCGCCCTACCGAGCCCCATGAAAAAAGACAACATCGCCCCCTTCTTCGCCGTCCTGCAAGCGGCCAACCCCACGCCCGAGACCGAACTCGAATACACCACGCCCTTCGAGCTGCTGGCCGCCGTGCTGCTCTCGGCCCAGGCCACCGACGTGGGCGTGAACAAGGCCACGCGCAAGCTCTATCCGGTGGCCAACACGCCGCAGGCCATCTACGACCTGGGCGTGGAAGGGCTGGAGGAGTACATCAAGACCATCGGCCTGTACCGCAGCAAGGCCAAGCACCTGATCGAGACCTGCCGCATGCTGATCGAGCTGCACGGCGGCGAAGTGCCCAGGACACGCGCCGAACTCGAGGCGCTGCCCGGTGTCGGCCGCAAGACCGCCAACGTGGTGCTCAACGTGGCCTTCGGCGAAGCCACCATCGCGGTCGACACGCACATCTTTCGCATCGGCAACCGCACCGGGCTCGCGCCGGGCAAGACGCCGCTGGAGGTGGAACTCAAGCTAGAGAAGCGCGTCCCACCCGAGTACCGGCTGCACGCGCACCACTGGCTGATCCTGCATGGGCGCTACATCTGCGTGGCGCGCAAGCCGCGCTGCTGGGAATGCGCGGTCGCCGCCTTCTGCGACTACAAGCCCAAGACACCCGCACCGAAAACGGCCTGACACGACACCGAACGAATGACGACTCCGAAGACCCACCGCGCCTTTCTTGCCGCAGCCCTGTTCGCCGCCGTCGCCGGCCTTCCCGCCATCGCGTGGTCGCAGGGCACCGGCCTGCCGCCCGATGCCATGACGCTCTACGGCGGCCGCTGGTCGACCAACTGCGCCGATGCCGGCGCGCCCACGCTGCAGGTGCGGCAGGACATGCTGATCGCCCAAAGCGGCAAGCGCCGCGTCGTCGGCACCGCGCCGCAAACGGCGAACAGCTTTTTCGGCAACCGCCCGCCGCCCGCGAATTTCGACCTGGCATTGATGAGCCGCGCAGGCAAGGCCGGCGCAATGAGCTTCCTCGTCTACCGCGACGTGCGCGGCCAGTTGATCATGCTGGACGCCGACAAGCCCGTGGCCGGCCAGCTCGGCCCCGAGTTGATGAAGCAGCGCTATTGGCATTGCGACGGTGCCGCCCGCGCCGCGACACCGCCCACCGAGCCCCCGGTCGCCAAGCTGCCGCCGCCGCCCACGGGCAGCCCCGCCGCGCTGGCCCAGGGCCCCGCCATGCAGAAAGCCTGGAGCACCGCGCTGGGCACGCGCGAAACCGACCGCTGGCTGGTGCGTCGCGAAGGCCCTGCGCCCGAGCCGCAATGGGTCACGGTCGACGGCACGCGCTACCTGCTGCATGCGTTCTGCAAGCCGCACGACTGCTTCGACAACAACGCAATCGCCCTGTATGACCAGGGTTCGGGCCGCATCTACGGCCTGGTGCAGCGCAACGGCAACAACCGCCTGGTGGGCACGCCGCCCGCAGCCCTTGCACCGCAGCTCGACAAGCTCTGGCGCGAGCAGTGGCGCTCGAAGAACTGAGTGGCCGCCCCTTCTTCGGCCCCGCCCTGTTCAGGCCAGCTTGAACAGCCGCACCGCATGCACCAGCCCCGCCGCCTGATCGTTCATCGACTGCGCGGCGGCTGAAGCCTGTTCCACCAGCGCCGCGTTCTGCTGCGTGGTGCGGTCCATCTGCTTGATGGCGTCGTTGACCTGCTCGATGCCGGCCGACTGCTCCTGGCTGGCCGCGGTGATCTCGGCCATGATGTCCGTCACCCGGCGCACGCTGCCCATGATCTCTTCCATGGTCTTGCCGGCCTCGTTGACCAGCGCGCTGCCCGCATCGACCTCGACCACCGAGTCGCCGATCAGCGTCTTGATTTCCTTGGCGGCCGCCGCCGAGCGCTGCGCCAGGTTGCGCACCTCCGACGCGACCACCGCGAAGCCCCGCCCCTGCTCGCCCGCGCGGGCCGCCTCCACCGCCGCGTTCAGCGCGAGGATGTTGGTCTGGAACGAAATGCCGTCGATCACGCCGATGATCTCCACCACCTTGCGCGACGACGCGTTGATGGACGCCATCTTCTCCACCACCTGGTCGACCACGGCGCCGCCACGCGAGGCCACCTGCGAAGCCGAGTCAGCCAGCTGGTTGGCCAGCCGCGCGTTGTCGGCGTTCTGCTTGACGGTGGAGGTCAGCTCCTGCATCGACGCCGCCGTCTGCTCCAGCGAGCTGGCCTGTGCCTCGGTGCGTGACGACAGGTCGCGGTTGCCCGATGCGATCTGGCTGGACGCGGTGGCAATCGAATCCGTGCCCTCGCGCACCTGGCCCACCACCTTGGCCAGCTCGTCGTTCATGGAACGCAGTGCCCGCATCAGCATGCCCGACTCCGAGGTGTCGGCCACTTCGATGCGCGCCGTCAGGTCGCCCGACGCCACCTGCTGCGCCACCGTTACCGCCTGCCCGAGCGGGCGGGTGATGGAGCGCGTCATGCGAAACGCCAGCAGCAGTCCGCCGAGCAGCGACGCGAGACTGATCGACAGGATGAGCCACTTGGCACGCTGATAGGCCGCCTGGGCCGACGCCGTGCTTTCGTCGGCGCTTTTCTTCAGCAGCTCCTGGAAGGCCGACACGTGCGCCAGCACCTGGTTGAGCAGCGGCATGCATTCCTGCGTCAGCACCTTCACGGCCGCTCCGGTCTGATGCGAGGTGGCGAGCCCCACGACATTCTTGGCGATGGGCAGGTACTGCGCCTCGAGCGCGCGCAGCTTCTCCAGCATCCTGCGCTCCTCGGCGCTCGCGGAGGCCGGGTCGGCCATGACCGTCGCGAGGCCCTGCAGCCCGCTGTCGATCTCGCGCTGCGAGGTCCCGACGAGTTCGACATCACCCTTCTGCGCGGCCGGGTCCTCCACCAGCGCCAGGTTGCGCGCCGCAATCGCACGCTTGCCGATGGCCGACTGCACGTTGTTCAACTGGTCCAGCTTGCGCGCGCCCACCTCGGTCGCAAAGGCGATGCGGTCCGAGAGGTTCGCCATCTCGTGCAGGCCGATGCCCGTGATGACGAGTTGGAGCAGCAGCAACAGCGCAAACCCCAGTCCCAGACGGGCGCCGATTTTGAGATTCGAAAGATCGAACATGTGGGGAAACTCCAAAGTGTGGCGGGATCTTTTCGGTCATCGGCAGCGTCGCCGCGCGCCACCCCACCCGAGAAGGGTGGGATGGGCAAACCCTCGAACATGGGATGCGTCCGGCGCGCCGGATGAAAGAAAATTCGGGCTGATGCAACCTGCCTCTTCCCACGGAACACCGGCGCTGCGCACCCGAAGCCGCCGCCTGCTCGCGCGCCAGGGTTTGCTCGACAAGCTCGCCGGCCCGGGCGATCGCCGTTGCGTGGTTCTGCAGGCGCCCGCCGGTTTCGGCAAGAGCGCCCTGCTGCTCAGTTGGCAGCGCGAACTGGTCTCGGCCGACACCGACATCGCATGGGTGCGGCTCGCGGACCTGCCCGAGGGCGACCTGCACTTCATGACGGCGCTCATGGCCGCGCTGGGCGACATCGACGCGGCCATCACCCGGCATGCCGTGGCGCACGCCTGCCCGGACGCCGACGCCATCGAGCGGCTGGTCATCGCGCTGGTGCGCGGCATTGCCGCGCGCGACCGCAAGCTCGTGCTGATCGTGGACGACGTGCACTGCGCGCAGAGCGGCAACGTGCTGCACGCGCTGCAACTGCTCGTGGAGTACGCGCCGCCCAACCTGCTGTGCGTCTTCGCCAGCCAGGATGACCTGCCCATGACCCTGGCGCACGCGCCCGCCTCGAAGACGGTGCTGGAGCTGCGCAACGACGATCTGCGCTTCAGCCTGCCGGAGTCGATCGCCTACCTCGGCATGCGCCTGCCCGACCTCGACACGCGCGCCGCCGCCGCCATCCACCGGCTGACCGAAGGCTGGCCGGCGCTGCTGCGGCTGGCCAGCGTCGATGTGCGCCGCCGGCGCGGTGCGCGTTCACCGCTGGCCCATGGTGTGCCCGACCCCGAGCCGTTTGCCGCGTACTTTCATGCCCACGTGTTCCCGCGCCTGTCCGCGACGCAACTGCGCCTGCTCATCTGCTGCGCCCCGCCCACCCGCTTCAACGCGCCGCTGTGCGCCGACCTCGCGGGCGCCGGCTTCACCCCGGCGATGTGCACTGCACTGCTCGAACCGCTGAAGCGCGAAGGCCTGCTGTCCGAAGCACCGCAGGCGCCCGCCACCGGCGGCGAGCGCTGGTGGCAACTGCACCCGCTGCTGCGCAGCGTGCTGCTGTCGCACTTCGCGGCATGGCCCGAGGCCGAGCGCCTGAAGCTGCATGCCACGGCCTGCCGGTCGTTCGCGGCTCGCGGCATGCATCACCAGGCGGTGCGGCACGCGCTGGCCGCCGACGACCGCGACACGGCCGCCCGGCTGGCCGAGCACGGCGCGGTGACGCTGTTTTCCAAGGGCGCAATCGCCGAGATGATCGCGCTGGTGCGCCAGCTCGACCCCGCGGTAATCGGCGACAACGTTCATCTCGGTCTCTGGATGGCCTGGGTCGAGTTGGCCGACTACCGGCTCGACGACTGCGCCCGCAGCATCGAACGGCTGCGCGCGGCGCCCAGGCGCCTCGACCTGGCCATGCGCTACCGGCTCACGCTGCTTGGCTGCCTGCTGGCCATCCGCAGCGACGACAACGGCGCGGTGTCGCGGCTGCTGCCGGAGCTGCTGGCACCGCCGGCCGCCGCCGACGACTTCGCCTTGGCCGGGCGGCGCAACGTGCTGACATGGCTGTACCTTCACACCGGCGAGTTCGAGCAGGCGCGGCGCATCCAGCGCGACGAGGCGCTGCCCCGGGTCAACGGCGAACCGGTCATCGGCACGCTTTTCGGTTCGCTGGTGGGCCAGTGCCTGGTCGGGCTCTCGTTCGCCATCGAAGGCCAGATCCACCGCGCGGAGCGCGTCTACCGCCAGGTGCTGCGCGAGGCGCAGGAGCGCGGTGCCCATTGCGCCGAAGCGGCGCGGCTGACGGCGCAACTGCTCGTCGAGGTGCTGTACGAACAGCACGGGCCGCTGGTGGCCACGCGCTTCATCCAGGAGCAGTTGGGCACGCCCGACGGCCTGATCCCCGACACCACGCTGCGGATGATCCTGGTGTCGAACCGGGCGCAGCAAGCCGCCGGCAGGTGGCCCGAGGCCCTGGCCCATCTTGCCGACCTGACGCAGGCCGATGGCCTGCTGCAGCGCTTTCACATGGACCGCGCGCTGGCCTGCGTGCTGCTGGAGCAGTTGCGGATTCAACTGAAAAGCGGCGATGCCGATGCGGCACGTGCAACGCTGCAGGAAATGCAGGCGCTGCAGGCCCGCCACCCGGACACGGAAGCCGGCATCCTGCGGCGGGTGGCCGACGTCGGCGAGCGCGCGTGCATTCACCTGGCGATGCACGACGGCGAACTGCCGCTCGCGCTGTCAAAGATCGAAGCCCTGCTGACGCGCTACGAACAGCGCGGCCAGGTCGGCATCGTGACCACCCTGCTGCTGCAGGCGGCCGAGGTCGAGCGCAGGCTCGGCCGCACCGAAGCATCGAGGGCGCGCGTGTGCGCGGCCCTGCGCCTGGGCCATCGATTGGGCCTGATGCAGACTCTGCTGAGCGCGCACGACAACGCCCTGCCACTGATCCGCACGGCCGCCGCAATCCCCAAGCTCGACCCGGTGCTGGCGTTCTTCATCGAGCGCATCGAAGCGCTGGCCCAATCGCAGCGCGACGAACAGGCCGAGCCGCCGCCCACCCAGCGCTTTCGCGACGAGCGCAGCGTGAGCTGCCTGCTCACGCTGCGCGAAGCCGAGATTGCCGAGCTGCTGCAGCAATCGCTGCCGAACAAGAAGATCGCGCTGACGCTCGGGCTATCGCTCGACACGGTCAAGTGGCACCTCAAGAACATCTACATGAAGCTGGATGCGCACGGGCGCCGGGCGGTTGCCGCGCGCATGCGGCGCGAACGCGAACTGGAACACGAAGAGAGCGGCAGCGGCAAGTAGCCGCGGCCGGTGTCATGTCAGGTGTCAGGCGCCCGGCGCATCGCTGAAAGTCAGCCAGCCGCCGAACGGCATTTCACCCGCAGGCCAGTCGGCGGCGGATTCGACACAACGAACACCACGCTGCAACAGCGACACCGCGCGCAACACGCCGGCATGCGTGACCCACAGCGCATCGCCTTTTGCCGCCTGCCATTCGTCGTGCACGGCGGCAACGCGCTGCATGAAGACACGCACGCTTTCGCCATGAGCACCGGCGGGCGCATCGGCGAAATCGACCGTCCAGGCCTCGAAGTCTTCGCGCGGAATCGCAGACCACGGACGCCCTTCCCAGGCACCGAAGTTCATCTCGGCCAGGCGCGCGTCGTGGCGCAGTTGCAGGTCCGGGCGCAGGGCCACGATGGCATCGGCCAGCGCGACACAACGCCGCAGCGGCGAACTCAGCAGCACGATGCCGGCCGGCAGCAAGGGCGCGATGCGCTGCGCCGCGGCCAGCGTGGCATCCGCATGGGCTTCGAGGTCCGTGGCGCCGTAGCAAAGCCCGGCTTCGGCCACCACGGGCGCATGACGCTGGAGCCAGAGCGTGCTCATGCGTGCCAGGCCAGCGCGAGGTAGATCGCGAGTTCGCAGACCTGCTGCGTCGCGCCCAGCCCATCGCCAGTAAAACCCTGCAGCCGCCGCATGAACAGCCGCGCCATCCAGCCCGCAGCCAGGGCCGCGACCACCAGCGCCGCCGCCACGTGAACAGCGTCATGCGCGTACAGCAGCAGCGCCACCGCGGGAATCGACCACACCAAGGCGATCGCCAGCGCGCCAAGGCTGATGGCATCGGCCAGCGGCTTGGCCTTGCTCGCGCCGCTGTCGCCCACATAGGGAAGCCAGCGAATCAGGAACAACGGCATCAGCCGCGACAGCACATGCGCGCCGACGATGGCGACGGCCACCGCCTGCAATCCGCGTGTCGCCAGCGTGGCGAGCAGCGCGAACTTCAGGCCCAGCGCCAGCACCAGTGCCACCGCGCCGAAGGCACCGATGCGCGAGTCCTTCATGATTTCCAGTGCCCGGTCGCGATTGGCGGAGCCACCGAGTCCGTCCGCCACATCGGCGAGGCCGTCCTCATGGAAGGCACCTGTGAGCATCACCGTGACGACGGTGCTCAGCACGGCAGCGGCGAGCGCTCCCGCGATGCCCGCCAGCCCCATGCCCACGCCGACGAAAACCGCTGCGGCCACGCCTCCCACCAGCCATCCGATGCCCGGCAAGTGCGCCGCGCTCGCACGCAACATCTGCGGACTGAAACCGACCCAGGCGGCGAGCGCGCCCGTCACCGGCACTCTTGTGAAGAACTGCAGCGCCAGCAGGAAGTGACGAACGCCGTTCATCGCTTTCCTTGCTCCGGGTGCGTTGTGGTTGTCAGGGCTCGGGGGCATTCGGGGTACGTGCGAATGACACCGGGTGCTCCCCTCCGCGAATGTCCCCCGCTTCGCTCCTCCTTTATTTCGCTGCGGGGAGCACCCGGTGTCATTCGCAAAGGACACGCTGCTGGTGTACCGCTGATCAACGACTGCTCTGTCCAGCGCTCGCGCCGATACGGGGCTCTTTTTCGCGAAATAAAGGAGGAGCGAAGCGGGGGACATTCGCGAAAAAGAGCACCGTGTCGGCGTGAGCGTCGCCCTGAACAACGCACTTCAAACACAACGCGACAAACAGAAAAGCCAGCCGTCATGCCTTGCGCGACACACCCGCCGCCTCGAAGCTCGCCATCTCGCGCAGGATCAGGCACGCAGATTCGAGCAGCGGCCAGGCCAGCGCACCACCCGAGCCTTCACCCAATCGCAGATCGAGGTTCAGCAACGGCTCCAGTCCCAGCCACTCCAGCAGCAACAAGTGCCCCGGCTCCGCCGAACAATGCGCCGCCACGCAGCGCTGCGCCACGAAAGGCTGCAGCGCCTGCGCCACCAGCACGGCCGCACTGGCGATGAAGCCGTCGACCACGATCACCCGCCGCTCCTGCGCCGCCTGCAACACCGCACCGACCAGCGTGGCGATCTCGAAGCCACCGAAAGCCGCCAGCGCGTCCAGCGGCGCGGTCGCGGATGCATGCAACGCCAGCACCTGACGCAGCACCTCGCGCTTGCGCGCCAGGCCCGCCGCGTCGAGACCGGTGCCGATGCCGATGCAGTCGTTGATGTTCAAACCACCCAGCCGCGACAGCAACAGCGCCGCCGACGAACTGTTGCCGATGCCCATTTCGCCCAGCAGCAAGGCATTGCCCGGCAACGCGCGCACCACCTCGCGGCCGTTGGCGATGGCCTGGGCGCATTGCTCGGGCGTCATCGCCGGGCCGGTGGAGGCATCGGCTGTGCCCGCGGCAATGCGCCGCTGCACCAGCCCCGGCCGGGGCTGGAAGTCGCGCCCCACGCCGCAATCGACCACGGTCAACGCCAGCCCGTGCTGGCGCGCCAGCACGCTGACGGCCGCGCCGCCGGCCAGGAAGTTCTCGACCATCTGCCAGGTCACGTCGCTCGGAAATGCCGACACGCCACGCGCCGCCAGCCCGTGGTCGCCCGCGCACACCAGCATCTGCGGCGCCTTGAACTCGGGGGTTTCGGTGCCTAGGATCAGGCCGATGCGCAGCGCCAGGCCTTCGATCCGGCCGAGCGCGCCCAGCGGCTTGGTCTTGTTGTCGATCGCGCTTTGCAGCCGGGCGGCAAGGGCCGTGTCGACGATGTCGGGAATGGTGGGAATCAGGTCGTTGTTGTCGGTCATGCAATCAGTCCGGCCAGCACGCCGGCGTCGAAGTGGGTGTCGATGAAGTCGGCCAGGCCGTCGAAGGTGGCGTCGAGCGTGGGTGCGGTGGCGCCGAACAGGGCGTGCAATGCGCCAGCATCCTCGAACAGGCCGTGCAGGTAAAGGCCCAGCACGTTGCCGCGCGTGTTCTGCCAGGCCAGGCCTTCAGGCATGACGGGGCGGCCGTCGTTCGCCATCTGGGGATGCGCGGCGGTCTGGCCGTGGTGAATTTCGTAGCCCGCCACCGGCACGCCGGACAGCGCGGCCCAGTCACCGGTCAGCTCGCCGAAGGTGGCGGCGCGGTGGCGCACGGTTTTCTCGCGCTCGAACACCGTCACCAGCGGCAGCAGGCCGAGCCCCGGGGCGTTGCCATCGATGCCGTGGGGGTCGACCAGCGCTTCGCCCAGCATCTGCAGGCCGCCGCAGATGCCGAGCACCGCGCCGCCGCGCTCGGCGTGCGCCGCCACGGCGCGGTCCAGCCCCTGCGCGCGCAGCCAGGCCAGGTCGCCGCTGGTGTGCTTGGAGCCGGGCAGCACGATCCAGTCGGCGCCGGCCACGTCGGCCGGCGTGCGGGCCCAGACCAGGCGCACGCCCGGCACGTTCTTCAGGGCCTGGAATTCGTCGAGGTTGCTGATGCGCGGGTAGGCCACCACTGCCACGGTGCGGGTGACGGTGCCGCTGGCGCGGCTGCGGTCGTCGAACACGCCGTCTTCTTCGGGCAGGCCGTGCTGCCACCACATCGGCAGCGTGGCGACGGTGGGCACGCCGGTCAGCTCCTGCAGTTGCTGCGGCGCGGGGGCCAGCAGCGAGGCGTCGCCGCGAAACTTGTTGAGCACGAAACCCTGCAGCAGTACCCGGTCCGCCTCGGGCAACAGCGCCCAGGTGCCGTACAGGTGGGCAAAGGCGCCGCCACGGTCGATATCGGTCGCCAGCAGGCAGCGGGCCTGGGCATGGCGGGCAATGCGCATGTTGACGATGTCGCTGGCCATCAGGTTGATCTCGGCCGGCGAGCCCGCGCCTTCGATCACGACCACGTCGTTCTCGGCGCGCAGCTCGTCGAGTGCCTGCGCGATCTGCGGCCAGACGCGCTCGCTGCGGCCGCGCCAGGGCAAGGTCGAGAGTTCTTCGTTCACCTGCCCCATCAGCACGACCTGGCTGTGGGTGTCGCGCTCGGGCTTGAGCAGCAGCGGGTTCATGCGCACCTCGGGCACCGCATTGGCGGCCAGGGCCTGGAAATACTGGGCGCTGCCGATCTCGCCGCCATCGACCACGCGGGCGTTGTTGCTCATGTTCTGCGCCTTGAAAGGCGCCACCTTCAGACCCTGCCGGGCATACCAGCGGCACAGGGCCGTGGCCAGCCAGCTCTTGCCGGCACCGCTGGTGGTGCCCAGGACCATGACGCAACGCGCCGGCCCGTTCTTCGCCTTTGAACTCATCGACGAATTGTCGTTGAGCGCCGCGCCCGCGACCGGCCGGCAACGGGGAATGCTGTCGGTGAATCCAAACTCGCCTTTGCCGCGTACACCCGCCACCATCACGCATTGCAACCACGCGACCATGCCTGCCCTGAACGATCTGGCGCTTGCCGTCGAGGAACGCGAACCGGGCCAGTTCTTCTGGACCCTGCTCGAAGCCCTCCACGGCAACGATGCCTCGGAAACACTCGACTACCGGGTCTACCGCGCTGCGGCCAACCCGCAGACCAGTTATTCCAACGCCCTGGCCATGGGCGTGCTGGAGCTGCAAAAAATAAGCGCCGCCGCAGATTCAGCCGGCAACGGCTGAATCTGCGGCGGCGCAAAAGGCCGCATTGCTGCGGCTTTCAGGCTTTCACTCTGAAACTCTGGCGTTCCCTCAGCGGGCGGCAACCGCCTGCGCCGGTGCCGCGGCGGGTGCCGAAGCCACGGCCGCCGGCACTTCCCAGCCGCCGCCGATGGCGCGGATCAACCCGACCGCAGCCTGGTACTGCGCCGACTTCACCTGCAGCGCCTGGCGCCGGTTGCGCAGTTCGCTGCGGCGGGCGTCCAGCAGGTCGAGCTGGCTGATGTAGCCGTTGCGATAGCGCGTGTCCGACAGGCTGGTGGCGCGCTGGGCCGAGGTGACGGCCTGCGCCTGCACCACCGATTGCTCCTGCAGGATGCGGATGGCGGCCAGTTGGTCTTCGACCTCCTGGAAGGCCACCAGCACCTGCGAGCGGTAGCTGGCCAACGCACCGTCGAGCTGCGCATTGGCGCTCTGAACGCCGGCGTCGCGCCGGCCGCCGTCGAAGATCGGCAGCGACAGCAGCGCGCCCACGCCCCACGAGCGGGCCGACCACTTGAACAGGTCGCCGATCTCGGGCGAGGCATAGCCGGCGGCGCCCGTGAGCGAGATGTCCGGGAACCACGCGGCCTGCGCCACGCCGACACGGGCCTGCGCCGCCAGCACCGCGCTCTGCGCGGCCGACACGTCGGGCCGGCGCGTCAGCACCGTGCCGGGCACGCCCGGCGGAATGGACGGCAGCACCGTCGCCCACGCGTCGGTGCGCAGGCCGAAGCTGGAGGCCGAATCGCCCACCAGCACCGCAAGCGCGTGCTCCACCTGGGCGCGCTGGCGGTCGAGCGCCAGTGCGTCGGATTCGGTGGACGACACCTCGGTCTGCACCCGCGCCACATCCAGCTCGGCGATGTCGCCGGCCGCCTCGCGGCGCTGCGACAGGCGCAGCGTGTCGCGGTAGGCCTCGACCTGCTCGCGCACCAGGGCACGTTCGGCATCGAGTGCACGCAGTTGCAGGTAGGTCTGGGCCACCTCGGCCTGTACCGCGAGCCGCGTGCTTTGCAGCAGCGCTTCGCGGCCGGCCGCATCGAGCTTGGCCGCATTGCTGGCGCCCGAGAGGCGGCCGAACAGGTCCAGCTCGTACGAGAAGGTGGCGCCCGCATTGGTCATGGTGGCCGGGCGGGTGCTGGCCGTGGCTTTGTCCAGGCCCGCGCCACGGTTGGCACCGGCGCTCAGGCCGATCTGCGGCAGGCGGTCGGCGTTGACGATGCGCGCCAGCGCGCGGGCCTCGGCCAGCCGCGCGGCTGCGGCCTGGATGTTGTTGTTGTTGACGTCGGCCTTCTCGACCAGGCCATTGAGCACCGGGTCGTTGAACGCCAGCCACCAGGCACCGCGTGCCTGTGCCTCGGAAGGCACAGCCCGCGTGAAGCCGGCGGGCGGCGTGGGGCCCTGCTCCTTGAACTGGGCCGTGGTCGTGATTTCAGGCACGCCCGAAGGCACGGTGGCGCAGCCGGCCAGCACCAGGGCGGCCATCAGCGGCAGCAAGGCAATGCGAAGCGGCCTCACCAGAGGTTGTACTGAGAATTTCATGATCAGCTTTCTTCTCGTTCTCGATCAGTCATGCGAGCCGTGCGAGGGGCGCGGCGAGGCAGGCACCGGATGCAGGCTGCCTCCACCCGAGCCACCTTGCGACGGCGTCACCGGATGGTCGGCCGACACGAAGTCGTCGCCATGCGGCACTTCGCCGTGCAGCTTCAGCGGCCGGTTGCCCGCCAGGCGGCGCAACAGCACGTAGAACACCGGCGTCAGGAACAGGCCGAAGGCCGTCACGCCGATCATTCCGGCGAACACCGCCACGCCCATGGCCTTGCGCATTTCGGAGCCCGCGCCGGTCGACAGCACGAGGGGCAGCACGCCCATCACGAAGGCCAGCGAGGTCATGAGAATCGGGCGCAGGCGCAGGCGGCTGGCTTCGATCGCGGCTTGCACGGGTGTGCGTCCGGCGAACTCCAGCTCCCGTGCAAACTCCACGATCAAAATCGCGTTCTTCGCACTCAGCCCCACCAGCACGATCAGCCCGATCTGCGTGAAGACGTTGTTGTCACCCCCCGATATCCATACGCCCGCCATCGCGGCCATGATGCCCATCGGCACGATCAAGATGATCGCGATCGGCAGCGTCAGGCTTTCGTACTGCGCGGCCAGCACCAGGAACACCAGCAGGATGGCCAGCGGGAACACCAGGAAGGCGGAGTTGCCGGCCAGGATCTCTTGGTACGTCAGCTCGGTCCACTCGAAGCTCACGCCCTTGGGCAGCGTCTCGGCCGCAATCTTCGTGATCGCGTCCTGCGCCTGGCCCGACGAATAGCCCGGTGCCGGGCCGCCGTTGATGTCGGCGGCCAGGTAGCCGTTGTAGCGCATGGCGCGTTCCGGCCCGAAGGTCGAATTGACCTTCATCAGCGCGGACAGCGGCACCATCTCGCCACTCGTGGAGCGCACCTTCAGCAGGCCCACGTCTTCGGCACGGGCGCGGTAAGGCGCATCGGCCTGCACGCGCACGCTGTAGGTGCGGCCGAACTTGTTGAAGTCGTTCGCATACAGGCTGCCCAGGTAGATCTGCATGGTGTCGAAGATGTCCGTCACCGGCACGCCGAGCTGGCGGGCCTTGGTGCGGTCGATGTCCGCATAGAGCTGCGGCACGTTGACCTGCCAGCTCGTGAACATGCCGGCCAGCTCGGGCGCGGCCTGTGCCTTGGCCATGAAGGCCTTCACTGCCGCGTCCATCTGGTCGTAGCCGACCGAGGCACGGTCTTCCAGTTGCAGCTTGAAGCCGCCCGTGGTGCCCAGGCCCGCCACCGGTGGCGGCGGGAACATCACGATGAACGCGTCCTGGATGCCGGCGAAGGCACCGTTCAACTGGCCGGCCACCGCGCCGCCACTTTGATCGGCGCGCTTGCGCTGGTCGAAGGGCTTGAGCGTGGCGAACACGATGCCCGAGTTCGAGCTGTTGGTGAAGCCGTTGATCGACAGGCCCGGGAAGGCGATGGCGTCTTCCACGTTCGGGTTCTTCTTCATGATGTCGCCCATGCGGGTGATCACCTCTTCCGTGCGGTCGAGCGTGGCGCCATCAGGCAGTTGGGCAAAGCCGATCAGGTATTGCTTGTCCTGTGCCGGCACGAAGCCGCCGGGCACCGCCTTGAACAGGCCGAAGGTCACGGCGACGAGCGCCACGTAGACCGCCAGCATCAGCGCCTTGCGCGAGATCACGCGCTTCACGCCGCCGCTGTAGGCTTCCGAGCCGCGATGGAACAGCTTGTTGAAGCCGCGGAACAGCCAGCCGAAGGCCTTGTCCATGCCGCGCGTCAGCGCGTCCTTGGGTTGGTCATGGCCGCGCAGCAGCAGTGCGGCAAGGGCCGGCGACAGCGTGAGCGAGTTGATGGCCGAGATCACCGTCGAGATCGCGATGGTCACCGCGAACTGGCGGTAGAACTGGCCCGTCAGGCCGCTGATGAAAGCCAGCGGAACGAACACGGCCACCAGCACCAGCGCGATCGCGATGATGGGCCCGGACACTTCGCGCATGGCGCGATAGGTCGCTTCACGCGGCGTGAGCCCCGCCTCGATGTTGCGCTCGACGTTCTCCACCACCACGATGGCGTCGTCCACCACGATACCGATGGCCAGCACCAGCCCGAACAGGCTCAGCGCATTGATCGAGAAACCGAGGATGTGCAGCACCGCGAAGGTACCGATCACCGACACCGGCACGGCCAGCAGCGGAATGATCGACGCGCGCCACGTCTGCAGGAACAGGATCACGACCAGCACCACCAGCATGATGGCTTCGAGCAGCGTGTGGATCACCGATTCGATCGATGCACGCACGAACTGCGTCGGGTCATACGCGATGCGGTATTCCAGGCCTTCGGGCATGTTCTTGTTCAGCTCTTCCATCGTCTTGCGGACGTTGGACGAGATGTCGAGCGCATTGGAGCCCGGTGCCTGGAACACGCCCATGCCGACGGCCGGGTCGTTGTTCAGCAGCGAACGCAGCGAGTAGTCGGCGGCGCCCATTTCGAGGCGGCCGATGTCGCGAAGACGCGTGACGGCGCCGTCGGTGCCGCTCTTGACGATGATGTCGCCGAACTCTTCTTCGCTCTGCAGGCGCCCTTGCGCATTGATCGAGAGCTGCATGTCCACGCCCGACAGGCCCGGCGAAGCGCCGACCACACCGGCCGCGGCTTGCACGTTCTGGCCGCGGATGGCAGCCACCACGTCAGAGGCCGAGAGGCCGCGCTGCGCGACCTTCTGCGGGTCGAGCCACACGCGCATCGAGTAGTCGCCGCCGCCGAAGATCTGCACCTGGCCCACGCCTTCGATGCGTGCCAGCGGGTCCTTCACGTTCAGCACCGCGTAGTTGCGCAGGTAGTTGATGTCGTAGCGGTTGTTCGGCGAAACGAGGTGAACCACCATCGTCAGGTCGGGCGCGCTCTTGACAGTCGTGATGCCCAGGCGGCGCACTTCCTCGGGCAGGCGCGGCTCGGCTTGCGAGACGCGGTTCTGCACGAGTTGCTGTGCCTTATCGGGATCGGTGCCGAGGCGGAAGGTGACGGTGAGCGTGAGCACGCCGTCGGTGGTTGCCTGGCTGCCCATGTAGAGCATGCCTTCGACGCCGTTGATCTGCTCTTCGAGCGGGGTGGCAACGGTTTCGGCAATCACCTTCGGATTGGCGCCGGGGTATTGGGCGCGCACCACCACCGAAGGCGGCGCGACTTCCGGGTACTCCGAGATCGGCAGCCCGCGCAGCGCGATCAGGCCGGCTATCAGCATCAATAGCGACAGCACGCCGGCAAAGATCGGCCGGTCGATGAAGAATTTAGAGAGATTCATGTTGGTTCTCCGGCGAGCGCTGGTGCGCTCCCCTCCGGTTTCAGGACTTCGCGGCCTCGGCCACGCGTTCCGGTTGTTGTTGCTTGCTGTCCGCCTTCGCGTCCATGGTCACGGTCTGCGGCACCACCAGCGCACCCGGGCGGATGTGCTGCAGGCCGTTGACCACGATGCGGTCGCCCGCCTTCAGGCCCTTGCTCACGACGCGCAGGCCGTTGATGGAAGCGCCCAGCGCCACTTCGCGGTAGACGGCCTTGTTGTCTTCACCCACGACCATCACGAACTTCTTGTTCTGGTCGGTGCCGATGGCGCGTTCACTCACCAGCAGTGCGGTGTCGTTGCGAGCCTGGCCCATGCGGATGCGGGCGAACTGGCCAGGGATGAGCGAGCCGTCCTTGTTGTCGAACGAGGCCCGCACGCGCACCGTGCCGCTCTTGGCGTCGACCTGGTTGTCGATCAGTTGCAGCTTGCCGGTGTAGGGCGTGCCGTCCAGGCCGGCGGTGCCCATCTGCACGGGAATGGTGTCGATCTGGCCGCGTGCGCTGGAGCCGCTCGGCAGGTCTTTCAGGGCCCGGGTGATGACTTGCTCGTCGGCATCGAAGCTCGCGTAGATCGGGCTGACCGACACCAACGTGGTCAGCACCGGGGCGCCAGGACCGGCCGCCACGAGGTTGCCCACCGTCACTTCGATCTTGCCGATGCGACCCGACACCGGGGCACGCACTTGCGTGTAGCCCAGGCTCAGGCGCGCCGTCAGCAACTGGGCTTGCGCCGCGCGCAGGTTGGCATTGGCTTCGTTGCCGGCGTTTGCGCGCTCGTCGTACTCGCGCTGGGCGATGGCCTTGTCGTCCCACAGGCGCTTGGCACGCTCCTGCTCGCTGCGGCTGAACGACTGCCGGGCCTGTGCCGACGCGACTTGTGCTTCGGCACGCTCGACCTCGGCCGCGTACGGCGCGGGGTCGATGGTGACCAGCAGGTCGCCCTGCTTGACCAGCGCGCCTTCGCGGAAGTGCACCGACTGCACCGCCCCCGCCACGCGGGATCGCACATCGACGCGCTCGACGGCTTCGAGGCGGCCCGAGAACTCGTCCCAGGCATTGATCTCGCTCGACGCCACGGTGGCGACCGACACCGGCGTGCCTTGTTGCGCAGCCACCGGCGCCGTGGCCTCGGCCTTGAAGCTGTGCATGCCCAGCACGGCGGCCGCCACGGCCAGCAATGCGGTCACGCCCGTGACGGCGGGCCACAGGCCCTTGCGGGCAACGGAAGAGAGCTTTTGCTTGTTGTTCGACATGATGGTTCGTCCTTCTCGATGACTTTTTGGATGCAACAGGCCACCCCGGTGCTTTTCGGCACCGGGAGGCGGATTTCGGAAAAAAAGGGGCCCTCGCACGCTGCCGCGCTGGCAGCGTGTCGATCAGGCAGCCTGGTAGGCTGGAACTAGCTAGCTGGGGTGGTTGGGTGCCGCGGGAGGCGGCGTGGTCGCACTGAAGAACTCACGGAAGTGCTGCTGCACGGTGGCCTCACAGGCCACGCAGGCGTTGCTTTCGGTGTCGTACAGCGCCTTCGGCCAATCCCTGGCACTGGGCAGCACGCTGCTCGTGACCTCGATGCCGGCGGCACGCAGGCGGCCAGCGAAGGTCAGCGCCTCGTCGCGCATCGCGTCGTCTGCACCGACCAGCACCAGCGCGGGCGCCAGGGCCGACAGCCGCAACGATCCGCTCGGCACGGCATAGGGGTGCGTGGCGTTCGAGGGGCAGCTGAGGTACTTTTCCCAGCCCGTGGCCCAGCGGCATTCGGGCGCGTCGTTGGTGGCCTTGCGCAGCGAGGCCGTGCCGGCGCACGGATCGAGCATGGGCGACAGCAGGATCTGGCCCGCCACCGGCGGATGTGCTCGGTCGCGCGCAATCAGCGCCACCGCGGCGGCCAGGTTGCCACCGGCTTCTTCGCCGGCCAGGTACACCTGCGCACCCTTGCCGCCGAGCTTGACGCGTTGCTTGTAGAGCCATTCGAGAGCGGCATAGCCCACTTCGATCGGCTCAGGGAACGGCGACTCCGGTGCCAGCGGATACGCCAGCGAGACCACCACCGCGCCCGAGCCGGCCAGCAGCCGTGCCACGTTGCGTCCGTTATCGAGGTTGCCGCAAATGAAGGTGCCACCATGGAAGTGCAGCACCAGCGGCACCGTTTCACCCTTGGCGCGCTGCCCGTACACGCGGGCACCGACCGGCGCGCGGCCTGGCAGCTCGATCGAAAGATCGGCTTCCACGCCTTGCGCCGCTGCGAGAGCAGCAGCTTCGGCGGAGCGGGACGATAAAGCGGGTGACATGGGCGACCTCGGGGGAATGGGCGATGAGTGAAATATAAGGCGCCCTCTGTGACGTTAAACAGGGAACATGCCCCTACTCTGTTTCCAAACGGCTAACAATCGGATGCACGCTGGGCCGGATCGACACCCGGTGTCCATGCCGCAAGGTCTCCCTTCGGGCGGGTCTTAGGGGATTACCCGCTTATGTGAGAATCCGCTCCCCCGGTGTGGGCCGGGTCTCCCAGAACAGGCATTCAATGGATCAAATCCAGGCCATGCGGATCTTTGTCCGCGTCGTGGAAGCCGGCACATTCACCCGGGCCGCCGACTCGCTCGCCCTGCCAAAGGGCACCGTCACCAAGCAGATCCAGGCGCTCGAATCGCGCCTGCGCGTGAAGCTGCTCAACCGCACGACACGCCGTGTCACGGTCACGCCCGACGGCGCGGCCTACTTCGAGCGGGCGGCGCGCCTGCTGAACGACTTCGACGACATGGAAGCCAGCATGACGAATGCGCAGGCCAGCCCCACGGGCCGGTTGCGCATCGACGTGGGCACCTCGGTGGCGCAGCAGATCATCCTGCCCGCCCTGGCCACCTTCTGCGACCGCTACCCCGACATCCAGGTCGACCTGGGCGTGAGCGACCGCACGGTGGACCTGATCAGCGACAACGTCGACTGTGTGATCCGCGCAGGCGAACTCAGCGACCAGTCGCTGGTGGCGCGCCGCATCGGCACGCTGCACTTCGTCACCGTGGCGTCACCGGCGTACATCAAGCGCTATGGTGCGCCGCAGCACCCGAACGACATCGAGAAGCGCCACAGCGTGGTGAGCTACTTCTCGGGCACCACGCGGCGCGTGTACCCGCACGAGTTCCACAAGGGCGACGAGCACATCGAGCTGAACGGCCCCTACCGCGTGTCGGTCAATGAAAGCAACGCCCACATGGCGGCGGTGCTCGGCGGCTTCGGCATTTCGCAGTGCATCACCTTCATGGCCGATCCGCTGCTGGAAAGCGGCGCGCTGGTCGAGGTGCTGTCCGACTGGAGCCGCGAGCCCTTGCCGATCCACGTGGTCTACCCGCCCAACCGCCACCTGAGCGCGAAGGTGCGGGCCTTCGTGGACTGGGCAGCCGAGCTGTTTGCCAAGAATCCGCGGCTGCAGCGCCGCTGACAGCGCGCGCAGGGTGCCTGCCGGGGCGCGCGGTGCCAGTGGCGCCGATCGTGCCGATCGCGCCGGCCTTGCCGGCCATGAGGCCTGCAGCAAATGTTTCACTGCGGGCACCTAAACTCCGGCCGGCGCATGCCGCGGCTTCTCCGAAGACCGCACCTACAAGAACATACATTCCGGCAACCTCATGGACAACCAGTCGAACGGCCAGGCCGACGCGCCCGACCAGACGCACACCCCGCCAGACGAAAGTGCGAGCGAATTCGGCCGCCGAAACCCGATAGAGATCGGCGCCCGGCTGCGCAACCTCGCCAGCGGCAGCGATTTCCTCAGCGTTCAATTCGCAGGCGGCCAGCTCGTGACGCAGCTTCTGGACGTGGACGTGCGCGCGCGCACCTTCATCTTCGACTGGGGCGCGTCGCCCGAGCAGAACCGGGGCCTGCTGGCCGCGCCGCGCTGCCATTTCAGCGCCCAGCCGGACGGCGTGCGCATCGAATTCGCCACCACCTCGCCGCGTGAGACCCGCTACGAAGGCCTGCCCGCGTTCGAGGTCGACTTTCCCGAGGTGTTGGTCTATCTGCAGCGCAGAAAGTACTTCCGCGTCGATACGCCGATCGTCGATGCGTACATGTGCACGGGCCGCCTGCCCAAAGGCGATGCGTTCCGCTTCGAGGTGCACGACCTGTCGCTCGGCGGCGTCGGCATGCGCACCACGGACGAACGCGTGGCCGAACTGCCGATCGGCACGTACCTGCGAAATTGCGAACTGTCGCTCGGCACGCTCGGCCGGCTTTCGCTCGACCTGGAGCTCGTGTCGCACCGCCCCACCGCACTCCCGAACGGCACGCGGCGCCATCAACTGGGTTTCCGTTTCCTGGTGCTGCCGGGCAGCGTTGAAAACCGGCTGCAGCGCCTGATCACGCAGCTCGAGATGAAGAGCAACGCGCTGGTGCGTTGAGATCGCGCGGACCGGCGGTCAGTCCGGAAATCAGTACACCGGCTCGCAGCGCACCTCGGTCTTGACCGAATTGGCGATGAAGCATTCATCGTGCGCCCGGTGGTGCATCTGGTCGATCTGCTCATGCGTCGGGATGTTCTCGCCGGAGAACGTCACCTGCGGCCGCAGCGTGACCACCGTCATCGCCGTCTTGCCTTCGGCGTTTTTCTCCATCACGCCGATGGCCGCATCGAAATAACGGTCGACGATGAACTTGCGCTTCACCGCCATCGTGAGAAACCACAGCATGTGGCAGTTCGACAGCGAGGCGACGAACATCTCTTCCGGATCGACGGCCGACGCATCGGACATCGGCAGCGGCACCACGTGCGGCGACGAAGAGCCCGGCACTTCCGCGCCGCCGTCGAAGCGCAGCGAATGCCTGCGGCTGTAGGTGTTGCCGAGAAAATCCTGCTCGCCCCGCTGCCAGAGGATTTCTGCGGTGTACTGGGCCATGGCATGCGCTCCGTCGTGTGTTGCAAGAGCGCGATTTTGCGCCACGGCGGAGGCCGGCTTCAGAGGTCGATGCGGTAGCGAAACTTGGTCAGGCTGCCCTGGCTCGGCAAGGTGATGAAGGTCTCGACCATCACGCCGCCGTTGGCCAGGATCACCTTCTGCGACGCGAAGTTGTCGGGGCTGGTCGTGACCTCGACCCATTTCAGCCCCTCCCCCGCCGCCAGCGTCAGCATTCCGCCGAGTGCCCGCGTCGCATAGCCCTTGCGCTGCTTCCACGGCACCACGCTGTAGCCGATGTGGCCCAGGCAGTAAGCGGGCAAGGCCTGGGTGCCCGGTTGCCAGCGCAGGTCGATGCTGCCGCAGAACTCGCCGTCCCACATCCAGCATTTGTAGCCGGGCAGCCGCGGCACCAGCGAGCCGTCGGGCATGGTGACGGGCGGGCCCTTGGCGTCGCGGTCCACCAGGCTCGCGAGGAACTGGGTGGCATCGGTTTCGATCTGCGCGCGTTCTTCGGAGCCCGAGCCGGGGCGCGACTCGTCCCGTGCCCAGCCCCGGTTCAGGGCCGACACGTAGCTGTCGAGGCCGGCCTTCGAGGGCCAGACAAGTTTCAACGGTTGGGGAGTGGTGTCGGGGCGCGCCATCTTCTTCAAGCGCCCAGCAGCTTGACGATCAGCGGCACCAGCAAGGCCGTCGCGATGCCGTTCAGCCCCATGGCCAGCGCGGAGAATGCGCCCGCCGTTTCATTGACCTGGATGGCGCGCGCCGTGCCGATGCCATGCGCGGCCATGCCGACCGCGAAGCCGCGCACCGCCGGCTCCTTGATGCGCAGCAGGTTCAACAGACCGGTCGCCATGATCGCGCCTGAAATGCCTGCAATGGCAGCCGCCACGGCCGCAAGCGACGGCAGCCCGCCGATCTTCTCGGCCACGCCCATCGCGATGGGCATGGTGGCCGACTTGGGCGCGAGCGACATGATCAGCTCGTGCGAGCCGCCCAGCATCCACGCAATGCCGATGGCCGACACGATGGCCGCCACCGAGCCCACCAGCAGCGCCACGCCGATCGGCAGCCACAGCCGCCGCAGACGGCCGACCTGGCTGTAGAGCGGCACCGCCAGCGCCACGGTGGCCGGGCCGATCAGGAAGTGCACGAACTTCGCGCCCTCGAAATACGTGTCGTAGGGCGTGCGCGTGACCAGCAGCACACCCACGATGACGATGACCGACACCAGCACCGGATTGACCACCGGGTTGCGCCCGCTGCGGGTGTGCAGCCACAGCGCGCCCAGGTAGGCCAGCAGCGTGAGCGACAGCCACAGCAGCGGCGACTGGGCAAGGAAGACCCAGATTTCGGAGAGCTTGGCCGGCGCGGTCATTCAGCGTCCTTGCCGGTAATGCGGATCATCCAGCGGAAGGTGAGCGCGGTCACGGTCATGGTGAAAGCCGCGCCCACGATGCCGGCCGCAAGGAACGGCAGCCACTCGCGCCCCACCCGCTCGAAATGCAGCATGACACCCGTCACCGCCGGGATGAACAGCAGCATCAGGTTGCGCAGCAGATGGCCCGAGGTGTCGGTCAGCGTCTGCGGCACGCCGCCGCGCACCAGCAGGCCGACGAACAGCAGCAGCATGCCGATCAGCGGACCGGGGATCGGCAGGCTGAGCCACTGCACCAGCAATTCGCCGGCGAGTTGGCAAAGAAAGAGCGTGGTGATGGCGTAGAGCATGTGTGTTGTTCTTCTGGATATCCGTTCGATCGATCAATGGTCGGCGGAAGCGGCCGCGCGTGTCCAGGCTTCTTTCAGGGCCTGCTGGCTCTGCGGCGGGAGCACGCCGATGCGCACATGGCCCGGCAGACCGAAGGAGGCGCAGTCGCGCAGCTTGATGCCGTCGGCGCGCAGCGCTGCGGCCAGCGCGGGATAAGGCCGGTCGGTGCGCGCGCAGAAGAAATTGCCGTCGCTGGGCAGGCAGTGCCAACCCAGTGATTCGCAGATGGCGTGCTGTTCGGCCTTCCACACGCGCAGAGTCTGCAGGCTCTGCGCGAGCCAGGCCTGCGCTTCGTCGCCGGTCCAGGTTTCGAGCAGCGCAACGCCGTGCGTGCCCAGCGGCCACGACGGCGCGAGCCGATCCAAACGTTGCAGCAGCGGTGCGGCGTCTTCGCCATCGGGTGCGATGGCATAGGCGGCGCGGATGCCGGTCAGGCCCATGGCCTTGTTCGGCGTCCATAACTGCCAGACGCGATCGCGTTGCGTCGCATCGAGCGATGCGCGGCCTTCGAGGCGCAGCGGCTCGTACGCCATGTCGAGCACGCAGATGCCGTTGGTGCTTGCTGCATGCTCCACCAGATCGGCCTGCGCCTGTCCCGTGGGACTCGACGGTTCGCAGCACCAGCGAAGCGCTGCGGACGCATGCGATGCCGGCGCGCGCAGCGACTGCAAGCCCCAGGCCTGCGCGGCACGCTCGTAGTCGCCGTAGCTGTGCATCGGCAACCAGACCTGCAAGCCACCGCCTTGCGCAACAGCGGCGCTGATGCGATGGATGAACTCGCTCGCACTCGCCGCGATCACGATGCGTTCGGTGGCCACACCGTGGAAGCGCGCGAGCCTCGCACATAGCGCCGTGTAGCGCGGGTCCGGATAGTGCGCGGCATCAGCGGCGCTGATCGCGACCACGGCAGCAGGGTACGGCCCCACCGCGTTGCCGTTGGTCGAGAAGTCATGCAGTGCGGCACCGCATTCATCGGGACCGCCGTGCACGGCGTTGGCGGTGCGATCTGGCGTCATGCCCACCACCTCCAGCCCGTGGCCGCCACGATCACCAACGACGCCAGAACAGCCGCAGCAAAAACGGCCCGGCCGCCGAGCAGCGCGGTGCGCTGCATGTCGGCGGCGGTCGGCGCGCGGCCTTCGGCATTCAATGCATAGACCCCCGGCTTGGCCAGCCGCACGCCGAGCAGCAAGGCCATCGTCGCCATCGGCCAACCGCTGTTGGGCGATGGCGTGCGGCGCGCTTCGTCGGTCAGGCCCACCGGCCAGCGCCATGCCGCGAGCATGAGCAAATGCGCAGTGAGCCGCGCCGGCAGCCACGAGAGCAGATCGTCCGCGCGTGCGGCCCATTTGCCGAACCATGTCCAATCGCGCCCATTGCGCTCGCCGAGGTAGCCCCACATGGCATCGGCCGTATTGGCGAAACGGTAGAACGCCGCTCCCGGCAAGCCCAGCAGCACGAACCAGAACAGCGGGGCCACCAATGAATCGTTGAGGTTTTCAGCGAGCGATTCGATGGCGCTTTCGCGCACCTCGCGTTCGCTGAGCATGGACACATCGCGGCTCACCAGCCTCGCCAGCTGCTTGCGGCCGGCGTCGAGCGACACGGCCAGCGCGGCGTCGACCGCCAGCACTTCGTCGCGCAGCATGCGCCATGCAAAGAGCGGCTTGAGCAACAGGCCCAGCAGCACGGCCATGACCCACAAGGGAAGCCACGCCATGAGCATCCCTTGCAGCATCATCGCCACGCCGCCGACAGCGGCTGCGCCCACACACCAGGTCAGCGCACCGATGAAGAAAGCCGGCAGATCGATGCGCTTCGCATCTTTCGGCCATGGCGCGACACGCGAGCCGATCCACCCGAGGTACTGCCCCATCCACACGACCGGATGGCAACGCGCGGGCGGCTCCCCGAGCCAGCGGTCGATGGCCAGTGCGAGCCACAGGGCGGCGACGACGGCAAGGGCGTATTCAAGAGTGGCGTGGGGCATGAGAGCCGCCATTCTCGCGAATCAGGCGGGGGCTTTGCCGCGTCGCCACTGCACCCATGCACCGAGCGCCACCAGCAGCGCCGCGCCGAATGCGATCCAGAGGCGGAAGACGAGCGTGTCGGCCGTGGGCGCAGGTGCTGCGTCGGCCGTGGGTTCGAGCTTGAGGCCGGTGACGGGCTGTGTGCTGTCCGGTGCCGGCTCGGCTGTCGGCGTTGTGGGCTCGGGCGCGGGAGCAGGTGCAGCAGATGGCGAAGCGACGACCACGGGCACCACCGGCGCATTCAACTTCGGTGCCACGGGTGCCACGGCCGATGCCAACTCCGCCTGCGCAAACCGCTGCACCGCCGTATTCCGTTCACGCATCCCGGTGGCACGCACCGCTTCCGAATAAGCCAGTGCCAGCTCGTGCCGGGTCTTCGCATCCGGTTTCCAGTAGTCCAGCCGCACCGCATCGAGCATGCGCTCCAGCGTCTGCGCGAAGGCGGCACGGTTGTCACCTTCCAGCCATTCGCGCGTGCCCAGCTTGTATTTGTCGCGCACATAGACCTCATGCAGCGATTGCCATTGGTCCTGCCGCACGGTGCCCGGAGCCGTGACCTGCCAGCCCCACAGGAACTGCGCGGTCTTCAAGACCTGCAGCGTGCCGCTGTAGCCCTCGGCCTTCTGCGCTTCGATCCATTGCGGATGCAGGTAGCGCGTCTGCATCTCGCGTGCGATGGCGCCGGCGGCAGTGTCGGTTCGCACCGCGCTGCCATCGCGCAGGTTCTGCACATAGAGCGCGGGGTCCTTGCCCGTGAGTTGCCGCACGGCCTGCGCGATGCCGCCCAGGTACTGGAACGGGTCGTCGTTGGTCAGCACGCCGTAGAGGTTGGAGCTGCGCGCCATCAGCGCCGCATCGACCTGCATGAGGTTGCCAGCATAGGCGCCAGGGCGCGCCGCGCCGTCGAGGCCCTTGCCGTAGGCGTGCCCCATGCGGTCCATGTAGAGCTGCGCCATCTGCGCGTCGCCACCGCCACGGTTCTGCTTGACCCAGACATCGCTCGCCAGCGCGGCCTCTTCGAGCCCGGCGCCGTAGCTGCCCTGCTCGTTCGAGAACACGCGCGCGGTCGACCAGCGCGTGGCCTCGGCCGGCGTTGCGCCTTCCGCATGCAGCTTGCGTGCCAGCGCCTCGCTGTGCCGTGCGACAGCGTTGCCGGCCTCGGGCAATGCGGCCACCTGCTGCACCGCCTCGTCGAGCCAGCGCATCACGTTCGGAAACTGGTCGCGGTAGGAGCCGGTGACGCTGACCAGCACGTCCATGCGCGGACGGCCCAGCACCTGCGCCGGGATCACGTCGATGCCGGTCATGCGGCCGGCATCGTCCCAGCGCGGCTTCACGCCCATGGCGTAGAAGGCCTGGCTCTCCAGCACGCCCTGATGGCGCGACGCCTCGCCGGCCCAGAGCGTGAAGGCGATCTTTTCGGGTGCCTTGCCGGTGTGGGTCTTCGCGTGCTCGGCAATCCAGGCGTCCATTGCGGCCACGCCGGTCTCCCAGGCCGCACGCGTCGGCACGCGGCTCGGGTCGAACCCGTAGAGGTTGCGGCCGGTCGGCAGGCTGTCGGGGTTGCGCACCGGGTCGCCGCCGTAGCTGGCCTTGAGGTAGCGGCCATCGAGCGCGGTCAGCAGGCCTTCGATTTCCTCGTTGTGCGCGAGCACGCCATCGAGCTTCTGCGCGCGCTGGGCGAGTGCGAGAAGGCGCTGCACATCGGCGAGCGTCTTGCCCATGGCACCGGCTGCTTGCGCATCCGTCAGGGCGAGTTCGACCCAGCGTGCCGGCCGCGAGGCGGCCACGTTCTTCGCGTCGACCAGGAAGGCTTCGTCGATGTCTTCGCCCAAGGCCTCCACCAGCGGCTTGCCGAGGATCTGCAGGATCGTCATGCGACGGCGTTCCGCATCCGGCGCCTGCCCGAAGGTCGCCAGACCCAGCGGCTGCGCGGTTTGCGCCAGTTCATCGAGGTACGGATGCAGCACGGCGATGAAGCCAGCGAAGTCGGCGCGGATCTGTGCTGGCGTCCATTTCAGGTCGCGGTCGAAATGCTGTTCGACGAACTCGCCAGTGAGCTGTCGCTCCATCGCGGTCTTCACCGGGCCAGGCGACAGCGTCTCCCAGTCATGCATGCGCTCGTGCATCGCCTGCACGCCGGGGCGAAAGCCCGCAGGCGCGAACATCGGCGTCGAGTGGCTCACCATCGTCGCGCGGCCCCGGCGCTTGGCGGTGGTGGCCTCGCCGAGGTTGTCCATGATGTACGGGTAGACGTTGGGCAGGTCGCCGAGCGCGAGCAGCGGATCGTCTTGCACCGAGAGACCCCGCTCCTTGCCCGCCGACCATTCGACCGTGCCGTGCGTGCCCACGTGCACGACCGCACTGGCGCCGAACTTCGTGCGCAGCCACAGGTAGGTGGCCAGGTAGCTGTGGCTCAGCGGAATGGCCGAGCGGTGATAGACCTGCTCGGCCTTGCCCGCCACCTGCGTGCCGGGCTCGAAGCGCGGCGGCTGGCGCAGCACGACCACGTTGCCGAACTGCACACGCGGAATCACGAAGGACGGTTCGCCCGCAACCGGGCGCAGCATGGTCGACTTCTCGGGCGGGCCCCAGTAGGTTTCGATGCGGCGCTGCGTATCCGCAGGCAGCGCGCGAAACCACGCGACATAGCGCGACAACGGCAGCGCATCGGCCAGCCCCTTGTCGAGCAGCGGCTGCAGCGAATCGCCCTGCTCCGTCGGGTAGTAGGCCTTCATCGTGGCCTGCACCTGCGCGATGAGTGCATCGGCGCCGGGAATGTCCGTGCGGTAGCCGGCGGACTTCATCGCCGCCAGCATGTTGTTCACGCTGCGCGGCACGTTGAGGAAAGAGGCGCCGAAATTGGCCTCGCCCGGCGGGTAGTTGTAGACCAGCATCGCGACACGGCGGTCCGCCGCGGGCGTGCGCTGCAGGCGCAGCATGGCGGCGGCCTTGTCCGCCACTGCATCGATCTGCGCGGGCAACGGCTGCAGCGTGCCGCTCGCGGCATCGCGGGCGCTCACGAGCATGGGGTCGGTCATGCCGGCGAGTTCGCTCGGGCTGTAGTAGGACGCGATGTCGGTCTGCGCCAACCCGTCCTTGCTCTGCGCCCACTGCGTGGCGTCCATCGCCAGCGATGGCAGCGTCTGCAGGACGGGCACACCGATGCGCTCCAGCTCGGTCTTGCGTTCGTTGGGGCTGAAGACCAGCGAGGCATTGACGATCAGGTCGGCCGCGCGCTTCTCGTCTGCACCCGCGCCATGGGTCATGCGGAAGAACAGGTCCTTCTGCTGGCGTGGACCGTAGAAAGCATAGGCGCGCAGGCCGCGCTGTTCGAGCGAGGCGATCAGGCTGTCGAGCCAGCCGGTGTCGTCGCTGGTCACGGTGGCGCTGTTGATCGCGATAGCGACTGTGCCGCTCGCGCCCGGCAGGCGGTCCAGCGCGACGATGTCGGTTTCGATGCGCGTCCAGCCTGGGTGATAGAGGCCGGCGAGCGGCAATGGCACAGGTGCGGGCAAGCCGGCGAGGTCGCCCACCTGCGCCATCGCCTTCATCGCCGCGCCGAGGTTCGCGGAGCCGGAGAAGCGCCAGTACTCGCGCAAGCGCTGCGCCCACGCGGCATCGACACCGCGCTCGGCCATCAACGGAGGGGCGCTGGAAGCCTGTCCCTTGGCCACGAGCGCGAATTCGCCGACCAGCACGTAGGGCACAGTACTGCGTGAGACCGCATCGCCAAAGCGCGCTGCAGCGGCTTGCGCCACGCTGATGTGCGGTGCGTCGATCACCAGCAGCCGTGCGCCATCAAGTGCGGCAGCCAATGCATCAGGAGAATCCTGCGAGGCCGACACCACCTGCAACGGTAGCCCCGCCTCGCGCGCCGCCGCCTGCAGCCGCACCACGCGCGCCGGAGACACCAGCGACGTGCTGAGCACCACGATGCGCGAAGCAGCAGCCTGCTGGGCCTGGGCTGGCACAAAGAAGCCCAGCCCCACCAACAGGAGCCAGAAGAAGAATCGCGTCACTTCCCGCCCTGCGCAGCAGGCACCGCATCCGCCGGCACGTAAACCATCGTGCCGTCCTTCAGCCGCCACGCGGTGCCGGCCTTCTCGCCATCGCCCTGCCCCGTCGCGCCACTTGCCTTGAAGCGCGTGATCTTCTGGCCTTCGCGCGTGATGATCTCCATGTCCGGCTGACCCTCGTGGCGGATGATGGTCAGCTTGTCCTGCGCGAACGGATTCATCGGATTGTTGATGACCGCGATCATCAGCATGCCGATGACCACCATGAACACGTCGATCAGGTTGATGGTCGACAGCACCGGGTCGTCGTCATCGCTGTCGAGGCTGCTCAATATCGAGAACTGCCGTCTGGTCATGACAGCCGGTCCCGCGCATCGAGCACCGTCACCAGTTCGCGCATCAGCCAGCGCCGGCGCACGGTGTAGACCACGAAGGTGATCGAGGCCGAAGCCAGCGCCACGATCACGCTCGCGAACGCGGGTGCCAGGCTCTGCGCCACGCCTTGCGATTCGCCCGAGGCCACAGCCACCAGCGCCGGCCCCATCGGGATCATCGTGGCGATCAGCCCCAGCATCGGCGCCACGCGGCTGCACAGGCGCACGCCTTCGAGCTGCTTGAGCACCACCAGCTCCATCTGCTCCTGGCTCGCATCGGCATGGCGCTGCAGCGTCAGCACGCGCGCCGGGTCGCGGCGGCGCTGCAGGTACTCGATGCCGAAGGCGCCGAGGCAATACACCGCATAGACAAAAGACAGCAGCACCCCAAGCGTCACGGGCCAGAGGAACAGGCGCGCAAGCTCGAACAGAACGGTATCGAAGGCCAGCATCAGATGGGCTCCACAGGCGATGGGTTGGTGGATGGACCCTCGGCAAACAGGTCCGAAGCCCGGCCCCAGCATTCATCGAACACCAGCGCCGACAGCGGCTCGCGCCGGGCCCAGCGTTCGCGCTGCAGCATCGGCTCTTCGTAGAAATCGTGCACCGGGCCCAGGCACAGCAAGGCGATGGGCTCGGCGCCGTCCGGCAGGCCGAGCAGCACCGACACCTCGGCCGGATCGAACAGCGACACCCAGCCCATGCCCAACCCTTCGGCGCGCGCCGCGAGCCAGAGGTTCTGGATGGCGCAGGAGGCCGAGGCCAGGTCCATCTGCGGCAGAGTGCGGCGACCGAACACGTGCTTTTCGCGGCCATCGGCCAGCGTCACCACCAGCAGTTCGGCCGCATCGAGCAGGCCTTGCACCTTCAGGCGCATGAACTCGTCTTCGCGCTGCCCGAGCGCACGGGCCGTGAGCACGCGTTCGCGCTCGACGGTGTCGTGCAGGCTTTGCCGCAACCCCTGGCCGCGCACGCGGATGAAGCGCCACGGCTGCATGAACCCGACGCTGGGCGCGTGGTGTGCGGCTTCGAGCAAACGACGCAGCACATCGGGCGCAACCTCTCCAGCCGCGAAGTGCCGCATGTCGCGCCGTTCGTGGATGGCGCGGTAGACCGCCTCCACCTCACCGGCTGCAAATGCTTGCGCCATCGGGCTCAGTCCTCGATACCGCGCTGCGCAGGAATACCGGCCTTGAACGCATGCTTGACCATGGTCATCTCGGTCACGGTGTCGGCCAGCTCGATGATCTCGGGCGGGCAGCGGCGGCCGGTCAGCACCACGTGCACGTGCTTGGGCCGCGCGCGCAGCGTTTCGAGCACGCCTTCGAGCGGCAGCCAGCCGTAGATGAGCGGATAGGTGATCTCGTCGAGCACGACGAGGAAGAACTCGCCCGAGAGGATCGCCGCCTTGGCTTTTTCCCAGCCGTCGCGCGCGAGCTGGCCGGAGCGTTCGAGGTCCTGGCTCTTCCAACTGAAGCCGTCTCCGAGCCCTTCGATCGGAATACCGATCTGCTCGAACATGCGGTGCTCGCCGAAGCGCGCCGAGGGCACCTTCATGAACTGGTAGATCTTCACGGCCTTGCCACGTCCGTGGGCGCGCAGCGCCAAGCCGAAGGCAGCGGTGCTCTTGCCCTTGCCGTCACCGGTGTTGACGATGACGATGCCACGGCGTTCACCTTCGGGCTTCTCGTACGGCTTTTCGCTGGGAGGGGTTTCTATTTGCATCGGATTTCCAATTCTGTTGCGCTGGCTGGCGTTGCGCTTTGAGTCGCTTCTTGTGTTCTTTGGGCTTTGGTTTGGGAGCACTGCTGTTCAGGGCGCGTGCGAATGACACCAGGTGCTCCCCTCCGCGAATGTCCCCCGCTTCGCTCCTCCTTTATTTCGCTGCGGGGAGCACCTGGCGTCATTCGCACAGGGGCACGCTGCTATTGATCTCGCGATTAACGACCGCTCCGTCCAACGCTCACGTCGATACGGGGCTCTTTTTCGCGAAATAAAGGAGGAGCGAAGCGGGGGACATTCGCGAAAAAGAGCACCGTGTCGGCGTGAGTGCCGCCCTGAACAGCAGCAGCGCCCTCTTCGTACACCGCTGTTCATAGCGGCAACGCAATCCATTGGTCCGCGACCCGATGCACCCGGATACGGTGGTCGAACACCTTCTCCAGCGCCGCATGGGTGACCGGGTCTCCACAGCCTCCGTGATGCACAACACGCCCGTGGTTCATGACGACCAGTTCGTCCGCAGCCAACGCCATCGGCAATTCGTGCAACACGCTCACCACCGTCTTGCCTTCGGCGACGAGCGCGCGGGCCGTCTGCATCCAGTCGGCCTGATGCGGCGGGTCGAGGTTGGCCAGCGGCTCGTCCATCAACAGCAACTCGGCCTCGACCGCGAGTGCGCGCGCCAACAACACGCGTTGTCGCTCGCCGCCCGAAAGCTGACCCAGCGGACGGTCGCGCCAGTCCCAGGCCTGGGTGCTGCGCAGGGCGCGTTCCACGGCCTCGCGGTCGGCCGCGCTCGGGGCGGCCAACCAACGCTGGTGCGGCAGGCGGCCGAGCATGGCGATGTCGTAGACCATCAGGTCGTCGGCACTGCCCTCGCCCGTGCCGCTCTGGCCGAGCCACGAGAGGCGCTGGGCGCGAACACGGGCCGGAATTTTTCCTTGTGCTTCACCGAACAACCGCACCTCGCCACCGTGCGGCAGCAGGCCGGCGAGCGCCTTGAGCAACGTCGACTTGCCCGCGCCGTTCGGCCCGACGATGCTGGTCCAGCGCGCGGAAGAAAGCCTCAGGTCGATGCCGTGCAGCACTTCGGTCGTGCCGAGGGTAGCGCTCACGGTACGGGCTTCGAGGGCCGGAACGAGGTCGTTGTCGCTCATGCCAGGCCACCTCTTGCGCTGCGGCGATGCATCAGCCACAGCAGGTAGCTGCCGCCGAGCACGGCGGTGAGCACGCCCACGGGCAGCTCTTGCGGGGCGATCAGCCAGCGTGCCAGCAGGTCGGCCGCCATCAGCAGCAAGCCGCCCATCAGCGCCGACAACAGGATCAGCCGCGCATGCGTGGTCTTGACGATCGAGCGCACGAGATGCGGCGCCGCCAGCCCAACGAAAGCGATCAGGCCCGTCTGCGCCACCGCCGCGCCGGTGGCCAATGCCAGCACCACCACGAGAGCGGCGCGCATCCCGCCCAGCGGCAGGCCGAGACTGCGCGCGGTGGCCTCGCCGAGCGCCAGCCCGTCGAGCACCGGTGCCAGCGCCCAGCCCAGCAACACGCAGACCACACCGACCATGGCCATCACGGCACAGGCGCTCCAGCCGACCAGCCCGGTGCTGCCGAGCACGAAGCCCTGGATGGCCTGCAGGATGTCGGCCGACGCGATGGTGATCAGGTCTTTCGCGGCGCCGAGCACCACGCCGACGATCACGCCGGCCAGCAACAGGCGCAGCGTCTGCTGCACGCCGCTCGCCAGCATCAGCGTGAGCATCACCGCGAGCACCGCGCCGATGAAGGCGGCGCCGGTGAGGCCGAGCCGCATCACCCATTGCATGCTCGCGGCCGAGCCGCCGAACATCAGCAGCGCCACCGCCACGCCGAGCGATGCGCCCGAGGCGCTGCCCAGCAGGTACGGGTCGGCCAGCGGGTTGCGGAACAGCCCCTGCGCCACCGCGCCCGCCAACCCGAGCAGCGCACCGGCAAGCCACGCGCCGAGCGTGCGCGGCAGGCGGATGTCCCACACGATCTGCAGCGCCACCGGATCGTGCCGCGCCGACAGCAGACTCTCGAAGCCGGTGCTGCCGATGCCCAGGCCGAACAGCAGCAGCGCGGCGCCCAGCACCAGCAGGCCGACGCCGAGCAGAAGCACGCGACGCAGGTGTGCGGTTTGCATGCGCGCCCCGCTCACCTCTTGCCCTTGTCCGTGAGGCACTGTGCCATCAGGCGCGCGGCCTCGTCCATGCGTGGGCCGGGACGCACGAGCACGTCGGACTGCTCCGCGCTGAAACGGCAGATGCGGCCTTCGCGCACCGCGCGAATGCCGGCCCAGCCGGGGCGCTGCTCCAGCCCCTGTGCGCTGCGCACGCTCACCATGATGAGGTCGGGGTTGGCGCGCACCACGTATTCGGGGTTGAGCTTGGGGAACGGGCCGAGCGCGACCGGCACGATGTTCTTCACGCCAAGCCGCGTGAGCGTTTCGCCGATGAACGACGATTCGCCCGCCGCATAGGGCGCGTTGTTGACCTCGAAGTACACGCGCAGGCCCTTCGCGCTCGGCGGCAGCGACTGCGCGGCGGCCGACACGCTGGCATCGATCACGCGCCAGACCTTGGGCGCCTCGTGCGTGCCGAGAATCTGGTCGAGCTTGTCGAGCACGCGCCGCACGTCGGCATGGCTCTTGGGTTCGAGCACCAGCACTTTCACGCCCAGCGCTTCGAGCCGCTGCGTGACACGCGAGGACTTGGCGAGCAGCACCGCATCGGGCTTGAGCGCCACGATGGCCTCGACGTTCGGGTCGAGCCCGCCGCCGACCTGCGGCAGCGCCTTCACCTGTTCAGGCGAGTTGGAGTAGCGGTCGACTCCCACCAACCGCCCGCAGGCGCCGAGCGCGCAGACCGATTCGGTGAGCGAAGGCAGCAGCGAGACGATGCGTTGCGGCGACTGCGGCAGGCTCACGGTCACGCCGCGTTCGTCGACCACATCGAAGGCCTGCGCGCCCAGCACGAACGCGGCCAGGCCGAGGGCGAACGACAGCGATCGAATCAGTCTCTTCTTCATGCAGCGGGTGCTTTCAGGCTCAGCGGCAGGCCGGCCGCCATCAGTGTGACGCGGTCGCAGGCGGCGGCCACGTCCTGGTTCAGGCGGCCCAGCGCATCGACGAAGGCGCGCGTCTCACGGCCGAGGGGAATCACGCCCAGGCCGATCTCGTTGCCGACCAGCACGACGGGGCCGCGCGCCTCGCGCAGTGCGATCAGCAGCATGGCGACGTGCGTGGCCGGCGTGCGCGTGGCGGGTCGCGCGGCTTCCATCGGCATCAGCAGGTTGGTGAGCCAGAGCGTGAGGCAGTCGATGACGACCAGCGTTTCGGGTGTGCTTTGCGTGACGACAGCGCGCGCGAGTTCGATGGGCTCTTCGATGGTCCGCATGCCGGGCACGCGCTCGGCGCGGTCGGCCTGGTGGCGCACGATGCGCTCCAGCATTTCATCGTCGTAGGCCTGCGCGGTGGCGATCAACACGGCGCGGCGGCCTTTCGCGTCGGCAGCGAGCCAATCGATGGCGCGCTGCTCGGCGCGGCGCGACTTGCCGCTCTTCTGGCCGCCGAGGATGAATTCACGTTCAACGGGCATCGCTGTCTTCCTTGTCGGCGTCGTGGCTTTCGAGTTCGATCGGCATGGCGCCGAAAAGCCGTGCCGTGGCTTCGGGGCTGGAGGCGAACCATGCGTGGAAATAACTTGCGCGCACCGGGCCGTGCACATACAGGGCTTCGCCGGCACGGGCGCCCACCGCCTGGGTTGTACCGGGCCGGGCTGTGTGAGCAGCAGGCACCAGCGGTGTCTCGCAGCTCGAATAGTGGAAGGTGTGGCCGCGCAGGGTGTGGCTGCCGAGCGTGAGCTGCTGCGGCCCGAGGCCGGCCAGACGCTTTTGCATCGTCACCCGGCCCGGCAGCAGGCTCCAGAGCCGATGGACGTCCGGCGGGCGCGTCGCGTCGGCGGCGTGCGTGGCCAGTTCGTCGAACAGCGCCATCATGCCGCCGCATTCGGCCCAGATCGGCTTGCCTGCCGCGGCGTGGTCTGCCAATGCGTCGCGCATCTGCGTCGCTTCGGCCAGCGCTGCGGCATGCAGCTCGGGGTAGCCGCCGGGCAACCAGACGGCATCGCAGGCCGGCAGGGCATCGCCTGCGAGCGGGGAGAAAAAGGAAAGCCGCGCGCCGAGTGCCGTCAGCACGTCGAGGTTCGCGGGGTAGATGAACGAGAAGGCCGCATCGCGCGCAATAGCGATGGTGCGACCGGCCAGCAAAGGCGGCACCGGCGCATCCGATGCCGACGCGTCGGCTTCAAAGCGAACCTGCGGCAATTGCGCAACCGGCATCTGGCCCAGCGGCGTTGTGGCCAGCACATCGGCTGCCGCATCGAGCCGCGCCATCGCGTCACCGAGTTCGGCCGCCAGGACCAGGCCCAGGTGCCGTTCCGGCAAAGAGAACGCCGGGTCGCGCGGCAAGGCGCCCAGCCATTGCGAAGGCTCGCGCAAGGCGTCTTTCAGCATGCCCGCATGGCGTTCGCTGGCCACGCGATTGGCCAGCACGCCGGCCCACGGCAAGCCGGGGCGAAAGTTCTGCAGGCCGAAGGCCAGTGCGCCGAAGGTGCCGGCCATGGCGCCCGCGTCGATCACCGCCAGCACCGGCAGGCCGAAGCGCTCGGCCAGA
Organism: Variovorax raffinosi; assembly: GCF_051216615.1. Classification (NCBI taxonomy): domain Bacteria; kingdom Pseudomonadati; phylum Pseudomonadota; class Betaproteobacteria; order Burkholderiales; family Comamonadaceae; genus Variovorax; species Variovorax raffinosi. The sequence goes on from NZ_JBPJZR010000003.1 coordinate 372,210, forward strand.
TCGGCCGCGCTGGGCGTGCCGTCGAACAGGCCCATCACGCCTTCGACGATCAACAGGTCGCATTCGGCCGCCGCGGCACGCAGGCGCGCGCGGCAATCGGCCTCGCCGGTCATCCACAGATCGAGCGAATGCACCGGTGCACCGGTGGCCAGCGCCAGCCAGTGCGGATCGAGAAAATCGGGCCCGCACTTGAAGGCCCGCACACGCCGGCCCTGGCGCGCATGCAGCCGCGCGAGCGCGGCTGCGACGGTCGTCTTGCCCTGCCCCGAGGCAGGAGCCGCCACCAGCAGCGCGGCGCAGGTGGGGGCCGCGGCGCGGTCGGCGTCGCTTCGTTGTTGCGAAAGTTGGCTTATTGCGGCGTCCACTTGAGACCGACGTACGCGGTGCGGCCGGCGGTGGCATACAGCCGCGCGTACTGGTAGTCCTTGTTGCCCACATTGTCGACGCGCGCGATCAGGTTGAGGTCGCGCGTGATCTGCGTGCTGGCCGACAGGTTCAGCAGGGTGTAGCCGCCGAGCGCGGTGGTGTTGGCTGCGTCGTCATAACGCTTGCTGGAGGTTTGCACTTCCGCACCCAGCGTCCAGCCGGCGATGCGCCAGTCGGCGCCGAGGGTGGCATGGCGCTGGGCACGGCGGGCCAGCAGGTTGTTGGTGGCAAGGTCGCGCGGGTCCTGGTAGTCGAGCGAGGCGCGCAGGGTCACGTCGCCAATGCGATGGCCGCCCGACAGCGTGACGCCCTGGTAGCGGGCGCGCGCCGTGCTGGCGTAGCAGCCGAAGGACGACGCGCAACCCTTGGCGCTGCCGTCGAACACGATCAGGTTCTGCACCCGGTTGTTGTAGACGACGATGCCTGCGGTGGTGGCGCCCTCGGTGTACTGCAGACCCAGTTCGACGTTGCGGCTCGACTCGGGCTTCAGGCTCGCAAGGCCGTACTCGCTGAAGCGCTGGTACAGCGTGGGCACGCGGAAGGCGGTGCCGGCCGACACGGTGGCGCGCAGCGTGGAGGTGATGGCATAGCCGTAGGCGGCGCTGCCGGTGGTCTTGCCGCCGAACTCGCTGTCCTTGTCGTGGCGCACATGCAGTTGCAGCGAATGCGGGCCCTGCACGAAGCCGTAGCCGAGCGCGATGCCGTCCTGCGAACGGTCACGCGACAGGAGCTTGGCCGTGTTGGTGGCGGCCGGGTTCACCAGCCCGTCTTCCCGGCGTTCGAGCGTGGCCGTCACCAGGTGGGGGCCGAAGCGGAACTCGTTCTGGAACAGGTAGCCGCGCAGATGGGTCTCGGTGCGGTAGTACGAGGGGTCGGTCTCGTAGGTCGAGCGCGAATCGGTCACCTGCACGCGGGTGCTGTAGATCTCGTTCCACTTGGCGGACCAGGTCAGGGCAGCGGTGCGCAAGGTGTTGCTGGACAGGTCGTCCTTGAACAGGAACGGCAGCTTGGTCCTGTAGCTGGTCGTCGTGTCGTAGCCCGCCAGGATGGCGCTGGACAACACCGAAGCCTCGATGCGCTGGTCGGGCGTGATCTGGTAGCCCAGCTTCACGTTGCCCGAGTTGCTGCGATAGCCGTCGCGGTCGGGGCTGGTGTAGCCGTCCTTGGACAGCACGCGCTTGGACGCCGGCTGGACATTGAAGCCCTTGCTCTCTTCATGCGCCACGCCGAGCGAATAGTCGAAGGCGCCCGACTTGCCGCTCAGGCCTGCTTCGAGCTTGCGCAGGTCGTTGCTGCCGATGCCCACGCCCACGTAGGGCGACACGCCTTCTTCGCCGCGCTTGGTGAAGAGCTGGATCACGCCGCCGATGGCGTCGGAGCCGTATACCGCCGCAGCCGGGCCGCGCAGCACTTCGATGCGGTCGATCTGGGCGAGCGGAATGCCTTCCCAGCCGGCACCGCCGGTCGATTGCGAGTCGATGCGCACGCCGTCGATGTACACGGCCGTGAAGCGGGTTTCGGCACCGCGAACGAAGACGCTGGTGCTGTTGCCCACGCCGCCGTTGCGCATGATCTCGATGCCCGGCTGGCGCGCCAGCAGGTCGGCCACGCCGGTCGCGCCGCTGCGCTCGATGGTCTGGCGGTCGATGACGGACACGTCGCCCACGATCTCCGACAGCGCCTGCGGCGTGCGGTTGGCCGTGACCACGGTTTCGCCGAGCGTCGGCGCTTCCTGGGCATACGCGAGGCCGCCGAAGGCCGAAGCGAGCGCGAGCGGCAGGCACGCAAGGTGGCTGCGGCGCACAGGGGCGTGGCCGCGAGAAAAAGAAACGCAGGAAATCATGAGTTGAGCCGAACGAACGTCAATGCCCCTTGCCGGCCTCCCCGCCGGCGCCTGGGCGCCATGGCTGCTTCATGCATCGATGATGTGATTCATCGTCATGCATGCGGCAGCCGCCTCGTTGGCCGGTATCCGGGCTGGCAGAACGGCCCCTCGCCGCCTTCCCAGACGCCTGTTTCAGGGCGCCCAGTGGCTGGATGGAGAGGGGTTGGCGCCTTGCGGCGCCGTCTGCTTGACCGTTGCGGGGGCAGCGCAGGTGGCTTGGGCCTTGGGTCCCGAGTTCGGGGGCTTCCACTCCTGCTTCCCGTTGAACTGCGCCGTGTGAACCACGCCGCGAGCACCAACGGGCAGGATTTTAGGCGCTGCCACCGGCTCTTTAAGTCGAAAGTTGCGCCCCGCTAACATCGACGCCCATGGACTGTTGCGTTTTGAAGACCATGAACCGGGCGTCGGCATGATGCGGCCGGCCTCGCTTTTCCTGAATCTTCGTTCGGCGCTGCAGCGGCTCTTCGGTGTCTCGGGCTGGCAGTCGATGCTGCTGTGGTCCATCGTGGCCGGGCTGCTCGGCGCACTGGCAACCGAGCTTTTTCGTGCCGCGCTCTATGCCTTCGAGCATCTGGTGCTTGGCCCCGGCGAAGGCCTGGTGGCGATGGCGCGCCATCTGCCGTGGTGGGCGCGCATCGCCTGCCCCACCCTCGGCGGGCTGGTGGCCGGCGGGCTGCTGGTGCTGGCCAAACGCGTGACGGTGCAAAGCGCCACTTCCGACTACATGGAAGCCATCGTGCTCGGCGACGGGCGCATTCCGGTCGCGCAGACGCTGGTGCGCAGCGCGTCGTCGCTGGTGAGCATCGGCAGCGGCGGCTCCATCGGGCGCGAAGGCTCGATGGTGCAGCTCGCGGCGCTGGCCGCTTCGCTGTTGGGCCGGGTGTTCCGCTTTCCGGTCGAACGGCTGCGGCTGCTGGTGGCCTGCGGCGCGGCGGCGGGGTTGACTGCCGCCTACAACGCACCGATTGCGGGTGCCTTCTTCGTCGCCGAGATCGTGCTGGGCTCCATCGCGATGGAAAGCGTGGGGCCGATCATCATTGCGTCGGTGGTCGCCAACGTGGCCATGCGCGCGCTGCCGGGCTACCAGCCGCCCTACCTGATGCCGGTGTTTCCCGAGATCCACGGCACCGAGGTCGTGCTGTTCGCCTTGCTGGGCGTGCTGCTGGGTTTTGCGTCGGTCGGCTTCCTGCGCGCGCTGCATGGCAGCCGCGCGTTGTTCGCAAAGTTGCCGATCGCGCTGCCCTGGCGGCTGGCCTTGGGCGGGCTGATCATGGGTGTGATTTCAGTGCCGCTGCCCGAGGTCTGGGGCAACGGCTACAGCGTGGTCAATGCCGTGCTGCACTCGCCATGGCCCTGGACGCTGATCGCGATGGTGCTTGCGGCCAAGGCCGTCGCCACGCTGGCCACGGCCGGCTCGGGCGCGGTGGGCGGCGTGTTCACGCCCGCGCTGTTCTTCGGCTGCATGATCGGCGCGCTGTTCGGCGTGGGTGTGCACGCGTTGTGGCCGGCGGCAAGCTCGGCCCCGTTCGCTTACGCCATCGTCGGCATGGGTGCCTTTCTGGCGGGCGCCACGCAGGCGCCGCTGATGGCGATCCTGATGATCTTCGAGATGACGCTGAGCTACCAGGTGATGCTGCCGCTGATGGCCGCCAGCGTGATCGCGTACTTTGTGGCGCGCTCGGCCAACGCCGGCTCGATGTACGAGATCACGCTGCACCGCAATGCACAGCGCGATGCGCAATTGCGCCTGCGCGGGCTGCACATGCGCGACCTGGTGCAGCCGGCCGAAACCGTGGTCGGCCCGAACGCCGACCGCGAGGCCATGAGCCGGATCTTTTTGCAGCACCCGGTGAAGTACCTCTACGTGGTCGATGCCGACAACCGCTACCTCGGCGTGGTGCCGCTGGCCGCGCTGGGCACGGCGCCGACTGAAACGACGGCGGCCGAGTTGCTCTCGCAGGCCATCCAGCCGATCACGGCCGACACCAGCCTCGGCGAAGCCTTGCAGCGCTTCCTGGAGCATCGCGGCGAGCGGCTGCCGGTGATCGAAAGCATCGATCAGCCGGTGCTGCTGGGCGTGGCCGCGAAGAGCGCGCTGCTCGCCACCTACGTGCGGCTGAGCGAGTAGCGCGCTGTACTGCGGCCCGGCTTACTTGGCGGGGCGCACCGCCATCACCTCGATCTCGACCAGGTAGGCCGGATTGGCGAGCGCCGCCACCTGCATGGCCGAGCGCACCGGCAGCCGGGGCTGCGCGGTGGTGCCGAAGAACTGGGTGTAACCCTCCATGAAGCCGGCGAAGTCCATCTTGTTGTCCTTGGCCGGATCGCCCACCAGGAACACCTGCATCTTCACCACGTCGCCCATCGTCAGGCCCAGGCCCGTGAGGCTTTTCTCGATGGCCTTGAGCACGCCGACGGTCTGGCCCTTGGTGTCGCCGCCGTAGGCCGCGGCACTGTTCTTGGGCGCGGTCGCGTCCTGCAGCGGTGGCACCTGGCCCGAGAGGTAGACGTTGGTGAACGAGGATGGAATTTCCACCGCCGCCGAGATCGGAAAGGACGAATTCGGAATGCGGTGGCGAATGATCTCGTCGGCTGCGTTGGCGGCACCGGTGCCGGCTGCGAACAGGGCGGCGACAAGCGCCAGCTTCTTCGTGATGGAGGTCATGGTCATGTGTGTTGTCTCTCTACAGGGATGAAAGGAAGGATCTGCCGGATATGGGAGCCAGGTCAAGGCCGCAGCTTCTTGACGCTCTCCGCCGCGATGGCGTCGGGGTACTGGTTGCCGAAATGGGTGCGCGCATAGCCGACCACCGAAGCGATCTGTTCGTCGCTCAGCATCTTGCCGAAGGCGGGCATGCCCTTCTGGCCGTTGATCACCACATAGAGTGGGTATTCGGGGCTCGCGAGCCGGGGGTTGGAAGACAGCGCCGGGTAGGCCCCTGCCCCCTTCGCGCCCTGCCCTTGCGCCATGTGGCAGCCCTGGCAGGTGGCGCGATAGATCGATTCGCCCGAGCTTTCCTGGAAGCGGGGCCCGACTGAGAACGCGGGCTCGGGCGACTGCGCGAATGCCGACGGGCCGGCCACCGAGGCCAGCGCCCCGAACGAAAGGCCGAGCAGCGCGCGCTTGAAGGTCTTGATGTCGTGGTTCATGGTTGGTGTGTCCTTCATTCGGCGGTCAAGCCACGGCGCGGGCATGCAGCCGCTGGATGGCGTCGAGCGACGAGAGCAGTGCGCCCTCTTGCCAGGCTGGAATGTAGGAAGCGTGTTCGCCGGCCAACGCGATGCGGCCGTCGACCTGGCACAGGTTCTTGTAGTGCTTCTGCCGCGTCTCGTCGGTCCACATGCCGTAGCAGCCGTGCGTGCCGGGCACACGGTGCCAGCCGACCGAGATGCCGTTGTCGAACTCGCGCGCGTACTGCGGGTGCAGCTGCGTGCCGTACTCGACCGCACGGCGCACGCGCTCCTCGGGCGCCATGGCGGTGAATTCATAGGAGTTCGGGCCGTCGAACACATAGGCGCCAAGCACCACCGACTTGCCCTTGGCGCCGTAGCGCGTCGAGGGGTACGAGATGCGCGAGATCGGCAAATCGGTGTAGCTGATGCCGCCGTAGATGTGCTCGTCTTCTTCCCAGAAGCGGCGCTTGAACTGCAGGCCCACCTTGACCGATGCGCCGTAGGGCACGGCGTTGATGGCCTCCTGCATCGGGGCGCTGACCTGGATGTCGATCTGGCTCAGCACCGACAGCGGGATGGTGCACAGGCACCAGTCGGCCTTGGCCTGCGTGACCGCACCGCCCTTGGACGCGTCGGTGTAGGTGACCGTGACGCCGCGGTCGTTCTGCTCGATCTTCGTGACCTTGGCGCCGTAGCGGATCAGGCTGCCGACTTCTTTCTGGAACGCCTTGGCGATCATGTCCATGCCGCCCACGGGTTGGAAGATCGCGCTCTGGAATTCGTAGTCCTGTCCGCTGGCGATGTAGCGCCAGAGATTCGATTGCAGCAGGTCGCTCATGTCGAGCGGCTTCGACGGCTTGGCCAGCGGCATCAGGCCGCCGCCCGCATCGACTTCGTAGCCTCGGCGGTCGCTGCTGATGGGGCCTTCGCGATAGCGGAACTGCGTGTCGAGCGCGCCCCAGCGGCGCAGGCCTTCGAGCAGTTTTTCCTTGTCTTCCTTCGTCAGTGCCGCATCGAGGCTGCCTTGCGAGGTGGCCTTGCCGAGCAGCTCGGCCACATAGCCCTGGTAGTCGGCCTGCACATGGCGGTACTGCTGCGGCTTGCCACCGTAGGCCTTGCTCGAATGCACCAGCGCGTTGTAGTTGACCTGCACGAATGGCTCCAGCGCCACGCCCAGGCGCTTGCAGTAGCCGAGCACCGCATGGTGGTGATAGGGAATGCGCCACGGCCCCGGATTGAAGTACTCGCCCTTGGCAAAGCCGCACTGCTGCACCGCGCCGCCGAGTTCGGTGAAGGTATCGCCACCGCGCAGCGTCCAGCAGCGGCCACCCGCGCGGTTGCTGAATTCGAGGACCTTGACCGAGTAGCCCGCGTTGCGCAGCTCGAGCGCGGCGGCCATGCCGGCCAGGCCCGCACCAAGAACCAGCACCGACGCACCCTTCCTTGCGCCGTCGAGCTTCGGTGGCCCGTTGTAGTTGGACTCGGCGGCAAAGCCCAGCGAGGTCATCGCCTGGTACATCGCGCCGCCTCCGGCGGTCTTGCCGATGAGGGAGAGCAGGTCGCGCCGACTGAATAAAGTGTTGTTCTTCGTGGTCATTGACAGGCTATGGGAGTTTGAAAGGCAACTGGAAGGCAGCAGAATCCATGCCAAGCCCAAGGGTGAATCGACATTCACCCAAGCACCGCGCGCACCATCGGCGGCACCGCATTCCCGGGAAACTACAATCGCCAACCATGCCCGCCTCCAGCCCCATCGATCAGATCGCCGAGCGTGTTGAACGACTGCTTGTGCGTCATGAAGAGGTGCAGCGCACCAATGCGTTGTTGCAGGAACAAGTCGATGCGCTCACGCGCGAACGCGATGCCCTGAAATCGCGGCTTGCCGCGGCCCGCACGCGCCTGGACGCCCTGCTCGAGCGGCTGCCGGCCGAACCCCCATCCCAAGATTCCCCCGCATGAAGCAGATAGAAGTACAGATCATGGGCCAGAGCTATTTGCTCGGCTGTCCCGACGGCGGCGAGCCGCAGCTGCGCGATGCCGTCGAACGGGTGGACGCGGCCATGTGCAAGATCCGCGATGCGGGCAAGGTCAAGGCGCGCGACCGCATCGCGGTGCTCGCCTCACTGAACCTGGCGTTCGATCTCGCGGCGCAGCAGGCCGCAGCAGCGGCCGCTCCGGCACCGGCGCCCGCGTCCACGGCGGCAACGCAAGCCGGCGAAACCGACCCGAAAGCCGCGCAGCTCATTCAACGACTCGATCAGGCATTGGCCGGCGATGGGCATTTGCTCTGAATACGTCCGACCGACATATACAAGGCGTAAAATCCACCCTGTCTGCAGACGTGTCGGGCTTAATATTTCCTTGTTCCAATGCTCTCCGGAGCCGGGCTTGGTACATCGCTTGACGGGCGTGATCATCTCGCGTTAGATGAACCCGAAGTCTTGCTGCCCTCGCCCACCTGAACCCTGGTTCAGGATGCGGGTCCGGCACACCATCTGCAGACACCTTTTTCCGCCACGGCCCCCTGCCTCACCGCACGGGGCCGTTGCTTTTTGAAGAGCCCTCCCCCGTGAACCTTGCCGCCCTGCTCGACCCCTTGTTGATCGCCGAACTCGCCGTGCTCGGCCTTGGCACCGGTTTTCTTGCGGGCCTGCTGGGCATCGGCGGCGGCATGCTGATGGTGCCGTTCATCACGATCATCATGGGCCAGCGCGGCGTGCCGGCCGATCTTGCGGTGAAGATGGCCATCGCAACTTCGATGGCCACGATCATCTTCACGTCGATATCGAGCGTGCGCGCGCACCACAAGCGCGGCGCGGTGCGCTGGGACATCGTGCAGCGCCTGGCACCCGGCATCGTGATCGGCAGCCTCGCGGGCAGCCTGGGCGTGTTCGCGCTGCTCAAGGGCACGGCGCTGGCCATCTTCTTCGCGCTGTTCGTGGGCTTCTCGGCCACGCAGATGTTTCTCGACAAGAAGCCCAAGCCCACGCGCCAGATGCCGGGCACGGGCGGCCAGCTTGCGGCGGGCGGCGCCATCGGCTTCATCTCGGGCCTGGTCGGCGCGGGTGGGGGCTTCATCAGCGTGCCCTTCATGACCTGGTGCAACGTGGCCATTCACAACGCGGTGGCCACCAGCGCGGCGCTGGGCTTTCCGATTGCGGTGGCCAACGTGCTCGGCTACGTCATCAGCGGCCAGTCGGTCCAGGGCCTGCCGGCTGGCTCCTTCGGCTACATCTGGCTGCCCGCGCTGGCGGTGATTGCCGCCTGCAGCGTGTTCACCGCGCCACTGGGCGCGAAGGCCGCGCACAGCCTGCCCGTGAAAAAGCTCAAGCGCGTGTTCGCGAGCATCCTCTATGTGCTGGCCGCCTACATGCTCTGGAAGGGCCTGCACGGCTGATCCAAAGCCCTTGTCGCCCAGGTGCGACTCGTGGTCTCCCACAGGACCCAGGCGTATAAGGATTTCATGAAAATCCTTATCGCCGTCGATGGCAGCGCCTACACGCGCAAGGCGCTCGATTACCTCGTCACCCACCGCGCGATGTTCGTGGACGGGCATCAGCTCGTGGTGGTGCATGTGTGCACCGGCGTCTCGGCCAATGTGGCCCGTCACCTCAGCAAGGAGGTGGTCGCGGGCTACTACGCCGAGGAAAGCGCCAAGGTGCTCGACCCGGTGAAGGCGCTCTTCGCCGAAAAGGGCCTGAGCAACTACACGATCGACTCGCGCCACGGCCATGCGGCCGAAGAAATCCTGAAGGCCGCGAGCGACGCGCAGGCCGAACTGATGGTGCTCGGCACCCATGGCCACGGCATCTTCGGGCGTGCGCTGATGGGTTCGGTTTCCACCAAGGTGCTTTCCGAAACCGACATCACGGTGCTGCTGGTCCAGTAGCAACAAGCGCCCGGCTACTGCACCCGCTGCTGCCGCCACTCGCGCGGCGAGCAGCCGAAGCGCTCGCGGAACGCGCGGCTGAAATGCGCCGCATCGTTGAAGCCGCGTCCATACGCGATCTCCCCCACCGGCTTGCCCGCAAGACGCGGCTCCAGCAGGTCGCGGCTGCAGGCTTCGAGCCTGCGTTCCCAGATGTACTGCGCGGGCGTCAGCGGCTCGCTCTTGAAGACGCGATGCACATGGCTCGCCGACCCCCCGAGCGACGCCGCGATGCTGCCCACCGACAGCGAGGGATCGGCCAGTTGTTCGTCGATGCACCGCTTCACGCGCGCGAGGTGGTACGCCGTGAGGTTGCTGAGCGATGGCGCGCGCGCCGCAGGCAGCGTCTGCAGGCCCGCCACGAGGATGCTCTGCACGCCGTTGGCGACGGCCAGCGCCGATGCCGGCTGCAACGTGTCGATGTCTTCGCGCAGCGTGCGGATCATGCCGAGCAACAGATGCCCCGCGCCTTCCTTGCCCGACACCGTGGTGGCCGTCAGTGCCTCGGTGTCGCGCAGCTCGCTGCGCAGGCGCTCGCCGGGCAGCTTGAGCACGATCTGCTCGAACCTGTCGTCGAACAGCAGCTCGTAGGGCCGCGTGCTGTCGTACAGCGCGAAGTCGCCGGCCGAGAGCACCGCGTCGCGCCCGTCCTGCCGCACCACGCCCTGCCCCTGCGCCTGGATGCTCACGAGGAAATAGTCGTCGCCCGAGCGCGCGATGTGCCCCCTCGTGCGCATGACTTTCTGGGCGCCCGACTTGACCACCGACACGTCCAGGCTCGGCAGCGAGTGCTGGCGGATGCTGCCTTCAAAGCGGCCGATGTCGTCCGGCCGCACCGGGTCGCACCCGAGCTGCACATAGACGTTGCAGATCATGTCGGTCCAGTAGGCCAGGCGCTGGTCGCGCGCCACGGCATCGGTGCTGAGCAACTGGTTCATGGGGTTCCCCGGAAAGCGCGCGTGCAACGCTGGAACAAGAACGCCGCCAGTTCGGATCAAGGCGTTCCGCGGCGGCGAATCTACGCTTCAAGCAACCCGCATGCCACCGCGCAAACCCGCGTCGGGGTGTGCGAAGTTGTTTCATCCATCCACCACATCGAGAGGCCCGCCATGCCCACCACCGTTCACCCCAAGCTCCGCGTTGCCGCCGTGCAGGCCGCGCCCGTGTTCCTCGACCTCGACGGCACCATCGACAAGACCATCGACCTCATGGCCCAGGCGGCGGGCCAGGGCGTGAAGCTCATCGCCTTTCCCGAGACCTGGGTGCCCGGCTACCCTTGGTGGATCTGGCTGGATTCGCCCGCCTGGGGCATGCAGTTCGTGCAGCGCTACCACGACAACTCGCTGGTGGTCGGCTCGGCGGAGTTCGACCGCATCAAGGAGGCTGCGCGCAAGCACCGGATCTGGGTGTCGCTCGGCTACAGCGAGAAGGCCGCGGGCAGCCTCTACATCGCGCAGGCGCTCATCGACGACCAGGGCAACACCGCGCAGACGCGCCGCAAGCTCAAGCCCACGCACGTGGAGCGCACCGTGTTCGGCGAAGGCGACGGCTCCGATCTCGCGGTGGTCGAGACGGCCATCGGCAATGTCGGCTCGCTCTCGTGCTGGGAGCACCTGCAGCCGCTCAGCAAGTACGCGATGTATGCGCAGAACGAGCAGATCCACTGCGGCGCATGGCCCAGCTTCTCGCTCTACCGCGGCGCGGCCTACGCGCTCGGGCCGGAGGTCAACAACGCGGCGAGCCAGATCTACGCGGCCGAGGGCCAGTGCTTCGTAATCGCGCCATGCGCCACCGTCTCGCAGGCGATGAGCGAGCTGATGTGCACCGATCCCGGCAAGCAGCAGATGCTGCGCACCGGCGGCGGCTACGCGCGCATCTACGCACCCGACGGCTCGCCGCTCGGCACGCCGCTGGCCGAAGACCAGGAAGGCCTGGTGATCGCCGACATCGACCTGGGCATGATCTCGCTCGCCAAGGCGGCGGCGGACCCGAGCGGCCACTACTCGCGGCCCGACGTCACACAGCTTCTGCTGAACAAGACACGCCGCGAGCCCGTGGTGCTGCAACGCACGGCCGAGCCCGAGAGCGGCGCGCCGGAAGCCGTGGCCGCGGGCACCGAGCCGCGCCTGCAGCTCGCCGCCTGACCGCCCGGAGCCCTGCCATGGAATCCGCCATCGCCGAGCACCTGAAATGCCCCCGCACGCGGCACCGCCGCGTCGAGGACGACTACACGCCGCCCTACCCCGTCTGGTCGGCCCGCGCGCCCACCTCGGTGACGCAGGTGGTGATGGGCTATTTCGGCGTGCAGTCGCGCGGCCCCGAGATGCAGGGCCGCGCCTGCGCCGCGCTGATGAAGATCGCGCGCGACTTCGCGCTGCCCGACGGCCCGGGCCACCACGACCTGACGCACCACGTGGATGCCGACGGCTTCGACAACATGATCGCCATCGCCTACTGGCACGACGCCGCGGCCTTCGCGCGCTGGAGCGCCACGCCCGCCGTCGATGCATGGTGGCGCTCCGACGAGCGGCTGAACGACGGCCTCGGCTACTTCCGCGAAATCGCCTCGCCTCGCGTCGAGCACTTCGAGACCATGTTCAACACGCCGGACCGCTTCGAGGGCGTCGGCGTCGTCATGGGCGCAGTCAGCGGCGAGCTGCAGGAGCACGGCTACTGGGGGTCGATGCGCGACCGCATTCCGCTTTCGCAGACCGATGCGCTGTCGCCCTCGGGCACGCGCGCCGTGGTGGCCGGCACGCCAGCGCCGGGCCAGCGCGTGCGCATCGCGGGCCACGAGAACATCGCGATGATCCGCTCCGGCCAGGAATGGACCGACACCACCGGCCAGGAACGCACGCTCTACCTCGAAGACATGGAACCGGTGCTGCGCGAAGGCATGGAGTTCCTGCGCGACCAGGGCTTGGGCATCGGCTGCTACAGCAACCGCTACATGCACCACCTCGACGCCAAGGGCGCGCCGCTGCAGAAGTCCTTCGGCCTGAGCTACTGGCGCTCGCTGGCCGACATGGAGCGCTGGGCCGAGTCGCACCCCACGCACGTCGCGATCTTCGGCAGCTTCATGCGCTACGTGCAGGCGCTGAATTTCCAGCTGCAGCTGCGCGTGTACCACGAGGTGTCGGTACTCAAGGCCGACGAGCAGGGCTACGAATACATCAACTGCCACGCGCGAAGCGGGCTCATGAACGGGCTGGCTTCGACATAGGAGAAATTCCACGCGCGGGATTGCCTTAGGATTCGCCCCCTGTTTCTCAAGGCCGCAAGGCAAGGACCCGACCATGTGGAGCGAACTCGAAAGCCTCGTCGAAGCCTCGATGCAGGAATGGCAAGTGCCCGGCCTCGCGCTGGCGGTGATACAGGACGGCGAGGTGGTGCTGCAGAAGGGCTACGGCGTGCGCGACACCGACACCGGCCTGCCCATGACCACCGACACGCAGTTCCTGCTGTGCTCGATCACCAAGTCGTTCACCGCGGCCGGCCTGGGCCTGCTGGTCGACGAACGCAAGCTCGACTGGGACCGCCCGGTGCGCGAGGTGATCCCCGAGTTCCGCCTGTACGACGCGGTGGCAACCGGACTGCTCACGGTGCGCGACCTGCTGTGCCACCACAGCGGCCTCCCGCGCCACGACTGGATCCACATGCCCGGCGACCTGAGCAACGCGCAGATGCTCGCGGCACTCAGGCATCTCGCGCCGAACAAGGAGCTACGCGACACCTTCCAGTACTCGAACCTGGGCTACCTCGTCGCGGGAATGATCACCGAGCGGATCAGCGGCCAGAGCTACGAAGAATTCACCACCGAGCGCCTGATGAGACCGCTGGGCTTCAACCACTTCGGCTTCTCCATCGAGGCGCTGGATGCCGCCGAAGACGGTGCGCGCCCGCATGCGATGGACGGCGATGCGCGCTACCGTACGCCGCTGTCGCCCATTCGCGCAACGCCCGCCGGCGGCATCAATACGTCGGTTGCCGACCTGGCGAAATGGGCGCGCTTTCTGATCGACGGCAAGGCGGACGGACGGCAGTTGCTCTCGGCGAAGTCGCTGCGCGAAATGACGACACCGCGCGTGCACATGGGCCGCTCCGAACATGCCGAGATCGGCGATTCGCACTACGGCCTGGGCCTCTTCTGCGAGCAATACCGCGGCGAACGCACGATCGCGCATTCGGGCTCCTGGGCCGGCTGGAGCACGCTCATGACGATGCTGCCCGAACGCCGCGCGGGCGTGGTGGTGCTGACGAACCGCGCACCGGGTGGCGCCACGCCCATCCTCACCTTCGCGGCGCTCGACCGCCTCTGCGGCCGCGAACCCGTCGACTGGTTCGGCAGGCTCGCACCCAAGCGCAGGCAGGCGGTCGAGCAGATCAAGCTCGACAAGAAGACCCGAGCGGAGGTGCGCCACGGCGACACGCTGCCCAGCCACGCGCTGGACGACTATGCGGGCGATTACGAACACCCGGCCTATGGGCGCATCCGCATCGACAGGGAAGCGGATGGCCTCGCGTGGCGCTGGCGTGGCATTGCGGAGAAGCTCGCGCATCGCCACTACGACGTCTTCGTCACCCCCGACCGGCCGACGCTGATGCATCCCAGCGACCACACCGTCACCTTCCGCTACGACCGGCACGGCCATATCGACCGCCTCGAAATCCCGTTCGAGCAGATGGTGGACGACATCGTGTTCCGCCGCGTCGCGGCCGGCGACGTGCTGGACCCCGCGTTCCGCCGGTTGTGTGCCGGCGACTACCTGCACGCCGGCCGCGTGATCGAGATCCGTCTCGACGCCCAGGGCGAACTCGCCATGACGATCCCGGGCCAGCCGACCTACCGCCTGCTTCCGGCCGATGGACGCCGGTTCAAAGTCGATACCCTGGAAGGCTTCGGCGTGGAGTTTCGCCGGGCGTCCCCGGATGCGGTGGACGCGCTGATCTTTCACGAGCCGCGCATCACTGCCATCGCGCCGAGGGTGGCCGGCACCTAGCCGGGAGGCTGCCCCCTATCGGCTCTTGGTGCAGAGCACGCGGCGCACCATGTCGTCGGCACTGCAGGCGTACCTGCCGCCCGGCGCGGTGGCCTGCCACTTGACGCTGGTGGCGCCCCGGTCGATGTTGCTCACCGTGACCTGCTCGGGCGTCACGTTGCCACCGATGGCCCGCGCCGTTTCGCGCTGCAGGTTGTCGCCGGTGCTCGCGCATCCCACGCAGACGAGCGCCGCTGCAATCGCGGCGCCTGAAAGACGGGAAAGTGCCGGCTTGCCGAATGGTCTGGTCATCATCTTCTTGCCCTCCTGGTTGACGGATTGCTGTGGTCGCGCTCGCGGGGCAGCGACGAAGTCATCGCAGCCCGCGTTCCGCGGTGGCCGTCCACGAGCGCACCTGAGCTTCGTACTCGCCCGGCCCCCATTTCTTGGAGGCGTTGAAATCGGACCCCACATAGTCGTTGCCGGCGCAGATCGGCAGCTTCTGCAGCTGGCATTGCCCCTTGCCGCTTTCGCGCACGCAGGCCGCCATGGCCTGGCGCACGGCTTGGCGCGGATCGGTGTCGACACCCTTGTAGGGGCGGTTCTGACGATCGAACGCAAAGCCCTGGCACGTGTCCTTGAAGAAACCGAGCGAGCGGCATGCGGTTCCGCTGCGCTCCTCGCAGAAGCGCAGCACACCCTCTTGCGCATCGCGCGCGCTGAGGTAGCCCGTGCCGCCGAACAGCGACTTGTTGTCTGCGGCGAGAACATGCGCGCCGTATTCGATGACCGGAACGATCGGCGGTGGGGGGATATCCCTGTAGCGCGGCGGCGGTGCCTCGGGGGCGTACTGCGGCTGCTGCGGGTATCCGCCGCCCCTGCTGTTCTCGATGTATTCGCGCGGAACGCACCCCGCGCCCGGAACGGTGGGCATGCCGGCCTGACATTGCGCCGCGGCAGAGCCGGCCATGCAGAGCATCCAGACCGCGACGATCGCGTGCATGACGCGTTGATTCATGGAGGGCCTCCCCCTGTTTTTTTCGAAGCGAGCAACTCGCCTTGAAATGCTAGCAGCGGGGCGGGGCGGGGACCAGTGCCGAAAGTAACGTACGGGCCCCTCGCAGTGGCAACTTTCGCAGTACTTCCCTAGGCAAACAGCCCCTTGTGCTCGGCGCGCAGCAGCGCCTTCTGCACCTTGCCCATGGTGTTGCGCGGCAACTCCGGCACCACGAAGCAGCGCTTGGGAATCTTGAAGTTCGCGAGCTTCGCCTTGAGATCCGCCACGATGGCATCGGCATCGATGACCGTGCCCGACTTGGCGATCACGATGGCCACGCCCACTTCGCCGAAGTCGGGGTGCGGCACGCCGATCACCGCGCTTTCGGCCACGCCGGCCATCTCGTTGATGTAGCCCTCGATCTCGGCCGGATAGACGTTGTAGCCGCCGCTGATGATCAGGTCCTTGCTGCGCCCGACGATGGTGATGTAGCCACGGCCATCGATCTTGCCCACGTCGCCGGTCTTGAAGAAGCCGTCGGCGGTGAACTCTTCCTTGGTCTTCTCGGGCATGCGCCAGTAGCCCGCGAAAACGTTGGGGCCGCTGACTTCGATGTTGCCGATCTCGTCAGTGGTGCAGTCGCGTCCGCTGTCGTCGCGCACGCGCAGTTGCACGCCGGGCAAGGCAAAGCCGACGGTGCCGCCGCGGCGCTCGCCCTGCGCGGGGCTGTAGGGGTTGGACGTGAGCATGGCGGTCTCGCTCATGCCGTAGCGTTCGAGGATCGTGTGGCCGGTGCGTTCGCGCCATTCGTCGAAGGTCTCGATCAGCAGCGGCGCCGAGCCCGCGATGAACAGGCGCATGTTGCGCACCGCCTCGCGCGTGAGGCCGGCTTCGGCCAGCAGCCGCACATAGAGCGTGGGCACGCCCATGAACACGGTGGCCTCGGGCAGCTTCTGCACGATGCGCTTGGGGTCGAACTTCGAGAACCACAGCATCTTGCTGCCGTTGAGCAGCGCGCCGTGCAGCGCCACAAAGAGGCCGTGCACGTGGAAGATGGGCAGCGCGTGGATCAGCACGTCGCCTTCGGTCCAGCCCCAGTAGTCTTTTAGCACCTGGGCATTCGACAGCAGGTTGCGGTGCGTGAGCATCGCGCCCTTGCTGCGGCCGGTGGTGCCGCTGGTGTAGAGGATCGCGGCCATGTCGTCGGGCTTGCGCTGCGCGATCTTGTGCTGGTCGCTGCACTGCGCGGCAACTTCAAGCAGCGTGCCGGTGCGGTCGTCGTCCAGCGTGAAGACGTGCCTGGTGCCGGCCGCATTCGCGATGGGGCCGACCCACGACGCATTGCGGCTGGTGCACACCACGACGGCGGGCTCGGCGTTGCCGATGAAGTATTCGATCTCGGCGCTCTGGTAGGCGGTGTTGAGCGGCAGGAACACATAGCCCGCACGCAGCGTGGCCAGGTACAGCAGCATCGCTTCGACCGATTTCTCGACCTGCACCGCGATGCGCGCGCCCTTCTCCAGTTTCAGCGCATCGAGCAGGTTGGCGATCATCGCGCTCGCGCGCTCGATGTCGCGCCACGAGTAGAAAAGGCCGTTGTCGGTTTCGACGGCGATGCTGTCGAGGTCGGAGGGAAAGGCCGCGCGCAGGGCGGCGAACAGGTTGGCGTTGGCAGGCGTCTTCATCGCTTCGTCTTTGAACGGGTACTTGATCAGAAATTCGGTGTGCGCTTGGCAAGGAAGGCGGCGATGCCTTCGCGGTGCTCGGCGGAATCGGCGTAGTCGTAGGCGGTGGCCAGCAGGCTGTGGGCCGAGGGTGCGCCGGCCCTCAATGCGGCGAAGGTCTTCTTGTGCAGGCGCGCGGTCTGCGGCGCCAGCGAGGCAACGCGCGTGGCGTGGGCCTGCACGGCGGCGGCGACTTCGTTGTCGGGCAGCACGTGCAGCAGAAAGCCCGCGTCGTACAGGCGCTGCGCGCCATGCACGCCGGCGGCCAGCAGCATGTCGCGCGCAAGCACGTCGCCGATGGCGCCATGCACCAGCGCGGCTTCGCGTGGGGCCATCGGAAAGCCGAGCTTGGCGATCGGTGCACCGAACTTCGCGGATGCGCCGGCCAGCCGGATGTCGCAGCAACTCGCGATCTCGATGCCGGCGCCCATGCAGGCGCCTTCGATCTGCGCGATCAGCGGCAGCGGGCAGTCGAGCATCGACTGCAACGCGGCCCAGACTTCGTTCTCGTGGAACTCGCGCAGGCTGGGTTCTTCGAAGCGGAACGACGGGTACTCGGAGATGTCGCCGCCCGCGCAGAACGCGCCGCCCTCGCCTTGCACGACGACGCAGCGCAAGCCGCTGTTGTTGCTGCTGCTGTCGTCGTCACCATTGCGAAGGCCGTCGAACACGGCGCGCAGCTCGCGCCACATCGCACGCGTCATGGCGTTCAGGCGCCCTGTGTTCGACAGCGTGACGACCGCGATGGCGCCCTCCCGGCGCAGCGAGATGCGACTGCCGCCCGTCATTCGATCCGGGCGCCCGAGGCCTTCACCACCGTGGCCCAGCGCTTTATCTCGGCATTCACGAAGCTGCCGTAGGCCGGGCCGGTCAGCGTCGGGATCTCCGAGCCGTTCTGCGCCCAGATGGCCTTGATGTCGTCGGCCGCCAGCACCTTCTGCATCTCGCCAATGATCTGCGGCTGCACGTCGGCCGGCGTGCGCTTCGGTGCCCACAGGCCATACCAGGTGGTCACGGTGTAGTCGGGCAGGCCGACTTCCGCGGCGCATGGTACGTCGGGGAATGCGGGGTTGCGCTTGGCGCCGGCCACCATCAGCGCCTTGATGCGGCCGCTCTTGATGTACTGGGCGGAGGAGCCGAGGCCGTCGAACATCAGGTCGACGTTGCCCGCGATCAGGTCCGCCAGCGCGGGCCCGGCGCCTCGGTAGGGAATGTGGGTGATGAAGGTGCCGGTCTGGATCTTGAACAGCTCGCCGGCCAGATGGTGCGAGGTGCCTGCACCGGCCGAGCCGTAGTTCAGCTTGCCGGGGTTGGCCTTGGCCAGCGCGATCAGTTCCTTGATGTTGGTGGCGGCCACGCGGCGCGGATTGACCACCACCACCTGCGGCACATTGGCCAGCAGCATCAGTGGCACGAAGTCTTTCTCGATGTCGTAGTCGAGCTTGGGATAGACAGAAGGCGCAATGGCGTGGTGCACCGCGCCCATGAACAGCGAGTAGCCATCGGCCGACGCCTTCGAAGCCACGCTGGCACCGAGCGTGCCGCCGGCGCCGCCACGGTTGTCGATGATCAGCGACTGGTTCGTGAGCCGCGAGAACTGGCCCGAGATCGGCCGCGCAAACGCGTCGGTGCCGCCGCCGGCCGGGAATGGCACGACCATCGTCACCGGCTTGGTCGGCCAGCCTTGTGCGCGCGCTGCGCCACAAAGAACGGCCGCACCGGCGGCAGCCACGCGCAAGACGTCGCGGCGTTGAAAGCTTGGGTTCATGTGTCTCATCTCCTGTCGTTGTGGATTTTGCCGCCCGATGCGGCCGCCGGTGTGTCTTCACCGGCTTCTGGCGCCCTGTCAGCCCTTTTTGAAGAACAGGCTTTCAATGTCTCCCGATACAGCCACCTTGCCGTCTGCCAGCCAGGCGCGATGCTTGTCCAGACGCTTGAGGTCGTAGAGGTAATTGACCATGAGCCCGTACGACTGCTTGTGCCCCTTGGGCGACGGATCGCCAGCCCAGTTCAGGCGTTCGACGCGCGCGCCGTTGCCCAGGTGAAAGCGCGCAACCGGGTCGGCCGGCGTGCCGTCGACCAGCGCACGGCCCAGATATTCGGCGGCGGCCTGCAGCAGCCATTGGCGCAGCGGCGACTTCGCATCGAAGGTGGCGGCTGCATCGACGGCGGCAAGCAGTCGCTCGGCCGTGGGCGGCAGCGAGCCGATGAGGCGGCCGATCTCGGCCCCGCGCTTTTCATCGAGGCGCGGCAGCAGGTCGGCCACATTCTTCGCGAGCCAGGTGCGAAAGCCCGGAATCGGCGACAGCGTGGCGAAGGTCTTCAGGCGCGGCAACTCGTCCTGCAGGGTCTCGACCACGCGCTTGATGAGCGAATCGCCGAAGCTCACGCCGCGCAGGCCGTTCTGCGTGTTGCTGATCGAATAGAAAATCGCGGTGGTGGTCCTGGCAGGCGGCACGGGCACGGCGGCCTCGTCGAGCAGCGGCGTGATGCCGTCGCTGATGCGCTCGACCAGCGCCACTTCGACAAAGATCAGCGGCTCGTTCGGCAGGCGCGGATGAAAGAAGCCGTAGCAGCGGCGGTCGCTGTCGTCGAGCCGGTTCTTCACGTCGGACCAGCTCTTGATGTCGTGCACGGCTTCGTAGCGAATGAGCTTTTCGATCAGCGAGGCCGGCGAATCCCAGTCGATGCGGCGCAGTTCGAGAAAAGCGACGTCGAACCAGGTGGAGAACAACTGCTCCAGCTCGGCATCGAGCGACAGCAGGCGCTTGTCGGCTTTCAGGCAAGGCAGCAGGTCGGCACGCAGGTCGACCAGGAAGCGCATGCCTTCGGGCTCGACCGCGAAGCGCTGCAGCAGGCGCATGCGCGGCGACACGAGTGCGCGGCGCAGGCGCAGTTCGGCCTGCCCTTCGTCGGGCGTGCCGACGGCGGCCTGGTGCTGGTCGCGCGCGGTCTTGAGCTTTTGTGCGTCGGCGGCGAAGTGCTCGCTCATCAGCGCCCAGTAGTCGCGGCGCTCTTCAGGCTGCGCGGCGGCGTAGGCCACGGCGATGGCGTGGGCACGGCGGCCGCCTTCGACCTCGCTCACGCGCGGATCGATCACCGCCTGCAGGTCGGCCAGCACGCGGCGCAGCGCACGCGGCGACAGCGCCTCGTCGGCCTTGCGCAGCGTGACCTGCAGGCGCTCGGCGGTCGAACGCGCGGCGGGCTTGGGCGCGTTCTTCGATGCGCTCTTCGCGGTGCTTTCGGGTGCCACGGGCACCTTGGACTTTTCGCCAGAACGCAGCCGCGCCTGGAACCATTCGGTCGCACTCATCGGGTCACTCCAATGCTTGGGGGTTGGGCATGCCGTGACGACGATCGAGCGTCATGGCATCACCCTGGATTTCTGTTGCTGCATGACTTCGCGCAGCGCCTCGCGCTGGCGCGTCATGTGCGTGCGCATGGCGGCATCGGCGCCTTCGCTGTCGCGCGCCTTCAGGGCCGCGAAGATGGCCAGGTGCTCGGACAGGCTCTGGTCGAGCCGGCCCGTCGCATGCAACTGCTGCAGCCGCGCGAGCTTGAGGATCTTGCGCAGGTCGCCGATGACCTGCGCCAGCCACTTGTTGTCGGCGAGCTTGATGATCGCCTCGTGAATGATGTGGTTGGTGGCGTAGTAGTCGTTGATGCGCCGTGCCTTGGCGTGGCGCACCAGGCGCTCGTGCAGCGCGTCGAGTTCATGCAGTTCGGCATTGCTCGCGTTACGGGCGGCCTCGTAAGCGCAGCGGCCTTCGAGCAGCGCGATGACGGGAAAGATTTCATCGAGGTCGCGCTCGGTGACCTCGTTGACGAAGCAGCCGCGCCTTGGCTCGTGCCGCAGCAGGCCTTCGGCGGTGAGCACCTTCAGTGCTTCGCGCAGTGGCGTGCGGGAGATGGAAAGCCGTTCGCACAGGGCCGTCTCGTCCACGAAGCTGCCGGGGGGCAGCGTGCCGTCGAAGATCTGCTCGCGCAGCGTGGCGGCGACTTCGTCGTGCAGGGAGTTGGGGACCAGGCGCATGGGAATTTGAAGCGATGACCTTGGGCGGCTCGGCGTAATTTCCTGTAATTACGCGTAATTGTGAGGACCACGGGCACGCAGCGCAAGTGCCGGGCGGCGGTTGCCCGGCCCGGAATTACCCTGAGAACTTCTTCATCACTATCTGTTTGGGGACACGCAAGCAGTCGTCGAGGTGCCGGTATTGCTGCTCAGTTTGTTTGGGGCGCGTGCGTTCGGGGTTCGGGTTCATTCGGGGCGAGTGCGAATGACACTGGGTGCTCCCCTCCGCGAATGTCCCCCGGGGCGCTGCGCGCCCCTCCTCCTTTATTTCGCTGCGGGGAACACCCAGCGTCATTCGCACAGAGCACGCTGCTGGTGATCCTGCGATCAACCACCGCCCTGTCCAGCGCTCGCGTCGATACGGGGCTCTTTTTCGCGAAATAAAGGAGGAGCGAAGCGGGGGACATTCGCGAAAAAGAGCACCGTGTCGGCGTGAGCGTCGCCCTGAACAGCAGCGCCCAAAAACAAAGGCGGCCTCAGGACAGGCCCTGAGAAACCGACGAACTCAGGCCCGAGCAGCGACAGTCTTCGTGCGGCCGAACCAGAACCACAGCGCGATGCCGGCAATCACCATCGGCACGCTGAGCCACTGCCCTTGGCTCAGGCTCAGTGCGCGCAGGCCGAGAAAATCGTCGGGCTCGCGGAAGTACTCGGCAAAGAAACGCAGCGCGCCATAGCCGATCAGGAACACCGCAGCCACCTGCCCCTGCTTGCGCTCCTTGCGCGCATAGAGCCACATGATCACGAACAGCAGCAGGCCTTCAAGCAGGAACTGATAGACCTGCGAGGGGTGGCGCGGCAGCATTGAGCCGCTCTGCGGAAACACCATGCCCCATGGCAGGTCGGGGCTGCTGAAGCGGCCCCAGAGTTCGCCGTTGATGAAGTTGCCCACGCGGCCCGCGGCCAGGCCGGTTGGAACGCAGGGTGCGACGAAGTCCATCACCTGCCAGAACGGCCGCGCCCGCGAATGCGAGAACCAGACCATCGCGCCGATCACGCCCAGCATGCCGCCGTGGAAGCTCATGCCGCCCTGCCACACGTACAAAATTTCGAGTGGATGCGTGAGATAGAACTCGGGCTTGTAGAACAGGCAGTAGCCGAGCCGGCCACCGACGATGACGCCCATCACGCCTAGAAAAAGAATGTCCTCGATGTCCTTGCGCTGCCAGGCACCCGCACCGACGAGCGAGCGGTACGGCTCATGTCGCAGCCGGCGCGTGCCGAGAAAGTAGAACAGCGCAAAGGCGGCCAGGTAGGTCAGGCCGTACCAGTGGATGGCCACCGGCCCCAGTTGCAGGGCGATGGGATTGATCTGCGGATACATGAGCATCCGCGGATTGTGCCCGGCCTGAATGTCGGGGCCGGCACGGGGACATTCAGGGCAATGTCAGCGCCCGAACTTCCACCACACGAGGCCCGCCACCACGGCCGGCACCGCGAAGATCAGCAGGAAGATCGGCAGCTCTTCGGCCACCGAATAGCCCGCCTTGATCACGCCCACGGCCATGTTGATGCCGGCGCCGATGAACCACGCCGGAATGAACCACTTGGCCGCCGTGGCAAGCGCCAGCGCGGAGCCGTCGCCCATGAAGCGACCGGCCAGAAGAAACACCACCAGCAGCACGAAGCCGCCGCCCATCACCATGATCGTGTGCATGTCGTTTGTCCTTCAGGCGGCATCTTGCCGGATCAGCGGGTGGTGTAGCCGCCGTTGGCGAAGATCGTCTGGCCCGTGATCCACCAGCCTTCGGTGACGAGAAAGCGCACGATGGGCGCGATGTCCTCGATGTCGGTCAAGCCCTTCTTCGAGTACTTGCTCAGCGCGGCGGCACTGCTGTGGTATTCGACGGCTTCCTTGCTTTCCTGGCCGTAGAAGAACGGCGTGTCCATGGGGCCCGGGCCGATCGCGTTGACCGAGATGCCGCGCTCGCCGAACTCCTTGGATGCCGCGCGCGTGAAGTGCTCCACTGCCGCCTTCGAGCCCGGGTAGATCGCATAGAACGGCGTGTAGGCCGCCAGCAGCGAACTCACGATCGACACGATGCTGCCGCCTTCGGCCAGGGTGCGGCCGGCCTGCTGGATGAAGAAGAAAGCCGCCTTGGCATTGGCGTCGAAGCTCTTGTCATAGTCGGCCTCGGTGACATCGAGGATCGGCTTCTTGATGACCACGCCAGCGGTGTTGATCGCGATGTCGACTTGCCCGAAGTGCTTGACGGCCTGGTCGAACAACTGGATGTTGTTCTGCACCACCGACAGGTCGCCCTGCACCAGCAGCGTGTCGGCGCCCTTGGCCTTGAGCGCGGCGGCGGTGGCTTCCGCGTCGGCGCGCGAGGCGTCGCTGTTGTAGTGAATGGCGATGCCGCGGGCGCCGCCATCGACCAGTTGGTGGCCGATCAGGGCACCGAGGTTCTTGCCACCGCCGGCGATGACGGCGACCTTGTTCTTGAGTGTGCGTGCGGACATGAATGGACTCCTTGAGGTGAGCTGAGGTGAATGTGTGACTGCGAGTTGGAGTCTATTGGTCGCCGATAGCCGGATAAATCAATGATCCAAGGCTAGACTGTTCAATAAATCACGAACAATCAGGCAAACAGCGAATGGACCGCATCGACCTCCTCCAGGTCTTCCTGCGCGTGGCCGAAACCGGCAGCTTCACGCGCGCCGCCGACCGGCTGGGCCTGCCGCGCGCCACCATCTCGACGGCCGTGCAGCAGCTCGAAACGCGGTTGGGCTCACGGCTGCTTCACCGCACCACGCGGCGCGTGAGCCTCACGCCCGATGGCGAAGTGATGCTGGAGCGGGCCCGCGCGCTGGTGGCCGACATGGAAGACATCGAGCAGCAGTTTCTGCCCGCGCACGGCCATGTGAGCGGACGGCTCAAGGTCGATGTGCCGAGCCGCATCGCGCGGCGGCTGATTGCGCCGGCGTTGCCGGGTTTCTTCGAGCGTTTTCCGGGCATCGAGCTGGAACTGGGTTCGAGCGACCGCGCGGTGGACCTCGTGCTCGAAGGCGTCGACTGCGCGCTGCGCGTCGGGCCGTTGGCGAGCAGCAGCCTTGTCGCGCGGCCGCTCGGGCATTTCACGCTGATCAATTGCGCGAGCCCGGCCTACCTGGCGCAACACGGCGCACCGCGCACGCCTGCGGATCTGCCGCAACACATCGCGGTCAACTACGCCTCGCCGACCAGCGGTCGCGCGGCGCCGTGGGAATGGCGGCGCGACGGTGAAACCCACACCTTGCGCCTGCGCAGCCAGGTGACGACCAACAACGCCGAGAGCTACATCGCCTGCGCACTGGCGGGGCTGGGCCTGATCCAGATTCCCGCCTACGACGTGCGCGAGCATCTGGCAGCCGGCGAACTGATCGAGGTGATGCCCGATGCGCGCGCCGAGCCGCTGCCGGTGCATCTGGTGTATCCGCACCGGCGCAACCTGTCGCGTCGGATGCAGGCCTTCGCGGGCTGGCTCGAAACGCTGCTGGCCGACTCGCTCAGCGCCTGATCGATCAGGTCTCCGCGTCTTGCGCGGTCAGCGCGCCTTCATATCCTTGCGGCCGTACGGGAGGCTCTTGACCAGCTTGAACTTGCCGTTGGCGAACTCGTAGAACGCGACCGTGTCCCCGCTGCCGCCTTCCGGCTGCTCAATGTTGAGGTCGCCCGCAAAGACCATCAGGCGGCTGGTGCGCTTGAAGATGAGCTCTTGCCCGTCTTCCTTCTCGAACTCGGGCTTCAGCGGGTACGCACTCGAGAGCACCACCGGCAGTTGGGTGGCACGCCCCGTGGTCGCGTCGATCACCGCGCCCATGTTGCATCCGCCGCTTCCGCAGCCCCAGCGCACCACGATGTAGCGGCCTGCGAAGTCCGGCTTGCTCGACTCGAGCGCGTTCCTGAGCCGGGTGCGGAAGAGCTTGGCGAATTCGCTGTCGATGACCAGTGCGTGGTTCGCTCCGGTGTAGGGCGCATCGGCCGGATAGTCCTTGAACTGCGGTGCCGCAGGCTGCGCCTGCACGGCCATTGCGCACAAGGCGGCCACTGCCAATGTGCAACGGACGATGAAAGAGGATGCGGTTTTCATGCGGTTCTTCTTCTCTTCTTCGAGCGCACCGACGCGGCGCCGACGCCGCCGTTTATAGCTTGAGCTCGCGCACGAACGCCACGAAGCGCGCGAGCGCCGGGTTGTTCGCCTCTTCGGGCCACACGAGGCTGGTTTCGCAGACGGGCAGCGCCGGTGCGCTGCGCCGCCGCGCGGCCGGCGCGAATTCCGCGGCGCGGCGATACACCACGCCCGCGCGCCGGAACTGCGTGACGCTCTCCGGCACCCAGGCCACGCCGATGCCGCCCGACACGAGGTTGACGATGGTCTGCATCTGGATGGCCTCTTGCGCGAGCTGAGGCACACGGCCCGCCGCGTGATAGAGCCCGAAGATCGCGTCATGCAGCGACGGCACGATGCGGCGCGGGAAGATCACCAGCGGCTCGGCCAGCACATCGGCCAGCAACAACTTCTGCGTGCGGGCCAGCGCATGCCGGGCCGGGAGCGCCAGCACCAGCGGCTCTTCGGACACGGCCAGCCGCGTCAATCCGGGCGGCGCCGCGCCGGGCGAATGCAGCATCAGCCCGGCATCGATCTCGCCGCGCGCAAAGGCTTCGAGCTGCACGTCGCCGGTGGCTTCGACCAGCTCCAGCGCCACCTCGGGACACAGCACGCGGAACTCGCGCACCCAGGCCGGCAACTGCTCGAAGCCGACGGTCGAAACGAAGGCGATGCGCACACGCCCCACCTGTCCCGCCGCTGCGGCACGAGCCCGCGCGGGCAGCGCCTGCGCGCGCGCCAGCAGCTCGCGAACGTCGGGCAGCAGCGCCTCGCCAGCGGGCGTGAGCGCCACGCGCCGGCGCGTGCGGTCGAACAGCACCACACCCAACGTCTTTTCAAGCTGGGCGATGGCTTGCGTCACCGGCGGCTGCGTCATGTGCAGCCGCAGCGCCGCCCGGCCGAAGTGCAGTTCTTCGGCCACGGCGACGAACTGGCGCCATGCGCGCAGGTCGATCAGGACTTCATTCATATGCCGAGCATATCAATCCATGCTTCAAATTGGATTGGAACCAATCAATCAGAAGTCCGATACTTGGCGCTCCCCTCGATCTCCCCACGACACAAGAGACACCATGGACACCAAGCCAATCCAGATCAATCGCCGCAGCGCCAACATCGTCGAAGGCAAGAGCCGCGCCCCCAACCGCTCGATGTTCTATGCCATGGGCTACGAAGAGAGCGACTTCAAGAAGCCGATGGTCGGCGTCGCCAACGGCCACAGCACCATCACGCCCTGCAACTCGGGCCTGCAGAAGCTGGCCGACGCGGCCATCGCGGGCATCGAGGAAGCCGGCGGCAACGCGCAGGTGTTCGGCACCCCCACCATTTCCGACGGCATGGCGATGGGCACCGAAGGCATGAAGTACTCGCTGGTGAGCCGCGAAGTCATCTCCGACTGCATCGAGACCTGCGTCGGCGGCCAGTGGATGGACGGCGTGCTGGTGGTCGGCGGCTGCGACAAGAACATGCCCGGCGGCCTGATGGGCATGCTGCGCGCCAACGTGCCGGCCATCTACGTGTACGGCGGCACGATCCTGCCGGGCCGCTACAAGGGGCAAGACCTGAACATCGTGAGCGTGTTCGAAGCCGTGGGCCAGAACGCCGCCGGCAACATGAGCGACGAAGACCTGCACGAGATCGAAAAGCGCGCCATTCCCGGCACGGGCTCGTGCGGCGGCATGTACACGGCCAACACGATGTCGAGCGCGTTCGAGGCGCTGGGCATCTCGCTGCCCTACTCGTCGACCATGGCGAACCCGCACGACGAAAAAGCCAACTCGGCCAAGGAATCGGCCAAGGTGCTGATCGAGGCGATCAAGAAAGACCTGAAGCCACGCGACATCGTGACCAAGAAGGCCATCGAGAACGCCGTGGCGGTCATCATGGCCACCGGCGGTTCGACCAACGCGGTGCTGCACTTCCTGGCGATCGCGCACGCAGCCGAAGTCGAATGGTCCATCGACGACTTCGAGCGCATGCGCAAGAAGGTGCCGGTGCTGTGCGACCTGAAGCCCTCGGGCAAGTACCTCGCGGTCGACCTGCACAAGGCCGGCGGCATTCCGCAAGTGATGAAGGTGCTGCTGAACGCGGGCCTGCTGCATGGCGACTGCATCACCATCAGCGGCCAGACGATCGCCGAAGTGCTCAAGGACGTGCCCGACGTGCCGCGCGCCGACCAGGACGTGATCCGCCCCATCGGCAAGCCGATGTACGACGAAGGCCACCTCGCGATCCTGAAGGGCAACCTGTCGCCTGAAGGCGCTGTCGCCAAGATCACCGGCCTGAAGAACCCGGTCATCACCGGCCCGGCGCGTGTGTTCGACGACGAGCAATCGGC
The DNA here is from genome assembly GCF_051216615.1 of Variovorax raffinosi. Classification (NCBI taxonomy): domain Bacteria; kingdom Pseudomonadati; phylum Pseudomonadota; class Betaproteobacteria; order Burkholderiales; family Comamonadaceae; genus Variovorax; species Variovorax raffinosi. Next base: position 399,824 of record NZ_JBPJZR010000003.1, read on the forward strand.
GCTCAAGGCCATCCTGGACGGCAAGATCGTCGCGGGCGACGTGATGGTGCTGCGCTACCTCGGCCCCAAGGGCGGACCGGGCATGCCTGAAATGCTGGCACCTACCGGCGCACTCATCGGCGCGGGCCTGGGCGAAAGCGTGGGCCTCATCACCGACGGCCGCTTCTCGGGCGGCACCTGGGGCATGGTCGTGGGCCACGTGGCACCTGAAGCGGCGGCCGGCGGCACCATCGCGTTCGTGAACGAAGGCGACTCGATCACCATCGACGCGCACAAGCTGGTGCTTGAACTGAACGTGCCCGAAGCCGAGATCGCCAAGCGCCGCGAGGGCTGGAAGGCCCCTGCGCCGCGCTACACGCGTGGCGTGCAAGCGAAGTTCGCGTTCAACGCATCGAGCGCCAGCTCGGGCGCTGTGCTCGACAAGTTCTGATTACGCCATCATCCACGCGCCGTAGCCGAAGGCCAGAAACCCGAGGCCGACGATTGCGAGGATGCTGCGGAACTGGAAATCCGTCGCCGGTGGCAGGCTCTGCACGATGAAGTGCAGCAATGCCCCGGCGCCGATGGTCATGAAGCCCGCGCCGAACTGCTTCGCCGGGTTCGGGTCGGGATAGAAGAACACGAGCGCGAAGCCCGCGAGAAACACGAAGTTGGCGAGCACGGTGCCGCGCGTGCGCCAGCGTTGCTGCGCCGGCGTGGGCTCGCGCACCAACCGTCGCCCGTCCTGGTGGCGACTTTCCCGGATCGCCATGCCCATGAAGAACAGGCCGAACATCGTCGGGAATCCACCGAAGATGCCAAGCCCCCAGACGATGCCCCACATGTTCTGGAAATCGGCCACCAACGCCTGCGCCGGGTCGGCCTTGCTGTAGCGCACCTCCACCGGGTCGCCCCACTCCTTGTCGGCCAGGCCACCGCCCAGTCCCTTGACGCGGCGCTTCAATCCATCGGAAGCGGTGTATTCGACGATGGGCGCGCGCGTGACGATGGTGCGGCCGTTGCTGTCCTTGCTGCGTTCTTCCACGAACTCGACCAGGCTGCCCTGCACGCTGGCCGTGCCGGCAATCGACTGGTAGCGATGCCAGCCGACCGAGACCGCACCGTACAGGCCCGCGCAGCCGATCAACAGCGCACCGACGCCGACGCCCCAGAAAAAAGTCTTGAGCCACCCCACGAGCCCGCCGATGGCCGGCCCAACCAACAGCGAGAAGCCGAAGACGAGCAGTGCGCGGGTGGCGGCTTGGTCATCCATGGCGCACCTTCTTTCGGCATGGAGCGCGGGTTTGTCAGGCCGTTAAGGCGGCGCCGCGTTCAGCGGCGCGGGGGCTGACCGTTGCTGGTCTTCATGCCCATGTTGGTCTTCTGGCGGTCGATGCGCGCCTGCCTGCGCTTGTCTTCCCGCTCCATGACCCTTCGCTTGGTGTAGCCCGAAGAATCGGCCCAGGCCCACCACGCGACAGCCATCGCGAACGGGGACAGCACGATCCACCAGCTCCAGCCGGCGACCATGCCGACTGCGAAGTACTTCAGGGCAATGCCCAGCAGGCCCAGCAGCAAAAACAACATCGCGAATCCCCCGGGGTTTGTGGCAACGCATCCGGGCGCCGGTGCACGGCGCTACCTACAATCGCGTTGCATCGAATGTAACCCAGCCCTTACGAAATACCCCCCATGAAAAGAGTCCTGTTGTTGGTCGCCCTGGGCCTCGGCGTCGCAGCCCCCGCCTTCGCCGATCTCGCCCTGGCCACGTCGAAGAACTGCATGAGCTGCCATGCGGTCGAGCGCAAGGTGCTCGGGCCGTCGTTCAAGGACGTGGCCGCGAAATACAAGGACGACAAGGGCGCCGTCGACACGCTCGCCAGCAAGATCATGAAGGGCGGCTCCGGCGTGTGGGGGCCGGTGCCGATGCCGGCGAACAACCAGGTCAGCGAAGCGGACGCGAAGAAGCTGGCCGCCTGGGTTCTGTCGACGAAGTAATCCCCATCAACCCTGCGGGTTGATGTCCAGCGGCAGCGGCCGGCGCTCGATGCGGTCTTCAAGCTGGCCGATGTGCGCGGCCACCGTGTTGTCGGTCTGGTCCGAGCGCAGCCGGACTGCGGTCTCAAGCTGATCCATGCGCGACAGCAGCGCCGTGTGACGGTCTGCGTTGTGGGCCATGTGCTGGTTCTCCTGTGCTTCGAGGAAGTTGCGCAGCTCGGTGAAGCGCGAGGCTTCAGCCTTGTCCGCGAGGTCGCGCTGCACCTGCATTTCCTTCGTGTGGCGCTTGGTGTCCAGCAGCACCGAGCTGTGCAGGTACAGCACATAGACAAGGAAGAAGGCCGCGAGCACGCCCGTGAGCCCCAGCATGATCAGCCCCAGCGGCGCCGAGACGGTCATGAAGCCCAGCCACACATCGGTGGGCGCCGAAAGCGTCCCCCAGTTCAGTGCGGCGAGCGCTGCGATCAGCAGCACGATGACGAACAGGAAAGCGGATCTCACGCCCATGGGGGCCTCCTTCGGAAAGATCGAACACATCGGAAACGCCCGCGCGCATCAAGGCGCGCGGTGACTCCGATGGTTTTACCTCAGGCAAAGGGCCCGCCCGGCGCTGCCGGACGGACAGGCGGCCACGTCCTACAGGCGTTCTGACAACTGCTCGAGGATTGCCGGGTTTTCCAGCGTCGAGGTGTCCTGCGTGATCTCCTCGCCCTTGGCGATGCTGCGCAGCAGGCGCCGCATGATCTTGCCGCTGCGCGTCTTGGGAAGGTTGTCGCCGAAGCGGATGTCCTTGGGCTTGGCGATCGGGCCGATTTCCTTGGCAACCCAGGCGCGCAGCTCATTGGCGATCTGCTTGGCTTCTTCGCCGGTCGGGCGGCTGCGCTTGAGCACGACGAAAGCGCACACGGCCTCGCCCGTCACGTCGTCGGGACGCCCCACCACCGCGGCTTCGGCCACGAGGTCGGTCTTGGAGACCAGCGCCGATTCGATTTCCATGGTGCCCAGGCGGTGGCCCGAGACGTTCAGCACATCGTCGATGCGACCGGTGATGCGGAAGTAGCCGCGGTCGGCGCTGCGCACCGCGCCGTCGCCGGCCAAATAAATCGTGCCGCCCATCTCCTCGGGGAAGTAGCTCTTCTTGAAGCGCTCGGGGTCGTTCCAGATGGTGCGGATCATCGAGGGCCAGGGCCGCTTGATGACCAGCATGCCGCCCGCGCCATTGGGCAGGTCTTTGCCGGTCTCGTCGACGATGGCAGCCATGATGCCCGGCAGCGGCAAGGTGCACGAGCCCGGCACCAGCGGCGTGGCGCCCGGCAGCGGCGTGATGACATGGCCGCCGGTTTCGGTCTGCCAGAAGGTGTCGACGATCGGGCACTTCTCATGACCGATGTTCCGGTGGTACCACATCCACGCTTCGGGATTGATCGGCTCGCCGACCGAGCCGAGGATGCGCAGGCTCGACAGGTCCCAGTTCTTCGGATGCACTTTTTCGTCGCCCTCGGCCGCCTTGATGAGCGAGCGGATGGCGGTGGGCGCGGTGTAGAACACCGACACCTTGTGCTTCTCGATCATCTGCCAGAAGCGGCCCGCATGCGGGAAGGTCGGGATGCCCTCGAACACCACTTGCGTGGCGCCGGCCGCGAGCGGGCCGTAGGCGACGTAGGTGTGGCCGGTGATCCAGCCGATGTCGGCGGTGCACCAGAACACGTCTTCGGGCTTGATGTCGAAGGTCCAGTCCATCGTGAGCTTGGCCCACAGCAGGTAGCCGCCGGTGGCGTGCTGCACGCCCTTGGGCTTGCCGGTGGAACCCGAGGTGTAGAGGATGAAGAGCGGATGCTCGGCGTTCACCGGCACGGGCGGGCAATCGGTGCTCTGGCCCTTGAGCGCTTCGGTGAAGGTCTTGTCGCGGCCTTCGACGCGGTTCCATGCGGTGGGCGTGCGCTCGTACACGAACACGGTCTTGATCGACTCGCAGCCGCCGAGTGCGATGCCGTCGTCGACGATGGCCTTCAGCGGCAGTTCCTTGCCGCCGCGCAACTGGTAGTTGGCGGTGATGACCGCCACCGCGCCGGCGTCAATGATCCGCTCCTGCAGCGCCTTGGCCGAGAAGCCGCCGAACACCACGCTGTGGGTGGCGCCGATGCGCGCGCAGGCCTGCATGGCGATCACGCCTTCGACCGTCATCGGCATGTAGATGACGACGCGGTCGCCCTTCTGGATGCCGGCGGCCTTGAGCGCATTGGCGAACTGGCTCACGCGGCCGAGCAACTCCTTGTAACTGACGTTGGTGACGGTGCCGTCGTCAGCCTCGAAGACGATGGCTGTCTTGTTCTCGACCGGGGTGCCGATGTGCCTGTCGAGGCAGTTGGCGCTGGCATTGAGCTCGCCGTCGCCGAACCATTCGTAGAACGGGGCCTTCGACTCGTCGAGGGTCTTCGTGAACGGTTTCGTCCACTGCAGGTTGTCCTTGGCCAGCCGGGTCCAGAACCCTTCGAAGTCCTGTTCGGCCTCCTTGCACAGCGCGTCATAGGCGGCCATGCCGGAAATTCGGGCGCCTTCGGTGGCGCGGGCGTCGGGCGGGAACACGCGGTTCTCGACCAGGACGGATTCAATGTTCTTCGATGCGCTGCTCATTCTCTTGTCTCCTGGATGGATGCGGCCGTAATGTCGGCGGGCCCACTTACGGGCTACTGACGGCCCGATGTTAGTTCGCGGGGTTATCACGAGTACGACACGGGGGCACCCCTAGAATCGCCGGTCTTCCACGAACCTCCACCCGATGTCCGCGCCCGATCCTTTCGACCCTCTGAACCCGCCCGCCCGCCGGAACGCGCCCATGGGGCCGCTGCCCCGGCTGATCTTTGCGAGCCGCTGGCTGCAACTGCCCCTGTACCTGGGCCTGATCGTGGCACAGGCGGTGTACGTGATGCACTTCCTGGTCGAGCTGCTGCACCTGGTCGAAGCCGCGTTCGGCAGCCAGACCGCGCTGCAGGCCCTGATCACCAGCATCGGCTACAAGACGACGGCACCGGTCGGCGCCCTCAACGAGACGGTGATCATGCTGGTGGTGCTGGCGCTGATCGACGTGGTGATGATCTCGAACCTGCTGATCATGGTGATCGTGGGCGGCTACGAGACCTTCGTGAGCCGCATGAACCTGGAAGGCCACCGCGACCAGCCCGAGTGGCTGAGCCACGTGAACGCCTCGGTGCTCAAGGTGAAGCTGGCCACCGCGATCATCGGCATCAGCTCGATCCACCTGCTCAAGACCTTCATCAACGCGGACAACTACACCGACCGCGTGCTGATTGCGCAGACGGTGATCCACATCGCCTTCCTGCTCTCGGCCATGGCCATCGCCTACACCGACAAGCTGATGACGGCGAACGCGTCGCAAGGCGGCGCTCCTCACTGATCCTTCACCGGCGAAGCGCCTGCTGCTTCGCCCTACCCCGCGCGCGGCATGTCCCACGCAGGCATTTCGGTGAAGCGCTCGGCCAGGAAGTCGAGCATGGTGCGCAGCGTGGCCGGCATGTGTTTGCGCGAGGCATAGACGGCATACATGCCCACCACCTGCGGCTCGAAATCGGGAAAGAGCGGCACCAGTTCCCCAGCCTGCACCAGCTCCGACGTCAGGTAGGTCGGCAGCATCGCGATGCCGGCCCCGGCCCGCGCCAGGTACATCAGACTGGCCGCATCGTTGGTCGATACGTTGCCGCCCACGGCCACGGACGCCGGCTCCCCATCTTCCTTGCGCGTGAAATTCCAGAGGCTGCGCCCGAAGTAGGAGTGCGTGAGGCAATTGCGCTGGGCCAGCTCCTCCACGCGCACCGGCTTACCATGCTCCTTCAGGTAGGCCGGTGAGGCACAAACCACCGAGCGGCATACGGTGAGCCGCCTCGCGATCAGGTTGGGATCGATCTCGACCGCGACGCGAATGGCCAGGTCGATGCGTTCGTCCACCAGGTTCACCGCGCGGTCGAGCAGCACGAGGTCGACCGCCACGCCCGGATAGAGCCGCACATAGTCGGCCACGGCCTCGGCCAACTGCGCTTGGGCGAACGAAGTGCTGGCGGTGATGCGCAACTGCCCGCGTGGCGCCTCGGCCGGATGCCGCACCGCGGCCTGCATATCGCCCGTGAGTTCCAGCACCTGGCGGCAACGCGGCAACAGCTCTTCGCCTGCGGCAGTGAGGCTCAGGCGGCGTGTCGTGCGGTGCAGCAGGCGCGCGCCGGTCCATTGCTCCAGCTCGGCCACATAACGCGTGACCACGGGACGCGACATGTCGAGCTTGTCGGCCGCAGCCGAGAGGCTGCCCGAATCCACCACGTTCACGAACACCCGCATTGCGTTCAATCGATCCATATGAACGATTTTAGAAATAAAGAAGCGCGCAATTCGAGGTATTTCTTTCGAAAGCAGAAATCTAAGATGCGGCTCATCCCTTCCACTTTTCTTTCTGACAGGAGTTCCTCATGAGCCACATCGCCATCATTGGTGCCACCGGACGCGCCGGCGGCCGCCTTCTCGAAGAAGCGCTGCGCCGCGGCCACACCGTCACCGCCATCGCCCGCAAGGCCAGCGAGAAGCTGTCGGGCCGCGCCAACGTGAAGGCCGTCGACGTCGATGCGCTCGACGCATCCGCGCTCGAAAAGGCACTGGCCGGCCACGACGCCGTGTTCAGCGCCGCGCACTTCGCCACCGTGCCGCCCGCAGCCGTCATCGGCCCGGTCAAGCGTGCGGGCGTCAAGCGCCTGCTGGTGGTCGGTGGTGCCGGCAGCCTGTTGGCAGCGCCGGGTCTGAAGGTGATCGACACGCCGAACTTCCCCGATGCGTACCGCGCCGAAGCCTCGGCCGGTGGCGTGTTTCTTGACGCGCTGCGCAACGAGAAGGAACTCGACTGGACCTTCCTGTCGCCCTCCGCCGAATTCGTCGAAGGCGAGCGCACCGGCAAGTTCCGCCTGGGCAAGGACGACCTGCTGGTGAGCGCCGAAGGCCGCAGCTGGATCACTTTCGAGGACTACGCGATCGCGTTCATCGACGAGCTGGAAAAGCCCGCGCACTCGCGCCAGCGCTACACCATCGGCTACTGATCGGCCGGCAACAAAAAAGGACCCTCGCGGGTCCTTTTTTCATGGTGCCATGAGGTTGGCCGGATCAACGGCCCGTCATGTTTTCAGGCACCACCCACTGGTCGAACTGCTCGGCCGTCAGATGCCCCGAGGCAATCGCCGCGTCGCGCAGGCTCGTGCCTTCCTTGTGCGCCTTCTTCGCGATATAGGCCGACTTGTCATAGCCGATGTGCGTGTTCAGCGCCGTCACCAGCATCAGCGAACGCTGGACCAACTCGGTGATGCGCTCGCGGTTCGGCTCGATGCCCACGGCGCAGTGGTCGTTGAAGCTCACCATGCCATCGGCCAGCAGGCGCACGCTCTGCAGGAAGTTGTGCGCCACCATCGGGCGGAACACGTTCAACTCGAAGTTGCCCGAAGCGCCGCCGATGTTGATGGCGACGTCGTTGCCGAACACCTGCGCGGCCAGCATCGTGACGGCTTCGCTCTGGGTCGGATTGACCTTGCCCGGCATGATCGACGAGCCGGGTTCGTTCTCGGGAATGCTCAGTTCGCCGATGCCGCTGCGCGGACCGCTCGCGAGCCAACGCACGTCGTTGGCGATCTTGTTCATGCTGGCCGCCAGCGTCTTCAGCGCGCCGTGCGCATGCACCAGCGCATCGACGCTGGCCATGGCTTCGAACTTGTTCGGCGCGGTCACGAAGGGCAGGCCCGTGAGCTTTGCCAGCTCGGCTGCCACCTGCACCGCGTAGCCCTTGGGCGCATTGAGACCGGTGCCGACGGCCGTGCCGCCCAGCGCCAGTTCGCACAGATGCGGCAGCGCCGCGCGCACATGCGCCTCGCCATGCGCCAGTTGCGCCACGTAGCCCGAGAACTCCTGGCCCAGCGTGAGCGGCGTGGCGTCTTGCAGGTGGGTGCGGCCGATCTTCACGATGTCGGCGAAGTCCTTGGCCTTCTGGTCGAGCGTGCCGCGCAGCTTGGCGATGGCGGGCAGCAGCTTGTGGGTGATGGCCTCGACGGCCGCCACGTGCATGGCGGTCGGGAACACGTCATTGCTCGACTGGCTGCGGTTGACGTCGTCGTTCGGGTGCACCAGGCGCCCTTCGCCACGCTCGCCGCCGAGGATTTCGCTGGCGCGGTTGGCCAGCACCTCGTTGACGTTCATGTTGCTCTGCGTGCCCGAGCCGGTCTGCCACACCACCAGCGGGAACTCGCCCGGGTGCTTGCCGGCGATGACTTCGTCGGCGGCCGCCACGATGGCGTGGGTCTTCTTCGCGTCCTGCAGGCCCAGCGCGTGGTTGACCACGGCCGATGCGCGCTTGACCTGTGCCAGCGCCTTGATGATCTCGCGCGGCTGCTGCTCGCCGGAGATGTCGAAGTTCTGCAGCGAGCGCTGCGTTTGCGCGCCCCACAGCTTGTCGGCCGGCACGTCGATCGGGCCAAAGGTGTCGCGCTCGGCACGGGTCTTGGGGGAAGTCGTCATGAGAAAAGCTCCGCAGTCTTGGAAAAAGCGCGCCCGCTCGCCGGGCGCGGCGTCGAGTATCGCCCGATAGGAATGGCTCGCATCTGACGAGGACTTTGCGTCTCCGCTGACATCACCTTACGCCTCCCAGGTTGACAGTCGTCATGCCAAAAAGTTATGATTCGAGGCTTCCGAGGACCTATAAGTCATGTTGATGACGCTGTAGGTCTCACCTGCACTACTCGCGGATCTTGAATCCCGTCGCGGTGCCAGGTTCATTCATCCGCCGGGCCCAGCCCGGCAAAACCGGCCGGATTTTTCCGGCCCCATTGCCACGTCACGCTCTTCCAGGCGGCGCCCCTCGACCAGGCCCGTCGCTCTGCGAATGAAGCATCCGGCGGGCACTGGTTTCGTCGCCATGTCGTCTTCAGTGCCTGTCGGCAGCCTTTGCGGCTCGCCGGGCCATTGCACGCGCATTCATCACGCGCTCTGTTCGGGCAGCCCCATCGGCTGATGGCGTGGCCGTTGCCGCTCTTCGGGGCGGTGCCGTGTCCACCCTCACACAAGGAGCCCCCTGCGTATGGCCAAAGGAATTCTCATCGACCACGTCTTCAAGGTTTTCGGCGACGAGCCGGAGCAAGCCCTGGAACTGGTCCGGCAAGGTTTTTCAAAGAAGGAAATCCTGGCGCGCACGGGCCAGTCGATCGGCGTGTTCGATGCCACCTTCGAGATTCAGGCCGGAGAAATCTTCGTCATCATGGGTCTCTCGGGTTCGGGCAAGTCGACGCTGGTGCGCCTGCTGAACCGACTGATCGAGCCGACTGCGGGGCGCATCGTGATCGACGGCGCGGACATCAACGAACACTCCGACGCCAAGCTGCGCGCGCTGCGCCGCAAGGACATCAGCATGGTGTTCCAGTCGTTCGCGCTGATGCCGCACATGACGGTGCGCGAGAACACCGCCTTCGGCCTCGACCTCTCGGGCACCGGCAAGAAGGAGCGCCTTGCGCAGGCCGACAAGGCGCTGGCGCAAGTCGGGCTGGCGGGCTGGGGCGACAGCTACCCCGACGAGCTGTCGGGCGGCATGCAGCAGCGCGTGGGCCTGGCGCGGGCGCTGGCGTCCGATCCGTCGATCCTGCTGATGGACGAGGCCTTCTCCGCGCTCGACCCGATCATCCGCACCGAAATGCAATCGGAACTGTTGCGCCTGCAGCAGGAGCAGCGCCGCACCATCGTCTTCATCTCGCACGATCTTGACGAAGCCATGCGCATCGGCGACCGCATCGCCATCATGAAAGACGGACAGGTCATCCAGGTCGGCACGCCCGACGAGATCCTGCGCAGCCCGGCCGATGACTACGTGCGCAGCTTCGTGCGCGGCGTGGATGCAGCGGCCGTGTTCAAGGCGGCGGACATCGCGCGCAAGTCGCTCACCGTGGTGTGCGAGCACCCCGAGCGCGGTGCGCGCGCAGCCCTCAAGGTGCTGGAAGACCAGGACCGCGACTACGCCTACGTGACCAGCCCGAACAAGCGCTACCTGGGCACCGTGTCGGCCGACACGCTGCGCTCGGCGCTCGACGGGCATTCGGGTCCGCTCGGCCTGCGCCATGCGTTCCTGAACGACCTCGGCGTGATCGAGGCCGACGCCCCCGTGGCCGGCCTGATCGGCCAGGTGGGCCAGGCGCCTTGCGCGATGCCGGTGGTGGCAAGCGACGGCCGCTTCTGCGGCGCGATCAGCAAGACGACGCTGCTGAAGTTTCTTGATCGCGACACACCGCCGATCGACCCCGCGCACCAGCCCCAGCAACCCGCGCCCGTCACTGCCGCTGTGGCTTGAACGACTTCGAAGGACCTCTTGATGAACGACACCGCACTGCCTTCCGAATTCACGCCATTGAACGACGCCGCCACCGCCTTGCCGCCGCAGGCACCCATGCCCATCGATCCGTGGGAGGCCATGTCCGCAGCGCCCGACACGTCTTCGACCAGCGCCTGGCTCGACGCTCCCGTCGACGCAGCCCACCAGTTGGCCGGTTCGGCCGATGCCACCACCGGCGGCTTTCACTTGCATCGCCTGTGGGACGGCTCCCTGCCCGTCGAGTCCTGGATCAACCAGGGCCTGGGCTGGGTGGTCGAACACTTCCGCCCTTTCTTCCAGACCGTGCGCCTGCCTATCGACAGCACGCTGAATTGGGTGCAAAGCCTGCTGACGGGACTGCCCACGCTGGCCATGATCGCGCTGATCGGCCTGCTGGCCTGGCAGTTCGCCGGCCGCGCGCTCGCCATCGGCACCTCGGTTGCACTGCTGCTGGTGGCCATGCTGGGCATCTGGCCCGAAGCCATGGTCACGCTGTCGCTGGTGCTGACCTCGCTGGTGTTCTGCATGGTCATCGGCCTGCCGCTGGGTGTCTTGCTGGCCAGCAGCGACCGGGCCCAGCGCCTGATGCGCCCCGTGCTCGACGCGATGCAGACCACGCCCGCTTTTGTCTATCTCGTGCCGGTGGTGATGCTGTTCGGCATCGGCAACGTGCCGGGCGTGATCGTGACGATCATCTTCGCGCTGGCCCCGCTGGTGCGCTTGACCAACCTGGGCCTGCGCCAGGTGCGGCCCGACCTGATCGAGGCGGCGCGCGCATACGGCGCTTCGCCCTGGCAGATGCTCGTGAAAGTGAAGCTGCCGCTGGCCATGCCGTCGATCATGGCCGGCATCAACCAGGCACTGATGCTCTCGCTGTCGATGGTCGTGATCGCCTCGATGATCGCCGTCGGCGGCCTCGGCCAGATGGTGCTGCGCGGCATCGGCCGGCTCGACATGGGCCTGGCCACCGTGGGTGGCCTGGGCATCGTGCTGCTGGCGATCTCGCTCGACCGGCTGACGCAGGCCATGGGCAAGTCGCGCCGCAGCGCCGGGCGCCGCTGGTGGCATACCGGCCCGGCCGGCTTTGCGCTGCGACTGCTGCAGCGGCTGGTGGGTACGCCTTCGCGTCAAGCGAACGAGCCCGCTCCTGTCCTGTCCACACAAGCGCAATGAGCGGTCACGAAGGAATCCAACGCATGAAGAAAACCAGTCTCATCGCACGCGGCCTGCTGGCCTTTGGCTTTGTCGCCTTCAGCCTCGCCGCACAGGCCGGCAGCGAGCTGCCCGGCAAGGGCGTCACCGTGCTGCCGTTGAAGAGCTCGCTCGCCGAGGAGGCGTTCCAGACGCTGCTCGTGATGCGCGCGCTCGAAAAGCTCGGCTACACCGTCGAGCCCATGAAAGACCTCGAGCCCGCCACCGAGCACCTGGCCATCGCCAACGGCGACGCCACCTTCATGGCCAACCACTGGAGCCTGCTGCACGCCGACTTCTACAAGAACAGCGGCGGCGACGCCAAGCTGTCGCGCAAGGGCGTGTATTCGGAAGGCGCGGTGCAGGGCTACCTGATCGACCGCAAGACGGCCGAGCAATACAACATCACCAGCATCGCGCAGCTGAAAGATCCGGCGATTGCCAAGCTGTTCGATGCGGACGGCGACGGCAAGGCCGACCTGACGGGCTGCAACCCCGGCTGGGGCTGCGAGCTGGCCATCGAGAACCACATGACGGCCTACCAGTTGCGCGACACCGTCACACACAAGCAGGGCAGCTATGCCGCGCTGATGGCCGACACGATTGCCCGTTTCAAGCAGGACAAGCCGGTGCTGTACTACACGTGGACGCCGTACTGGGTCAGCGCCGTGCTGCGCCCGGGTGCGGACGTGGTGTGGCTGCAGGTGCCCTTCTCGTCGTCGCAGGGCGATGGCGGCAATGTCGACACGCAGTTGCCGAACGGCAAGAACTACGGCTTCCAGGCCAACCAGGAGCAGATCGTCGCCAACAAGGCCTTCGTCGAGAAGAACCCGGCGGCGGGCAAGTTGTTCGAGGTGATGAAGCTGCCGATCAGCGACATCAACGCCCAGAACCTGCGCATGAGTCAGGGCGCGAATACGCAGCAGGATGTGGAGCGCCACACCGACGGGTGGATTCGGGTGCATCAGGCGCTGTTCGATGGCTGGATTGCGGAGGCTCGGGCTGCGGCTCGTTAGCCTCTTTGGTTGAGCGCGCTGTTGTTCAGGGCGACGCTCACGCCGACACGGTGCTCTTTTTCGCGAATGTCCCCCGCTTCGCTCCTCCTTTATTTCGCGAAAAAGAGCCCCGTATCGACGTGAGCGTTGGACAGAGCAGTCGTTGATCGTGGGATCACCAGCAGTGTGTCCCTGTGCGAATGACACCGGGTGCTCCCCGCAGCGAAATAAAGGAGGAGCGAAGCGGGGGACATTCGCGGAGGGGAGCACCCGGTGTCATTCGCACGTGCCCCGAATGAACCCGCATTCACACCCTATAGCCCCGTGACAGGCACAGGCACGGGGTCCCGACGAGATCAGGACAGACCGCAACAGACGGCGACTGAGATAATCCGGGGGCGTTTCCCACTCCAATAAAAGCCCCCCACCATGACGACCACGATCCAGCAGTCCGACCTGATCGAATCGATCAGCGCTGCGCTGCAGTACATCAGCTACTACCACCCCACCGACTACATCGCCCACCTGGCCAAGGCCTACGAGCGCGAACAGAGCCCCGCTGCCAAGGACGCCATCGCGCAGATCCTCACCAACAGCAAGATGAGCGCCACGGGCCACCGCCCGATCTGCCAGGACACCGGCATCGTCAACGTGTTCCTCAAGGTGGGCATGGACGTGCGCTGGGGCGGCTTCACCGGCAGCCTTGACGACGCCATCAACGAAGGCGTGCGCCGCGGCTACAACCACCCCGACAACACGCTGCGCGCCTCCGTCGTGGGCGACCCGCAATTCGATCGCAAGAACACCAAGGACAACACGCCCGCGGTGATCTTCACCGAGATCGTTCCGGGCAACACCGTCGAAGTGACGGTCGCGGCCAAGGGCGGCGGCAGCGAGAACAAGAGCAAGCTGGTCATGCTGAACCCCGGCGACAGCGTGGTCGACTGGGTGCTCAAGACCGTGCCGACCATGGGCGCGGGCTGGTGCCCACCGGGCATGCTGGGCATCGGCATCGGCGGCACCGCCGAGAAGGCCGCGCTGATGGCCAAGGAAAGCCTGATGGACGACCTCGACATGCACGAGCTGCAGGCCAAGAAGGCATCGGGTGCCGAACTCAGCAAGGTCGAGGCGCTGCGCATCGAGCTGTACGAGAAGGTCAATGCCCTGGGCATCGGCGCGCAAGGCCTGGGCGGCCTGGCCACTGTGCTCGACATCAAGATCAAGATGTACCCCACGCACGCGGCCAGCAAGCCCGTGGCGATGATCCCCAACTGCGCGGCCACCCGCCATGCGCACTTCGTGATGGACGGCAGCGGCCCGGTCTACCTCGATCCGCCGTCGCTCGACCTGTGGCCCGACGTGAACTGGGCGCCGGACGAAAAGAAGAGCAAGCGCGTCGACCTGAACAAGCTCACGCCCGCCGAAGTCGCAAGCTGGAAGCCGGGCGACACGATCCTGCTGAACGGCAAGATGCTCACCGGCCGCGACGCCGCGCACAAGCGCATTCAGGACATGCTGGCCAAGGGCGAAAAGCTGCCGGTGGACTTCACCAACCGCGTCATCTACTACGTCGGCCCGGTCGATCCGGTCGGCAACGAAGCCGTTGGCCCCGCCGGCCCGACCACCGCCACGCGCATGGACGGCTTCACCGAGATGATGCTGGCGCAGACCGGCCTGATCGCGATGATCGGCAAGGCCGAGCGCGGCCCGGTCGCCATCGAGGCGATCAAGAAGCACAAGAGCGCCTACCTCATGGCCGTGGGCGGCGCCGCCTACCTCGTGAGCAAGGCCATCAAGACGGCCAAGGTCGTCGGTTTTGCGGACCTCGGCATGGAAGCCATCTACGAATTCGACGTGGTCGACATGCCCGTGACGGTGGCGGTCGATGCGGGCGGCACCAGCGCACACATCACCGGCCCGGCCGAGTGGCAAAAGCGCATTGCCAGCGGCGAGTTCAAGACCATCATGATGGAAGAGGCCTGATGCGCACCGCCCATCCGTTCGCGGTGCGCAGCACGGAGGTTTTCTGATGCTTCCGGTCGGCGTATTCGACAGCGGCGTGGGCGGGCTCAGCGTGCAGGCCGCGCTGCGCGCCGAACTGCCGCACGAGCATTTCGTCTACTTCGCCGACACGGCCTATGCGCCGTATGGCGAACGCGGCGATGCGTATGTGATCGAGCGCTCGCGCAAGGTGATCGAGCACCTGGTGCGGGAACACCGCATCAAGGCGCTCGTGATCGCCTGCAACACGGCCACGACCGCAGCCATCCATCTGCTGCGGGCCGAGAACCCTGACCTGCCGATCGTGGGCCTGGAGCCCGCGCTAAAGCCCGCCGTGGCGAGCAGCCGCACTGGCCATATCTCGGTGATGGCTACGAGGGGCACACTGGCCAGCGCCAAGTACGCCGCGTTGCGCGACTCGTTCGCCGGATCGGCCGATGTGCGCTCGGTGCCATGCGACGGACTTGTGAAGGCGATCGAGGGCATGGACTTTCCGTCGATCGCGGCGCTCTGCGCACGCTACATGGCGGAAGCCGGGCCCTTCGGCGAAGCTCCGGGCGAGGTCGACACGGTCGTGCTCGGCTGCACCCACTACCCGCTCGTCAAGGACGAACTGCGCCGCCATGCGCCGGACGCGCTGCGCTTCATCGACACCGGCTTACCTGTCGCGCAACAGACTCGACGGCTGCTGACTTCGGCAGGCCGTCTTGCGGATGAACGCGGAGCACCCCAAGGCAGCCTGCTGCTGCAGAGCAGCGGCGATGTCGCCGTGCTCGAAGCCGCCGCCGCACGCTGGCTGCAAGGCCCCTCGCAGAGCATTGCGGCATCCACGGCCATCTCGGCCTGAAACACCCCTTCATGCGTCTCCTGCGCCCCGCCCTGCTCCTGCTGGGCCTGTTCACGGCCAGCCTGAGCCACGCCGCCTGCGAAAGCGGCCTGGCCGAGCGCATGCATGCCAAGCTTCATCCGAATCGCCCGCTCGACGAGCGATTGGCGGCCTGCAAGGTCTGGCCGGCTTTTCCGGGGCGCAGCATCGTCGTGCTGCCAATGCCGCGCGAGACCAGCGACACGGGCGCGAAGGTCTTCGATCTCGAACTGCTGCTGATCCAGCGGCCGGACAACGGCAACACCGAGCGCGACACGGTGATCGGGCGGCTCTTCCAGCCCGAGGCGCTCGACGAAGACGCCGTCACGTCGATCCAGGACATCCGCATCGACACCTCGCGCTATGTGCTGTCAGCCGATGCGCGCGCCTTCGGCCTGCGTGTTCGCTACAAGGGCGGGAGCGCGTCGGCCAGCCCGCTGGCCAGCGAGACCATGCGCCTGTACGTCCACCATGCCAACAAGCTGCGGCAGGTGATGCAGGAGGTCGAACTCGACCACGACAACGGGGGATGGGACGCGACCTGCACCGGTCACTTCGAGAAGCTGCGGACCATGCTGTCGGTCGGCAAGGCGACCAGCAACGGTTTTGCCGATCTGCTGCTGTCGCGCACGCTCGTGCAGAGCCATGCGCAGGAGCAGGAGGATCAAAGCTGCGTGGAGAAGGCGCTGCCCGCCAAGTTCAGCACGGTCACGCTGCGCTACGACGGCGAGCGCTTCCGTGTGCCCAAGTCGCTGTTGCAGCAGCAACAGCGCAACTGACTATCCGCTTCGGTTAGTGCAGGTGCCGTGGGCGGCGTCCGCCGCCGTGGCCGCCACCGCTGCCACCACCGGTACCGCCCGTGCCACGCGGACGCTTGCCGATTTCAAGGGAGTTCACGAGCGCATCGAAACGGTCGCTGAAGAGGCGGTCGATCTCGGACACCACGCCACCCAATTCGGCGCCGTCGAAATGGCGCTCCATGAGGTTGACGACGTCCTCGACCAGCAGGTCGCGCTGCACCTGCATGATCGCGGCCGGGTTGGGGCCGACGAACAGCATCAGGAAGTCGTCGCGCGATTCCTCGTCGGGGTCGCCCTCTTCCTCGTCGAAATCGGTGTCGTAGAAAGTGACTTCGATGGCAGCGCCACGGTCCGACAGTTCGTTCAGGCCCATGCACATCTCGTCGAGCGCCTGGCGGAAGTCTTCGTCGCCCGGCACTGTCCAGCAGATCTGCAGCGTGTGGTCCTTCTGCTCGAAGCGGATGCCCGGCTCTTCCTCGTAGGTGCTGGTGGCGCCATCGGCCAGCGACTTGGCACCGGCGTACTTCCACAGCGGCTTGAGCGCTTCCTGGATCTGGTCGAAGCTCACGTCCGGACGCAATGGCACGTCGCCGTGCACATGGATTTCAAATGGAGCGTTGTAGCGAGGCATCGAATGCTCCCTTGTAAGTTTGGTACCCGGAACGGGGGTCGAACCCGTATGCCCCGATTAAGGAAGCGGCGGATTTTAAGTCCGATGTGTCTACCAATTTCACCATCCGGGCGTCAGGTTGAACATCGACGATAACCCAAACAAAACAAGCCCCGGCAACGTTGGTTGGCGGGGCTTGTTTGTCGGATCGAATCGTGTCTAACGAGAAGGTGGAGGCGCGACCCGGAGTCGAACCGGGCTAGACGGATTTGCAATCCGTTGCATAACCGCTTTGCTATCGCGCCACGCAGAAACAAAAAACGAACTTGCGAAAAAAAGGGAAGCGATTGCTTCCCTTTTTCAAAACTGGAGCGGGAAAAGAGTCTCGAACTCTCGACCTCAACCTTGGCAAGGTTGCGCTCTACCAACTGAGCTATTCCCGCGTTTCGAGCCTCGAATTATATACCAGTTTTTCGAGGCTTGGCAAGTCACGCCATCAATCAATGTTTGACCGAACCTTCGGCGGCCGGGGCACCAGCACGCTGCTTGGCCAGCTCGGCCACGGCCGCAGCCGATGCGGCCACCTCTTCGTCGGACAACGGCTCGGGCATCTTCTCGAGCGCGATCTCCAGAACCTTGTCGATCCACTTGACGGGCACGATCTCGAGGCCGTTCTTCACGTTCTCGGGAATGTCCTGCAGGTCCTTGGCGTTCTCTTCCGGAATCAGCACGGTCTTGATGCCACCACGCAGTGCAGCCAACAGCTTTTCCTTCAGGCCGCCGATCGCGGTGACTTCGCCGCGCAGCGTGATTTCGCCGGTCATCGCAACGTCGCTGCGCACGGGGATGCCCGTGAGCGCCGACACGAAGGCCGTGGTCATTGCCGCGCCCGCGCTCGGGCCGTCCTTGGGGGTGGCGCCATCGGGCACATGGATGTGGATGTCGCGCTTCTCGAAGACCTCGTCCTTGATGCCCAGGCGGCGCGAGCGGCTGCGCACCACAGTGCGTGCAGCCTCGACCGATTCCTTCATCACGTCGCCGAGCGAACCCGTGCGGCTGATCACGCCCTTGCCAGGCATCGTGACCGCCTCAATCGTCAGCAGATCGCCGCCAACCTCGGTCCACGCCAAGCCAACGACCTGGCCGACCTGGTTCTGCTTCTCGGCGAGGCCAAAGCTGTACTTGCGCACGCCCAGGAACTCGTTGAGGTTCGCACCATTGACCGTCACCTTCGGCGTCATCTGCTTGAGCAGCAGGCCCTTGACCACCTTGCGGCAGATCTTGGACAGCTCGCGCTCGAGCGAACGCACGCCGGCTTCACGCGTGTAGTAGCGCACGATGTCGCGCACGGCTTCTTCGGTGACGAGGAGCTCCTCGTCCTTGACGCCGTTGTTCTTCAACTGCTTGGGCAGCAGGTACTTCAGCGCAATGTGCGTCTTCTCGTCCTCGGTGTAGCCCGAGAGGCGAATGACTTCCATGCGGTCCAGCAGCGCCGGCGGAATGTTCATCGAATTCGAGGTGGCGACGAACATGACGTCGCTCAGGTCGAAGTCGACTTCCACATAGTGGTCGCCGAAGGTGTGGTTCTGCTCGGGGTCGAGCACTTCGAGCAGCGCGCTCGACGGGTCGCCACGGAAGTCCGTGCCCAGCTTGTCGATTTCGTCGAGCAGGAACAGCGGATTGCGCGTGCCGATCTTGCTCAGGCCCTGCAACACCTTGCCCGGCAGCGCGCCGATGTAGGTGCGGCGATGGCCGCGAATCTCGGCTTCGTCGCGCATGCCGCCGAGCGCCATGCGGGTGTACTTGCGGCCGGTCGCCTTCGCGATCGACTGCCCCAGCGAGGTCTTGCCGACACCCGGTGGGCCCACAAGGCACAGGATGGGTGCCTTCACCTTGTCGACGCGTTGCTGCACCGCGAGATATTCAAGGATGCGGTCCTTGACCTTCTCGAGGCCGTAGTGGTCGGCATTGAGCACGGCTTCGGCATTGGCCAGGTCGTGCTTGATCTTGGTCTTCTTGCTCCACGGCAGGCCGATGAGCACGTCGATGTAGTTGCGCACCACGGTGGCTTCGGCCGACATGGGCGACATGAGCTTGAGCTTCTTGAGCTCGCCCTCGGCCTTCTTCAGGCCTTCCTTGGACATCTTGGCGAGCTTGATCTTCTTCTCGATCTCCTCGATGTCCGCGCCCTCTTCGCCTTCGCCGAGCTCCTTCTGGATGGCCTTGACCTGCTCGTTGAGATAAAAGTCGCGCTGGTTCTTTTCCATCTGGCGCTTCACGCGGCCACGGATCTTCTTGTCGACGTTCAGGATGTCGACTTCGCGTTCGAGCTGGCCGAACAGGTTTTCCAGACGCGCCTTGACGTCGTCCAGATCAAGCACGGCCTGCTTGTTGTCGAGCTTGAGCGGCAGATGCGCAGCGATCGTGTCGGCCAGGCGACCCGGATCGTCGATGCTCGAGATCGAAGTCAGGATCTCGGGCGGAATCTTCTTGTTCAATTTGACGTACTGGTCGAACTGCTGCATCACGGCGCGGCGCAGCGCTTCGACCTCGGTGCCCTTCTCGCCGCCTTCGGTCGCCGCGACGGGCGTCACGTTGGCCGTGAAATGGGTTTCGCCATCATCGATGCGGTTGACGCGGGCACGCTGCTGTCCTTCGACCAGCACCTTCACTGTGCCGTCGGGCAGCTTGAGCATCTGCAGGATGGTCGAGACGCAGCCGACCTCGAACATGTCCTCGACCGAGGGCTCGTCCTTGGCAGCGGCCTTCTGGGCCACCAGCATGATGCGGCGCTCGGCCTCCATGGCCAGTTCGAGCGCCTTGATGCTCTTGGGGCGTCCCACGAAGAGCGGGATCACCATGTGGGGAAACACCACGACGTCGCGCAGCGGCAGCAGCGGCAGGTCGAGGGCTTCGGGGGGCAATGGGGTATGACCAGACATGCGAAATCCTTTAGGCCTTTTTCGCTGCTTCGCGGTACACGAGCAACGGGGGCTTGTTTTCGTCGATGGTCGATTCCTCGACCACCACCTTGTCGACATTGGTCGCGTTCGGCAATTCGAACATGGTGTCGATCAGCGACTGTTCAAGGATCGAGCGCAGGCCGCGCGCACCGGTCTTGCGGGCCAGCGCCTTGCGTGCGATCGCCTTGAGCGCCGCCGGACGAATCTCCAGGTCCACGCCTTCCATCTGCAGCAGCTTGGTGAACTGCTTGACCACCGCGTTCTTCGGCTCGGTCAGGATCTGCACCAGCGCGTCTTCACTGAGCTCGGCCAGCGACGCCACGACGGGCATGCGGCCGACCAGTTCGGGGATCAGGCCGAACTTGATCAGGTCTTCGGGCTCGACCTCGCGGAACACCTCGGTGATGCTGCGCTGCGCCTTGCTCTTGACCTTGGCACCAAAGCCGATGCCCGAGGCCTCGGTGCGGTTCTCGATGACCTTCTCGAGGCCGGCAAACGCACCACCGCAGATGAACAGGATGTTGGTCGTGTCGATCTGCAGGAAGTCCTGGTTCGGGTGCTTGCGCCCGCCTTGCGGCGGCACGCTGGCCATGGTGCCTTCGATGAGCTTGAGCAACGCCTGCTGAACGCCCTCGCCCGACACGTCGCGGGTGATCGAGGGGTTGTCGGACTTGCGCGAGATCTTGTCGATTTCATCGATGTAGACGATGCCGCGCTGGGCACGTTCGACTTCGTAGTTGCAGCTTTGCAGCAGCTTCTGGATGATGTTTTCGACGTCTTCGCCCACATAGCCCGCTTCGGTCAGCGTGGTGGCATCGGCCATCACGAAGGGCACGTCGAGCATGCGCGCGAGCGTTTGCGCCAGCAGCGTCTTGCCCGAGCCCGTCGGGCCGATCAAGAGAATGTTGCTCTTGCTGAGTTCGACCTCATCGCCCTTGGTGTTCTTTTCCTTGTGGCGAAGGCGCTTGTAGTGGTTGTAGACCGCCACCGACAGCATGCGCTTGGCCGGCTCCTGGCCGATCACGTAGTTGTCGAGGTTGGTCTTGATCTCCAGCGGCGTGGGCAGGTCGCTGCGTGCTTCGCGCGCTTCTTCACCGGCCGGGAGTTCGTCGCGGATGATCTCGTTGCAAAGGTCGATGCACTCGTCGCAGATGAAGACCGAAGGGCCCGCGATCAGCTTCTTGACCTCATGCTGGCTCTTGCCGCAGAACGAGCAATAAAGCGTTTTTTCGCTGGAAGAGCCTTTTTTATCGGCCATGGACAGGTGCCTCGTTACAGGGTAGGGACAATGATAACTAAACAAAAACGGCGTTTCCCGTGTGGAAAACGCCGTTTTTTGCCTTTTGGCGCCATCGGCGCCAGGCGGCCTCAACCGCGTTGTACGCCTCAGCCGCGCTTGGCGACGACCTGGTCCACCAGACCGTAGTCCTTGGCTTCGTCGGCCGTCAGGAAGTAGTCGCGCTCGGTATCGGCCTTGACCTTTTCCAGCGGCTGGCCGGTGCGCTCGGCCAGGATGCGGTTCATCTGGTCCTTGGTGCGCAGGATGTCGCGCGCATGGATCTCGATGTCGGTGGCCTGGCCACGGGCGCCGCCCAGCACCTGGTGAATCATGATCTTCGAGTTGGGCAGCGAGAAACGCTTGCCCTTCTCGCCGGCCGCCAGCAGGAAGGCGCCCATGCTGGCTGCAAAGCCGAGGCACATGGTCGACACGTCGGGCTTGATGAACTGCATGGTGTCGTAGATCGCCATGCCGGCGCTCACGCTGCCACCCGGGGAGTTGATGTAGAACGAGATGTCCTTTTCCGGGTTCTCGCTTTCGAGGAACAGCAACTGCGCCACCACGAGGTTGGCGGTCTGGTCGTTGACCTCGCCCACCAGGAAAATGATGCGCTCCTTGAGCAGGCGCGAGTAGATGTCATAAGACCGCTCGCCGCGGCCCGATTGCTCGACGACCATCGGGATCATGCCGAGGCCTTGAATTTCGTTTGCGATCATGAATTAGCTCTCCGGGAAGATGAAATCGTTCGCTGTATTGAACTGTACGCCTGAGTGAAATGGGGCTCGTGCCGCAAAGCACAAGCCCCATTGGCGGTGCGGGCAGCGACGGAGATCAGCCCTGTTGCTGCTGCGCCATCAGTTCGTCGAACGACACCGACTTTTCATTGACCTTGGCCTTGCCGAGCACAAAGTCGGTCACGTTGTTTTCGATCACGACGGCTTCGACTTCAGCCAGGCGATTGTTGTCGCTGAAGTACCAACGCACCACGTCGGCCGGCTTTTCGTAGCTGGCAGCCAGCTCGTCGATGTGGGCCTTGATCTGCTCGGGCTTGGCCTGCAGGTTGTTCGAACGCACCAGCTCGGCGACCACGAGGCCCAGGCGCACGCGGCGCTCGGCTTGCGGACGGAACACTTCCTCGGGAATCGGTGCCTTGTCGGCGTCCTTGATGCCGCGCTGCTTGAGCTCGGCGCGGGCGCCTTCGATCATGCGGGCGACTTCCGATTGCACGCTGGCGTTCGGCAGGTCGAGTTCGGCGTTGGCAACCAGCGCGTCCATCACGGCGTTCTTGTTGCGGGCCAGCAGGCGGAACTTCACTTCGCGCTCGAGGTTGCGCTTGATGTCGGCGCGCAGGCCTTCGACGGTGGCTTCGGCAATGCCGAGCGACTTGGCGAGCTGTTCGTTGACTTCAGGCAGGTGCGAGGCCTCGATCTTCTTCACGGTAACCATGAAGTCGGCTTGCTTGCCGGCCACGTCCTTGCCGTGGTAGTCGGCCGGGAACGACAGCGGGAAGGTGCGGCTGTCGCCGGACTTCATGCCGCGCACTGCGTCTTCGAATTCCTTGAGCATCTGGCCTTCGCCGACGACGAACTGGAAGTCTTCGGCCTTGCCGCCCGGGAAGGGCTCGCCGTCGATCTTGCCTTCGAAGTCGACCGTGACGCGGTCGTCGTCTTGCGCCACGGCGTCTTGCGCGCGCTGGGCGAAGGTGCGGCGTTGCTTGCGCAGGATGTCGAGCGTCTTGTCGATCGCGTCGTCGCCCACTTCGGCCGAGACCTTCTCGACTTCAGCGCCGGCCAGGTCGTTGATCTTGACTTCGGGGAACACTTCGAAGACGGCGTCGAAGGCGAGCTGGCCTTCGGGCGACTCTTCCTTCTCGGTGATGCGGGGCTGGCCGGCCACGCGCAGCTTGGCTTCGTTGGCGGCTTGCGAGAAGGCTTCGCCGACCTTGTCGTTCATGACTTCGTAGTGCACCGAGTAGCCATAGCGCTGGGCCACGACATTCATGGGCACCTTGCCCGGACGAAAGCCGTCCATCTTGACGGTGCGCGCGAGCTTCTTGAGGCGCGAATCGACTTCGGACTGGATGGTGCCGACCGGCAAGGTCAGCGTGATCTTGCGTTCGAGCTTCTCGAGAGTTTCAACGTTCACGGTCATGGTGTCTTCCTTGTAAGGGGGCTGGTGCGCGGGGCCTGCATCTTTTTATCAATACAGATCAAGGACTTACACGCGCTAGCGGGATTTATGCGGAGGCACACACGTGCCGCGCGCAAAACTGGGCAACCCGCGATTCTAGTCGGCCGCGAACGCCCTCTTTCGCGGGTTCAAAGCGCGGCAGGCGGAGTTTGCGGATTGGACTGGATTCCAGGGCCGATTTCCCCCTTAAAGTGGCGGGCGATTCGCTACCGCCCCGAGGAAATTTCATGCTCCAGCGCCTGTTCGCCGCACTCACATTCGTGCTGGCCATTTCGTTCGCCGCGCCCTCGCCCGCGCTGGCCAAGACAGCCCCGAAGGAGCCGGGCATCCAGCAGATCTACGAGGCGGCAAACAACGGCCGGATGGCAGACGCCAACGCGATGATCGCCAAGGTGCTGAAGAACCATCCGAACAGCGCAAAGGCCCACTTCGTTCATGCGGAACTCCTGGCCATGGACAACAAGCTCGACGACGCGCGCGACGCGTTGGCCCTGGCCAAGGAAATCTCGCCGGGCCTCCCGTTCGCTAAGGCGGAATCCGTTGCCAAGCTCGAACGCAAGCTCGAAAAGCCGGTGGAACTCAAGCCCGACCCGGTGCCCGCACCGAGCCCGGTCGCCGCGCCGGCGCCTGCAACTTCGCCCGCGCCGACGGACTACTTTCCGCCCACCGGATCGATCCCCTGGGGACCGCTCGGCGTCGTGGCGCTGATCGTCGTCGCCTACGCCTTCTTCCGGCGGCGTTCGCGCGCCGTCACCTTCTCAATGCCGGCCACGGAAGCGCCCCGCTTCTCGCGCCCCACGAGCGACTCGTCCATGGGCTATGCCACGGCGAGCAGCGACGGCGGATTTCCGCCCTCGCCGCCGCCGAGCCAGGGGCCGAGCGTCGGTGGCGCGCTGGCAGCCGGTGCCGCCGCCGGCGTCGGTGCGGTGGTCGCGGGCGAGTTGCTGCGCCACTTGCTGAACGACCGGTCGGACGATCGCCGCGGCAGCACGGTCAACATCTTCAACGACCACGGCAGCCGCAGCCACAACGCCGATATCGGCCGCAGCCTCTGGCCCTCGTCCGATCCCGAGCCCGACCAGCAACCCGATCGCAGCTTCGTGGACAACGACTTCGGCATCAAGGACACGAGTTCGTGGGACGACTCCAGTAGCAGCAGTTCCGATAGCAGCAGCAGCAGTGACAGCGGAAGCAGCGACAGCAACAGCAACAGCGACTGGTAGACAGACGGACGGACGGACCGACAAAGAAAAAGCCCCGTTCCTTGCGAAACGGGGCTTCGTCACTGCTCGATAGAACGGGCTACTTAGCAGGGCTGGTGCGCGGGGCCGGACTCGAACCGGCACGTTCTTGCGAACGTCAGGACCTAAACCTGGTGCGTCTACCAATTTCGCCACCCGCGCGATGCCAATCTTTTTCAGGTGAATGCAAAAGCGGACGGCCTTCCGGCACCTCGGGAGTCCCTCGGGCCAAAGACCATCCGCTTGAAATCGGTCAGCTCGCGATTTTAAGCGTGAATTGGGGCCACTTCCGGCGCGCGGTCCACCGGATTCACCGGCTCCCGCTTCACGCGGAATGCAGCCGCATACATGGCCGGCAACGCCAGCAGCGTCAGCACGGTCGCGACGATCAGCCCGCCCATGATGGCCACGGCCATTGGCCCCCAGAACACGCTGCGCGACAGCGGGATCATCGCCAGCACGGCCGCGGCCGCCGTCAGCACGATGGGCCGCAGACGCCGCACCGCCGACTCGACGATCGCGTCCCAGGCCGGCACGCCGGCCCTGCGGTCGCTCTCGATCTGGTCGATCAGGATCACCGCATTGCGCTGGATCATGCCCATCAGCGCGATCACGCCCAGCAGCGCGACGAAGCCGAAAGGCCGGTCGAGCAGCAGCAAGGCCCCGGCCACGCCGGCAATGCCCATCGGCCCGGTGATGAACACCAGCAGCGAACGGCTGAAGCTGTGCAGTTGCAGCATCAGCAGCGTGAACACCAGGAACAGCATGATCGGCACACCCGCCACGATCGAGGCCGAGCCCTTGCTGCTTTCCTCGACCGCGCCCGCCACCTCGATGCGGTAGGCGCCCTGCCCGGCCGCATGCCAGCCCGCTTCGAGTTCGCGCAGCTTCGGCAGCAGCTGGGCCGTGACGGTTGCGCCCTGCAGGCCCTCGACCACGTCGCCCTGCACGGTGATGGCGTAGTCGCGGTTCTCGCGCCACATCACACCGGGCTCCCAGGTGAACACCGGCCGCGCGATCTGCGTCAGCGGGATCGAGCGGCCCGAGGTCGTCGGGATGTAGGCATTGCCGATGTCCGAAATCGCCTCGCGCTCGTCGGACGACTGCCGCAGCACGATGTCGATCAGCAGGTCGTTCTCGCGGTACTGGCCCACGGTCGTGCCGCTGAACATGGTGCGCGATGCCTGCGCGATCGCCTGGCTGGTCACGCCAAGCGCACGCGCCTTGGCCTGGTCGACCTGCAGGCGGATCACTTTGACCGACTCGTTCCAGTTGTCGTTCACGCCGCGCATGTTGGCGTTCTCGCGCAGCACGGCCTTGACCTCGTCGGCATGCCCGCGCAGTTCCGCCGGGTCGGTGCCGATCACGCGGAACTGCACCGGGTACGGCACCGGCGGCCCGTTGGGCAGCAGCTTGACGCGGCCGCGCACCTCGGGAAACTCCTTCGCCAGCAACGCAGGCAGCTTGATGCGCAAGGTCTCGCGCACCTTCAGGTCCTTGGCGAGCACGATCAGTTGCGAGACGTTCGTCTGCGGGAACACCTGGTCCAGCGGCAGGTAGAAGCGAGGGACGCCAGAACCGATCCAGGTGCTGACCGTGGTGACGCCGGCTTCCTGCATGAAGCGCTGCTCGACCCGCTTGGCCACCTCTTCGTTCGCCGCGAACGAGGTGCCTTCCGGGAACCAGATGTCGACCAGGATTTCCGGCCGGCTCGAATCGGGGAAGAACTGCTGCTGCACCTTGCCCATGCCGACGATGCCGAGCGCGAAGATCAGCACCGTGGCGCCAATCGTCATCCAGCGATGCGCCACGCACCAGTTCACCGCGCGGCGAAAGACGTTGTAGAACGGCGTGTCGAACAGCTCGTGCGGCGGCGCATCGGGGTCGTGCGGCTTCACCTTCAGCAGCAGCGTGCCCAGGTACGGCACGAAGTACACCGAGACGATCCACGACAGCACCAATGCGATCACCGTCACCGCAAAGATCGCAAAGGTGTATTCACCCGTCACCGACTTGGCAAGGCCGATGGGCAGGAAGCCCGCCGCAGTGATGAGCGTGCCCGTCAGCATCGGCTTGGCCGTCACGTCGTAGGCGAAGGTGGCGGCGCGAACCTTGTCGTAGCCCTCTTCCATCTTCCGCACCATCATCTCGACCGCGATGATCGCGTCGTCCACCAAGAGGCCGAGCGCGATGATGAGCGACCCCAGCGATATCTTGTGCAGCCCGATGCCGAAGTAGTTCATGGCCAGGAAGGTCACGGCCAGCACCAGCGGAATGGTGATCGCCACCACCAGCCCCGGCCGCACGTCGATGTACCAGCCGAAGCGCCCGCCCTTGTGCAGGCCGAGCGAGATGATGCTCACGGCCAGCACGATGGCCACGGCCTCGATCAGCACGCCGACGAACTCGTTGACCGAGCTGGCCACCGACACCGGCTGGTCCTGCACCTGCGCCAGCTTCACGCCGACCGGCAGGCGTTGCCCGATGGTGACGGTGGTTTCCTTCAGCGCCTTGCCGAGCGCGATGATGTCGCCGCCCTTGGCCATCGACACGCCGAGCGCGATCACTTCCTTGCCCTGGTGATGCACCTTGACGGCCGGCGGATCGACATAGCCGCGACGGATTTCCGCGATGTCGCCCAGCTTCAACTGGTTGCCCGAGCTGCCGCGTATCGGCATCTCGCGCAACTGGTCGACGCTGGTGAACTGGCCGCCCACGCGCACCTGCACCACGTCGAGCGGCGACTGGATCGTGCCGGCGCTTTCAATCGCGTTCTGCGAGCCGAGCTGGGCCAGCACCGCGTTGAAGTCGAGCCCCAACTGCGCCAGGCGCTTCTGCGAAATCTCGATGTAGACCTTCTCGTCCTGCACGCCGAACTGGTCGACCTTGGCCACGTCCTTCACGCGCAGCAACTGCTGGCGCACGTCGTCGGCCAATGTCTTGAGTTCGGCGTAGCTGAAGCCGTCGCTTTCCAGCGCGTAGATCACGCCATAGACATCGCCGAAATCGTCATTGAAGAATGGCCCCTGCACGCCGGCCGGCAGCGTGCTGCGCATGTCGCCGATCTTCTTGCGCACCGTGTACCAGACGTTGGCCACCTCGTTGGCCTTCGACGAATCCTTGATCTGGAAAATGATCTGCGATTCGCCGGGCTTCGAGTAGCTGCGGATCTTGTCGGCGTAGGGTGCCTCCTGCAGCGTGCGCTCGAGCTTGTCGGTGACCTGCTCGGCCACCTGTTGCGCCGTGGCGCCGGGCCAGTAGGTCCGCACGACCATCGCGCGGAAGGTGAAGGGCGGGTCTTCGTCCTGCCCGAGCTGGAAGTACGCGAAGGCACCCAGCACCATCAGCACCACCATCAGGTAGCGCGTGAGGGGCGCGTGGTCCAGCGCCCATTTGGAGAGATTGAAGCCGGCGGGCTTGTCGGTGGTGGTCGCAGCGCCTTCCGTCATTTGCCGGCACCCGCTGCGATCTCCTTCTTGGTTGCGGCAACGGCCTCGACGGCCTGCACGACATCCTTCGCATTGGCGGCAGCTGCAGCCGCCTCCTTGGACTGGTAGATCGTGACCTTCTGGCCCGGCGACAGCACGTGCACGCCCGCGGCCACGACCATCATGCCGGGCGTGAGCCCGCCACCGATCACCGCTTCATTGCCGTCGGCCGTCGCGACCTGCACCGGCTGCGAGCGCACCGTCATCGTCGACTTGTCGAGCACCCAGACCGCCGAGCCCTTGCCCTCCTGGCGCAGGGCGCTGGTCGGCAGCTTGATCACCGCGGTGTCGGTGCGCGCCAGCGCCTGGGGCCGGGCGTAGACCGTGGCGCCGAGTGCCGGCGAGGTGGCCGCGTCGATCGCGACCTTGACCGAATAGGTGCGCGTGACTGCATCGGCACTGGCGGCCACTTCACGCACCTGGCCCTGCAGCACGTCGCCGCCCGACCAGCCGCGCACCGCGACCGGCGAGCCGGGCTTGATCAGCGTGGCGCGGTCTTCAGGCACCGCGAACACCACGTCGCGCGCGCCGTCCTGCGCAATGCGAACGACCGGCGTGCCGGCCTGCACCACCTGGCCCGGTTCGGCCTCGATGGCGGTGATGACACCGGCCACATCGGCCACCAGCGTCGTGTAGTTGGCTTGGTTGCCTTGCGAGGCCAATTGGGCCTGCGCCTGTTCGAGCTGGGCCTGTGCGGCCTTCCAGGTGGATTCGCGGCGCTCCAGTTCGGCGCCGCTGATGAAGTTCTGCTGGCGCAGTTCGGTGTAGCGCTTGAGATCGGCAGCCGCAAGGTCGCGGTTGGTCAGCGCGGCGGCCTGCTGGGCGCGCGCGGCATCAGCGGCGAGCTTGTAGTCCTGCGGATCGAGCTGCGCCAGCACCTGGCCAGCCTGCACGCGCTGGCCCAGCTCGGCCTGTCGCCGGGTGATCTTGCCGGCCACGCGGAAGCCCAATCGCGATTCGACACGCGCTCGCACCTCGGCCGAGAACTCGGGCTGGGCGTCGAAGTCGCTGGTGCCCACGGTCACGAGCTTGACCGCTCGCACGGGCTCCTCGGCCGAAGGCTTCGGCGAACAGCCGGCCAGGAACAGGACGGGAAGCAGCAGCCATGCGGCGCTGCGGGCATGAGAGAAGGCGGCGGAGGCGGTCATGAGACACCCAAGAGAGGACGAACCAGGTCATTACTGACCCACTGGTTAGTAATCTAGGGTAAACGTGAACTACTGTCAATGACCAACGGGTCACTACGTGCGCTGGCCCATCTCCACCAGCCGGTTGTCCGGCAATTCGAAGTAGTCGGAGGCCCTTCCCGCATTGCGCTGCAGCCAGCCGAACAGCACGCGGCGCACCGGGTTCATGCCCGGCAGGTTCTCCTCGCCCACGGAGGCGCGGGAGACGAAGTACGAGGTCTTCATCGAGTCGATGGCCAGCGTCTTCTGGTAGGCCAGGATGCGGATGAACTCGGGCACGTCGGGCCGTTCCATGAAGCCGTGGCGCGCGGTGACCACCCAGATGCCCTCCATCAACTGCTCGGCCTCGATGCGCATGCTGGCATCGACGCGCGGCGTGTCGCAAGGCGTCACGCGCAGCACGATCACCTGCTCGTGCAGCACCTGGTTGTGCTTGAGGTTGTGCAGCAGCGCATGCGGCACCGCCGTGGCGTCGGGATTCAAGAACACCGCCGTGCCGCTCACGCGGTGCGGCATGTGCAGCGCCAGCGATTCGATGAAGGGCCGCAGCGGCAGGCTTTCTGCAGCGGCCGCCTCCAGCCCCAGCCGCCGGCCCTTGGCCCAGGTGGTGAAGACCACCATCACCAGCGCAGCCACCGCCAGCGTGAGCCAGCCGCCTTCGGCGATCTTCAGGCTGTTGGCAACCACGAAGGTCAGGTCGACCACCGCGAAAGCCACCACGCCCACCACCACCGCAACCTTGTTCCAGCGCCACAGGCCCCAGGCGACGATGCCGGCCAGCAGCGTGGTCGTGACCATCGTGATCGACACAGCGATGCCGTAGGCCGCCGACAGCGCGCCCGAACTGCGAAAGCCCAGCACCAGCAGCAGCACGCCTACCATCAGCAGCCAGTTGACCGCCGGCACGTAGATCTGCCCGATGGCCGTGCCCGAGGTCTGGATCACCCGCATGCGTGGCAGGTAGCCCATGCGCATGGCCTGCGCCGTGAGCGAGAAGGCGCCCGAGATCACGGCCTGCGAGGCGATCACCGTGGCCATGGCCGCCAGCACCACCATCGGCAGCACGCCCCACGCGGGAAAGAGCCGGAAGAACGGGTTGTCGATGGCGGCCGGGTTCGCCAGCACCAGCGCGCCCTGCCCGAAATAGTTCAGCACCAAGCCCGGCAGCGCGATGAAGAGCCACGCCAGCCGGATCGGCTTGGCGCCGAAGTGCCCCATGTCGGCATACAGCGCCTCGCCGCCCGTGAAGGCCAGGAACACCGCGCCCAGCACCGCGAGCGACTGGGCCCGGTGCTCGATCAGAAAGCCGAAGGCGCGACGCGGATCGAGGGCGGCCAGCACCTGCGGCTGCTGCAGCACCTGCCACAGACCGGCCGCGGCCAGCACGATGAACCACAGCAGCATGACCGGCCCGAACACCTTGCCGACCACGCCCGTGCCCTTCTTCTGCACCATGAACAGCGCGATCAGGATCACCACCGTGATCGGGATCACCGCCCGCTGCAGCACCGGCGCCTGCACCTCCAGCCCCTCGACCGCCGACAGCACCGAGATGGCCGGCGTAATCAGGCTGTCGCCATAGAACATGGCCGCGCCCACCAGGCCCAGCAGCCCGATCGCGTTCCACATCCAGGGTTTGGTCTTCGGGCCAGACACCGCGTTGCGCGCCAGCGCCTGCAGCGCCAGGATGCCGCCTTCACCGTCGTGGTCCGCGCGCAGCACGAACACCACGTACTTCAGCGTCACCACGAACATCAGCCCCCAGAAGATCAGCGAGAGCAGGCCCAGCACCGAATCGGGCGAGAACGGCACCCCGTGCTCGGGGTTCATCGTCTCCTTGAAGGCGTAGAGCGGCGAAGTGCCGATGTCGCCGAACACGACGCCCAGCGCCGCGATCATCACCCCCGGCCCGCCCGGATGCGCAGCCTCGCCGTGCGCTGAAACCTGGGGCCTGGGAGCCGAAGCGGATGCTTTCATGAAGCGGAAGTTCAAAGTGACGACGCCGCGAGCATAGTGCCCGGAGATGGCGTCGCGGACAATCGTGGCGTGTCCGCCACTCCCCCCCACGCCGCGCCGCCGGCCCACTACGAGAATTTTCCGGTCGCGTCGTGGCTGTGCCCGCCGCACCTGCGCCCACCTATTGCCGCGATCTACCACTTCGCGCGCACGGCCGACGACATCGCCGACGAAGGCGACGCCTCGCCCGACCAGCGCCTGGCCGAACTGGCCGCCTACCGCGAAGAACTCGCCGCCGCCGCGCGCGGCGAGGTGCTGCCTTCGTCGCGCTGGCCGCAGGTGTTCGGCCCGCTGGCCCACAGCATCGCGCAGTACGCACTGCCCGAAGCGCTGCTCGCCGACCTGCTGAGCGCCTTCATGCAGGACATCGTGAAGACCCGCGACCACGGCACCTACACCGACCGCGCCGAACTGCTCGACTACTGCCGACGCTCCGCCAACCCGGTCGGCCGGCTGCTGCTGCATCTGTACGGCGTGACCGACGCCCAGGCGCTGGCGCAGAGCGACGCCATCTGCAGCGCGCTGCAACTCATCAATTTCTGGCAGGACCCGAGCGTCGACCTGCCGCGCGGCCGCTTCTACTTTCCGCTGACCGACTGCACCCGGCGCAGCCTGACGCGCGAGAACTTCAAGGTTTTTGAGCCGCTTTCGAACGCCCCGCCTCCGCAGGAAGCTATCAATCTGATAGCAATCGTGTCCTCGTGGGCGCGCGAGCTGATGCACGAAGGCGCGCCCCTCGTGCACCGCCTGCCGGGCCGCGCCGGCTGGGAGCTTCGCCTTGTCGTGCAGGGCGGCCTGCGCATCCTCGACAAGATCGAGGACCTGGGCTTCGACACCTTCTCGCAGCGCCCCACCATCGGCAAGACCGATGCGCCCCTGCTGCTCTGGAAGGCCATGCGGATGCGGAGACAATGGCGCCCCATGAAAGCAGCGCCTCCCCGATGACCCCCGAGCAATACGTGCAAGACAAGGCCGCCGCCTCGGGCAGCAGTTTCTATTACGCCTTCCTGTTTCTTCCCAAGCCGCGCCGCGCCGCGATCACGGCGTTCTATGCCTTCTGCCGCGAGATCGACGACGTGGTCGACGAGGTCTCCGACCCCGGCGTGGCCGCCACCAAGCTCGCCTGGTGGCGCACCGAGGTCGCCCAGTCTTTCGCCGGCCCGCCGCGCCACCCGGTGATGCAGGCGCTGATGCCGCACGCCGCCGCCTACGGCATCGAGGCCCGCCAGCTCAACGACGTGATCGACGGCTGCCAGATGGACCTGGACCAAACCCGCTACCTCGACTTTCCCGGCCTCTCGCGCTACTGCCACCTGGTGGCCGGCGTGGTCGGCGAAGTCGCGGCCCGCATCTTCGGTCAGACCGATCCGCAGACCACCGCCTACGCCCACAAGCTCGGCCTGGCGCTGCAGCTCACCAACATCCTGCGCGACGTGGGCGAAGACGCGCTGCGCGGGCGCATCTACCTGCCCGTCAACGAGCTGCAGAAGTTCGACGTGAAGGCGCACGAGATCCTCAACCGCGTTCATTCCGATCGCTTCGTCGCATTGATGAAGTTCCAGGCCGCGCGCGCGCACACCGCGTACGACGAAGCCCTCGCCCTGCTCCCGCTGGCCGACCGCCGCACGCAAAAGCCCGGCCTGATGATGGCCAGCATCTACCGCACGCTGCTGCGCGAGATCGAGCGCGATGACTTCCAGGTGCTCAACCAGCGCGTGAGCCTGACGCCGGTGCGCAAGTTGTGGCTGGCTTGGAAAGTTCAGGCGTTGGGGCGCATCTAGTCGCCACGCCCATGGACCCGTGCCAAGCTCCGTATCGAGATCTGCTCGATGCGATCTACAACAGCAGCCCCGCGGAAGATGTCTTCCAGACGCTGCTTCGCCCATGGCTCGACGCGCACGCGGAAGAACGCGACTGGCTGAATGCGTTCGCGCACAACACCTCGCATGCGCCCATCGCCATCGAGGATTCGTGGCGCCTCTACGCACTCTCGCGCGTCAACCAGGTCTTGCTGCTGGCCTTTCAACGCGATGAAGGCGAAGGCTGGGCAGGCCCGGCTCTGAGCCTGCCGGACTACCTGGCCTTCATGACCGGACTGGGTTGCCGCGTGGCCGATGAAGCGGACTACTCGCCGTTCTTCCATGAGATTGTCGAAGTCAGCGAAGAAAGAAATCGCTCATCGCGGCGCAAGGCCGTTGAACTGGCAAGGGTCGACTGGCCCGCGCTGATGCTGGGCACGATGTTGTTCTCGCGCGCGGGCGTTGCCGTCAGTTGTGCCCTCGGTGTATTGAATCCAGAGATCGCAACGTCCTCGACTCTCTTTTGGGCATGCCGGCGCAAGCACCGGCGCACCTCGGACCTGTCGGATGGCTGGGGCTCCAACTCGCAATGGAGAACGACCTTTCGCCGCGACTACGTCGTTGGCGACGAGTTGCTCTTCAATGCGGACGGCGAGCACGACCTGGCCGCGCCCGGACTGCCGGTCTCCGACGATGACCTGACAGTTGCCGAGCGCATCGAGCTGCTCACTCACAGATGCTTCATCCGCTGCGAGAAGCCGGATGACGACCTGCATCCCTACGGCGACCGAGTCCGGCTTCCCCGTATCCCTGGATGAAAAAGCTCGCCGTCATCGGCGCCGGCTGGGCCGGCCTTGCCTGCGCCGTCGAAGCCACGCGCCTGGGTCACGCCGTCACGCTGTTCGAGGCCGCGCACATGCCCGGCGGCCGCGCGCGCCGGGTCGACAACATCCATGGCATGGCGCTGGACAACGGGCAGCACATCCTGATCGGCGCCTACACCGCGACGCTGCGGCTGATGCGCGAGGTGGGCGTGAACGTCGACACCGCTTTGCAGCGCCTCCCGCTCTCGCTGCGCTTCGCCGATGGCGGCGGCCTGAAGCTGCCACGGCTGCCCGCACCGCTCGACCTGCTGGCCGGCATCTTCACGGCGCGCGGCTGGACGTGGCGCGACAAGTCTTCGCTGCTGCGCACCGCCATCGGATGGCGCCTTGCCGGATTCCACTGCGCGAGCGACACCACCGTGGCTGCCCTCTGCGCCGGTCTCACGCCACGCGTGATGCAGGAGCTGATCGAGCCGCTGTGCGTTTCCGCGCTCAACACGCCGGTCGCCCAGTCGAGCGGCGAGGTGTTCCTGCGCGTGCTGAAAGACGCGCTGTTCAGCGGCAGCGGTGGTGCCGACCTGCTGCTGCCCCGGGTCGATCTGGGCGCTCTTTTCCCCGATGCGGCAATCGAATGGCTCACGACGCACGGTGCCGCGTTGCGCGTCGGCGCCCGCGTGCGTGCCATCGCGCCTGGAGGCGATCAGTGGCGCGTCGACGACGAACTCTTCGATCAGGTCGTGCTGGCCTGTGCGCCATGGGATGCCGCCCGTCTGGTCCGCGCCTCTGGCGTACCGGCCGACCCGTGGTGCGAAACCACCGAGGCATTGCGCTTCGAGGCCATCGCCACGGTCTACGTGCGCGGCGCCTCGCCGCTCGCGGAACCGATGCTGGCGCTGCGCAGCGACCCGGCCACGGCACCAGCGCAGTTCGCCTTCGACCGTGGCCAGCTCGGCGGCCCGCAAGGCGTGCTCGCGCTGGTCGTCAGCGCCAATGAAGCCTCGCGCGAAACCCTGGAGCGACAGGTCATCGCGCAGGCCGCCACGCAACTGGGGCAGACCGGGTTGGAACTGATACAGACCGTGGTCGAGAAGCGCGCCACCTTCGCGTGCACGCCCGCGCTGGCACGCCCCTCCACATCCATCGCGCCCGGCCTGCTGGCCTGTGGCGACTACATCGAAGGCCCCTACCCCGCCACGCTCGAAGGCGCGGTGCTCAGCGGGCTGACCGTGACCAAGGCGTTGAAGAAGACAACATGACCGAATTGCGCTACCTGGACTTCGACTACAGCGAAGACACCGAAGGCAACGGCACCTTCGATGCCATGGCTTCGACCGCCCCGGAAAAAACGCATGAAGTGCTCGCAGAAATCGAGCAGGTGCTGGCCTGGGCGCAAGCCACTTTCCCGGACGGGCGCGGCGCGCTCGATGACGGCGCAACGTGGGACTATGACCTGCAGCAGACGCGCGAAACGCCGCGCTTCGACACCGCCACGTTCTCGCTCAGCGGCACCGCGGATTTCTGCGCCGCGCTGCGCGAACAGTTCGCGCTGGACTGAGCCAGCGCGGCAGCCTCAGGCCGCCTTGTTCGGCAGCCGCAGCAGGCTCAGGCCCAGCAGCACGAATGCGCCACCCGACACGCGGTTGAACACCCGCGAGCGGCGCGGGTCGCCCAACTGCTTCTTCAGCATCCGCGCCAGCAGCACGTAGAACGCATGCGACAGCACCGAGCCCAGGGCAAAGGTGGTCGTGAGCACGGCGAACTGTTCGAGGATCGGCGCGTCCTGCGTCAGGAACTGCGGGAACAGCGCCGAGAAGAACAGGATGCCCTTGGGATTGGTCAGCGCCACCGTCACGCCGTGGCCGAACAGCCGCCACGACGAGGACCGGTTCGCACCCACTGCGGCAGACGGGCTCAGGTCCGAGAACACGCTGCCCCGGCTGCGCCACTGCTTGATGCCCAGGTAGATCAGGTAGGCCGCGCCGGCCAGCTTCAGCGCCATGAAGGCATGGGCCGATGTGGTCAGCACCACGCCCAGCCCGGCCATGGCGGCGGCCGACACCATGAACAGCCCCATCGCATTGCCCAGCGAACTGATCATCGCGCGTCGCGGCCCGACAGAGATCGAATTCGACACCGCGAGCAGCACGGCCGGACCGGGTGTGAAGGCGACGAGCAGCGTCACGCCGCAGAAGATGAGCCAGTTGGAGAGGTGCACTTTCGGATTTCCTGCGCGAAAGGAAGAACAAGACGGGGAGCGGGAAACTATAGTCCGACGGCCCGCCGCCCGCCGGGGCCGCGCCGATTACCCCTCACCTGCGGAAAGAACATGGTCACCTGCTACCTGCGCTACATCGTCGATGCCTACAAGCTCAAGGAATTCGAGCACTACGGCAAGCTCTGGATTCCGCTGGTCGAGAAGTTCGGCGGCCAGCACCATGGCTACTTCCTGCCCTCGGAAGGCACGAACAACGTGGCGCTGGCCATGTTCACCTTCCCCAGTCTCGCCGCGTACGAAACCTACCGCGCCGATTCGATGAAGGACGCCGAATGCCAGGCGGCCTTCAAATACGCAGAAGAGACCCGCTGCATCGTGAGCTACGAGCGCAGCTTCTTCCGGCCGGTCTTCAAGTAAGGCTGGGCCTTATCAAGCGCCCAGTGCCACGCACAGGGCATGCAGGTTCGGCACGATCAATTGCGGCCGCGCGCCATGCACCCATGGCCGCTCGTCGCGCACCAGCCACGCCGCCTGCATGCCGACGTTGAGCGCGCCCACCACATCAAGCTCTGCGTCGTCGCCCACGTGCAGCACGTCTTTCGGCAGCAGGCCGATCGAGGCTGCGGCGGCGCGGAAGATCGGCGCATGCGGCTTGCCGCTGCCGAAGGCGCGCGCATTGAAGGCCGTGCGAAACCAGCGGCCCACGCCGGTCTTGTGGATGTCGGCATTGCCGTTCGAGATCGCGACCAGCGGATAGCGCTCGCTGAGCCACTTGAGCGCCGGCAGTGCGTCTTCGTACAGCGTCACGCGCTGGCGCTCGGCAAAGAAGGCATCGAAGGCCGGCTCGGCCAGCGCCGGGTCTTCGCCTGCGCGTGTCAATGCCGTGCGGATCGATTCGCGGCGCAGCGCGCTCAGGTCGTGTGCAAGATCGGAGCGCTCCTTCGCGGTGGCCTCGCGCAGTTCGCGCAGGATGCCCGGCGTCAGCAGCAGTGAGGCCGTCTTCGGCGCCTCGCGCAGCAGCCATTCCTGCAGCACGATCTCGGCGCGTTCGATGGTCGGCCAGATCGGCCAGAGGGTGTCGTCGAGGTCGAGCGAGATCGCCGAGATGCGCGAGATGTCGAGGGGCGCAGGGCTCGCGGGCGCCGTGGAAGCGGAAGTCATGCCTGAGAATATCGCATGCCTCAAGACAACGAGAAGGTCGCATCGACCGTCGAACGCACCGCCGTGCTCTGGTGCAACCTGGGCTCGCCCGATGCGCCCACCGCCGCCGCCGTGCGCCCCTACCTCGCCGACTTTCTGGGCGACCCGCGCGTGGTTGAAATTCCCAGGCTGCTCTGGGCGCTGATCCTGCACGGCATCATCCTGCGCACGCGGCCTGCCAAGTCGGCCGCGAAGTACGCAAGCATCTGGATGCCCGAGGGCTCGCCGCTCAAGGTGTGGACGCAGAAGCAGGCGACGCTGCTGGCCGGCTGGCTCGGCGAGCGCGGCCATCGCGTGACGGTGCGCGACGCCATGCGCTACGCCAACCCGTCCATCGCCTCGCGGCTCGATGCACTGCAGGCCGAGGGCGCAA
Source organism: Variovorax raffinosi (assembly GCF_051216615.1). Taxonomy (NCBI): domain Bacteria; kingdom Pseudomonadati; phylum Pseudomonadota; class Betaproteobacteria; order Burkholderiales; family Comamonadaceae; genus Variovorax; species Variovorax raffinosi. The sequence goes on from NZ_JBPJZR010000003.1 coordinate 437,430, forward strand.
CGCGCGTGCTGGTGCTGCAGGCCTACCCGCAGTACTCGGCCACCACCACCGCCAGCGTGATCGATGCGGTGAACGACTGGAGCCGCCGCCAGCGCCGCGTGCCCGAGTTCCGCTTCGTCAACCAGTACCACGACGATCCGCTCTACATCGAAGCGCTCGCACAGGGCATCGAGCGCCACTGGAAGACCGAAGGCCGCGGCGAAGTGCTGCTGATGAGCTTCCACGGCATTCCCGCGCGCAACATCGCGCTCGGCGATCCGTACCAGGCGCAGTGCCTTGCCACCGCGCGGCTGCTCGCGGCGCGGCTCGGGCTGTCGGCCACGCAATACCGCGTGACCTTCCAATCGCGCTTCGGCCGCGCCAAATGGCTGGAGCCCTACACCGAACCGACGCTGCGCGAACTCGGTGCCTCCGGCGTGAAGCGGGTCGACGTGGTCTGCCCCGGCTTCCCGGCCGATTGCCTCGAAACGCTGGAAGAAATCGCGATGGAAGGCCGCGAGGCTTTCATGCACGCGGGCGGCGAGGCCTTCAGCTACATCCCCTGTCTCAACGACAGCCCGGCGTGGATCACCGCGCTCGCGGCCATTGCCGAACGCAACCTCGCGGGCTGGCCCACGCAAACACAGGCACAGACGCCATGAAAAAAGAACTGCACGAAGCCAACCGGCTTTCGTGGAACGCGGCGACCGTCGCGCACAACAGCCACAAGGGCGACCAGGCCGCCTTCTTCCGCAACGGCGGCTCCACGCTCTTTCCTGAAGAAGCCGGACTGCTCGGCGATGTGAAGGACCTGACGGTGCTGCATCTGCAATGCAACGCCGGCCAGGACACGCTGAGCATCGCGCGCCTCGGCGCACAGGTGACGGGCGTGGACATCTCCGACGAGGCGATCACCTTCGCCACGCAGCTCTCGGCGCAGTCGGGCATTGCGGCGCGCTTCGTGCGATCGGACGTCTACGACTACTTCCGCGACGCGCAGGCACGCGGCGAGCGCTACGACATCGTCTTCTGCTCCTACGGCACGCTGTGCTGGCTGTCCGACCTGTCGGCCTGGGCGCGTGGCGTGTCGCAGTTGCTCAAGCCCGGCGGGCGTTTCGTCTTCATCGAATTCCACCCCTTCGCGATGGTGTTCGATCCGTCGTGGAAGTTTCACTACGACTACTTCAACGACGCGCCCGTGCTGGAAGACGGCGTGAGCGACTACGTGGCCCAGTCGGGCGACGGCCTCGTGCGCGACGGCTACCAGACCGGCGTGCAGGACTTCAAAAATCCGCACCCGAGCTTCGAGTTCGCCTGGGGCGTGGGCCAGGTGACCACCGCGCTGTCGCAGGCCGGGCTCGCCATCGAGCGCCTGGACGAGTACCCGTATGCCAACGGCTGGAAGCCCTTCGTGGACATGCGCGACATCGGCGGCCAACGCACGGCAGCGCCCGAGGGCATGGCGCGCATTCCGTTGATGTACTCGCTCGTCGCACGCAAGCCTTGATGCGGCGCCCATGGCCCACAGGCCGTGGGCTGCTTCAGACCGCCGACTTGCGCGCCAGCAGCGCCTCGATGGCGGCTTCCATCTCCGCGTACTCGCCTTCGCCGAAGTGCTGCCGCATCACCTGGCCCTTGCTGTCGACCAGGTAGAACGCGGGCCAGTACTGGTTCTTGTAGGCGTTCCAGGTGGTGAAGCTGTTGTCTTGCGCCACCGGGTAGCGGATGTTGAAACGGCCGATCGCGTCCTGCACGTTGCGCGTCGATTTCTCGAACGCGAACTCGGGCGAATGCACGCCCACCACCACGAAGCCCTGGTCCTTGTACTTCTCGTACCAGCGCACCACGTGCGGCAGCGTGTGGATGCAGTTGATGCACGAGTAGGTCCAGAAATCGACCAGCACCACGCGGCCGGCAAGGCTCTTGAGAGTGAGCGGCTCCGAGTTGAGCCACTTGTCGATGCCCGCGAACTCGGGGGCGCGGCCGTAGTCCTGCAGGCCCGGCGACGCGGCGAAAGCGCTGCGCACCGGCCACCCGCCGCCGGTTGCCGCAACGAGCGCGGACGTCCCCACGGCAAGCCCCGAGAACGCCCTTCTGGACAACATGTTCATGATCGCAAACCTCGTGCATGGCAGACCGACAGCGGTCAGGCGCGATTGTTTGCCGCGCACCCTGCGTGCGCGCATGTGTCACGGCAATTTGAACTTTGTCCCGGCGCTGTGAAGGCCGGGTGGTGGGTTCAAAACTTGCCGAGGTAATCCATCTTGCCGACCGGCATGCCCTTGTGGCGCAGCACGTCGTAGGCGGTGGTCACGTGGAAGAAGAAGTTCGGCAGCGCGAACTGCAGCAGGTAGCGCTGCGCGGTGAAATGCGCTTCGCCTTCGCGCTGCTTGATGACCACGGCGCGCTCTTCCTGGCCGTCGATCTGCGAGCGCTCGACGGTCTTCAGAAAGTCCTGCGTCTTCGCGATGCGGGCCTGCAGTTCGTCCCAGGTCTTCTCCTCATCGGGAAAGCTGGGGGCCGTGATGCCCGCGATGCGCGCCACGCCGAGCTTCGATGCATCGCTTGCGCGCTGGATCTGGCCGGCCAGCGTGAGCATGTCGGGCGCGAGCCGCGCCTCGACCAGCGTGGCCGGGTCGATGCCGTTGGCTTGTGCGTGCGCAAGGCTCTTGTCGAGCAGGTGGGTGAGTTGTCCGAGTCCGCGTGCAAAGACCGGCACGGACAGGTCGTACATCGAGAGCGCCATGGGGGTGAGCCTTGAGGTGGTTGGAGTCGGCGGCGATTGTCTCGCCGCCGTGTCTTCAACGACTGGCCGCGCGAATAAACCCTTCGATCGGCTCCAGTTGTGCCGGCACGTTGAGCGCGGGCGCGTGACCGCAGGCAGGCACTTCGATCACCTGCAGCCGCCCGGCCGCGCCGGGACCGCGCCGCGTCATCTCCTCGACCACGCAGGGCAGCACGAGGTCGGACTCGGCGCCGCGCAGACACAGCACCGGCACTTCGATGGCGTCGTAATGCGGCCAGATCAGGTAGTCGTTGTCGTGCACGCTGAACTGCTGAACCATGGCCGGGTCGTAGTGCGGCGTGACGCGGCCGTCAGGCAGGCGCCGCGTCGAACTTTCGGTCAGGCGGCGCCATTGCGCGTCGCTGAGCCAGCCGTAGGGCTTGTAGACAGTGCGAAAGAAGGCCTCCAGCTCGGCCACGGTGTCGAACGCGGGCGGCTGGCCCGCATAGGCACGGATGCGCTCGATGGCCGCCTGTGCCAGCTGCGGCGCGTTGTCGTTGAGCGTGAGGCTTGCGATGCGCGCCTTCATGCGCGGCTCGAACAGGCCCGACGCGCAGACCGTGCCGATGGCGCCGCCCATCGAGGTGCCGACCCAGTGCACGCGGCCGATGCGCAGCTCGTCGCACAGCGCATTGGCGATGCGTGCGTAGAAGGAGAGCTGGTATTCCTCATCGGGCAGCGGGCTCCACTGGCTCAGGCCGCGGCCGATGGTGTCGGGGCAGATCACGCGGAAGCCGCGCGCCGCGAAGTGCTGCGCCAACTCGTCCATGTCGCGACAGGTGCGCGCCAAGCCGTGCCAGGCGATGACCACCGGTGCCTCGGGTGCGCCCCATTCGAGCCAGTGGACTTCACGGCCCGCGAGCTGCGCGTAGCGCGACAACGGCGTCAGGAGGTTGTTGTCGCTCATCGTGCCGCCCTCGCCCGCAGCTTGCCCACGATGCCGGTGGGAAAGTAATACACCGAGAGCACGAACAGCACGCCCAGCCACAGCAGCCAGCGGTCGGGCGACAGCAGCGCCGCCAGCCACGGGAGGCCGCTGGCGGCCTCGTTGCCCAGGCGCAGCAGGTCTTGCAGGTAGCTCTGCGCCACCACGAACAGCACCGCGCCGATGGCCGCGCCGTAGATGGTGCCCATGCCACCGATCACCACGATCAACAGCACGTCGATCATGATCTCGAAGCTCAGCGAGGTGTCGGGCCCGTTGTAGCGCAGCCAGATCGCGAGCATCGCGCCGGCCAGCGTGGCGAACAGGGCCGACAGCACGGCGGCCGTGGTGCGGTACACCACCACGCGGTAGCCGATGGCCTCGGCGCGGAACTCGTTCTCGCGGATCGCCTGCAGCACGCGGCCGAAGGGCGAGTTGACGATGCGCAGCAGCGCCAGCACCAGCACCACGGCCGCCACGAACAGCAGGTAGTAGCAGAGCAGGCGCCCGTCGAGCGAGACGCCGAGGAAAGGCTCTTCGGAGAACTCGAAGCTCGGCGAGATCAGCTCGGGCAGCTTGAAGGTCAGGCCGTCTTCACCGCCGGTGAAGTCCGACAGTTGCGAGGCCAGCGTCTGGAAGGCCGAGGCCACGGCCAGCGTGATCATCGCGAAGAAGATCGCGCGCACCCGCAGCGAGAACAGGCCGATGGCGAAGGAGAGCACCAGCGATACGGCGAGCGATGCACCCAGCCCCACCAGCACCGCGCCCCAGTTGGGGCCCAGCCGCGAAGCCGAGATCGCGATGCCATAGGCACCGATGCCGAAGAACATGGTGTGCGCAAAGCTCACGATGCCGGTGTAGCCCAGCAGCAGGTCGAAGCTGGCGACCAGCACCACGAACACCAGGATCTTGGCCGCGACGCTGAGCGCCTTGACGCCCGGGAAGATGAAAGGCGCGAAGGCCAGCGCCAGGAACACGGCCACCAGCAGCAGCGCCAGCAGGCGGCTGCGCGGCGTGTCGTTGGAGAGAAGTCGTTTCAGGAACATGACGGCTTTCTCTTTCTCAACGATTCGCCACGGGGTACACACCCTGCGGGCGCCACAACAGCACGGCCACCATCAGGAAGATGCTCGCGAACTGCGTGAGTGTCGGCAGCAGGAAGCCGATGTAGTTGGTCATGAGGCCCACCAGCAGCGCGCCGATGAGCGCACCGCCCGTCGAGCCCAGCCCGCCGATGATGATGACGATGAAGATCAGCACGTTGACCTGCGCGCCCATCTGCGGCACCAGGTTCTGCTGGAACAGCCCCCACATCACGCCGCCCAGGCCGGCCAGTGCGCTGCCGACCACGAACACGCCGACGAAGAGCCGGCCGATGCGATAGCCGAGTGACTCGACCATCTCGCGGTCTTGCACGCCGGCACGAATGAGCAGGCCGATCTTGGTGCGGCCCAGCGTCCATGCGAGCAGGCCGAACACCACCACGCCCACGGCCACCGCGAGCAGGCGGTACTTGCTGATGGCGGCGTCACCGATGAGCAGCGAGCCGCGCAGCGCCTCGGGCAGCGGCAGCGGCACCTGCGCCGGACCCCAGATCACCTTGATGAGTTCTTCCCCGATGATCATGCCGCCCATGGTGATGAGGATCTGCTTCAGGTGCTGGCCGTACACGGGGCGCACGATGAAGCGCTCGAACGCAAGGCCCACGGCGCCGGCCACGAGCATCGCGACCAGCATCGCGGGGAACACGGCCACGAGGTTGCGCCAGAGTTCACCCGAGCCCGTCCAGTCGCCCATGAGGCCGAGCACGCTGCTCGCCACGAAGGCGCCGAGCGCGATGAACACGCCGTGGCCGAAGTTGAGCACGTCCATCAGGCCGAACACCAGCGTGAGGCCCGAGGCGATGATGAAGATGATCATGCCCATCGCCAGGCCCGCGACGGTGAGCGTGAGCCAGGTCGAGAAGGAACCGGTGAGCGGCAGCGCGACGAGCGCGAGCACCGGGGCGAGAAGCAGCGGCTTCCAGTCGAAGTCGAGGGCCTTCATTGCAGCGCTCCCTCTTGCCCCCTCTCCCGCTTGCGGGAGAGGGTTGGGGTGAGGGCCAACGGCGCCAACATGAGGGCCTGGCCATTGCACAGGCCGCCTGCCCTCACCCTAGCCCTCTCCCGCAAGCGGGAGAGGGGACAAGACACGAAATACGTCATAGCGCGAGACCCAGGAGAGATTGCTGCAATTGCGCGTCCTCGGAGAACGCCGCCATCGAACCGCTGTGCACCACGCGGCCGTTGTCCATCACCGCGACGGTGTCGCCCAGGCGTTGGGCGAAGTTGATGTTCTGTTCCACCAGCAAAATCGTCACGCCGCTGCGCTTGAGTTCGGCGAACGCGTCGATCATGTTGTTGATCATCACGGGCGCCAGGCCCTTGCTGGGCTCGTCGATCAGCAGCAGCTCGCGCGGCTCGACGATGGCGCGCGACACGGCCAGCATCTGCTTTTGCCCGCCCGACAGCTTGCCGGCCGGGTGGTTCCAGAACTTCTCGACCGCGGGGAAGAGCTTGAAGATCCACTTCAGCCGCGTGTCGTCGATCTGCGCGGCGTTCTTGGCGCCGCGTGCGGCAAGCAGCATGTTCTCTTTCACCGTGAGGTCCGAGAAGATACCCATGTTCTCGGGCACGTAGGCAATGCCCAGGCCCGCGATCTGCGGGGTCTGCAGCGCCGTGATGTCCTTGTCGGCAAAGCGCACGCTGCCCTGCGACGCATGCCACAGGCCCATGATGGTTCGCAGCGTGGTCGTCTTGCCCGCGCCGTTGCGGCCCAGCAGCATCGTGAGCTGACCGCGCGGCACGGCGAGGTCGACGCCGTGGAGGATGTGATACGCCCCGATGTGCGTCTGCACGCCTTCGAGGGTCAACAGGTTCGGGTTGGTCATCGGTCTTGCTCCTTCCCCTTCCGGGGGAAGGTTGGGATGGGGGCGAGCGGCGCTTGAAAGGCCGCAGCGAGGTGAAGGCCGCTTGCCCCCACCCCTGCCCTCCCCCAGCGGGGGAGGGAGAAATTCAGATTCATCATCGGGCGCGTCATGCAGCGGCCTCCTTCGCAACACCCAGGTAAGCCTCTTGCACCACCGGCGAGGCAATCACCTCGGCCGGCTCGCCGTCCGCCACCAGCGTGCCGTTGTGCAGCACGATGATGCGGTCGGCCAGCTCGCGCACCACGTCCATCTTGTGTTCGACCAGCAGGATGGTCTTGGTCTTGTCCTGCTTGAGCTTGCGGATCAGGTCGAGGATGACCGGCGCCTCGGCCGCGTTCATGCCGGCCGTGGGTTCGTCGAACATGAAGACCTTGGGCTCCAGCGCCATCAGCAATGCCACTTCGAGCTTGCGCTGGTCGCCGTGCGGCAGGCTCGCCACCGTCGCATGCTCGCGCGACTTGAGCGCGACGTCGGCCAGGATCTGGTCCGCGCGTTCGGTCAGCGCCTTGTGGTCGCTCCAGATGCTCCACAGGTTCAGGCCGCGCCGGTGCGCGCCCTCGCGCGTGGCCTGCACCGCCAGCCGCACGCTCTCCAGCACCGAAAGGTTCGGGAACAGGTTGGTGAGCTGGAAGGCCCGCCCCAGCCCCGCGTGCGTGCGCGCCGACGGCGACAGGCCCGACAGCAGTTGCCCGTCGAGCGACACCGTGCCCGCGCTCGCCTTGAGCTGGCCCGAGATCAGGTTGAAGTAAGTGGTCTTGCCCGCCCCGTTGGGGCCGACGATGGCCGTCAGCGTGCCCGGCGCGAAAGCGCAGCTCACGCCGTTGACGGCCACGTGTCCCCCGAAGCGAATGGTCAGGTCTCGCGTCTCAAGCATCGTTGGTCATTGCAGATGAAAGTGTGTGTCGATGACGATCGGCTTCAACAGCTGCCGATCACGTAGTAGTTGGGGCCGGTCTGCTTCAGCGTGGTGATGGCGTAGATGTTCCACAGGCCCATGGACTGCCCCGAGCCGTAGGCATAGGTCAGGCCCCACAGCGCATAGGCGCGGCCGGCGATGGTGTGCGTGTAGTTGCTCGCGGTATAGCAGGTTCCGCCACCGCCGCTGCCGGCCGTGGTGCTGCCTGTGGCTGCCGCCGACATCGCACCCGCTGCGCCATTGCCATCGAGCGCGGCCACGGTCCAGCTGTAGCTGGTGGACGGGGCCAGGCCGGTGTCGGTGTAGCTGGTGCCAGTGACGGCCGCGCTGTTGACCTGGCTGCCGCCGCGATAGACGTTGTAGCCGCTGGCGCCCGACACGCTGGTCCAGGCGATCGTCATGCTGCTGCTGGTCGCGCCCGAGGTGCCCACGCCGGTCGGCGCCGGCAGCGACGAACCACCGCCGGTGCTGACCACGCGATCGACCATGGCCTTCAACGCCACCATCTGCGGCCCCGACTTCTTCGCGTAGTTCGCGTTGTCGTAGCCCCACCAGTCCCAGCAACTGTTGGTGGCGGCGGTGCTGGTCTGCGGGTAGAGCAGGATGATGTTGTTGGTGTCAGCCCAGCGGTTGTAGCCGGTCTTCTTCACGTACTGGTCGCTGACGTCGCTGTAGTTCTGCTTGCAGCCGTGCAGCACCAGGTGCACGCGGCACGAGGTGGTGGTGCAGGCCTGCGGCACGTAGATCCAGCCGGTGGCGGCCACGCCGTGGCCGGTGATGAACTCCGACTGGTTGAACTCGGTGAAGGTGCCGCCCAGCGTGCCGTTGTTGCGCGGGTTCAGCGGCCCGTAGAGCTGCGTGAGGATCTCGCCCGCGAGGTCGAAGCCGCAGTTGTTGATGTAGGGCGCGGCGGTGGTGCTGCAGGCACTGCCGTAGTCGTCGGTGACCATCGCGTGGCCCGCGCCGATGTTGTTCTTGTAGACGATGTTGGCCGCCGGCACGAAGCTCTGGTAGTAGGTCTTCAGGTCGTCCATCACCGCCTGCTTGACGGTGTTGTCGGAAGTGCCGGAGAACATGTACACCTTCGATCCGCTCATGTTCGACACCGGATCAATCGCGCCGCTGGCGGCCCAGCTGTTGGTGGTGCTCACGAGCGACGACACCGGAATGCTGGTGCTGTGCGTCATGCAGCGCCCGGTGGCGTTGACCACCGAACCTTCGGCGCAGTAGTACGGGCCACCGGCCACGACACCGGCGCCGCGCTTGAAGGTGGCCGAATAGGCCACGTGCAGTTGCACGGCCGCAAAGCCGCCGGCCGAGAGGCCCGACACGCTCACCTCCGCCGGGTTGGCGCCGAGCGCCGGCAGCGGCACCGCTGCCACGGCGGCCTGCGCCGCCATCGCCACCACCGCAACCGCGGCAAATCCCTTCCAGTTCAATCGCATCGCTTGCATCGCTGTCTCCTTCTGTTGTGGTTTATCGAACGCTTGCTTGACGAATCGGCCGTGGATCGCGCCGCCCACGCCATGAAGGCGCAGGCTGGCGCCTCGCCCGGCGGCCATCCGGGGCGAAATAGGGAGAGGTGCTTCTCGGGTCGCTGAACTTTCAAGAACACCGCGGAACCGGCTTTGCCGGGCCGCAGGTGTTGCCCCCGGTAGGGGGTTGGCGAAGCGACACGAAGTGCGCGCAGCCTGGGGGCGAGCTTTACCTTTTGTTCTTGATGGGGATGTCCATCTCTTCAGGCTTGATCTCATGGACCAGCTCGGGCACGCCCCAGGCGAACGCCGGGTCGACCTTGATCTTGAAGTGGTACATCGACTGCATCGCCTGATGGTCTTCCTTGCGGAAGGTCATCTTGCCCTTGGGCGTGTCGAAGCTCATGCCTTCCATGGTGCTGATGAGCTTGTTGGTGTTGGTGTCGCCGTTGGTCTTCTTCAGCGCCGTCACCACCGCCATCGCGGCCGAGAAACCACCGGCCGTGAAGAAGTCCGGCGGCGTCTTGAACTGCTTGTAGTGCGCCGAGACCATCGCCTCGTTCACCGGGTTCTTCGGGATGCCGAAGTAGTAGTACGCCGCGCCTTCCATGCCCGGCAGCGCCTTGTAGGCCGTCATGGCCGGCAGGATGTTGCCGCCGGTGGAAATCTCGATGCCGTAGCGCTTCAAGTCGAGGTCGACGATCTTGAACGGGTTGCCCGCGCCGGCCCAGACGATCCAGATGACCTTGCGGCCCGGCTGGTCCTTCAGCTTGTCGATCAGGCGCTGCGCACCGGCGGTGAAGTCGGTGGTGGCGGGCGGCAGGTATTCCTCGTGCACCAGCTTCGCCTTCTTGAGCGCGGCGCCGAAGGCCTTCACGCCGTCACGGCCGAAGGCGTTGTCTTGCGCGAGCGTGGCCACGGTCACGCCGGCCTTGTCGACCGCCACCGCATTGGAGATCGCGTCCTGGCTCGAATTGCGGCCGGTGCGAAAGATGTACTTGTTCCACTTGTCGCCGGTGATCGAGTCGGCCACGGCGGGCTCGACGATCAGGATCTTCTTGTATTCCTCGGCCACTGGCAGCATGGCCAGTGCCACGCCCGACGAGGTCGGGCCCACGGCCAGCGCGGCCTTGTCGTCGGAATACGCGGCAGCCAGCAGCGACTTGCCCAGGTCGGGCTTGCCCTGGTCGTCCTTCTCGATGACCACGATCTTCTTGCCGTTGACCATCATCGTGCCGCCGGTGGCGTAGTCCAGGCCCATGGCAAAGCCGGTCTGGGTCTGCTTGCCATAGGCTTCCAGCGCGCCCGTCTTGCTGTAGATGTGGGCGATGCGGATTTCGTTGGACTGGGCCCAGGCGGGAGCGGCGGCAGCGCACGTGGCGAGCGCGGCCAAGGCGACGAGGTGGCGACGGTTCATTCTTTGTCTCCTGAAAATGGTGACTGAATATTGCACAGTTCGTGCCACCCGCCCAACTCATTGATAACAAAGGTTTCTTCATTGGGAAGAAGCCTCATCCGCCTTATTTCAGAACACTTGCAGTGACCGAATTTCAGGCAACTGTCTTTTTATCAGTCAGGGTTTACTAGGGTTTTTGCGCTCGGCAATCCAGCGCTGGAACTCACGCTCGGCCTGCATTCGAAATTCGTTGCGCGTGTGGTTGCAGATCGCATGGGCCAGCCGCCGGTGCTTTTGCGTGCGCACGCCGCCGAGCGTCGAATCGATGAGGTGCTCGATGGTCGCGGACTCGGGCCGGCCATGCGGCTCGTCGAAGTCCATGGGAAGGCCGCACCAGTGGCAGTTGGGGCCGAAGCTCGACCGCAGGGCCCGAACGCTCACAGCCGCGCCAGCTCCAGGATTTCCTGCCCCATCAGCACGCAGCTCTTGTCCATGGGGAAGTAGATGAGCCGCATCCGGTAGTTGCCCTTGTAGATCGTGCCCCAGACCTCCAGCACCTTGAACTGCTGCTTCTTGTCGGCCGGATTGCGGATGGGCGCGAGTTCCCTGACCTCGGAGTCGATTTCGATGCGGTCGTCGGGCCCGAAGTGAAAGGTCAGCAGCTTCTTGGCTTGCACGACGGCTTCGCTTGCGCATTGGGGCGGTGCTGCGCTGGCGATGCCACCCGCGGCGCAAAGGACGAAGCAGGCAGCGATACGGGCAAGAGCTTTCATGGATCGTCGGGTTCGGGTTGCTGTCAGGGGCGGGAGTATCACCCGGCGCGCGTTCAGAGTCTCGAACTCACGCTCTCCACGCGATAGCGTTGCCCGACCTCTTTACCCTCGTACACCTGCTGGTAGTAGTCGGCGACGCGGCGGCTTTCATAAGCGTGCACCAGGACCTGGTCGCCGCCCTCGCCGAGCCGGAAAAGTCCAAAGGCTCCCAGGTCCTTCGTGTACACGGGATATCGCGTCCTCAACAGTTCGATGTGGGCCGAGTGAATGAAAACCTCGCAGGCTCTCAGATCGAGGAAGTCGAGCACCGCATCGAACTCGAACGATTCGACGTAGATGTTGAACTCGTCGATGGACGTGTGGTACTCGAGAGTGATCTTGTGCCCCCAGGGAAGCTCGAAGAACCAGAGTTCCACCGGTCCGGCCGCGTCCCAGTCGGACGGATGATCCGAGTGCCTCTCACCGAAGCGCTTCACAAATTCCTCGTACGGCATCTCGACGGTGATCACTGGCGAGCCGTTTTCGATGTCGGCGCGACCGATCCGGCGCAAGTGGCTCAGCATCGTCATGCCGGCCGGTCCTGGCTCGTCATCCGCTCATACAAGGTCGCGCGCGAAATGCCGAGCAGCCGCGACGTCGCAAGCTTGTTCCCGCCGGTCGATGCCAGCGCGGCGGCAATCGCCTTGCGCTCCAGCTCCGCGACCTGCTGCGCCAGTGGCCGCAGCAAGGCGGCTTCCTCATCGGCATCGCGCGCGTTCAGCGAGGTGTCGGGCAGCTCGATCTGTTCGAGCCCCGCTTCACGCAGGATGCGTTCGAGCTGCGCGGCGTCGATGCGTTGCGAGTCGCTGCGCATCGTCACCTGCTCCAGCACGTTGCGCAGCTCGCGGATGTTGCCGCGCCAGTGCTGGCCGGCGAGCAGCGCGAGCGCGTCGGGCGTGAGTTCGGGCGGCGCCTCGCCGCTGCGCAGGGCCATGTCTTCGCCCAGCGCCTCGACCAGCGCGGGAATGTCGGGGCGCCGTTCGCGCAACGGTGGCACGCGCAGCGGCAGCACGTTGAGACGGTAGTAGAGGTCTTCGCGAAACAGGCCGCGCCGCACCAGCTCCGGCAGGTCGCGCGAGGTGGCGGCGATCACGCGCGCATCGAAGGGCACGAGCTTGTTGGAGCCGAGCGGTTCGATCTCGCCCTCTTGCAGCGCACGCAGCAACTTGGCCTGCAGGCCGAGCGGCATGTCGCCGATTTCGTCGAGGAACAGGCTGCCGCCGTCGGCCAGCTTGAACTTGCCCTCGCGACCGCGACGGTCCGCGCCGGTGAAGGCGCCGGGCGCGAAGCCGAAGAACTCGGCCTCCAGCAAGGTGTCGGGCACGGCCGCGATGTTGACGCTGACGAACATGCCCTTGGCGCGCGCGGACGACGCATGAATCGCATGCGCCAACAGTTCCTTGCCGGTGCCGGTTTCGCCCAGCAGCAGCACCGGGCTGGCCGACTGCGCGGCGCGGCGCGCGTGGCGCTTGACCTCCACCGCCGCCGGGCTGCTGCCGATGAAGCTCGCGAAGGTGTACTTGGAGCGGCGCTGGCCATCGGCATGCTGATACAGCGGGTTGTTGCGCTGGCTCGCCAGCTCGCGCCGCGCATCGTCAAGGTCGCGCTGCAGCAGCGCGAACTTGCTGATGAGCGGCTGCAGCGTGGTCTCGGGCTGGTCGAACAGCACGATGCCGATGGCACCGATCACCTCGCCCAAGCCGCCCTCGCCTCCTTCGCGCTCCTCGCGCAGCGGGATGCGGCTCACGACGAAGGTGCCGGCCTTGTTGGTCAGCAGGTCGACCAATATCGGCTCGCCAGTTTCAAGCACGCGCCGCATCTGCGTGTTGGGGATCACGTCCTCGACCATGTGGCCCATGAACTGGTCGATGGACGAAAAGCCCAGCGCCGGAAGAAAGCGCCGGTAGCCTTCGTTGACCCACACGATGCGCCCGCTGCTGTCCACCAGGAACATGCCCTGGCTGATGCTGGAAAACAGATGAAACATCGAACGCGCGGCCAGCGCGAGGATGCCTTCGGCATCGAGGGGCAAGGCGGGCGGTGCGGCGACTGTGGGGGCGGCTGGCATGCGCGGATCGTAGCGCGCCCTCATCCGGGGGAAACCGGGTCCCGCCGCTCTTCATGAAATGCTCAGGTTGCAACCCTTGCAACAAAGCCTTCATAAAGCCTTAAGTTAATCAATCGTTTGATTTTTCGCGTGGTGTAATGCCGGCCATGAACGCGAGAGCCACCATTACCCAGGCCCCGCGCCGCGCACCGCGCAGCGACGGCGCCGAGGCACGCCACCGGCTGCTCCACACCGCGCTGCGGCTGTTCGCGCAGAAGGGCTTTGCCAAGACCTCCACGCGCGAGATCGCCCGCGAGGCCGAGGTCAACATCTCGGCCATCAGCTATTACTTCGGCGACAAGGAGGGGCTTTACTCCGCCACCTTCAACGAGCCGATGGGCGGCGACTCCAGCGACCTCGTGGCCGCCTGCAACGTGCCGGGCCAGTCGCTCGAAGCCACGCTGCGCATCTGCATGTCGTCCATGATCGATCCGCTCAAGCAGGGCGAGATCGTGCGGCAATGCATCCAGTTGCACATGCGCGAGATGCTGGAGCCCACCAGCCGCTGGGCGGAAGAACTCGAACAGGACATCAAGGGCCCGCACCGCGCCATTGCCGACCTGCTGTGCCGCCACCTGAAGGTGGACCGGGCCGACGACGACATCCACCGCCTGACCTTCGCCATCACCGGGCTGTCGATGCAGCTCTATGTGAGCCAGGACTTCATCGAGGCGATCCGCCCTTCGCTGCTGCGCACCCCGCGCGGCATCGACACCTGGGCCGATCGCCTGACGGGCTATGCGCTGGCTTTGGTGCAGGCCGAAGAGACACGCCGCCGCACGACGGCCATCACGGCCACCGCCGGCATCCCGGCTGCCGCGCCCGCACGGGCCGCGAGAAAGAAGAAATGAGAAGACTCCGACTGATCGCCTCCCTTTGCCTGCCACTCGGCCTGGGCATCGGCCTTTCAGGCTGCGGCCTGACACGCCCGCCGGCGCAGGTCGTGGCGCCCTTGCCCGCGCAATGGCACGCCCCCCTGCCCCACGGCGGCTCGCTCGCGTCGCTGGCCGACTGGTGGCGCCAGCTCGACGATCCGCTGCTGGTCGAGCTGATCGCCGCGGCCGAAGCCGCCAGCCCCAATGTCGCAAGCGCCGCCGCGCGCGTGGCCGAAGCGCGCTCGACCCGCGTGCAGGCCGGCGCGGCGCTGCTGCCCAGCCTGGACGGCACGGCATCGGCCAGCCGGGGCATCTCGGGCTCTTCGCTCGGCGCGGGCGGCGCCGGCAGCAGCAGCAGTGGCAGCAGCACGGCCGTTGCGCCGCTCACCACGCTGCAGGCCGGCCTGCAGTCCAAGTGGGAGATCGACCTGTTCGGCCGCCTGCGCGCCGACCGCGATTCCGCCGAAGCCAAGCAGAACAGCGCCAACGCCAAATGGCATGACGCGCGTGTGTCGGTGGCGGCCGAAACGGCCAACGCCTACTTCGCCGAGCGCACCTGCCAGGAGCAGTTGCGCGTGGCCGAATCCGACACGCGCTCGCGCGCCGAGACCTCGCGCCTGACCGATCTTTCGGCGGGCGCCGGCTTCACCTCGCCGGCCGATGCGGCGCTGGCACGGGCCAGTGCCTCCGATGCATCGGGCCGGCTCATCCAGCAGCGCGCCCAGTGCGCGGTGCAGCGCAAGGCGCTGGTGGCGCTCAGCGGCATCGACGAAACCACGCTGGAACAGAAGCTCGCGGCCTCGCCCGCGCAGCGCGTGCTGCCGGCCGTCGGCAGCATCGCCAGCGTGCCGGCGCAGGCCATCTCGCAACGGCCCGACGTGTACGCGGCCGAACTCGGCGTGGCCTCGGCCAGCGCCGACGTGGGCTCCGCCGAGGCCGAGCGCTATCCCAAGCTCACGCTCTCGGGTTCCATCGGCCGCCTGCAATACCGCACCGACGGCTTCAGGCAGTCGCTGGACACCTGGACCATCGGCCCGCTGTCGCTCACCGTGCCGCTGCTCGACGGCGGCTCCCGCATCGCCAACACCGATGCGGCCAAGGCGCGCTACGCCGAAGCCGTGTCGACCTATCGCGCGAGCGTGCGGCAGGCGGTGCGCGAGGTGGAAGAAGCCCTCGTCAACCTCGACGCCACCGCCGCGCGCACCACCGACGCCGACAGCGCGGTGAAGAACTACCAGGCCTCGTTCAACGCCACGCAGGCCCGCTACAGCAGCGGCCTGGCCAGCCTGTTCGAGCTGGAGGATTCGCGCCGCACGCTGTTCACGGCGCAAACCGCGCGCGTCTCGCTGCAACGCGAGCGCACCGAAGCCTGGGTTGCGCTCTACCGCTCGATGGGTGGCGGCTGGAGCCGCCCTGAATCGTCCTCAATGTCGTCCTCTATGACCTCAACACCAACCGCCAAGGTTGCGACGTCGCCATGAAAAGAATGAAACGTTCCACTCTCGTCATCGCGCTGCTGGCGCTGCTCATCGTCATCGGCGCGGTGGTGTGGATGACAGGCAAGCCGGCGGACAAGACCGCCGATTCCGCTGCCGCGGCCAAGACAAAGGACGGCGCCCATCCGCCCAAGCCGGCACTCACCGTCACCGTGGCGAAGCCCCAGGCCACCGAGCTGCAGCTCACACTCGCGGCCAACGGCAACGTGGCCGCCTGGCAGGAGGCCGTGGTCGGCTCCGAATCCAACGGCCTGCGCCTGGCTGAAGTGCGCGTGAACGTGGGCGACGTGGTCAAGAAGGGCCAGGTGCTCGCGGTCTTCTCGCCCGAGACGGTGCAGGCCGACATCGCGCAGTCGCGCGCCTCGCTGGCCGAAGCCCGTGCCACCGCCGCCGACGCCGCAGGCAATGCAGCGCGCGCACGCACGCTGCAGGCCACCGGCGCACTGAGCCAGCAGCAGATCAACCAATACCAGACCACCGAGCAGACCGCCAAGGCACGCGTCGAAGCGGCCGAAGCGGTGCTGGCAGCGCAGCAGGTGCGCGGACGCAACACGCAGGTGCTGGCGCCCGACGACGGCGTGATCTCCGCACGCGCCGCCACGGTGGGCAGCGTGGTGTCGGCCGGCACCGAGCTGTTTCGACTGATCCGCCAGGGCCGGCTCGAATGGCGCGCCGAGGTCACCTCGGCCGAACTCGGCCGCGTCGCGGTCGGCACGCCGGCCTTCGTGGTCAGCGCCAGCGGTGCGCAGGTGCGCGGCACGGTGCGCAGCATTGCGCCCACGGTCGATCCGCAGACGCGCGCGGCGCTGGTGTACGTCGACCTGCCGAACGTGCAGCAGAACACCGGCATCAAGGCCGGCATGTTCGCGCGCGGCGACTTCGAACTCGGCCGCAGCTCGGCGCCGACGGTGCCGCAAACCGCCATCGTGCCGCGCGACGGGTTCAACAACGTGTTCCTGCTGCGCCCCGACAACCACGTGGCCCAGCTCAAGGTGCAAATCGGCCGCCGCCTGAACGACCGCATCGAGATCACCAGCGCACTGCCCGACGGCGCGCAGGTGGTGGTGCAGGGCGCGGGCTTCCTGAATGACGGCGACCTGGTGCGCGTGGTCGACACGCCCGTCCCCGCCGCCCAGCCCGCCAGGACTGCCGCGTCCGCCGCCGCAGCCAAGTAAGACAACAAGGACTCGCCCATGAACGTTTCCGCCTGGTCCATACGCAACCCGATTCCGGCGGTGATGCTGTTCGTGCTGCTCACCTTCGGTGGGTTGCTGTCGTTCAACGCGATGAAGGTGCAGAACTTTCCGGACATCGACCTGCCGACCGTCACGGTCTCGGCGTCGCTGCCCGGTGCCGCGCCTTCGCAGCTTGAAACCGACGTCGCGCGCAAGCTCGAGAACGCCATCGCCACCGTGCAGGGCCTCAAGCACATCACCACCAAGGTGCAGGACGGCGCCGCCACGCTGATCGTCGAGTTCCGCCTCGAAAAGCCGGTGCAGGAAGCCGTGGATGACGTGCGCTCCGCCGTGCAGCGCGTGCGTGCCGACCTGCCCGCCGACGTGCGCGACCCGGTCGTCACCAAGCTCGACCTGGCGGGCCAGCCGGTGCTGGCCTTCACCATCGCGTCGTCGCAGATGGACGCCGAGGCGCTGAGCTGGTTCGTCGACAACGACATCACCAAGAAGCTGCTCGCGCTGTCCGGCGTGGGCGCGGTGAACCGCGTGGGCGGCGTCACGCGCCAGGTGCACATCGACCTCGACCCGGGCAAGCTGCAGGCGCTGGGTGCCTCGGCCGGCGACATCTCGCGCCAACTGCGCCAGGTGCAGGTCGAGAGCGCGGGCGGCCGCTTCGACCTGGGCGGCAGCGAACAGCCCGTTCGCACCATGGCCACGGTGCAATCGGCCGACCAGCTCGCCGACATGCAGATCGTGCTGAGCGACGGCCGCCGCGTGCGGCTGGACCAGGTGGCGCGCATCAGCGACACCATCGCCGAGCCGCGCGCCGCCGCGCTGCTCAACGGCAAGCCGGTGGTCGGCTTCGAGGTGGCCCGCAGCCGTGGCGCCAGCGAAGTGGAAGTGGGCCACGCGGTGCAGAAGGCGCTGGCCGACCTGCGCGCGCAGCGCCCCGACATCGAGCTGACCGAAGCCTTCAACTTCGTCGATCCGGTGGAAGAGGAATACAACGGCTCGCTGCACCTGCTGTACGAAGGCGCCATCCTGGCGGTGATCGTGGTGTGGCTGTTCCTGCGCGACTGGCGCGCCACCTTCGTGTCGGCGGTGGCGCTGCCGATGTCGGTGATTCCGGCCTTCATCGGCATGCACCTGCTGGGCTTCTCGGTCAACGTGATCTCGCTGCTGGCGCTCTCGCTGGTGGTGGGCATATTGGTGGACGATGCGATCGTGGAGGTCGAGAACATCGTGCGGCACTTGCGCATGGGCAAGACGCCGTTTCAGGCGGCCATGGAAGCGGCGGATGAAATCGGCCTGGCCGTGATCGCCACCACCTTCACGCTGATCGCGGTGTTCCTGCCCACGGCCTTCATGAGCGGTGTGGCCGGCAAGTTCTTCAAGCAGTTCGGCTGGACGGCCTCGCTCGCGGTGTTCGCCTCGCTGGTGGTCGCGCGCGTGCTCACGCCCATGATGGCGGCCTACATCCTCAAGCCCATCGTCGGCGAGGAAAAGGAACCGGGCTGGCTGCGCTGGTACATGCGCGCCGTGGAGTGGAGCACCCACAACCGCTTCAAGACGATGGTGCTGGCCACCCTCTTCTTCTTCGGTTCGCTGGCGATGATTCCGCTGCTCAAGACCGGTTTCATTCCGCCGGACGACAACTCGCAGACGCAGGTGTACCTGTCGCTCGCGCCCGGCTCCACGCTTGCGCAGACCACGGCCGCGGCCGAGGAAACGCGCAACCGCGTGATGAAGATCGCGCACGTCAAGAGCGTCTACACCACGGTGGCCGGCGGCAGCGCGGGCGGTGATCCGTTCGCCAGCTTCGGCACGCCCGAGACGCGCAAGGCCACGCTGACCATCAAGCTCGACCCACGCGGCGACCGGCCGCGCAAGCAGGTGATCGAAAACCAGATACGCACCGCGCTCGAAACCCTGCCCGGCGTTCGCAGCACCGTGGGCCTGGGTGGTTCGGGCGAAAAATACATCCTGGCGCTGACCGGCGAAGACCCGCTGGCGCTGTCCGCGGCCGCCAGTGCGGTCGAGAAAGACCTGCGCACCATTCCCGGCCTGGGCAACATCACGTCGACCGCCAGCCTGATCCGGCCAGAGATCGCGGTGCGCCCCGACTTCGCGCGCGCCGCCGACCTGGGCGTGACCAGCTCCGCCATTGCCGAGACGCTGCGCGTGGCCACGCTGGGCGACTACGACCAGTCGCTCGCCAAGCTCAACCTGGCGCAACGCCAGGTGCCGATCGTGGTGAAGCTGGAAGACTCCGCGCGGCAGGACATCGACCTGCTCGGCCGCCTCTCCGTGCCCGGTGCGCGCGGCCCCGTGATGCTGAGCCAGGTCGCCTCGCTCACCATGGAAGGCGGCCCGGCCGTGATCGACCGCTACGACCGCTCACGCAACGTCAACTTCGAGATCGAGCTGTCGGGCGTGGGCCTGGGCGACGCCAAGACCGCGGTGGCGGCGCTGCCTTCGATCCAGAAGCTGCCGGCCGGCGTGCGCATCGCCGAGGTGGGCGACGCCGAGGTGATGACCGAGCTGTTCGCCAGCTTCGGCCTGGCGATGCTGACCGGCGTGCTGTGCATCTACATCGTGCTGGTGCTGCTGTTCAAGGACTTCCTGCATCCGGTGACGATTCTGTGCGCGCTGCCGCTCGCACTCGGTGGCGCCTTCGTGGGCTTGCTGATCGGCCAGAAGGCGCTGTCGATGCCGTCGCTGATCGGGCTGATCATGCTGATGGGCATTGCCACGAAGAACTCCATCCTGCTGGTGGAATACGCCATCGTGGCGCGCCGCGACCACGGCATGAGCCGCTGGGACGCGCTGCGCGACGCCTGCCACAAGCGGGCGCGGCCGATCATCATGACCACGCTCGCCATGGGCGCCGGCATGCTGCCGATCGCCGTGGGCTTCGGCTCCGCCGATTCGAGCTTCCGCTCGCCGATGGCGATGGCGGTGATCGGCGGGTTGATCACCTCGACGGTGCTGAGCCTGCTGGTGGTGCCGGCGGTGTTCACCTACGTGGACGACATCGAGCACTGGATACGGCGCACGGTGCGCAAGCTGCGCGGGCAGCCTGCCGATCCGCACATCGACGACGACCTGGTCGAAGCGCCGCAGCGCTGATCAGGGGACTCGCGCTCGCACGCAAGCGGCGCGAGTCCGGGTAAAGCCGCTTCATTGCATGGCCGTCATTTAATGCAACATAATTGCATTAACTACAGACAGCTCATCATGACCGCGCGATTACCCGACATTGCCCTGACCGAAGCCTCCCCCATGCCCCTGCCGCTCGATGGAGTCGGCATGCGGGGTATCGAACTGCCAGTCTGGCCCGACGAACCGGGCGTGCGCCACCCGGTCCATGCGCGCGCCGATGTCGAGGTGGACCTGCCTGACCCACGGGTCAAGGGGATTCACATGTCGCGCCTGTACCGCCTGCTGTGCGACAGCGCCGAAAGCGAGAGGCTGGGCACGGCCTCGCTCCACAAACTGCTGCGGGCCATGGTCGCGAGCCACGCTGACTGCGGCTCGGCGCGTGCACGGCTCGTGCTGTCGTTCAATCTCCTGTGCAAGCGCCCCGCGCTCGTCACGCCGGGGCTTCACGGCTGGAACGCCTATCCGGTGCGGCTGGAGGCCCTCTGGCGCGACGGAAGCTTCACGCTCGACGCGCAGGTCCGCATCACCTACGCCTCCACCTGCCCCTGCTCGGCCGCGCTGTCCCGGCAACTGATCGCAGAGGCCTTCGATGCGCGGTTCGCCGCGCACAAGGCCGTGGCAACGGCGGATGCCCTGGCCTGGCTGCAAGACAACGCGACCCTGGCAACGCCGCACAGCCAGCGAAGCATCGCCGACATCCAGGTCCGCCTGCCGCACGACGCGCCCGACCTGGGCCTGCTGCGGCTCATCGACCTCGCGGAAGCCGCGCTCGGCACGCCGGCACAAGCGGCCGTGAAGCGCGCCGACGAGCAGGCCTTCGCGCGGCTGAATGGCCAGAACCTCATGTATGTCGAGGACGCGGCGCGCAGGCTGCAGGCAGCGCTCGCCGGGTCTTTCTCTGTCACGCGCATCGACGTGCGCCACCTGGAGAGCCTGCATCCGCACGATGCCTTCGCACGGGCTTCCAATGCATCCGCCGGGGAGGTGTTTGCATGATCCGCCGCAACCCACGTGGCGACCTGCCGCAAGTCCATGCGAGCGCCTTTGTCGACCCCACCGCCATCCTGTGCGGCCGGGTGGTGGTCCATGAGAACGTCTTCATCGGCCCGTACGCGGTGATCCGCGCCGACGAGGTCGACGAGGATGGCCACATGGACCCGATCGTGATCGGCGCGCATTCGAACATCCAGGACGGCGTGGTCATCCACTCCAAGTCCGGCGCCGCCGTGACCATCGGCGAGCGCACCTCGATCGCGCACCGCGCCATCGTGCACGGCCCCTGCACCGTGGGCGACGGCGTCTTCATCGGCTTCAACAGCGTGCTCTTCAACTGCACTGTCGCGCGCGGCTGCGTGGTGCGGCACAACGCGGTGCTCGACGACTGCCACCTGCCGCCGGACTTCTACGTGCCGTCGACCGAGCGCATCGGCGCGAAGACCGATCTTTCCACCATTCCCAAGGTCACCGCGCGGGCCTCCGAGTTCTCGGAGGACGTGGCGCGCACCAACAACCGCCTGGTCGAGGGCTACAAGCGAATCCAGAATGAGTTCTGAGCGCGAACGCCCTTGCGGCGCGCAAGAGGAACGCCGCGCCATGCCCCTCGATGCGCAACAACGCCTGCGCCTGCGAACGCGTCACGCCGAGCTGCTGGTTCGCGGCGGCACGGTCCTCACGCCCAACGGCGCGCAGACGATCGACATCGCCTGCGTGAACGGCCGCATCGCGGCGCTCGACGCCACCGGCTGGAGCGCCGACGAAACGCTCGATGCGCGGGGCCTGCACGTGCTTGCGGGCGTGATCGACAGCCAGGTCCATTTCCGCGAGCCGGGCCTCACGCACAAGGAAACCATCGAGGCGGGCACGCGCGGCGCCGTGCTCGGCGGCGTCACCGCCGTGTTCGAGATGCCGAACACGCAGCCGCTGACGCTGCACGAAGACGACCTGAACGCCAAGCTCGCCATTGCACAGGCGCAGGCCTGGTGCGACCACGCCTTCTACATCGGTGGTTCCGCCGTCAACGCCGAGCAGCTGGCGTCACTCGAAATGCTGCCGGGCTGCGCCGGCGTCAAGGTCTTCATGGGAAGCTCGTTCGGCGACCTGCTGGCCGACGAAGACGCGGTGCTGCGCCGCATCCTGCGCCACGGCCACCGGCGCATGGCGGTGCATGCCGAGGACGAAGCGCGCCTTCGCGAGCGCAAAAGCATCGCCGAGACCCTGGGCCATGTGCGCAACCACCCGGTCTGGCGCGATATCGAAAGCGCGCTGCGCGCCACCCGGCGCATCGTGGCGCTGGCGGGGGAAAGCGGCCGCCGCCTTCATCTGCTGCACATCTCGTCGGCCGAAGAGATCGAGTTTCTCGCGCAGCACAAGGCGCGCGTGTCCGTCGAGGTGCTGCCGCACCATCTGACGCTGAGCGCGCCCGAGTGCTATGAGCGCCTGGGCACGTTGGCGCAGATGAATCCGCCGATCCGCCGCTCACGCCACCAGGAGGCGCTCTGGCAGGCGGTTCGCAATGGCGTGGTCGACGTGCTCGGCAGCGATCACGCACCCCACACGCGCGAGGAAAAAGCACTGCCCTATCCGCGCTCGCCCAGCGGCATGACGGGCGTGCAGACGCTGCTGCCGGTGATGCTCGATCACGTGCACCACGGCCGCCTGAGCTTGCAGCGGCTGGCGGACCTGACCAGCGCAGGGCCGGCCCGCGTCTTCGGCATCGAGGGAAAAGGACGCATTGCGGTGGGCTTCGACGCGGACCTCACGCTGGTCGACCTCGCGGCGCGCCGGGAAATCACGAACCGGTGGATCGCCAGCGTGGTGGGCTGGACGCCGTACGACGGGCTGCGGGTGACCGGCTGGCCGATGGCGACCGTCGTGCGTGGCAAGGTCGTGATGCGCGATGGCGAGTTGTCCGCCGCGCCGACGGGGCGCCCCATGCGGTTTCTTGCGCAAGCGGTGCCGATGCAGCCCTCCCCGCATCCAGGCGACAGTCGATGAATGCACCGGTCCCACGGAATACGCTCGGGCAGGTGGGCCTGAAAGCCACGTTGCCGCGCATGAAGATCCTCGAACTCTTCCGCAACCAGGCGCAGCGCCATCTTTCGGCGGAAGACGTCTATCGCCTGTTGATCGAGGTGCGCGCCGAGGTCGGCCTTGCCACCGTGTATCGCGTGCTCGCCCAGCTGGAGCAGGCGGGCCTCTTGAAGCGCAGCAACTTCCAGACCGGCAAGGCGATCTACGAGCTTGACGACAGCATGCACCACGACCACCTGGTGTGCGTCGATTGCGGGCGGGTCGAGGAGTTTCACGACGCCGAGATCGAGCATCGGCAAACGCTGGTGTGCGAACAAAGAGGCTTCCGTCTGCGGGAGCACGCGCTGTCGCTCTACGGCAGTTGCACCAAGCCGGATTGCGAGCATCGCCGAACGCGCTGAGCCGCTGCACCGAACGCAGCGCGAACGACCACCATGGCGCGCCAATGGCGGCCGGCCCAAAAGAAAAATGCCGCGGGGCCAGGGCGCCGCGGCATTTCAAGGGGAACGAAAAGAAGCGTCAGGCGTCCAGCTGCGCCAGGCGCTTCAACTTGCGTTCGCTCATGCGCTTGGCAACGCGCGGCAACACCAGCACGGCCACGATGATGACGACCAGCGTGATCGACATCGGGCGCTGGAAGAACACCGCCGCACTGCCCTCGCCGATCGACATGGCGTTGCGCAGTTGCGCTTCGGCGAGCGGCCCGAGGATCATGCCGACCACCACGGGCGCGGTCGGGAAGTCGAAGCGCCGCATCACCACGCCGAGCAGGCCGATGCCGTACAGCAGGAACAGGTCGAACGCGCTCTGGCGCATGCCGTAGGCACCCACCGTCGCGAAGATCAGGATGCCGGCGTAGAGCTGCGGCTTCGGAATCTTCAGCAGCTTGACCCACAGGCCGACCATCGGCAGGTTCAGCACCAGCAGCATGACGTTGCCGATGTAGAGCGAGGCGATCAGTGCCCACACCAGCGCGGCCGAAGTCGTGAAGAGCTGTGGACCCGGCTGGATGCCGTAGTTCTGGAACGCGCCCAGCAAGATGGCCGTGGTGTTCGACGTCGGAATGCCCAGCGTGAGCAGCGGAATCAGCGCGGCCGTCACCGTGGCGTTGTTGGCGGCTTCGGGGCCGGCCACGCCTTCGATGGCGCCCTTGGTGCCGAACTCGGCCTTGTCCTCGGGGTCTTTCACCAGCTTCTTTTCCATCGCATAGCTCAGGAAAGTCGGGATCTCGGTGCCGCCGGCCGGGATACAGCCGAACGGCGTGCCGATGGCGGTGCCGCGCAGCCACGCGGGAATCGAACGCTTCCAGTCGCGCTTGCTCATATGCACGCGGCTCAGCTTGTTCTGGCCCTCGACCACCTTGCCCTCGTAGAGCACGGCATAGAGCACTTCGGCCACGGCGAACAGGCCGACCGCGACCAGCACGATCTCGATGCCGTCGAGCAGCTCGGGCACGCCGCCCGTGTAGCGGCCCTGGCCCGAGATCTGGTCGAGGCCGACGCAACCGGCCGCGAGGCCGACGAACAGCGCCGTCATGCCGCGCAGCGTGCTCTTGCCGAGCACCGCGCTCACCGTGGTGAAGGCCAGCAACATCAACAGGAAATATTCAGGCGGCCCGAGCTTGACCGCGAACTCGGCCACGAACGGCGCGAACAGCGTGACGATGACGGTGGCGATGGTGCCGGCCACGAAGGAGCCGATGGCGGCCGTGGCAAGCGCCGCGCCCGCCCTTCCGCTCTTGGCCATCTTGTTGCCCTCCATCGCGGTCACCATGCTGGCGGTTTCGCCGGGCGTGTTGAGCAGGATGGAGGTGGTCGAGCCGCCGTACATGGCGCCGTAGTAGATGCCCGAGAAGAAGATCATCGAGGCCGTGATGTCGACCTTGCCCGTGATGGGCAGCAGCATCGCCACCGCCACCGCCGGGCCGATGCCGGGCAGCACGCCCACGGCGGTGCCCAGGGCACAGCCGACGAGGCACCAGAGCAGATTGATCGGGGTGATCGCCGTGGCGAAACCCGCCATGAGTGCGTTGAAGATTTCCATGTCAGAACCACCCGGTGGAAGTCAGGCCCGGCAGGTTGATGGCCAGGAATTGCGTGAAGGTCCAGAACACGGGCGCGGAGATCAGCGCGCCGGCAACGATGTCGTTGAACCAGGTGCGTGGCGCATTCACGCCCGCCTGCCCGCTCGCGCGGCGCAGGCCCTGCA
This sequence comes from Variovorax raffinosi, assembly GCF_051216615.1. NCBI lineage: Bacteria > Pseudomonadati > Pseudomonadota > Betaproteobacteria > Burkholderiales > Comamonadaceae > Variovorax > Variovorax raffinosi. Next base: position 462,739 of record NZ_JBPJZR010000003.1, read on the forward strand.
CCGCCAGCACGTAGCACAGCGTGCAACTGAGGATGAAGCCCAGGGTGGTGATGAGCGCGGCATTGAGCAGCAGGCCCGCCGACACCCAGACGAAGCCGGGCCAGTAGGCGCTGCCGGCGCCCGAGGGCGCGTCGAGTTCGCGAAAGCCGCCGGTGCGCGCTTCCCACAGGATCCATGCGCCGCACAGCACCAGCACCACCGACACCAGCCAGGGCAGGAAGTTGGGGCCGACGCCGCCGTAGCCGGCTTCGGAAGAAATGTCGATGGCGCCGAAGGCCAGCGCCAGGCCGGTCAGCAGCACGCCGACGCCGACCAGGGTTTGGGGCCATGTGGCCGCGGCTTGCGCGGCCCCGTCAGATAGAGAGACCGAGGGATCTGGAGTTGTCATTTTTTGCTCCCGGCATGTGGTGCTGGATTTGAAAACGGCACGCTGTCGTCTCTTGCGAGGACAGCGCGCCGTTGGGCGGGCAGGCAGGCGCCGGGGGCGCTTAGACCATGCCGGACTTGGTCATGATGGCGCGCAGGCTGGCGAAGTCGTCGTCCACGAACTTGGCGAAGGCATCGCCCGACAGCACGGCCGAGGTCCAGTCGTTCTTCTTGAGCGACTCGGCCCACGAAGGGCTCTTCATGGCGGCCAGCACCATGTCGGTCAGCGCCTTGCGCTGCTCGGGCGAGATGCCGGGGGCGCCGTAGACGCCGCGCCAGTTGCCGATCTCGACATCGATGCCCTGTTCCTTCAGGGTCGGCACGTTGATGCCCGGCAGGCGCTGGGCGGAGGTGACAGCAATGGCTTTCATCTTGCCGGCGGCGATGTACTCGGCGAATTCGCTGTAGCCGCTGCCGCCGATGGTGACGTTGCCGCCCAGCACGGCAGCGGTGGCTTCACCGCCGCCACGGAAGGCCACGTAGTTGATCTTGGACGGATCGGCGCCCACGCGCTGCGCGATCATGGCCGCGGCGATGTGCTCGGTGGAGCCGCGCGAACCGCCGCCCCACTTGACGCTGCCCGGGTCCTTCTTGAGCTGGTCGACCACGTCCTTCATGGTCTTGAAGGGCGAGTTGGACGGCAGCACGAACACGTTGTATTCGGTGGTCAGGCGCGCGATGGGCGTGGCCTGTTCGAGCTTGACCGGCGGCTTGCCGGTGATGATGCCGCCCAGCATGACCGAACCCATCACCATGAGTGCGTTGGCGTCGCCCTTGGAGCCGTTCACGAACTGGGCCAGGCCCAGTGCGCCGGCGGCACCGCCCTTGTTGTCGAAGGTGACGGTGTCGGCCACCTTGGCATCGCTCAGCGCCTTGCCGAGGGCTCGGCCGGTGGTGTCCCAGCCGCCGCCCGGGTTGGCGGGAATCATCATCTTGACGTTGGCGGCGGCCCGGGCCGACAGTGGCAGGGCTCCGGCGGCGGCCAGCGCGGCCAATGACTTCAAAAAGGTGTCTCGACGCATTGTTGTCTCCTGGAAACTGGAAGGAACTTGAAAGGAACCTGACTTGAACCTGAGCGCTATCATGCGCCGCCCCGCTGTCAGTTGGCTGTCCGCCAGACTGGGGAAAACACCAAAGTACACACCCCCACCGCCACCGTATGAAGCTGCTGCTGGTCGAAGACGACCCCTCGATGCAAATCACCCTGCAGCGCACCCTCGGGCGCCGCCGGATCGATGTGCGCATCTGCGGTGACGGCGCCGAGGCGGTCGCGCAATGGCGCGCCATCGAGCCCGACGTGGTGGCGCTCGACCTGAGCCTGCCCAACCTGGACGGCCTTCAGGTGCTGGCCCAGGCCCGCTCGGAAGGGCTGCGCACGCCGGTGCTGCTGCTGACCGCGCGCGGCACGGTGGGCGACCGCATCGTCGGCCTGAATGCCGGCGCCGACGACTACCTGCCCAAGCCCTTCGACCTGGACGAGCTGGAAGCCCGCATCCGCGCGCTGCGCCGGCGCAGCCACAGCGCGATCGGGCCGGACGCCGGGCTCAACCCGCAGGAGATCGGCGGGCTGCGCTACGAGCCGGACAACGGCGCCATCTACAACCGCGCCGAGCTGCTCGAACTCACGCCGCGCGAGCTGGCGCTGCTGAAGGCGCTGATGATGAAACCGGGCCATGCGGTCACCAAGGAGCGCCTGTTCGAGCTGGTGTTTCCCGGCGAGACCGAGGTGCAGTACGAGGCCATCGAGGTGGTGGTGTATCGCCTGCGCAAGAAGCTCGCGGGCACCGGCGCCGTGCTGATGACGATGCGCGGGCTCGGCTACCTGGTTCGCCCGGAGTCATGACCCGCATCCTGTCGCTTCGCGCGCGGCTGCTGCTGGGCATCCTCGCGCCGATTGCCGTGTTCATCGTGATCAACAGCGTGAGCCTGTACCGCCAGAGCCTGGCGGCCGCCACCACCGCTTATGACCGCACGCTGCTCGCCTCGGCCAAGACCATCGGTGAACAGCTCGACGTGGAGGGCTACGACGAGCAGGCTCACCTGCGCGCGATCGTGCCCTACTCCGCGCTCGAAGCCTTCGAGGCCGACAACCGAAGCCGCCTCTTCTACCGGGTCTCCGCGCTCGACGGCGAAATGATCTCGGGCTTTGCCGAGCTGCCCTTCTGGCGCGGCCGCATCCCCGACCGCAGCGCCTACGCGGCGCTGGTCGACTTCTACGACGCGCAATTCCGCAACCAGCCGGTGCGCGTCGCGGTGCTGCTGCAGCCAGTGGCCAGCGCGCGCGGTCGCGGCATGGCGGTGGTGCAGGTGGCCGAGACGCTGGAGATCCGCGAGACGCTGGCGCGCAAGCTGCTGGTCGACACGCTGTGGCGGCAACTGCTGCTGATGGGCGTGATCGCGCTGGTGACGGTGTTCGTGGTGCAGCGCGCCACCCGGCCGGTGCGCAAGCTGGGCGAGGCCATCGGCAAGCGCGCGGCCGACGACCTCTCGCCCATCGACGCGCCCGATGCGCCACGCGAGCTGCGCCCGCTGATCGATGCCACCACCGAGGTCATGGGGCGGCTGCAGCGGCTGCTCGACCACCAGAAGCGCTTTGTGCGCGACAGCGCCCACCAGTTGCGCACGCCGCTGGCGGTGCTCAAGGCACAGGTGCAGTCGGCGCGGCGCGGCGATGTCGCGCCCGAGCAGGCATTCAGCGAGATCAGCCAGACGGTCGAGCGCGCCGCCATGCTCGCCAACCAGATGCTGTCGCTCGCCAAGGTCGAGCAGTTGCGCCAGCAGCCGGAGTCGGTGGCGCTCGACCTGGGCGAGGTGGTGCGCAACATCGCGCTCGACCTGTCGCCGCTGGTGGCCGACAAGGCGCTCGATTTCGAGCTGGCCATCGACGAGCCGGTGACGGTGCGCGCGCACCAGTGGATGCTGCAGGAGCTCACGCGCAACCTGCTGCACAACGCGATCAAGCTGAGCCCCACGGGCGCGGCGCTGTCGATCTCGGTGCGCCCCGAGGGCGACGACGCGGTGCTCACCGTGCGCGACGGCGGCCCCGGCATCTCGCCCGAGTTGCGGCAGCGGCTGTTCGCGCCCTTCTCGGCCGGCAGCACGTCGAGCGGTTCGGGCCTGGGGCTGGCGATCTGCCGCGAGATCGTCCTGGCGCTGAACGGACGCATCAGCCTGGACAACCGCACGGCGCAGGACAACAACACCGCGCAGGTCATCGGGCTCGATGCCGTGGTGCACCTGCCGCTCTGGCGGCACAATTCCTGATCTATGGAACCTCTGGAACGTCTGCGCATCGACAAATGGCTCTGGGCCGCCCGCTTCTTCAAGACGCGTTCGCTGGCCGCGGAGGAGATCGGCAAGAACCGGGTGCAGGTGAACGGCGACATCGCCAAGGCCTCGCGCGAAGTCAAGGCCGGCGACACGGTGACGATGCGCCAGGGCGTGCAGACGCGGACCGTGACGGTGCGCGGCATCAGCGCCCAGCGCGGGCCGGCACCCATCGCCCAACTGCTCTACGAAGAAACCGCCGAGAGCATCGCGGCGCAGGCCGCCATCCGCGAGCAGCGCCGCATGGGCAGCGAACCGGCGCTGGCCATCGAACAGGGGCGCCCGACCAAGCGCGACCGGCGCGACCTGGACGGCGCGGTGCGCCATGCCGAATGGGACAACCGCTGGAGCGCATCGCTCGACCCTGACGAAGCCGATCGCTGATTCGCGTACGCTGTCGGCTTTCCTTTTCACGGAGATCCGGGACATGGCCAGCTTCAAGAAGTACCGCGTCGGCAGCAAGTTCAAGCTCTCGCACATCGACCCCGGCGACACGCCGTTCTGCGCCGGCGATGAAGCGTCGCAGCGCGCGGAAGTCGACGCGCTGGCCATCGAACTCGACGAACTGCAGGACCTGCTGCATGCCGAAGGCAAGCGCAAGGTGCTGCTGGTGCTGCAGGGCATGGACACCAGCGGCAAGGACGGCACCGTGCGCTGGGTGTTCTCGCGCACTTCGCCACTGGGCGTGCGCGTGACGGCCTTCAAGGCGCCCAACGACCTGGAGCGCGCACACGACTACCTCTGGCGCTGCCACGCCGCCGTGCCGCGCACCGGCGAGATCATGGTGTGGAACCGCAGCCACTACGAAGACGTGCTGGTGCCCGTGGTCGAAGGCTGGATCGACAAGGCCGAGGCCAAGCGCCGCTATGCGCAGATCAACGACTTCGAGCGGCTGCTGACCGAAACGGGCACGGTGATCGTCAAGTGCATGCTGCACATCGACAAGGACGAGCAGCGCGAGCGCCTGCAAGCGCGCATCGACACGCCGGGCAAGCAATGGAAGTTCAGCATGGACGACCTGGAAGTGCGCACCAAGTGGAGCGCCTACCAGCAGGCCTACCAGAATGCACTGGGCGCCACGTCGACCGACCATGCGCCGTGGCACGTGGTGCCCGCCAACAGCAAGCGGCATCGCAACGTGATGATTGCGCAGTTGCTGGTGAAGACGCTGCGGCAGATGAAGCTCAAGGCGCCACCGCCGGACCCGGCGCTCAAGGGAATGATCGTCAAGTGACCGGGCACGGCCAGGCCGGCTGCCTGCCGTCATGTCCCTTCTGTAAAGGGCTCTCCCGCCTACGAAATGGCCGTGGGTGCGCCGCTAAGCTGGGTCGCGTACCGATCCGGGTGCATCAACCAGAAGGACTCCAACATGAAAAAAATACTCTTCGCACTTGCAGCCTGCGCGCTTGTTTCCACCGCGGCACTGGCCCAGCCGATGCCGCCGCGCCACGGCCCGGGCCCCGGCTACGACCGTCCGCATCACCGGCCGCACAAGGTGTGGGTGCCGGCGCACCGCGAGCACGGCCGCATGGTGCGCGGGCACTACGACTACCGCTGAGCGTCGGCCCTCACCCTCAGGGGCCTTCGCAAGGAGGCTCCTGAAATGCCACAACTCTTGAATTTGCGCGAGGCCATCGACGCGCTGGCCGCCTGCCATGACGACAGCGATCTGTATGACCGCTACACCTGGGTCTATGCCAGCGACGATGGTCCGCTGCGCGATGCGCGCTTCTATCTGTCCTGCGATGCGGATGAGGACGAGGAAGAAGAAGAAACCATCACCGATGAATCGGGCGAGGACATGCCCGCATTCGCCGTGACGCACGGGCTGCGGCACTACCTGGAAGCCGCCACCTTCGCCGACGTGCTGACGGTGCAGAAGCAGCAGCAACCGCTGTCGGTCGTCGAAGACTACGCGGTGGCGCTCACGCACTATCACGAGCAGGATGCGTTTCTCGATCTGGGCGGTTTCTACAGCGGGGAATGCGCATCGAACGCGCCGTTGCCAGGCATCTCACGCGAGCTGTTCGCCGAGTACGACCTGCAACTGGTGGCGTGTCCCGCGGAACATGTGGGCGAGGCGGCTCGCGCAACGGCGGCGCTGCAGCAGATCAGCGTGGCGCAAGCGCTGGCGCTGTGCCGTCAGCTTCCGCTGTCATTGGGTGTTCGCGTCACCGGGCGCGAAAGGGACAGGATCGAAGCGCGCTTCGCGGCGCTGTCCCTGCCCTTGAAGCGAACGACCCACCGGTCGCTCGCCTGGCTGCCACCGGAAAGCGGCGACGGCGACCCGGGCAGCAGAAGAAACTCAGGAGCGGCGGATGAGCGCCTGCGCCAGCACGCGGCACTTGCCGAATTCGCAGCGCACCGCCATGGTTGCGCCGTTGTCGCAAGGCACGTTGTAGGTTTCGTAGCCAGGCCCCTTGGCCGTGAGTTCGGCACGCGGCTGGAGCTTGCAACGACCGGCCTTGGCGAGGGTTTCGACGTTGTACGTGTCGACGCCCGTCCGGCGGGGCGTTGCCGTGACGATGGACGGGTCGAAATTGTTGTGGGCGTAGAACGTGTCCCGCACGTTCGTGTCCAGATTCCGGTAGCCCCGCTTGGCCATGCAGTGCACGATCGCGATCCGCTGGTGCTCGGCGATCACGCTGTCCGGAGGACGGCCGACCCAGTCGGCAATCGAAGCGCCGATGCCGGCCACCGCAGCCCCGGTGGCAAGGCCCCGGCTGTACCAGGTGACCAGGCCCAGACCCAATGCGGCCCATCCGCCGTCGTTGGTGTCGCCACGTGCCTCTATGCGGGTCGCGGCGACCCGGCAGTCGGCCACATCGCTGTCGTAGCGCACCTTGTCGACGCCTTGCATCGCGACCATGGGCACGTAGGAAGTGCCGGAGCCGGTGCCGGGCTCGGTCGGCGGCTGCGTGCTTGCGCAACCGACCAGCGCCATGGCGGCAAACGCAACGCTCAGCATCAGCTTCATGGAATTCCCTCGTCTTCTTCGCGATAGTTGCCGGGATTTAACCATACATATAGTTACTCTTGAATCGCCTTGTCGCGAATGCACGACGGCTCGCCGCTCGCCGGACAGTGGCTATTTCAGGCGCTTTTGCGAAGGCATGCGAGGATGCCCGGCCGGCCGCAGCCCGTGGCCGCAAGCAAGCAAGAAAGCGCTGAAGCCTGCCGCATGAAAGTCGAGACCCTCGCCAAGCTCATTTTTGGATTCATCGGCATCGCGCTGCTCGTGGTGTGCGGCTTCCTGATCTACAACCGGGTGGCCTTCATCGCGTCGGCCGAACGCGTGCAGGGCGAGGTGACCGCCCTGCAGCATGTGCGCAGCACCAACAAGAACAACACCGACGGCACCTGGCGGCCGATCGTGCAGTTCCGGGCGCCGTCGGGCGCGCTCATCGATTTCACGACATCGAGCAGCAGCGGCTCGCCGGGCTACGAGGTCGGGGAGACGGTCGATGTCTTCTTCCAGCCGTCGAATCCGCAGAACGCCCTGCTCAACGACATGTTCGAGATGTGGGGCGGCGCGGCCATGGCGGGCGTGATCGGTGCCGTGTTCCTGGGCATCGCCTGGTTCGTCTGGAAAATCGGCCGCGACGAGAAGACCGGAGCCTGAGCGATGCCGACCCGCGCTGCAGGACGCATCGCCGCCGCGGTGCTGATCGCCCTCTCGCTTCCGGCCATGGCCCAGGGCACGCCCGAGGACCTGCTCCGAAAGAACGGCTGCATGTCCTGCCACGGCCTGGCTCACAAGCAGGTGGGACCGGGCTTCGCGCAGATCGCCGAGCGCTACCGCAAGGACGCCGAAGCGCCGGCACGGCTCGCCGGCAAGATCCGCGACGGCAGCGTGGGCACGTGGGGCCGCGTGATCATGCCGCAGCAAACGCAGGTCTCGCAGGCCGATGCGCAAGCTCTTGCGCAATGGGTGTTGTCGCAGCCCTCGCCGCACTGAAGCGCATCGGCGACGGCTCTGTCGTGTTGGGCCTTCTGGCGCAGGCTCAGTCGCCGAACCAGAAGAAAAGCCAGGAACAGAGGGAAGCCAGCACGGCGAGCAACGCGATGCCGTCGCGCTGAAGGTGCAGAGCGCTTGCGCTGCTCCTCAAACGGCGAACATTGTTTGTCATCCAGATCCTCACTCGGCGGGTGATTCGAGCGCCGACGATGCACGCGGGGCCTTGTTGCTGTCAATGCAAAAGTGGCTTTGCGGCGCCTCTGGCCGAAACAATCCGTTGTGCACTTTTTCTTAGTTGGGCCGTTTGGTTCCCAATTAATTGCGTCTGCATTGTAAAGTTCTAAAAAACGGCGATGCAAGTCATTATCATTCCCCGTCGTTTGGCCCCACGGGCCTCGCCTCTAGCCACTTCGTGCCCCACGCCGGACAGCCATTCAAGAGGTTCACGACCTCATCCTGTCTTCTGGAGCATTCATGGCGTACATCAAGAGCCGCAAGCATTCGCCTGCGCGTTACATTTCTGGCCGCGCGGCCACCACTGCCACCCTGGTCGCGCTCGGCGCCTCCATGTCGGCACAAGCGCAAACGACGCTGAATGAAGTCCGCGTCGAAGCCACGACCGACTTCAAGGTCGAAAAGTCCGCCTCCCCGAAATTCACCGCCCCGCTGCTGGACACGCCCAAGTCGGTCACGGTGATTCCCCAGGAAGTCATTCGCCAGACCGGCGCGACCACGCTGGTCGATGCGCTGCGCACCACGCCCGGCATCACCTTCGGCGCCGGCGAAGGCGGCAACCCTGTCGGTGACCGCCCCTTCATCCGCGGCTTCGACTCGCAAAGCGACACCTACGTGGACGGCGTGCGCGACGGCGCCGCGCAGACGCGCGAAATCTTCAACGTGGAGTCGGTCGAGGTCGTCAAGGGCCCCAGCTCCGCGTTCGGCGGCCGCGGCTCGGCCGGCGGCTCGGTCAACATCATCAGCAAGACACCGCAGGCGGAGAACTTCTTCAGCGGCACCGTCGGCCTGGGCACCGATTCGTACCAGCGCGAAACGCTGGACATCAACCGCAAGCTTTCCGACACCGTTGCAGCCCGCCTGAACGTGATGAACTTCAAGTCGGACATCGCCGGCCGCGGCCCGGTCAACGTCAAGCGCTGGGGCGTGGCGCCGAGCGTCACCTTCGGCATGGGCACGCCGACCCAGGTGACGCTGAGCTACTACCACTTCGAGTCGAACGACCTGCCCGATTCGGGCATTCCGTACAACAACCCGTTCTCTACCGGCACCAACCAGCTGCTCAACGGCGACGGCCAGCCCATCGTGGTGCCGCGCGGCACCTTCTACGGCCTGGTCAACCGCGACTACCAGCGCACCAAGGTCGATGCCGGCACGGTCGACGTCAAGCACGACTTCGGCGGCGGCCTCGTGCTGCGCAACGTCACCCGCTCCAGCAAGTCGAGCAACGACTACATCTGGTCGCAGCCCGATGACAGCCGCGGCAACTTCCTGGTGAACGGCAATGTCTGGCGGCGAGCCAACAGCCGCGTGTCGGACTCCGAGTCGCTGGTCAACCAGACCAGCCTGTCGGGCAAGTTCGAAGCCGCCGGCATCAAGCACACCTATGTGGCCGGCCTCGAACTGGGCAAGGAAGCCACGACCAAGGCCGGCTACCTGTTCGCGCAGAACATCAGGACGGGTGTCGAGACCTTCCCGCGTGCCACCGTCCCGGGCGCTCCCGCCGGCGCGCTGAACTGCGCGGTCGGCTCGGGCATTCGCAGCGACTTCAACTGCACCTCGGCCTACAGCCCGACGCCTTACGACCCGTGGATGGGCGGCATCACGCGCTCGCCGGCCGTGACCGAAGTCAAGACCAAGACCACCTCGGTCTACGCGTTCGACACGATCGAGTTCAACCCGCAGTGGTCGCTGAACCTGGGCCTGCGCTGGGACGACTACAAGACGAATGCCGTCACGCCGGCGTACATCACGCCGATCGCGGCCACGGCCGCCGTGCCGAGCCTTGCACCCAGCGGCTCGACCAGCTTGTCGGTGCCGGCTCGCGGCCTCGTGCCGGGCATCGAACTCGCCAACAAGGCCTCGTTCCTGAACTACCAGGTCGGCGTGGTCTACAAGCCGGCGCCCAACGGCAGCATCTACGTGTCCTACGGCACCTCGTCGACGCCGCCCGGCACCGACGGTGGTGACGGCGCGGACGGCATCTCCGCCGCCATCCGCAACCTGAAGCCGCAGGACAGCCGCAGCTTCGAGATCGGCACCAAGTGGGAAGTGCTGGACCGCCGCCTGGTCCTGACCTCGGCGATCTTCCGCACGGACATGAACAATGCCCGCACCACCGCACCCGACGGCACGACGCAGAACGTCGGCAAGAAGCGCGTGGAAGGCATCGAGTTCGGCGCGGCCGGCAGCATCACGCGCGACTGGCAGATCTTCGGCGGCTTCACGCACCTGAACGCCAAGGTCACGGACAACGGCTTCACGGCCACGGGCGCACCGTCGCCTTTCAACGGCAACTTCTTCCCGAACACGCCGAAGAACAGCGCGACGCTGTGGACCACCTACACCGTCATGCCGGGCCTGACGATCGGCGCCGGCGCGACGTACATGGGCAAGCAGTACGGCAACGTCAACAACACCAAGTGGATCCCGTCGTATGTGAAGTACGACGCCATGGTGAGCTACGTGGTCAACAAGAACTTCAGCCTGCAACTGAATATCCAGAACCTGACCAACAAGTACTACTTCGACAAGGCGTACGCATCGCACTACGCGACCGTGGGCGCGGGCCGCTCGGCCTCGCTGACGGGCAGCTTCACGTTCTGAAGCCGGGTGCCGGTCGCAGGTATCGCGCCATCGCGATACCTGCGACCGCTCTTCGCGATACCCGCTTCGGCGGGTATTTTTTCGTCCGGCGGCCTCAGCCGCCGGATACGCCCTCTCGCAGGAACAGGCGATACGCGCCTGCATCGCCCACGGCCCGCAGGCCATGCATGTCGAGCGGCGGCAGGCGCGGCAGAACGGAAAGCGGCACCGCAATGAACAAAGGGGTAGGCGATGGCTCGCCAAGCACGGCGGCCAGTTGCCGGACATCTGCAATCTGCAGGGCATGCCCGTTCGAATAGAACGAGGCCGAGAGCATGTGCGCCTGCATGAATGCCAGCGGAACGTCGGGACGACGTTGCACGGCGTGGAGTTGCACCACCGCTTTCGCCGACTCGCTGTCGGCGCGGCCACCCAGAGTCAGTGCGATCAGTCCTGCGCCGAGCAGCGTGGTGCTGGCCAGCGTACCGGCCAACAATGCGCGCCGCGCGAGCCGCGCATCGAGGCGACCGAGGTACCGCGCAACCCACAGTGCCATGGGCGGCAGCCCGGGGAGCACATAAGTCCAGAGGGTATTGCCGGCCGCGGTGAAGACAACGCACGACGCCAGGCCGCACATCAAGAGATAGAGGCCAAAGGAAGGCTTCGCCGACTCGCGTCCATGCTGTTGCGCAACGGGCCACCCCTTTCTTCTCGCCCGCCATGCGACCCACGGCAACACGATGCTCCACGGCAAGCTGGCGATCAAGCCAAAGAGCCAGATGGTTCCACGCGGAAAGGCATGCGCCGAACCGTAGCGATCGCCCTGCCAACCGGCCACCACGAAGCGGCTCCAATGCTCGCCGACGAAGAAATACGACAGGAATCCCGGCGTCTTCCACTCGGCCAGCGCGTACCACGGCGCAACGGCGGCGAGCAGCAGAAGTCCGCCTCGCAGCCATGGCAGCGCGCGCCATGCGAGCCGGACATTGCCCGTCCACAAGGACCAGGCCCCAAGCGGCAGAAGCACCAGCACCCACCCCACCGGCCCCTTGGCCAGGGCGCAGATCCAGAGACCGATAAAAAACAACCAGCTTTCGCGTCGCGTGTCTGCGGACGATCCGTGCAATGCCAACCAGAAGCCGCGCGTCGACAGCAGCACGCCCAGGCACAGCACCATGTCGGTCATCACGGCCCCGGCGGATACCCAGAAAAGAACAGTGCTTCCAAGAACAGGCAGCACGTAGATGGCACGACGCATTCCGGTGCGGCGGGCCCAGTCGAAGGCCAGCAGCACAATCGTCACGGCCATCAGGAAATGCGGCAGCCGGACCGCGAACTCGCCGACGCCGAACATCCGCATGCTGCCGGCGGACAGCCAGAACGACAGCGGCGGCTTGCCCCAGAACGGCCTGCCGTCCGCGATCCACGGCGTGATCCAGTCGCCGGATTCGGCCATCCGGCGCGCGATCTCGCCGTAGCGGCCCTCGGTCATGTCCATCAACGGATAGGCACCCAGCGATGCAAGGCGCAGCAGGGCCAGCGCGATCAGCAGACCGACGACACCACCGCCGAGCGACAAGCGCGCGACGCGCCAGGCACGGGCCACCGAGGTCAGCACGGGCTGCTGGCGATGTGGCTGTCCATCTTCGGCGCTTTCGCCGGCAGGAAGACATCGATGAGAAAGATCGGGCGATGCTTCGCCTCGGTGAAGATTCGCGCGACGTATTCGCCCAGCACACCGATGCAGAGCAGTTGCAGCCCCCCGAGAAATAGCAGGCTCACGATGAGGGTAGGAAACCCGTGCACCGAGTCGCCCACGATCAGGGCCTTGACGAAGAAGTAGAGGGCGTAGGCGAAGGCGCCACCGGCCGTGGCCAGTCCGAGCCAGGTGGCGAGCCTCAGCGGCATGGCCGAGAACGAAGTGACGCCTTCGACGGCCAGACCGACCAATTTGAAGAAGGGCCATTTGGTGGAGCCGGCCGCACGCGCATCGCGGTCGAAGTCGAGGGTCGTCTGCGGAAATCCGATCCAGGCGAACAAGCCCTTCATGAAGCGCCCGCGCTCCGGGAGCCGGTTCAACGCGTCCACCGCGCGGCGGCTCAGCAAGCGAAAGTCACCCACATCGCGAGGAATCGACACCTCGCTGATGCGTTCGATGAAACGATAGAAGGCCCTGGCCATGCCGCGCCGCAGCCAGGACACTCCGTCCTGGCTGCGGCGGCGCATGTTGACGACATCGAAGCCGTCCTGCCATGCCTCCACCATGAGGGGGATCAGCTCGGGCGGGTCCTGCAGGTCGGCATCGATGACGACCACCGCCCTGCCCCTGGCCAGCTCCAGGCCGGCGCTCATCGCGGCTTCCTTGCCGAAATTGCGCGTCAGGCGCGCATACGCGATCGCTGGATGGCTCGCGTGCAGCTCTTGCAGCAAACGCGGCGTATCGTCGTCGCTGCCGTCATCGACATACACCACTTCATACGGCAAGCCGATGCCTTCGAGCACACGACGCAATCGCCGATGGAACTCGGCGAGCACCGCCTGTTCGTTGAAGACAGGCACCACGATGCTGAGCGAGACCGACGGCTGCGGGCCACCCGACGACCGAGGCAGTTGCGATGAGAGCAGGTTCATTGAAGTCCGGGAGGCGCTGCGATGCCGGGACGGTATCGACGGCCCCGATCCGCCATTTGCACCCCAGTCACGGTATGCGGAACGGCGTCGATGGGAGCGACGCGACTCTAGGAAAGGCAACTGACAGTCATCCGTCGTGAACATGACGAATATGTCATCGCGCTGCGCCTGCGGAAGTTGCGCAGCAGGCGGCGCCTGCGGGCAGCGAATCGACACCGCTGTCGGCCCGCGAGAAAGAAGTGCTCGACCTCATCACCAAGGGCTTCACCGCGCATCGCGACCACGGCGGCCGTGCCCAGCCTCGCTGCCGGCGGCTCGACCAGCGGCAGATTCAGAACATGGCGGCGAGTTGCCCCCACAGGCGAGGCCCGCGACTCATACCGGGCTGGGCCGCATCGCGCCCCATCGGCCACGCGACAGTGAACGAAAAGCTCAGCCGCTCCGTGCTCCACAGCACGCCCATCCCCGCGCCTTCGAGGTGACGGCGGTTGCTGTCGCGGGTCCAGGGGCGGCGGTTGGTCTTCACCGAACCCGAGTCATGGAAGGCCAGCACCTGCCAGCCGGGTGCGGCCTGCCAGCGCAGTTCCGCCGTGGCCAGCCAGCCTTCGTCCCCGTTCGCCTCGCCCTGTGCGTAGGCCCGCACGCCCTGGCTGCCGCCAAGGCTGAACTTCTCCGCCGACGCGAGGTTCCGATTCGCCTGCTGGCCACCCAGGCTCAGCGCCAGCGCGAGCCCCGGCGTCAGCGCCTGCAGGCGCTGCAACTGGTAGTTGAACTTGCTGAAGCTGCCCGCGCTTTTTGCACTGGCCGCGTCCTGCAGCAGGCTGTCCGCGTCGAGCTTGAGCCGTCCTGTCGTGAGGTTCAGCGCCAGCGCATTGCGCGCACCACCGCCCACGTCGTCCTGCCAGTCGCCATTGAGGCCGAGCACGATGTTGCGCAGGTCGCTCTTCGTCGTGGTCGCGGTGCGGCCCACGGTGTCGCGCAGGGTCTTGTCGTCGAACTGCAGTTGCGCGTACCAGTTCGCCGTCTGGCTGCGCAGCAAGGGCTGGCGCAGGTAGATGCTGGTGATTCGGGCGTTGCCGTCCGCATCGAGCGCTTCGAAGTTCTTGCCGAGGCGGTAGTGCATGTTCGAGTACGCCACGCCCACCCGCGTGCCCCACTCGCCCAGCGGCAACTGGTAGCCGATGCGCTCGTAGTGCAACCGCGCGTCGCTGGCCTGCAGCCGCAGGCTGAGCTGGTCGCCGCGATCGAGCGGGTTGTTCCAGTACAGGCTGGTGCCCACGCGGTACTGGCCGGTGTAGACGCTGCCGTAGCTGTCGAGGTCGACGCTGCCCTGGAACGCGCGGGTCTTCTGCACCTCGACCAGCAGGTCCGAGGCGCCGACTGCGGTGCCCGGCCGCAGGGTGGACTGGATCGCCACGCCGGGCAGGTCGGCCAGCGCCAGCAGGCTGCGCTGCAGCGTCTGCTCCTGCACGGCCGACTGCAGCGGCAGGCGCTGCAGCGGCGCCAGTGCCGAAGCATCGAGCCCCGCTGCGTTGCGCAGTTCAACTTGGCCCAGCGTGCCTTCGAGCACGGCGATGTCGAGCGTGCCGCCCTTGACCTCCTGTGCCGGCAGGTAGGCGCGGGCGACGAGGTAGCCGGCTTCACGGTAGTGGCGGGTGATGCGTTCGGCCAGCCCGGTGAGTTCCGCAAAGCTCAGCTCCTTGCCCACGGCATCGGCTACAAGACGCTGCAGAGCGTCGGTGGTGAAAGCGGTGTTGCCGCTGAAACGGATGGCGAGCAGCGCCACGCGCGGGCCGCCTTCAGGCACCCGGCTGACGACAGGGTCGGCCACCGACAACGTGGGCGTCGGCGCAGGCGGCAACGGCACCGGGCCGCGCGGCTCCTGCAGGATCTGGCCCGCATCGGGCGGTGCGGCGAAGGCTTGCGCTGCGGCAAGCGCCAGCGCGCTGAACAACAGGGCCTGCGGAAGACGGCAGGTGCGGAACATGGAAGGCATCAGGGCGTGTCTCGTGAAAAAGGGGGCATCAGTTGCAGGTCTGGCCCGGGGCCAGTCGCATGCCGCAGTCCTGCACGTTCAGCACCGCCGTCTGGCTGCTTGATGCAGCGCGCTCCGGTGGCTGGAACTCCGAAGCCGGCGGGTCGGCCTGCAAGCGTTGCTGGACGACGCGCAGCAATGGATCGGTCGTTGTGACCGGCGTGACCGGCACCGCCGGCGCGACGGGAACGACGGGCGCGGCGCGCACGAGCAGCGTGCCGTCCGCGAAGCTCAAAACGTAGTTGTCCGCGCCGAGCCCGCTGACGGCGATGCCGTAGCTGCCCGCGCCCATCGCGCCCTGCGCGGTGCCGCCATAGAGCAGGCTTCCGGTCAGCACGCCGCTGCTCTCGCCGGCCACGAAGCCGCTGTAGTGCACGCCGTTGCCACCGCTGTAGGCGCGGCCGTCGGCGGTCTTGCTGTCGTCGTTGGCCGTCACGGTCAATGCGGCGCGGCCGATGTCGGCGGTGGTCGTGCCGCTGTTCGATGCCAGCACATAGTTGCCCGCGTCGCTGCCCGACAGGCTGCTGGCGTAGTTGACCGTCTTGCCCGTGCCGGCGTTCCTGTCGCCGAACGCACCGCTCTGCTGCAGCGCGACGCTGTCGCCCGCGATGAGGCCATTCAACGTGCCGCCGTTGAGCGTGGCCGTGGTGGTGCCGTCGTAGGTCTTATTGGCCGCGGTCGTGCCGTTGACGGACAAGGTCGCGCGGGCGATGTCGGCCGTGGTCGTGCCGCTGCCCGACGCCAGCACATAGTTGCCGGCATCGCCGCCGGTGATGCTGCTGGCGTAGCTGACGGTCTTGCCCGCCCCTGCGTTCTTGTCGCTGAATGCGCCGCTCTGGCTCAGCACCACGCTGTCACCGGCGATCAGGCCATTCAGCGCGCCGCCGCTCAGCGTGGTGGCGGTGGTGCCGTCGTAGGTCTTGTTGGCCGCGGTCGTGCCGTTGACGGACAAGGTCGCACGGGCGATGTCGGCGGTGGTCGTTCCGCTGCCCGACGCGAGCACGTAGTTGCCGGCGTCCGTGCCCGACAGGCTGCTGGCGTAGCTCACCGTCTTGCCGGTGCCGGCGTTCTTGTCGCCGAAGCTGCCGCTCTGGTTGAGTGCGACGGTATCGCCGGCGATCACGCCGCCCAGTGCGCCACCGCTCAGCGCTGCGCTCGTGGTGCCGTCGTAGACCTTGTTGGCGGCGGTCGTGCCGCTGACGATCAACTTGGCCGCCGCGATGTCGGCCGTGGTCGCACCGCTGCCCGACGCCAGCACGTAGTTGCCGGCGTCGCTGCCTGCAATGCTGCTGGCGTAGTTCACCGCCTTGCCCGTGCCGGCGTTCTTGTCGCCGAAGCTGCCGCTCTGGCTCAGCGTGACGGTGTCGCCCGCGATCACGCCACCCAGAGTGCCGCCGTTGACCGTGGCACTCGTGGTGCCGTCATAGGTCTTGTTGGCCGCCGTCGTGCCGCTGACGGACAACGTGGCGCGGGCGATGTCGGCCGTGGTCGTGCCGCTGCTCGATGCCAGCACATAGTTGCCGGCATCGCCGCCGGTGATGCTGCTGGCGTAGCTGACGGTCTTGCCCGTGGCCGCGTTCTTGTCGCTGAACGTGCCGCTCTGGCCGAGCACCACGCTGTCGCCGGCGATCAGGCCACCCAGGCTTGCACCACTGAGCGTGGCGGACGTGTTGCCGTCGTAGG
This sequence comes from Variovorax raffinosi, assembly GCF_051216615.1. NCBI lineage: Bacteria > Pseudomonadati > Pseudomonadota > Betaproteobacteria > Burkholderiales > Comamonadaceae > Variovorax > Variovorax raffinosi. Next base: position 479,619 of record NZ_JBPJZR010000003.1, read on the forward strand.
TCTTGTTGGCGGCGGTCGTGCCGTTCACCGTCAAGGTCGCCGCGTTGATGTTCGCGGTGGTCGTTCCGTTGCCGGATGCCAGCACGTAGTTGCCGGCATCGCCGCCCGAGAGGCTGTTGGCGTAGTTCACCGTCTTGCCCGTGCCGGCGTTCTTGTCGCCGAAGCTGCCGCTCTGGTTCAGCGCCACGGTGTCGCCGGCGATCACACCGCCCAATGCGCCGCCGCTCAACGTGGCGGCCGTCGTGCCGTCGTAGGTTTTGTTGGCCGCAGTGGTGCCGTTGACGGACAACGTGGCGCGGGCAATGTCCGCCGTGGTCGTGCCGCTGTTCGACGCCAGCACGTAGTTGCCCGCGTCGCTGCCCGTGATGCTGCTGCCGTAGTTGACCGTCTTGCCCGTACCGGCGTTCTTGTCGCCGAACGTGCCGCTCTGGCTCAGCGTGACGGTGTCACCGGCGATCACGCCACCCAAGGCGCCGCCGCTCAGCGTCGCGGCGGTCGTGCCGTCGTAGGTCTTGTCGAGCGCCGTGGTGCCGTTGACCGACAGCGTGGCGCGCGCAATGTCGGCGGTGGTGGTTCCGCTGCTCGACGCCAGCAGATAGTTGCCGGCATCGCTGCCCGCGATGCTGCTGGCGTAGCTCACCGTCTTGCCCGTGGCCGCGTTCTTGTCGCCGAAGCTGCCGCTCTGGCTGAGCGTGACGGTGTCGCCTGCGATGAGCCCACCGAGGCTGGCGCCGCTCAGCGTGGCTGCGGTCGTGCCGTCGTAGGTCTTGTTGGCCGCCGTGGTGCCGTTGACCGACAACGTGGCGCGGGCAATGTCGGCCGTGGTCGTGCCGCTGCCCGACGCGAGCACGTAGTTGCCGGCATCGCCGCCCGACAGGCTGCTGGCGTAGTTCACCGTCTTGCCGGTGCCCGCGTTCTTGTCACCGAAGCTGCCGCTCTGGTTGAGCACGACGGTATCGCCCGCGATCACACCGCCGAGTGCGCCGCCGCTCAACGTGGCGCCCCTGGTGCCGTCGTAGGTCTTGTTGGCTGCGGTGGTGCCGCTTACGGTCAACGTCGCCGCGCCGATGTCCGCCGTGGTGCTGCCCGCCACCACGAAATAGTTGCCGCCGTCGCTGCCGCCCAGGCTGTTGGCAATGGTCACGGTCTTGCCGGCACCGGCGTTCTTGTTGCCGAAGGCACCGCTCTGGCTGAGCGTGACGGTATCCCCGCCGATCACGCCGCCCAAGATGCCGCCGCTGAGCGTGGCGGCGGTCGTACCGTCGTAAGTCTTGTTGGAGGCCGTGGTGCCGTTGACGCTCAACGCGGCGCGGGCAATGTCGGCCGTGGTCGTGCCGCTGTTCAACGCCAGCACGTAGTTGCCGGCATCGCCGCCTGCGATGCTGCTGGCGTAGTTGACCGTCTTGCCCGTGCCGGCGTTCTTGTCGCCGAAGCTGCCGCTCTGGCTCAGCGTGACGGTGTCGCCGGCGATCAGGCCGCCCAGAGTGCCGCCAGCGAGCACGGCGCCGGTGGTGCCGTCGTAGGTCTTGTTGGCGGCCGTCGTGCCGTTCACCGTCAAGGTCGCGGCGCCGATGTTCGCGGTGGTCGTGCCGCTGCTGAATGCCAGCACGTAGTTGCCCGCATCGCCGCCCGCGATGCTGCTGGCGTAGTTCACCGTCTTGCCTGTGCCGGCGTTCTTGTCGCCGAAGCTGCCGCTCTGGCTCAGCGTGACGGTGTCGCCACCGACCACGCCGCCGAGGCTGCCACCGCTGAGCACGGCGCCGGTGGTGCCGTCGTAGGTCTTGTCGGCGGCCGTCGTGCCGTTGACCGTCAACGTGGCGGCGCGGATGTCGGCCGTGGTGGGCGTGAGGCCCGCCAGCACGATGTAGTTGCCGGCGTCGCTGCCCGAAAGGCTGTTGGCCACGTTCACGAACTTGCCCGTGCCCGCGTTCTTGTCGCTGAAGGTGCCGCTCTGGCTCAGCGTGACGTTGTCCCCGGCAACCAGCCCGCCCAGGCTGCCGCCGCCGACTGTCGCGGCCGTGGTGCCGTCGTAGGTCTTGTTGCCCGCCGTCGTGCCGTTCACCGTCAGGGTGGCGGCGGTGATCGTAGCCGTGCCGGCGGCAAAGCTCAGGTCGTAGCCCAGTTGCGACGAGTACAGCCCGCCGATGCCGATGCTGTAGCTGCCCACGTTCTTGCTGCTGCTGTTGCCGTAGGCCACCATGCCGAGGATCAGGCCGCGATTCGCGCCGGGGTCGCTCGTTGCATAGCCGCTGCCGCTGCCGAAGGCGGTGGTGCCGTCGTAGGTCTTGGTGGCGCTGTCGGCGCTCACGGTCAGCCCGGTCATGAACGCGCGCAGCATCGGCGCGGTGCTGCCTTCGTAGATGCGCCAGACCGCCGAGCTGCCGCCGGTGGTTGCCATGTCCCAGCCGGCGAAGCTGCCGGCCTGCATCATCTGCGCGCTGGTCAGCCCGGTGCCGCCGCCGCTGCCGCCCTGCCCGGTGGTCTCGGTGTTCCAGTAGCTGTTGCTGGTGCTTCCGCCCAGGTTCCAGCCCACCAGGCCGCCCGTCGCGGAGGGGCCGGTGACCTGGCCGCTGGCGTAGGCATTGCTGACACTGTCCTGGTTCTTCCCGACCAGCCCGCCGGTGCCCTCGCCCCCGCCGCTCACGCTGCCCGTGGCATAGACGGTGTCGATCGAGCCGCCTGTGTTTTCACCCACCAGCCCGCCGACACTGTCCCCCGGGCTGCTCACATTGCCGGTGGCAAAGGCGCTGGTGATGGTGCCGCCGCTGGTGTTCGTGCCGACCAGGCCACCGATGGCGTAGGAAGTGCCCGTCACGGTGCCCGTTGCATAGGCGTTGGAGATGCTGGCCGCCTGGTTCTGCCCCACCAGCCCGCCCACCCGTTGCTGGCCCTCGACGTTGCCCTTGGCATAGACGCTGTCGATCGTGCCGAGGTTGGAGCCGACCAGGCCGCCGACGTAGGAGTAGCCCGCTCCACGGACATTGCCCGTGGCATAGGCATTGCGGATGGTCGCGCCGGCTCTGTTCTGGCCCACCAGCCCGCCCACGTTGTTGCCGATGCCGCCGGTGCCCGTCACCAGGCCCGTGGCATAAGCGTTGGTGATCGTGCCCGCACTCTGGCCCACCAGCCCGCCGATGAGGCTTGCGGTGCCGGTCACCTGGCCGCCCGCGCGCACGTTGCTGAGGTTGGCGCCGCTGGTGGTGATGCCGACCAGCCCGCCGAGGTAGTTGTTGCCGCTCACCGCGCCCGTGGCGTAGGCGTTGTCGATGTGCCCGTCGCCACCGCCAGCCAGCCCGCCGATGCCGCGGTCGCCACTCACGTCGCCGGTGGCATAGGCGCTGTCGATCGCGCCGTAGCTGCGCCCGACCAGTCCGCCGACGTACCGCGCGCCGCCGCTCACCCGGCCCGTGGCGTAGGCATTGCGGATGCTGCCGGTGCTGCTGTTCTCGCCGACCAGTCCGCCCACGGAATCGGAGGCCCCGCTGACGCTGCCGGTGTTGTAGGCGTTGAAGATGCTGCCGCCGTTGCGCCCGACCAGCCCGCCGGTGGTGCCGCCCGCGCTCAGGCTGCCGCCCGCCAGGCCGATGTCGCGGACCATCGAGCCGGCATCCGTGGTGCCGAACAGCCCCACGGCCCCGCTCGTCGAAACGATCTTCAGGTTGGAGATGGTGTGGTACAGCCCCGCGAAGGTCCCGCCGAAGGCGTTGCCGCCCGCGGCCACCAGCGCATCGCCGTAGGTCGTGCCGGCTGCGTCCAGGTCCTGCGCCAGCGCATAACGCCCGCCCAGGCCCTGGCTGTTGATGGCCAGCAGGTCGGCCATGCTGTGGATCAGCCGGTACGCGTTGCCGTTGATGGCGAGCGAGGCGTTGGCGCCGCTGAGCGTGACCGGCGCGGCGAGCTGGTAGTCGGTGCCGCTCGCGACGCTCCCGGTGCTGCCGTAGTTGCCGAAGTTCAGCACCAGCCCCGCCGTGGCGCCGGTGGCGGTGATGGGCGCGTTGATGTTGATGTTTCGCCAAGCCTCCAGCGTGAGCACCGTGTTGGCGCTCCAGCTCACCGCCGCATTGACGTTGATGTCGCCCGGGTCGCTGCCCGCGCCGTTGCTGGTGCGCAGCGTCACGCTGTTGTTGGCGAGGTTGCTCGCCAGCGTGACGGCGCCGATGCCGCTGGCCGTGCCGCCGGCGCTGCCTGCGCTGACGGTGAAGTCGGTCGGATCGATCAGCCAGGTCCCCGTCTTGCCGCTGTCCGACCGCGTGCTGACCCTGGCGCCTTCGGCCACCTGCACATGCGCGCCGCTGGTGTCGACGAAGCCGCCGTTGCGGCTGCCGGCGGCGGATGCATCGAGGCTGCCCGCCACCTTGACCGTGCCGCCATTCATGCCGCCCAGCAGCAGGATGGCGCCGCCGCTGCTGTCGATGCCCTTCGCCTCGATCACGCCCTCGTTGTTGACCACCGTGTCCAGCAGCGCATTCTTGGCGCTGGCGCTCAGGATCACCGTGCCGTTGTCGGCGCGGATCAGCCCCTTGTTCTCGGCCAGCGCGTTCAGCGTGCCTTCATCCACCTGCACCGACAGCAGGCGGTTGCCGCTGAAGTCCAGCGACACCCTGTCGCCCGCAGCCAGCGCGGCGGTGCCATTGGCGGTGGTGATGGTGCCGGTGTTGCCCAGCAACGCCACGTAGCCGCCGGTCAGGTGGCCCTGGTTGACCACGGCGCCCTGCGTGCCGTCGCCCGAGAAACTGCGCTTGCCGGCCATGAAGTCGGCATCGCTCAACGACAGCGTCGAGGCCACGAGCCCACCGACATTGACGCTGGCGCCGTTGCCGAACAGCACGCCATTGGGGTTCAGTATCCACACCTGCCCGTTGGCTGTGAGGCTGCCGTGGATGGCCGAAGCCTCCGTGCCCGTGACGCGGTTCAGCGCAATCGCGCTGCTGCCCGGCTGGATGAAGTTGACGCTCTCGCCCGCGGCAATGCCGAAGCGGGCCCAGTTGATCGACAGGTTCTGGCTGCCCTGGACGATGGTGGTCGTGCCGCCGTTTTGCGTGATGCTCCCGCTGCCCGCGCTGATGCTGCCGCCGCCGGGCGCAGCCCATGCCCCCGCACCCGACACGGCGGCGCACAGGGCCACGACAACAGCGCCCCGCCCTGCCGACTTGCCGCGCCCCTTGGCCGTTTCAGGCGCGGGAACGCAGCGATGGGCCGCGTGATTCCAGACAAGGCGATAGGCGTGGTTCAAGGTGAGACCTCAACGAAACTGAAAGATGGAAATGGGGGTGCCCGATGCGCCGCGCGGCGACGTCGTGCGCACGGCCTGCGCGGGGTCCGTGGCTGCGGCCGGATGCTATGGGCGGCGGCGGAAGTTGTCCGTAGAACGAATGCGCTACGGGCCCCCTCTTGAATCCGTCGCAAAATGGCGCCCCGATGCAACGCGCGCGCACCGAACAGGACCAGCCCCCCATCCACGTCGTCATCGTCGAGGACGACCCCTGCTTCAGCGATGCACTGAGCCAGGTCGTGCGGGACGCGCCGGACATGCGCCTGGCAGGCCTAGCCAGCACACGCGCCGCGGGACTGGCCATGCTCCAGGGGCCGCCGGCCGATGTGCTGCTGGTCGACTTGGGCCTGCCGGACGGCTCGGGCATCGACGTCATCCGCGCCGCGGCGCAGCAGTGGCCCAACTGCAGCATCATGGTCAGCACCAATTTCGGCGACGAGATGCACGTGATGCAGTCGATCGAGGCCGGTGCCGCCGGCTACCTGCTGAAAGACAGCTCCCCCACCAAGACCGTCGACGAAATCCGCAGCCTCGCCAGCGGCGGCAGCCCGATCAGCCCGCTCATCGCACGGCAGGTGCTCGAGCGCTTCCGCCAGGGCGTGTCGGGCGGCAGCACTGCCACCGGTACCCAGGCGGCGTCTGCGGGCAGCGAATCGACACCGCTGTCGGCCCGCGAGAAAGAAGTGCTCGATCTCATCACCAAGGGCTTCACCGCGCACGAGATCGCCAAGCTCATGCAGTTGTCCCACTTCACGGTGCGGACCTTCGTGCGGCGCATCTACACCAAGCTGAAAGTCACGTCCAAGGCGGAAGCAATCTACGAGGCAAGAACCCAGGGAATACTGGCTGATTAGTAACATTGCGAGAAAATAAGTTACATATGCGGTGCGTCCGCTCCGGACGCGCCCTTCCCAACGCCCCTTGAACCACCGCCCCGCGCCCTTTCTCGCCATCGTGGTGCTTGTGTTTTCCATGGCCCTGCTGGCCGCCGTGGGTGCCCTGTTCGGCGGAGCCGGTGGCGAGCGCCAGCCCGAGGCGCTGCTGCACATGACGCAGGCCGACTGGCAGGTCGAGGACGCATCGGGTTTCAGCGCACCACCGCTCACGCAGGACAGCACGGCCCTGCCGGACACCTGGGAGCATGTGGAGCTGCCGCTGGCGCTGCCCATCGCGCTGCTGCGCCAGGCCAAGGACGGCGCCTCCGGCGGCGCCACCCGCGTCACGTGGATCAAGCTGTCCGCGCGCGACCTGCCGCCCACCTCGGGGCCGCTGGCGCTGTACGGCGTGCGCGTCAAGACGGACGGCACCATCGCGGTCTATGCCAACGGCCACCTCGTGCACCGCGCGCAGCAACAGGGCCCGTTGTGGAACAGCACCCGCACCCCGCTGTGGGTGATGCTGGAGAAGAATGCCGACGGCACGCCGCTGAACGAGATCCTGCTTCGCCTGGAGCACACCCAGAGCGCGCAGGTGGCGCTGTCTTCGCTGTGGCTGGGCCCGCCCGAAGCGCTGCGGGGCAGTTATCGCCTGCGCGAATGGTTGCAGCAGGAACTGCCCGCGATGCTCAGCGCGGCCTTCATGGCCGTGGGCGTGTTCGCGCTGTTCGTGTGGTTCAAGCGCCAGCATGAAATGGGCTACCTGCTGTTCTTCAACCTCGCCGCCACGTCCTTCCTGCGCGGCCTGCATTTCTACGTGGGCCTGCCGGTCGCCAACGACTGGTTTGCCTGGCTGACCGTCAACGCGCTGTTCTGGCTGGTGATGGTGGTGCACTTCTTCCTGCGCCAGTTGCATGGCCGGCCGCTCAAATGGCTGACCTATGGCGTGGTGGGCATCACGGCCACCATCGCGGTGCTGACGATGCCCAACCTCGCCATCCTGCGGAACACCCCGCAGGTCACGCCGCTCATCTACTCCGTTGCCGCGCTCATGGGCGCAGCCGTTTGCCTGGTGGGCGGCATCAGCGCCTGGCGCCGCTCCAACGAAGGCCGGCTGGTCGCGGCCGGCATCGGCGTGTGCACCCTGCTCGGCGTGACCGACTGGCTGCTGCAGAACAACTTCATCAGCCCCGAAGCCTGGTACCTGGGCGCCTACACCAACGCGGTGGCGTTCAGCGTGTTCGGCGCGCTGATGTACCGGCGCTATGTCGATGCCATCGCCGAGGTGGAAGACCTCAACGCCAGCCTGGCCGAGCGCCTGCAGACACGCGAAGCCGAACTCGAGGACAGCCACCGGCGACTGCGCGAAGTGGAGCGCCGCCAGACCATCAGCGACGAACGCCAGCGGCTGATGCAGGACATGCACGACGGCCTGGGCTCATCGCTGATCAGCGCCATCCGCTCGGTGGAAGTCGGCGGCATGAGCGACACCAAGGTCTCGCAGATTCTCAAGAGCTGCCTGGACGACCTGAAGCTCACGCTCGATTCACTGGAGCCCGTCGAGGCCGACCTGCTGCTGCTGCTCGCCACGCTGCGCTACCGGCTGGAGCCGCGGCTCGAAGGCACGGGCGTGTCGCTGCAATGGGAAGTGCAGGAGATGCCCGACCTGCCGTGGCTCGACCCGTCCAGCGCGCTGCACATCCTGCGCATCGTGCAGGAGAGCATCGCCAACATCCTTCGCCACACGCGCGCCACCGAAATCCGCGTCGGCACCGCGCTGTCGGCATCGGGCGTGCAGGTGACCATCGAAGACAACGGCCATGGCTTCGATGTCGACAAGGCGCTGGCCAATGCATCCGCATCGGGCCGGGGCATACAGAACCAGCGGCGGCGGGCGCAGGCGATCAAGGGCACGGTGAGGTGGGAATCGCGCCCGACCGGAACGCGCTTCGTGCTGTGGCTGCCGCTGGAGCGCGCGGTGCAGCCGGCGTGACACCGCGACCCGCGCGACTTTCATGCTGAAGACCCTGAACACGCTGCTGATCGTTGCAGAGATTCTTTTCATCGCGCTGCCGCTCTCCGTGTTGTCGCTGCTGGGAGGGGCGATCATCTTTCCGCAGTTCATGGGCACGCCGCACCCCGATACGCTGGGCACGGCGATCGCGCTTGTCGTGTCCTACATCGGGCTGTTCGGGTTCTGGGGAATGTCGCTGACCTTCCTGATCAGCGGTGCGGCCGGCATCAGGAAAGCTTCGCCCGTTCTATGGATGCCAATGGCACTGGGCATGCTCGCAACGCTCTCCTTCGTTCTGCGCGACATCTTTCCGAGCGCCAAGGCGTTCTTCGTTCTTTCGATGTTCGGACTTCCCCTGTGGATTCCCATCCTGCACATCGCGCTTTGCGTGGTCGCAAGCCATCGGATGCGCGATGACGAAGAAGCGGCAGTGCAAGCCGGCTGAGCCACTGCGGGCGCCTGCTCCTTAGCCCTCAGCCGGCGACGCGTCAGCGTGCAGGAGGAACGACTACGACGGTGTCGCCGCCCCCGGCACCCCTGCTGCCCGTATTGCCCTTGGCCCCCGTCGCACCGGTGTTGCCCTGGTTCCCCGGCTGGCCCTGATTGCCCGTGTCACCAGTGGCACCGGTATTGCCAGTGTTGCCCGTGTTGCCCTGATTGCCGGTCTCGCCCTGAGCGCCGGTGTATCCGGTGTTGCCGGTGTTCCCTCGTGCGCCCGTAGCGCCGGTGTAGCCCGTGTTGCCTTGTGGGCCCATGGGGCCGGTGCAGGCGCCTAGCGCGAGCAGGCCAAGGACGAGCAGTGATGGCAGTGTGTACTTCATGACGATTCCTTTGGAATGGGTGACACGCAGAAAAAACCGCGCGTCTCACTCTCGCCGTGGCGGTAGTCATCGTCTGTTCGCTCGCGCTCTTAGCCCCGGACACGGCCTGCGCTCCTACGGCCACACCGGCAGATCAGGTCATGTGCTTTTCGCGGCTGCCATCGCGCGTGCCGGGTCCGTTCGCTAGCGCACAGACGGGACTTCCCCGCGCGGGTAACGATGGACAAATACGCCTTGGACACCCAGCAGGCGTATTCATCGACGAACCCGGCGAGAGCCATCGAGGTCTTGAAACACATGCGCACCTTTCTCACCAACAACCGGGAAGAACTGGTTTCACGGTGCAAGTCGAAGGTTGCGCTGAGACCCCGGCGCGCCGCAACCGAACAGCAACTGGCCAACGGCATCCCCCTGTTCCTTGACCAGTTGATACGCACCCTTGCGGCAGAAGAGGCCGACGAACCTGAGGACAGCCTCAGGATCTCGGGCCCATCGGGCGGGGATTTGCTGGCCCTGTCGGAAATGGGCGTTACCGCCACGGCCCATGGCAAGGAACTGCTCAAGCTGGGATACACCGTCGACCAGGTCGTGCACGACTACGGCGACCTTTGCCAGGCGATCACGGACATGGCCTTCGAGCGCGATGCGCCCTTTGCCGTCGGCGAGTTCCGCACGTTGAATCGCTGCCTGGACAACGCCATCGCCGATGCCGTCACCGAGTTCAGCTACCAGCGCGATACGCAGATTGCGCGTCAGCAAAGCCTCGACGCGAACGAGCGCATGGGCTTTCTGGTTCACGAACTTCGCAACTCGCTGGGAACGGCAACCCTTGCGATCCACGCCCTCGAACTCAGCAACATGACTGTGCGTGGCGCCACTGGAACCGTCCTGAAGCGCAGCCTGTCCGCGATGGGCACCTTGATCAGCCGCGCGCTCGCCGAAGTGCGCAGCAGCGCGCCGGAACAGCGGCAGACATTTTCAGTTGCCGCCTTCATCAAGGAAGCTGAAGCCGCCGCCCAACTCGTTGCAAGCGCCGCGGGCTGTGCCTTCGAAGTGGCTCCTGTAGCCCCTCTGCTGGCCATTCGCGGCAATCGCGAGCTGCTGCTTGCCGCATTGACAAACCTCTTGCAGAACGCGTTCAAGTTCACCCGCCCTCACACCGATGTCGCCTTGAAGGCCTATGCGTTCGAAGAACACGTACGGATCGAAGTCGAAGATCACTGCGGAGGGCTGCCGCCTGGAAGCGCCACCAGGATGTTCGCCCCCTTCAACCAGCACAGCCATGACAAGACAGGCCTGGGCCTGGGTCTTTCCATCGCGCGCCAAAGCATCGAGGCCGACCTTGGCACGTTGACTGTTCAGGATGTGCCGGGCATCGGTTGCGTTTTTGCAATTTGCCTGCCGCGCCAACGGCTCGAATGACAGGCTTTCGGCACTGTCGCAACCTCGAGGAGACGCCCCATGGACATTCAATTGCTGATGAGGATCGGCCGCATGACGCCCCCTCGATGGCTCACCTTGTCGGCCGATGTCGCCGCGGCCAAACGGTTGGCTGCGGGCGGCATGATCGAAGTGACTGTGGAAGGGCACGGCAAGGCGAAGAGCTTCGCTCCCGAAGCCGTGCATGTGCAGGCGATCACCGACAAAGGCAGCTTGGCCATTGCCAGCGAGAAGGCCTGCGCGCAGCGGAGATAGGCACCCGGGTGCCGCATCGGAACGGGGTCAGGGCCTGATCAACGCCTTGGCGTGAAAGCGGTAGCCGGCATTGCGCGCAGTGTTGAGCGGCAGCGCCAGCCCGGTGGCATCGCTCACCTTGCGCCGAAGCCGGCGGATCTGGGTGTCCAGGCGGCGCTGGTCGTAGCTCAGGAAGTGTTCGCCGAGTGCCTGAACGATCTGTTGGCGGCTGGCGATTTCTCCGGCACCGCGCATCAACGCGTGCAGCACCGTGAGGTCTTGCTCGGACAGAGCAATCGACGGAAAGCCCGGCGCCGACAGTCGGCGCGCGCCCAGCTCCAGCACCCACGCGTCGGCCGGCAGCGCGGCGGGCGAATCCCCGAGGCGGCGGGACAGCGCTGCGAGGGTGGCGGCAAGTTCGTCCAGGTCGGCGGTCTTGGGCAGGTAGTAGTCGGCGCCGATGTCCAACCCCGCAACGCGGTCACGCGCGCCGCCGCGCGCGGTCAGCACGACGATGCCCAGCCGCTCGCCGCGTTCGCGCAACTCGCGGATGAGCGCCAGCCCGTCACCGTCTGGCAAGCCGAGGTCCACCACCGCGATGCCGTGACGCGCCGGATCGTAGCGGCGCCAGAAGCCTTCGAGCGAGCCTTCGGCATCGACCCGATAACCGTTGCCGGCGAGAAACTCGCTCAACTCCTCGCGCAGCACGGCCTCGTCTTCCAGCAGGATCACATCACGCATGGCTACAGGTTAGGGACAGGCGACGATGTGAATCTGAGCATTTCTGAGCGCGGCAACAAAGCGGCGCTTGCACGCGGATGAAGGCGCGGATTCTAGGTGAGCGCCAGAGATAATCCGCGCCGATGAAATGGTTCGCTTGGTGTCTTCGCATATGTGGCTTCATGGTCGTGTGGGGCATCGCCACGCCATGCGTTGTGCAAGCCGCGCCGCTGCGGCTGGACCCGCGCGAGAGCGTCGACAGCCACGGCCACCTGTCCATGCTTCGCGATCCCGGAGGCCGCCTCGGCGCTGATGAAGCGGCAGCGGCAACGGGCTGGAAATCGCTGCCCGGTGCGGTGAACGCGGGCTACACCACCGACACGCTGTGGATACGGCTGGACGTGCAACGGTCCGCCGATGCGCCCCACCAATGGCTGGTCCAGTTCAGCAATGCGCTGCTCGACGATGTGCAGATGTACCGCGAGGATGCACCCGGGCAATGGCGGTTGGCACAGCACTCGGGCGAGGACATCGGCCGCCAGAACTGGCCTGTGGATGCACGCAACGTGCAGTTGCCGCTGACCCTGGAGAGCACGTCACCGACACCGTTGCTGCTGCGCCTGCAAACCAAGAACGCGATGTCGACCACCATCGCCTTCGCGACGCCCGAGGCCTATGGCGGCACGGCGCGACGCGAGTACCTTTGGTATGGCCTTGGCGTCGGGTTCGGCCTGCTGCTGATCGCCTTTCACTCGCTGTTCTGGCAAATGACCCGCGAGCGTCTGAGCGCCTGGTACCTGCTCTATGTTTCCAATGCGCTGCTGGTCGAGCTTCTGACCGCGGGGCTTCCGCAGCAACTGCTCGCAATGCCGGTGTGGCTGTCCGACACCTTGCTGAGTTTCTCCATGTGCGCCGGCCTGGCGATCGGCATCCGCTTCGCCGTCATGCAACTGAACGTGGACGGGCATTGGCCGCGCTTCGCCCGCACTGCACTGCGTGCGGTGACGATGCTGAGTGCGGTGTCCGCCGCCTTGGTGCTGGCCGGCCACAACGGTCCGGCCATGCTCGCGATGCAGTTGGTGGCCATGCTCAGCATCCTGTGCCTGATCGGCGCGGCGCTGTGGCTGTTGCCGCGCGACGATGGCCAGGCGCGCGCTTTCCTGCTGATCTTCGGCATCTACTACACGGGCGTGCTGGTGAGCTTCGAGCGCAACATGGGCTGGCTGCCGGCCAACGTCTGGACCAACAACGCGGCCGCCCTGGGCACCCTGCTCCACATGCTGCTGATGAGCATGCGGCTGAATCGGCGCTACGACCTGTTGCGCCGCGAGAAAGAGGCGGTGCAGGCCCGCATCGTGCAGATCGTCGGCGAGCAGAACGACCTGCTCGAAGACAAGGTGCGCCGGCGCACGGCAGACCTTCGCAACGAGATCGAGCAGCGCGAGCGGCTAGAGATCGAACTGCGCGCCGCGCTGGAAACCGAGCGCCGCGCCAAGCAGTCGCAACTGGATTTCGTGGCGATGGTGTCGCATGAATTCCGCACGCCGCTGGCGATCATCAACACCACGGCACAGCAGATCGCCAGGAACCTCGACGCAGCGCGCGAGAAGACCCTGTCGCGCTGCATGAACCTGCGCGCCGCCGTGCAACGCATGGCCGCGCTTGTCGACGAGTACCTGACAGCCGACCGCATGGAGACCGGCCAGACGCAATTTCAGCCGCGCATCTGCGAGCGGGAAGAACTGGTGGAACTGTTCGAGGATCTGGCGGCCGACTGGCCGCACGGGCGTGTTGCACTTCACGCGCGCGAGTTGCCCCGGCAACTGGTGTGCGACCCGGGACTGCTGCGCGTTGCGCTGCGCAACCTGCTCGCCAATGCGGATCGCCATACACCCGCAGGCCGTGCGATCGAGCTGAATGTTGCTCTCGACGCAGTCGATGGCCTGCGCATCGGCGTGAGCAACCCCGGCGACGCCATACCCGCCGACGAAGTGGCTCGCGTGTTCGAAAAGTACTTTCGCGGACGCAAGGCCGTGCAGTCCCCCGGCGCCGGACTGGGGCTGTACCTGGTGCATCAGATTGCGGAGTTGCATCGCGGCTGCGCGCGGCTGGAAAGTGCGGGGCAGGATGGGCCTGTTCGCTTCAGCCTGGCGCTGCCTTTGGGCCTAGCCTGAATCAAGGCCACGCAGGAGCCGGAAGGCCAGGCCAGCCCAAAGAAAAAATCCCCGCAGATCAATGATCTACGGGGATTTTTTGGCTGGCTTCTGGAAGGCACCAGAAGCCATGTTTGGCGGAACCGGAGGGATTCGAACCCTCGATGAGGCTCTACACCCCATACTCCCTTAGCAGGGGAGCACCTTCGGCCACTCGGTCACAGTTCCTGAAAGAAGCCGAGATTATGCCATCACTTAAGCGCTCGGTTGGTCAAGATCGAAGGCTTTGTGCAGCGCGCGCACTGCCAATTCCATATATTTTTCGTCGATCACGACCGAGGTCTTGATCTCGCTGGTCGAGATCATCTGGATGTTGATGCCTTCTTCGCTCAGCACACGGAACATCTTGCTCGCCACGCCGACGTGGCTGCGCATGCCGATGCCGACGATGCTGACCTTGCAGATCTTGGTGTCGCCCACGACTTCGGTGGCACCCAGCGAGGGCATGACCTTCGACTGCAGCAGGTCGATCGTCTTGGCGTACTCGTTGCGGTGAACGGTGAAGCTGAAGTCGGTCTTGCCGTCCTTGCTCAGGTTCTGGATGATCACGTCGACTTCGATGTTGGCGTCCGCCACGGCACCGAGGATGTGATACGCAATGCCCGGCTTGTCGGGCACGCCCAGCACCGAGATCTTGGCTTCGTCGCGGTTGAATGCGATGCCGGATACGACGGCTTGTTCCATGTTTTCGTCTTCCTCGAAAGTGATCAGCGTGCCGGACTTGGCCTCTTCATTGATGTCGATGTCCCACGGCGTGAAGCTCGAAAGCACGCGCAGCGGCACCTTGTACTTGCCGGCGAATTCCACCGAGCGGATTTGCAGCACCTTGGAGCCCAGGCTCGCCATCTCGAGCATCTCTTCGAAGCTCACGGTCGTCAGGCGGCGCGCATCGGGCTCGACGCGCGGATCGGTCGTGTAGACCCCGTCGACGTCGGTATAGATCAGGCATTCGTGCGCCTTCATGGCAGCGGCAATGGCCACGGCCGAGGTGTCGCTGCCGCCACGGCCCAGCGTGGTGATGTTGCCGGCGTCGTCCACACCCTGGAAGCCGGTGATGACCACCACCTTGCCGGCGTTCAGGTCGGCCATCACGCGGGCATCGTCGATGCTTTCGATGCGGGCCTTGGTGTACGAGTTGTCGGTGCGCACCGAGACCTGCCAGCCCGCGTAGCTCACGGACTCCACGCCCTCGGCCTGCAGCGCAATGGCCAGCAGCGCCGACGACGCCTGTTCGCCGGTAGCGGCCAGCATGTCGAGTTCGCGGCCGTGGGCCACGCCCGGTTTGCTCGGCGCCAGTTCCTTGGCCAGGCCGAGCAGGCGATTGGTCTCGCCGCTCATGGCACTTGGAACCACGATCATCTGGTGGCCGGCGCGTGCCCATTTGGCAACGCGCTTTGCGACATTCTTGATGCGCTCGGTCGAGCCCATCGACGTACCGCCGTATTTGTGAACGATCAATGCCATGGATGAAATCAGAGAAAGAAAAAGGGCCGCTTGAAGGGCGGCGCCCTGCAAGCTGTCAGAGCAAAGTCTTTGGCGAGGGCGGGGCATTGTACCAATGCAGGAAATCGCCCTTCCGCTCGGTGAAGCCGCCCGCCACCTTCAGGTGGATGCGATGGCCGCGCGTGGTGCAGGCGCGGAGCTGGTCGAGCAGCTGGTCGAGCTGCGCCGCGCTGGGCGCTGCGCCGTGCGTCTGCATCAGCCAGTGGCGCAGCACATTGGCCTGCCGGGCGCGCGACAGCGCCTGCAATGCGGTGATGCGCGGTGGATCGCCGACGGCTTCCAGGTCCTGCACCGCCAGTTCGCCCAGGAGCTGCTGCGCCTGTGCCGCGTGGCCGCTGCTGCGGGCAAAAGTGGCACGGAACTGCGGAAAGGCCTGCGCCAGGGCGGGCAGCAGCACGGCGCGAATCCGGTTGCGCGTGTAGCGCGCATCGCCGTTGCTCGGGTCTTCGATCCACGGCAAGTCACGCCCGGCCAGCCATGCACGAATGTCGGCGGCGGGTACGGCAAGAAGCGGTCGATAGATGTCGAGGCCGTTGCGTTCGGCATGTGCGGGCATGGCCGCCAGGCCGGGAAGTCCGGCGCCGCGCGAAAGTGCCAGCAGCAGGGTTTCGACCTGGTCGTCGGCGTGATGGCCCAACGCAATGGATTTGACGGGCGCCCTGCCCGCCTGGGGGCGCGCCATGTCGGCAAATGCCTGATAGCGGGCGCGACGAGCCGCGTCTTCCGGGCTGCCGCCCGGTGCATGCCGCGCATCGACCCGGTGAGCGACCAGCGGCATGCCCAGCCGCTCGCACACCGTGCGGCAGTGACGCTCGAAATCGTCGGCCGCGGCCTGCAGGCCGTGGTGCACGTGGAAGGCAATCACCTGCCCCGGCCAGCGCGTTGCGCATGCGGCCAGCAAGGCGGTGGAATCCGCGCCGCCACTGAAGCCCACCGCCAGCGGCAGTTGCGCCGGCTCGAACGCGGCGATGGCGCGTTCGAAGGCTTCGCTCATGACTTGCTTATCTGCCGGTGTCGGCCTTGGTGTCGTTGAACCGGCCGTAGCTTTGCAGGCGCTCGTAGCGGCGATCCAGCAGTTCCTTCGGCTTCAGGTCGCTGACCTGGCGGAACGCGTCATTGAGCGCTCGCTTGAGGAACGCAGCCATCTGGCGATGGTCGCGGTGTGCGCCGCCGACCGGCTCGTTCACGATCTTGTCGACCAGGCCCAGCGCCTTCAGGCGATGTGCGGTAATGCCTAGTGCATCCGCCGCCTCCTGCGCCTTGTCGCTGGTCTTCCAGAGAATCGAAGCGCAGCCTTCGGGGCTGATGACCGAATAGATCGAGTACTGCAGCATCACAAGCTGGTCGCCCACCGAGATGGCCAACGCACCACCCGAGCCGCCTTCACCAATGATGGTGACGATGATCGGCACTTCGAGCTGCGCCATCTCGAAGATGTTGCGGCCGATGGCTTCGGACTGGCCGCGCTCTTCGGCGTCGATGCCCGGGTAGGCACCCGGCGTATCGACGAAGGTGAACACCGGCAGCTTGAATTTTTCGGCCGTCTTCATGAGCCGCAAGGCCTTGCGGTAGCCCTCGGGCTTGCTCATGCCGAAGTTGCGCGCGGTGCGCTCCTTCGTGTCGCGGCCCTTCTGGTGGCCCAGCACCATGCAGGGCACGCCGTTGAAGCGCGCAAGACCGCCCACGATCGACAGGTCGTCCGAGAAATGGCGATCGCCGTGCAGTTCGACGAAATCAGTGAAGATTTCGTTGACGTAGTCGAGCGTGTAGGGGCGCTCCGGATGCCGCGCGATCTTGGTGATCTGCCAGGGCGTCAGGTCGCTGTAGATGTCCTTGGTGAGCTGCTGGCTTTTCTTGCCGAGCTGGTCGATTTCTTCCGAGATGTCGACCGCAGATTCGGTCTGTACATAGCGCAGTTCTTCGATTTTTGTTTCGAGTTCAGCAATGGGCTGCTCGAAGTCGAGGAAGGTTCGTTTTGCCAACGTCTTCTCCTGTTGTTCAGTACGCGACCGGTACGGGGTCGAGAGACCGCCAAATATACCAAGTCGCCACGCTGCAATAAGGCGCCCAGGCCACGGCGACGTCGCGGGCATCGCTCCGGCTCACCGGGTCGCCCGAAAAATAGTTCACGCTGATGCCGTTGAGCAGCCCGAGGTCGTCTACGGGCAACACGTTCGGCCGCATCAGGTGAAAGATGAGAAACATCTCGGCCGTCCAGCGGCCAATGCCGCGAATGGCGACGAGCTCGTCGATGATGAGTTCATCGGCCATGTCTTTCCACGAATCGACATGCACCATGCCCGAATCGAAGTGCAGGGCCAGGTCGACCAGGTATTCGACCTTGCGCGCCGACAGCCCTGCCCCGCGCATGTCGTCGACCTTGAGCTTGAGCACGTTGGCCGGCGTCAGTTTGCGCGGCAGTGCAGCAAACTTGTCCCAGACCGACTGCGCGGCCTTCACCGAGATCTGCTGGCCGACGACGCTGCGCGCCAGCGTGGTGAAGGCGTCGCCGCGCGACTCGAGGCAAGCGTCGCCGAACTTCGGAATGAGCCGCTTCATCACGCGGTCTTTCTTGGCGAGGTGCTTGCATGCATCTTCCCAATAGTCCGGCGTGAAGATCTGAACGCTGGTCTTTCGGGTGGCGGGCATGGGGTTCGTGGTCCCGTTCACTGCGCAGCCGCCCAGGTCGTGCCCGTGGGGGAATCCTTGAGCACGATGCCCTGCTCGAGCAACGCCTTGCGGATGCGATCGGCTTCGGCGAAATTCTTTGCGGCCTTGGCGGCGGCGCGCGCATCGATCTGCGTCTGGATGGTTGCTTCGTCGAGCGTGGTGCCGGCGCGCAGAAAGCGCTTGGGATCGTCCTGCAGGATCTGCACGCACGCACCCAATGCCTTCAGCAAGCCGGCCTGCGTGGCCGATTGCGTGCGGTTCACTTCACCCGCCAGATCGAACAGCACCGCCACGGCTTCAGGCGTTGCAAAGTCTTCGTCCATCGCGGCCTTGAAGCGCGCGGCATACGGGTCGGTCCAGTCGATCTTCACATCGGCGGGCGCAACGAGATCGAGCGCCGTGTACAGCCGCTTGAGCGACGCGCGTGCATCGTCGAGATGCACGTCGCTGTAGTTCAGCGGGCGACGGTAGTGCGCGCGCAGCACGAAGAAACGGATGGTCTCGGCGTCGTACTTCTTCAGCACATCGCGGATCAGGAAGAAGTTGCCCAGGCTCTTGGACATCTTCTCGTTGTCGGTCACGATGAAGCCGTTGTGCATCCAGTAGTTGGCCAGCGGCTGGTCGTTCGCGCCTTCACTCTGCGCGATCTCGTTCTCGTGGTGCGGGAACTGCAGGTCTTCGCCACCGCCGTGGATGTCCAGCGTCTTGCCGAGCAGCTCGCAGGCCATGGCCGAGCACTCGATGTGCCAGCCGGGACGGCCAGCGCCGAACTCGCTGGCCCACTTCACTTCATCGGGTTCGCTCGCCTTGGCACTCTTCCAGAGCACCGGGTCGAGCGGGTCGTCCTTGCCGTCGAGCACGGCCACGCGCTCGCCCGCATGCAGCTCGTCGATCGACTTGCCGCTGAGCTTGCCGTAGCCCGGGAACTTGCGCACCGCGTAGTTCACGTCACCGTTGTCGGAGCGATAGGCCAGGCCCTTCTTTTCGAGCGTGCCGATCATCGACAGCATCTGCGGGATGTAGTCGGTGGCGCGCGGTTCGTGCGTGGGGCGCTCGATGCCGAGCGCGTCGGCGTCTTCATGCAGCGCGTCGATCATGCGATCGGTCAGCGCGCGGATGCTCTCGCCGTTTTCCACGGCGCGGCGGATGATCTTGTCGTCGATGTCGGTGATGTTGCGGACATAGGTCACCTCGAAGCCGCTGACCTTGAGCCAGCGCTGCACCACGTCGAAAGCGATCATCGAGCGCGCGTGGCCGAGGTGGCAATAATCGTAGACCGTCATGCCGCAAACGTACATGCGCACCTGGCCAGGGTGCAATGGGGAGAATTCCTCCAATTCACGCGACAGCGTGTTGTAGATGCGCAGACTCATTAGATTCGGAAAGCGTTGCTTCGCGCACGTGCGGCACGGGCGAACAACGGTGTTTTTCAGGGGTGACGGGGGCAGTGGTCGCGAGGGGTTCGACATGGCCCCTCGGCTACAATCGACCTAGTATAAACGGCACGTGCCAAGTATTTCCCGGGTGTTTCTCAGGCCCGGATTTCCCCACTCCTGCAGAGGCTTCATGAAGCACGCCGCGTTCTCCAGACTCTCCATTGCCTTCGCACTGCTGTTCAGCCTCTGGGGCTCAGCAGCCCATGCCAACGAGTATGACGATGTGAATCTTCTGCTGCGCCAGGGCAAGTCGAACGAGGCGCTGGCCAAGGCCGACACTTACATCGCCGGCAAGCCTCGCGATCCGCAAATGCGCTTTTTGCGTGGCGTGATCCTCACCGAGCAGAACAAGCAGACCGAGGCCATCACCGCGTTCACGCAGCTCACGCAAGACTTCCCCGAACTGCCCGAGCCCTACAACAACCTGGCGGCGCTCTATGCATCGCAAAGCAAGTTCGACCAGGCCCGCAATGCGCTGGAAACGGCGCTGCGCCTCAACCCGAACTACGCCACAGCGCACGAGAACCTGGGCGACGTCTATGCGCGCCTTGCCGCACAAGAGTACGTGCGCGCACAGCAGTTCGCGAGCACCAATTCGAGCGTCGCACCCAAGCTGGCGCTGATCCGCCAGATCTTCACCTCGAAGGCCGAAGCCGAAGCCGCCGCATTGCCGACAGCGCCGGTGGTCATTCGCAAGCCGGTCGGCAAATCCAGCAAGTAAGTAACCGTCGCCTTCGACATGGGTGCCGGCACAGCGGCGCCTGTTGCACAGGCCATGCCCTCCCTCATTCGCACCCGGAGCATCACTTGACGATTCATGCCTTTTCTCGATTCAGCCGCCGCAGCGCACTCGTGCTTGCCGCCGCACTGACCTTTGCCGCCACCGGCTACGCACAGGCCGCTTCGCCGCGCGTCAAGCTCGCCACCTCGGCCGGCGACATCGTGATCGAACTCGACGCCGCCAAGGCGCCCAAGTCGGTCGAGAACTTCCTGCAGTACGTCAAGGACAAGCACTACGACGGCACGGTGTTCCACCGCGTGATCGACGGCTTCATGATCCAGGGCGGCGGCTTCACAGCCGACATGCAGCAAAAGCCCACGCGTGCGCCGATTCCGCTCGAAGCGAGCAACGGCCTGAAGAACGACAAGTACACGGTCGCCATGGCCCGCACCGGCAACCCCGATTCGGCCACTTCGCAGTTCTTCATCAACGTGAAGAACAACGACTCGCTGAACGCACCCAACCCCGATGGCTACGGGTACACCGTGTTCGGCAAGGTCGTCGCGGGCACCGACGTGGTCGACAAGATCCGCGCCGTGCAGACCGGCAACAAGGCCGGCATGCAGAACGTGCCCGTTGAAGCCATCACCATCAAGTCCGCCACGCTGCTGGCAAAGTAATCCGTTTTCCGAAGAAGGAGTCACCCATGAGCAACCCCCAAGTCGAACTGCACATCAAGAACTACGGCGTGATCACGCTCGAACTCGACGCCGAGAAGGCACCGAAGTCGGCCGAGAACTTCATCGCCTACGTCAAGCAAGGCCACTACGACAACACGGTGTTCCACCGCGTGATCCCCGGCTTCATGGTGCAAGGCGGTGGCTTCGAGCCCGGCATGAAGCAAAAGCCCACCGGCGCCGAGATCCAGAACGAAGCCAACAACGGCCTGAAGAACGCCAACTACACCGTCGCCATGGCCCGCACCAGCGCGCCCCACTCGGCCACCGCGCAGTTCTTCATCAACGTGTCGGACAACGGCTTCCTGAACCACACGGCACCTTCGGCCCAGGGCTGGGGCTATGCCGTGTTCGGCAAGGTGATCAACGGCACCGACGTGGTCGACAAAATCAAGGCCGTGAAGACGGGCCGCAAGGGCTTCCACGACGACGTGCCGCTCGACGACGTGGTGATCGAAAAGGCTGTTGTCATCGCAGAATGACGAGCAGGCGCGACGCGGCATGACCACTGTGGCGAACCCGGCTTTCAGCGAGCTGGTGGCGCCACCCGCGTGGCGCACCGTCGACCTGATCTCCGACCTGCACCTGCAGGCCGGCGAGCCCGCCACCTTCGAGGCCTGGCAGGGCTATCTGCAGACCACACCGGCCGATGCACTGATCATCCTGGGCGACCTGTTCGAGGTCTGGGTGGGCGACGATGCCGCCGACCAGCCCGGCTTCGAGGCCCAGTGTGCCGAGCTGCTGCACCGCACCGCGCAGCGGCTGCCGGTGTTCTTCATGCACGGCAACCGCGACTTCCTCGTCGGCCCGGCGCTTGCCGCCCAGTGCGGCTTCACGCTGCTTGACGACCCCACGGTACTGGTGCTGCACGGCCAGCGCTGGCTGCTGAGCCATGGCGACGTCCTCTGCCTGGAGGACACCGAATACCTCAAGTTCCGCGCACAGGTTCGCACGCCTGAATGGCAAACCGCGTTCCTCGCCCGGCCGCTGCAGGAGCGCCGCGCGCTCGCGCGTTCCATGCGCGTGCAAAGCGAAGACCGCAAGCGCGATCCGTCGATGGTCTGGGCCGATGTCGACACGGCCGCCGCGCGCCAGTGGCTGCAGCAATCCGGCGCCCACGCGCTGGTGCACGGCCACACGCATCGCCCCGCCGATCACGACCTGGGCCACGGCCTGCGCCGCATCGTGCTGAGCGACTGGGATGCGGCCGCCCATCCACCGCGCGCGCAATTGCTTTGCCTGTCCACCGCCGGCGCACAACGCGTCGACCTGCGCTAGCGGCGCCGCGCCACCGATGTTCAAGTGGCTGCGCCGGCTGCGCGCCCTGCCCCCGATTCCTGAAGCCGCTTGGCAATCCGCGCTCAAGCGCTACGCCTTCCTGGGTGACCGGCCCGTTGCCGAACAACAGCGGCTGCGGCAGCTTTGCGCCGAGTTCCTGCGCGACAAGGAATTCCATGGTGCGAAGGGCTTCACCATCACCAACGAAGTGGCGCTGGCCATCGCAGCCCAGGCCGTGCTGCCGGTGCTGCACCTGAAGGGCGGCCTGAACTGGTACGACGATTTCGTCGGCATCGTCGTGCACCGGTCCGAGGTCGTGGCCAAGCGCAAGTTCGTCGATGAAGCCCAGGTGGTGCACGAGTACAACGAGGTCGTGGCCGGCGAAGCCATGGACCGCGGCCCGGTGATGCTGAGCTGGGACGACGTGCTCGCAAGCAGCGTCACCAGCGAGCGCGGCTACAACGTGGTCATCCACGAGTTCGCCCACAAGATCGACATGCGCAGCGGCGACGCCAACGGCTGCCCGCCCTTGCCGCCCGGCTTTGCAGGCCGGCGCAACGCGCGCGAAGCCCGTGCCGCATGGCTGGCCGTGCTGAAGCCCGCCTACGAGGGGTTTCGCGAAAAAACGATCCTGGCAGACCGCTTCGGCGCCGAGCCGCCGTGGCTCGACGCCTATGGCGCGACATCGCTCAGCGAGTTCTTCGCGGTGGCCTGCGAGGCCTACTTCGTGAGCCGCGCGAATTTCGGCCGCGACTTCCCTGAAGTGCTCGTGCTTTTCGATGAATTCTTTCTTCCTAAAAGGCCCTGAACCCGCACCCAGACTGGGCCATACGCTACTCAAACGATAGCAGCCAAACCCCTACCATTGACGGGTTATCAACTCGCCAAAAAAAGGTACACAACATGAGGGATTGGTTCTATCAGCTCACGGGCAAGGCATGGATCGCACTGCTGTTCGGCATCGGCATCCTGGGATGGGCGGCGTATGCGCAATTCAAGGCCGGCGCCGACACGCACGGCACAGCGGTGGAAGACCTGGTTGCCAAGAGCGGCACGATCGTCAGCGGCAGCGAGATCACCGAAACCACCAAGCGCCGCCGCGGCGGCAGCACGACACGCCACTACTTCGTGCTCGACGCCAAGCTGGCCGATGGCAGCACCGAAAAATGGCGCGTGGACTACGCGGTGGGCCGCAAGAAACTCGAACCGCTGATCGACGAGGCCGTCGACGTGCGCGTCGATCCTTCGGACAACAACCTGGTCTACGAGGTCAAGCTCAAGGGCCAGCCGGTGGTCTCGCTGGCCGACGTGCAGAAGATCATGGAAGTCAAGGACAAGGCTGCGGCATCAAGCGCCACGGACAAGGGCACGCTGATCGTCGGCAGCATCGCGCTGCTGCTGGGCATTGGCGGACTGTTCGTGCGGCGGCGGATCGCCAGCGGCTACGCCGCCGAGCAAGCCGCAGCGGTGCAGACGCCGGTGATCGGCGAGAAGGTCTGACGCCGGCCGCAAGGCCTTCGCCCCCAAAAACAAAAGGCGCCCTGCGGGGCGCCTTTTGCATGACGGCTCCTGGCCGATGCTTTACTTGCGCAGCAGAGCCTTCAGCGCGTTTTGCAGGCGGCGTGCGCTGCCAGCGTCATGCGCCGCAGCCAGCACCTTGCCGGCATCCTGGCCCCAGGTCTGAGCCGGCGCCGGATCGCCACGCTTCGTCAGCAGCTTGAGCTGCAGCGCGCGGCGCGCGTCGAGTTGCTCGGCAGGCGTCGGAACTTCGGCGGCCATTTCGAGGCGCAGCAGCGCTTCGGCGGCATCGCTCGCGGCGGCGGTCGGCGCGGATCCGATGGCCTGCGACCAGCCGTTGCGCACGACAGGCGAAACCGCGCGGCCGAGCTCCTGAACGCTCGGCAGGCGCGCTGCATCGCGCTGTTCCCACGCGCCCAGCACCTGGGTCAACGCTTCGCCGTGGGCCTGCGCTGCCAGCTTGCGCAGCGCCATGTCGGCGCGTTCGAGCGCTTCGCGCTGCGCGCGGAAGGCCGCATCGCCCAAGCGCGGGCCGCGGTCTTCGAATTGCGGCGGACGGTCACCGAAGCGCCCGCCGGGGCCGCCACGATCACCGCGCGCATCGGAGCGAGGTGCCCCGCGATCGCCGCCAGGACGACCCGGGCCGCCTGGACCGGGCCGGCCGCCGTCGCGCCGGTCGCCGAAACGGCCACCAGGGCCTCCACGGGCTGCCGGTGTGGCCTCGTTCTTCTTGCTGCTCGGACGATCGTCGCCACGCATCGCAACGACAGGCTTGGGCGGCGCCTTGGGGGCGGCAGCCGGCGCTTCGACCGCAGCGGCTTCGCCAGCGTCGTGCGCTTCGCTGTCCGCGCGTGCCGAGGCATCGGCGCCGTCAGCGGGGGCCACGAGGTCAGGGGCGGCAGCTTGTGCGGCGTCGGCATGGGCAGCCGGCGATGCTTGCGCATCGCTCGGGCTCGGCACCTGTTCGGCGCTTTCGCTGAACTCGGCAGCAGCTTGACCGGGTGCAACCACCTCGGTGGCGCCCACAGAGGGACCATCGCTGGTTGCCGCTGCGCGCTCGGCCTTCGGTGCCGGAGGCGGCGCTTCGCCGCGCAGCGCGCCTTCGAGGCGGGCGATGGCGGCGCGAATCTTCTGCACGTCGCCGCCGGCGTTGGCGGCATCGAGCGCCTTGGACGCGTCCAGCACGTGACGGTCGTGCTCGCTCATTGCGGACGACGCCTTCTCGCGCTCGGCGGTCTTGCGGTTGAAGGCTTCGTCGATGGGCGCACGGAACGCATCCCACATCTTCTGTTCATGGCGACGGTCGAGCGGCACACCTTGTGCCTCGGCTTGCCAGCGCTGTTGCAGCGCCTTGACGGCGTCGATGCGCAGCACCGGCTGGGCGCCCAGCTCGACAGCCTCGGCAATCATGGCCTGGCGACGTTCGACGCTGGCCTTCTGGGCCGTCTCGAACGGCGCGCGGGCGGCACCGAAAGCTTCGTTCCACAGCGGTTGCAGTTCGGCAAACACCTTCTCGCCCACATGGCCGCCATCGCGCCAGCGGTCGGCGAACTGGTGCAGCGCGCGGTTATGCGCCTTCAGGTCGGAGGCGCCGGCATGCTCGGCAGCCCAGGCCTTGACCTCTTCGATCAGCGCCACGCGATGCGCGCGGTGCTCGGCAGCATCGGCGCGGACCTTTTCGAGCCAGGCCTCGACCACCTTGTGGGCTTCGTTGCAAGCTTCGTCGAAGCGCTTCCAGAGCGCATGGTTCGGCACGCCGCCCTGATCGGATTGCTTCCACTGGTCGCGCAGCGCGCGCAGCGTTTCCTGCATCTTGCGGCCGCCAAGGGCCTGGCCTTCGGGGCGCTTGAGCAGGCCTTCGGCCTTGGCGACGAGGTCTTCACGGACCTTGTCGGCGCTCCAGCGCTGCCAGCCTTCGAGTTCGCCGGCGGCCACCAGCGCGGCATGCACGCGGGCTTCAAGTGCTGCCTCGACCAGCTTGCCGTGCTCCTTGAGCACAGCGCGCAGGGCGGCGGCCGCACCGGCGCTGGCCTTGCCGTGGCCTTCGGCGGTTTCCTGTTCGAGCTTGGCAAGCGCGGCTTGCACGGCGTCTTGCGCAGCAGCGCGCACGGCCGGATCGACCTTTGGCGCGGCGGGCCGTGCGGGTGCAGCGGCCTTGGGCGCCACGACTTCGCCACGCGCGGCGCGCAGTTCGTCGGCCCACACGGGTACGGGCGGCAGCGGCGCAGCGGCATCGGCAGCGGCGGCAATTGCCAGCGCCAGCGCACCATGGAACGCATCGGACACAACCAGCAGTTGCGACTTCGACGATTCGAGCTGTGGCGCGAACTTGGCGTCCAGGCTGTTCCAGTTGGCGTCGGAGGTGATTTCCGTTGCCTGCTGCTGCCAGTGAACGACGTCGGCGCGCAGCGATTCCTCGGCGGCCTGGGCGTCCTGCCAGCCCTTGGTAGACAGCACTTCGAAGCGTTGCGCCAGCAGCACGGCGGCTTCGCGGTGAACCTGGGCACGGTGTTGCAGGTCTTCGATGCCCTTGACGCGCTCGGCCAGCTTGAGCTTCAGACCGGCCAGCGGTTCGCGCGACAGCGGCGCGCCGGCCTTGGCGGCATCACGCTGCCAAGCCAGGGCGTCGGCGATGTTCAGCTTGGACTGGCCCAGCAGCCCCTCGGCCTTTTGCGACCATTCGGCGGCCATGGCCTCCTGGCCCTTGGCGCGCTTGAGCTCATCGAGCTTTTCGCGCAGCAGGCGCGCGGCGCCCTTGTCGCGACCGCTCAGCTCCTTGAAGACTTCCTGCATTTGCTCGGGCGCGGGGTTGCCCGCGAGCCAGTCGCGGATGCGCGCGGAACGCTCGCCGGAGGTCGGCGCGGTGAAGGCGCCGCCGGTGAGCGTGTCGAGGGCCTGAAGGTCGTTGGGCTTGGAAGAAGTAGAGGTCACTGCGCGAAATCGTTGTCTTAGTAGAGAAAGCGAAGGCGCCGGCAAAGGCCGGCGCGCATCGACATTTTCACCCACTTGCGGTTGGCCGCCGAATTCCGTTGTGCAACGGCGGCGAACGCGGGGTTGTGGGCGTGGAGGTTAACGGACTACATATATAGCAAGCTGAAGGAAAAAGCCAAGTCCCTGCCCTTCACTTCATGGTCAGGCTGAGTTCAGCGCCCGGCTTCCAGTCGGAGCCGCTGGCCGTGGTGCGCACCGCGCCGAGGAACAGGCGTTCGCTCGGCAGCTTCTGCGCAAGCAGGTAGTCGCGCACGGCGGCGCCACGCTCGACCGCCAGTTGCCGCATCGACTCTTCATCGACCGGCACGCTCGCAAGCAACAGGTTTTCCATTTCCTTGACGGGCAGGTCCTTGGCCAGGCCGACCATGTTGCGCGGCTTGGTGATGTCGGCACGCTTGTAGACGGCGGTCAGCAGCTCGGGGTATTCGGCGTCGGTGACCGGCGGCACGTCGGTGCCGGTCTGACCGCCGCGCACCGCGACGCGGCGCTTTTCGGCCAGGGTGAGCTGGCGCAGGCGCTGGCGCTGGTAGGCGTCGCGTTCCTTTTCGAGGCTGGAGGTGCCGACCACGGTCATCTGCAAGGTGGGCCGGTCGGTCAGCGCCTTCACGACCTTGCCCAGGCTCTCCTTGGCCGTGTCGCTGAGCGTCGAGCTGCCCGGCTCGAAGGTGATGGCGCTCGATTCGCCGCTGCCGCCGCCCAAACCGCCCGTGAGCAGGCTGAACGGCGCCGTGACCGCCTTGACGATCAGGTTAAGCACGGCCTTCCAGATCAGCGGGCCGACGCTGAACTGCGGGTCGTTGAGCGAGCCGCTGAGCGGCAGGTCGACGTCGATCACGCCGTTGCGGTCGGCCAGCAGGGCCACGGCCAGCTTCACGGGGAGGCTGGCGGGTGCGCCCGCCACTTCGTCGCCGAACTGCAGCTGGTTGAGCACCAGCTTGTTGGTGGCGGTCAGCTGACCATCGGGCGCCACCTTGTAGTTGACGTCCATGCTCATCTTGCCGCGCTCGATGCCGTGGCCGGCATAGCGCACCGAGTACGGCGACAGCGGCGCCAGATCGAGGTCGCGCATCTTGGCGGTGATGTCGAGTTCGAGCGGCTTGGCCAGCGGATTGAGCTTGCCGGTGATTTCCAGCGCCGCCGTCTGCTGCGCCTTGCCGCGCAGTTCGAGATCCGCCAGCGCAGGCCGGCCGCCCTCGCCCTTCGGCGGGTTCGACGAGAACGAGCTGAGCTTGCCGGTCAGCTCGCTGAGATCGGCCGAGTAGTTGGGCTTGACGAACAGGTCGGTGAAGTCGATCTTGCCGTTGACCAGGCTCATCGGGCCGAAGTTGATGACCGGTGCCAGGCCTGTGTCGGCGGCCTGTGCCGTGGCAACCGGTGCGGCCGCCGCAGGCTTGGCGGGCTCGGGCGCCCCGCCGACCATGGCTTCGGCCGGCACCGGCGCGCCGCCCGTCGGCTTCGGTGGCGCCGCACGGGTCGCGGTGGTGGTGGTCGTACCGCCGGGGCCCTTGCGGGTGCTGGCTTGGCCAGCGGCCGCTGCGGCGGCGTTGGCTTCGGCCTCGCCCTTCTTGGTCAGGTTCAGCAGGTTGAGCCGGCCGGTGGGGTCGACGATCACGCGGGCGAAGAAGTCGGTCAGCGTGGTTTCGCGCACATCGACCACCGGCGCGGCATTGGGCGCCATGCTGACCTGCAGGCCGCGCAGGCTCAGGGTCTTCCAGCTCAGCAACTGGTTGTTGTTGCGGTCGAAGCCGGGCGACTGGGTGAGCGAAACGCTGTTGGCGCGGAAGTCGTCGAGCGCGGTGTCGCCGGCCAGCTTGACGCTCATGCCCGCCGGGGTGGTCGCGTAGCGCACCGTGCCGCGATAGCTGGCGAAGGCGCGGCGGATGTCGACATTGAGCGCATCGGCGTAATAGGCCTTGAAGGCATGCGCGGGGAAGGACGCAATCTCCAGATGTCCTTCAGCGGCCAGCGGCTTCAGCACGAGGTTGCCCTTGTAGTCGAAGCGCCCCGGATCAGCCGAGCGGCCTGCGGAACCGATGCGCCCCGACACCTGCAGCGGCGAGACGGTGTTGGTGTCCGGCGCGATCTTCTGGGCATTGAGCTTGAAGGCGGTGATCTCGACCGCCACCGGCGTCGTGCTCGCCTTGTCTGAATAAGAGAGGCTGCCGTTGTCGACCGCCACGGTGCCGATGGTCAGCGCCCACGGCTTGGTGTTGGCGCCGGGCTGCGGCGCCTGTGCGGCAGCAGGCTTGGGCGCGGCCACCTTGGCTTCGGCTTCCTTGGAGCTGCCGCCGGCCGGTGTCTTGAGCCAGCGCTCGAACATCCAGCGCTTTTCGTTGTCGCGCTCGATGCGCACCTTGGGATTGGTCGCGGTGAACGAAGCCACATTCAGTGTGTGCTTGGTCATGTCGACTTCAGCGTCGACCAGCTCGAAGCGGCCGACACTGGCCAGCGCGGTCTTGGACTGGGTCAGCGCCAGCCCATCGGCCGACAGGCGGCGCGCCTTGAACTTGAGGTCGGGCTGGGCCCAGGCAATGTCGATCTGGCCGCTGAGCTTGCCGTCCAGCGTGGGCTCCAGGCTCTGCGCCAGATAGGGCGCAGCGAGCGACAGCGGCAGCGCATCGACCTCGGTCTGCACGTCGGCCACCTTGTCGGTCGCGCTGCCCTTGAACTTGAGGCTGGCGCCGGCGATGGCGGTGCTGCCGTTGAACTCGGCCGGCTTTTCCATCGGCCAGGTGACGCCGGTGACGTCGACACCGAGTTCGGTCAGGTCGACCGCCGCAGTGGGCTTGACGGTTTCGTCTCGCCAGCCGATGCGCCCGCCGCTCAGGGCAACCTTGTCGACCTGCACCTTCAGCATCGGTTTTTCGGCGGGCTTGCCGGCGGGCGCGCTGGCCGCGGCAGCAGGCAAAGGCGCCGCCTTTTCGGTCGCCCCGGTGGCCGGGTCTGTGGCCAGCAGGTTGAGCTTGCCGGCCGCGTCGCGGGCGACCGCCAGTTGCGGGTTGACCAGACCGATCTCGCTCAGATGAAACACCGACTCCAGCGGCCGCACGTCGGCCAGCACCAGCTTGAGCGACTCGAAGCCCAGCAGGTCACGACCACGCGCATCGGCCACCTTGGTGGTGTGCGCCTCGACAGTGCCGGTGATCTTCAGGCCCGTTGCGGCGCCCTGCTCGAAACCGATCTTCAGGTCGGCATCCAGGCTGCCCGCCTGCAGGCGCACCGGCAGGCCGCCGGGGATGTACCCGAGGTATGGCACCAGGTCGAGGCCCTTGAACTGCACGTGGGCGTCGGTCTTGCGGCTCTCCGAAAAGGGCGCCGTGAAAGCGGCCGAGTCGAACTTGCTGCCGTTCAGCGTGAAGGCCAGCTTGGGCTCGGTGTTGATGTCGCGCTTGGAGGCGAGGTTGCTCAGGAAAGGCACCTTGAGCACGAAGTCGCGCAGTTCGTGCTTGCGCTTGACGGTCTGGTCGTCGAAATCGACCGAGCCGCCATTGATCGCGATGTTGTAGATGGCAAAGCGCGCCGGCTTGGCATTGGGGTCGGGCGGCGGGCCGGCCGAGAGCTTGGCCAGGATGTCGTCGATGTCGTACTTGCCGTCGGCCTGGTGCGTGAGCAGGATGGCGGGGCCGTCGATCGTGACAGCATCAATCACCGGCGCGAGGCGGAAGATCGACTGCAGCTCCGCATCTGCGTAGATGCGCTGGATGGCCACTTGCGGCTTGCTGCCGTCGGCGGTGGCAATGCGCAGGTCGTTCAGCGTGAGCTCGAGCGTCCAGGGTTTGAAGTCGATCTTGCCGACCGTGACCTGCCGGCCGAGCTTCTCGCTCGCGATCTTCTGAATCTGGCTCTTCGCGATCGGAGGCACCGCCAACCAGGCGATGACCCAGAAGGCCAGCAGAACCAGCACCGCGACGATCCCACGTCGCACCCATTTGTTTTGTTTGATCGAAGCTACGTCCATCGCCGGAGTGTGCCGCAAACAGGTGCGAATGCAGAAACAAGAAAGCCCGGTGATTCGACTGAGTGCCTCATCACCGGGCTTGATGGCGGGCATAAGACCCATGCCATCGATTCGCGCGACCGGAAGTCAATGGTTCCTGTCGTGCTGGCAGCAAGAGATTGCCACCGTGGATCCTCGGTCGTTCGAGCCTTTGACTTGCACCTCTGGCTACCGGACCTCGGAAAAACGCCTGAAACCTCAGGCCCGTTCAGATTAGGTGCCGCACCCTCGCATTGCAAATCGAATCTTTTCAGGGCTTTCCCGTAAGCCTAAACACCTCAGTCACGGTCGATTTTTTAAGTAACTATTAGCATAAGAAATCAATTCCTTATGCTTGACCGGGTATTTAGCCACGCTAGAATCCGCCTGCCTTCGCTGCCAGACGCAGCAAGGCCTCCCCTGAATCCGCTGCCGAACTCCCCCGGCTTGATCAGGTCACCGCGCTCCTAACCCCTCCTTCCATGCGCGGAACCTGATTCGTACCAATCCAAGCGCCGTTGCCTTCATCCCTCGCCTGCTCCAGGCGTTGCGACGCGGGTGCCGCACAGAAAGGAAGAGCGATGAACAAGGCGTTTGATGCCACAGCCCGCGGGCTACGGACCTTTGTGTCCGATGTGGCAGACGGCTTTTTTGAAATCACCCATAACGGGTTTGCACTGGTCGGTCTGGCCATCGTGTTCGCGGCCCTCGCCCTCGTGGCGAGGCCCGATCTGCGCAAGACCGGCGAGGAACAATTGATGGGCTGGCTGCAGTCGCGCAAGCCTGCGCCTGAAGTCACCGACCTCGAGCCCACCGCCATCGAGCGCACCACGGCCGCGAGCCCTGGCGACCTGCCCAAGCAGCAGGCCGCCGTCGCGTACTGGCTCAGCAAGAAGTACAGCGTCGCGGCCGAGCCGCTGAGCGTGCTCGTGGCAGAGGCCTACAACATCGGCAAGCGCACCAAGCTCGACCCGACGCTGATCCTGGCCATCATGGCCGTGGAATCCAGCTTCAATCCCTTTGCCCAGAGCCATGTCGGCGCCCAGGGCCTGATGCAGGTCATGACGCGCGTGCACGGCGACAAGTACGAAAGCGCGGGCGGCACGCTCACCGCCTTCGACCCGGTGACGAACATGCGCGTCGGCGTGAAGGTGCTGCAGGAATGCATCTCCCGAGCCGGCTCGCTCGAAGGCGGCCTGCGCTACTACGTGGGCGCGGCCAACCTCGAGGACGACGGCGGTTACGCCAGCAAGGTGATGGCCGAGCACGAGCGGCTGCTGCAGGTTGCCAACGGCCGTGCGCCGTCGGTGCTGCCACCCCGCACGACCGTGCGCGCGCAGCCGATGCCCGTCGTGGCGCCAACGCCGGCGCCGATCAAGGCCGAAGAAGGCTCGGAGCCCGCCAAGGTCGCCCTGCTTTCCGCTGTTTCCTGAAGGCCTTGTGGCCGGGTGTGCGCTACACTCGGCCGGTACGCGACTGGCGATAGGCGCAGCACCCTAGAAAGGTGCCACGCGCTGACGTGGAATACCACTGGGAAGCGTGCCGCCTGACCACAACAGGCGTTCAGCCGTTCGCCTGGGCAGCCCTTGTTTGGTTGAACAAGGACCTCGTCTTCAAAGGACTGCCATGTACCAACGCAATATCCTGGTCGAACAGACCGACCCCGAAATCTGGGCCGCAATTCAAGCCGAAAACGCGCGCCAGGAACATCACATCGAGCTGATCGCCAGCGAGAACTACGCCTCGCCGGCCGTCATGGCCGCCCAGGGCTCGCAGCTCACCAACAAGTACGCCGAAGGCTACCCGGGCAAGCGCTACTACGGCGGCTGCGAACACGTCGACGTGGCCGAGCAACTGGCCATCGACCGCATCAAGCAGATCTTCGGTGCCGACGCCGCCAACGTGCAGCCGCATTGCGGCGCCTCGGCCAATGAAGCCGTGATGCTGGCCTTCCTGAAGCCCGGCGACACCATCATGGGCATGAGCCTGGCCGAAGGCGGCCACCTGACCCACGGCATGCCCCTGAACATGAGCGGCAAGTGGTTCAACGTGGTGAGCTACGGCCTGGACGCCAACGAAGCCATCGACTACGACGCAATGGAACGCAAGGCGCATGAGCACATGCCCAAGCTGATCATCGCGGGCGCCTCGGCCTATTCGCTGCACATCGACTTCGAGCGCTTCGCCAAGGTGGCCAAGGACGTCGGCGCGATCTTCATGGTCGACATCGCCCACTACGCCGGCCTCGTGGCCGCGGGCGTGTACCCCAACCCGGTGCCGCACGCCGACATCGTGACCTCGACCACGCACAAGAGCCTGCGCGGTCCGCGCGGCGGCATCATCCTGATGAAGTCGCAGCACGAGAAAGCCATCAACAGCGCGATCTTCCCCGGCCTGCAAGGCGGCCCGCTGATGCACGTGATCGCCGCCAAGGCCGTCGCGTTCAAGGAGGCGATGGCGCCCGAGTTCAAGGCTTACCAGCAACAAGTGGTCAAGAACGCCAAGATCGTGGCCGACACCCTCACCCAGCGCGGCCTGCGCATCGTGAGCGGACGCACCGAAAGCCACCTGATGCTGGTCGACCTGCGCGCCAAGGGCATCACCGGCAAGGAAGCCGAAGCCGTGCTGGGCAGCGCCCACATGACGATCAACAAGAACGCGATCCCCAACGACCCTGAAAAGCCGATGGTCACCAGCGGCGTGCGCATCGGCACCCCCGCCATGACCACGCGCGGCTTCAAGGACGAAGAGGCCCGCATCACCGCGAACCTGATCGCCGACGTGCTCGAGAACCCGCGCGACGCGGCGAACATCGACGCGGTGCGCGCCAAGGTGCATGCGCTGACGAGCCGGTTCCCGGTCTACCGCTGAACCCCGAAGCTGCTCCCGGCATCGTGATGGCCGCATGAAGTGCCCTTTCTGCGGTCATCTTGAAACGCAGGTCGTCGAGACCCGCGTGTCGGAAGATGCCGATTTCGTCCGCAGGCGCCGCCAGTGCAGCGCCTGCGACAAGCGCTTCACCACCTACGAACGGCCCGACGTCAATTTTCCGGTCGTCGTCAAGAAGGACGGCAGCCGCGCCGACTTCGATTCGAGCAAGGTGCGCGCCTCGATGATGCTGGCGCTGCGCAAGCGGCCGGTGAGCATCGAGCAGATCGACAACGCCCTGTTGCGCATCGAACAGAAACTGCTGGCCAGCGGCCTGCGCGAAATCGACTCGACCAAGGTCGGCGAACTCGTGATGCGCGAACTCAAGCG
Source organism: Variovorax raffinosi (assembly GCF_051216615.1). Classification (NCBI taxonomy): domain Bacteria; kingdom Pseudomonadati; phylum Pseudomonadota; class Betaproteobacteria; order Burkholderiales; family Comamonadaceae; genus Variovorax; species Variovorax raffinosi. Next base: position 513,296 of record NZ_JBPJZR010000003.1, read on the forward strand.
CATGGACAAGGTGGCTTACGTGCGCTTTGCCTCGGTGTACCGCAGCTTCGAGGACGTGGACGAGTTCAGGCAGTTGCTGCGGGACATCTGAGCCGGCGCGCGGCTTCGCGTGACCTCGCTTCACGCCGCGTCATGCCGCGTCAGGCACCTTCTTCCTCCCTCGCGCCTCCCTTGCCGCACGCACCTGTGCCGCAATCTCCTCGCCGATCCGGGTCGCAAACCCGGGTCCGGCCTGATCCGGACACGATGATCGATGCCCGGCGACCGGTCTGTGCCTTCAGCGTGAGACATCCGGCCCTGAAAGCCCCGCTGGATGCCCGACGGGAAAATCCGTTGCTGTCATAGCGCAGGCCCTGCGCGAATCCGTCTCCGAGCGCTGCATCGACGCTCACGCCCTCCGGCAACCGCTCGAAACTTCGCAATGTCTGAAGCGAGGACTCCGGCCCGGCCAGCACGGACCAGCCACTGGCCCAGTCGTTGCCCGCCAACGCAAGCACCCTGACACTCTGCGAGCGCTGGATGGCTTCCATGCGCGCCAGGCTCAACGCGGAACTGAAGCCCTGCGCTGCGGCCGCCAGACGCTGATTGATCAGCAGGTCGCGAAAGCTCGGCACACCGATGGTCGCCACCACGGCGACGATGGCCACGACGACCATCAGCTCGACCAGCGTGAAGCCGCCCAAACGCTTCGCGCTGCGCAAGAACGTCTTCACTGCCAGCACCTGCCGCGCGGCAGGCCATCGCACCCCTTGCCGCCCTTGCTGTCGATCCAGAACTTGCCGACCCGTGGATCGGAGAGGCCGGCCTTCAGGTTCGCCGTGAGCCGGACGCAGCTTTCGATGTTGCCGTGCCCCTCGCAATTGCCGCTTTCGACGGTGTACTTGCCACCCGCGCCGCCGTTGCCCGAATCGCCTTCGTAGGCGTGGTAGCGGCCGACCTGGGTGAAGTGGCGCTCCTGGTGCTGCATCTGCTGCATCAGCGCGGACCGTGCTTCGCTGTGCCAGCTCTTGCGCACGAAGTCCATGTACGACGGATAGGAAATGGCCGCCAGGATGGCAACGATGGCGAGCACGATCATGACCTCGATCAACGTGAACCCGCGACGGCGCGATGCTGCTGTGCTCATTTTTTTCTTGCTCCCTGGTAATCGATGACCTGCCGCCAATTGAGGCGCCCCGCGACTTGCGCGGCCTTGCCGTCAGCTACAGGCCGCGCCGTCGAGACACCGCCCCGGGTGCCCAGCCTGACGACAGCCAGCCGCCGTGTTGCCGACCGGCGGCCGAAAGAGTCGGTCGCGCTGTAGCCGGCCTCGCCCAGCTGCAGCAAGTGCGCCGTGCCCGGCCGGCCCGCATCTGAAGGCTCGCAGGTGCCGCCCTTCGAGAGTCCGGTCATCGCGTTGACCGCACAACTGCGCCCGCCGCCGTCGCCGCCGCACGCGCTGGGCTTGGGGATCAGCGTGTTGAAGAACAGATGGCCATCGCTCAGCAGCGGCCTGGACACCAGTCGCTCGCCCTGATCAGGTGACGCCGGCAGATCGAAGTACCAGCCGCGCCGGCTGACCGTCTTGGGGTCGAAAGCGCCGTACACGAACGCATCGCCCGTGATGGACGGGAGCATCTCTCCCGTCGCAACGGCCGCCTTGCGCGATTGAAGCTGCGTGCGCGCAGCACCGGCCGGAATGGCAGTGCCGCTGTCGAACACGGCGTACATGGTCTGCAGCCCGTGGTTCGAGCGAGCCAGGTCTTCCGGGCTCACGAACTTCCCGGTGCCGAAAAGCACGATGGCGTCGCCGTCCGGCCCCACGCCGACTTCCGGCTGCACGGTGATCGGCTGGCGCCTGGCAACCGCACCGCCCTCGCCCATCGCAACCATCAGGGGATGGCCCTTGAACCCCAATGCGTTGCCCTCGCTCCACGGCGCGTTGCCGGTGAAGTCGAACTTCCACAGGTTGGCCTGGGTATCGCCGGCATAGAGAAAGCGCGTGGCGCCATCTGCGGCCGCATAGTCGCCCGGCACGCTCAATGCGTTCACGATGGCGTTGTCGGCCGCACGCGGCAGGACGATCTTGTGATAGTTGACGCCCCGCGCCCACGAAGCACCGACGGGCTTGTCCAGCGAGAGCAGGAACAGCGCGGCACGCTTGTCAGGATTGGCGTTGTTGAAACCCGAAGGCACGACGGCAAACCAGCCGTAGGTGGCAGCGCCCGCGCGGGTCGCCGCCGAGGTGCGGAACTTCAGAATGCGCGGTGCCTGCGTCAGGTGGCCCATGTCCGCGTCATCCGCACCGCTGAACTCCCACATCACCTTGTCCGCGGAGAAAGCCGAAGGGTCGGTCACATCGAGTGCGAAGACGCCGGTGGCCCCACCGCCTGTGCCGGAGACCAGAACGGTCCTCTGCGTGCCATGGGCTGCCGGCGCTTCGCCGACCACCGGCGGGCCGTCGGCCTCGCTTTGATGGATGTAGTCGGGCGAGGTGTAAGCGGCCAGCTTGGGCAGCAAGCTGCGGGGCACATAGGCAAACAGTTCTTCACCCGTTCGGGCGGAGAACGCATGCAGCATGCCGTCGTTGGCGCCGACATACACGGCCGCCTGCCGGCCTTGCCGCGCACCCACGAACAAGGGAATGGAGTGGGCGATGTCGCCCATGACCGAATCGCGAACACGGAACATGCCGTCCGGACTCGACAGCTCCTTGCGCCGATCTCCCCGCAGATAGGCCAGCCGCTCGGGCCCGAAGGCGTCTGACGCTGCAGGCTCGGCATAGGGCGTTGCACTCAGGTGGCCACGAAGGGTCGTATCGAGCGCCGCCCATACGAACGACACGCCCACCCCGCCCGTCGAGAGGCTGAAGATGCGCCTGTCGGCCGGATCGCGCGCGGCCACCGGCGGCTGGGCTGTCGCACGGCCGGTCAACAGGGCGCCGGCGTCCCAGTCGGGCCGCTCGCCGCGCTGCACCTTGCCTGTGGCCGCATCAAGGGCAAGCGGATACGACAGCAGCGTGCCCGCCCACCGGCGCCCACCAGACTGTGCAAGGTAGACATTGGCGCCCGCCTGCGTGAGCCGGTCCGACGACACCGCGCCGCTCGTCACACCGCGATCCGATGGCATGGCCGCCTGCTGGAAGACCCTGCGGATCGCCGACGCCATTTGCTGCGGGTCACTCGCCATGAAGTAGTTCGAGGGCATCGGTTGCCCGTCCGCATCAAGGCCGTCTGCCCACTCGGCGTTGCTGCTCACGTCCGGCCGCCTGACACCATCGGACGCCCGAAACGGATTGCCGTCGTCGTTGCTGTCCTCGAAGCCCCCGTACTTGGCAGCGAGGTAGAACGCGCTGCCGCGCTGCTTCTGCCGGACCGCACCGTCGCCGCCCTGCCCCAGGTCGATGGCGAAGGTCTGCACCCGGGCGTCCGGAAGATCGCCGCGAATCCGCTGCGTGCGTGCCCAGTACGCAAGGCCCGCCATGCCGAACGAGCCCCGGTCGGCGCCCGTGTCCGCAGCCGCCATGCTGCGCGACGTGAGCCGCGCGCCGCCTTTGTAGTTGAAGGCGGGCGGACCGCTGTTGCCGGTGGTCGTAAGGCCTGTCTTGCCGGACGGATGCGGATAGGAAAGCGCTTCCTTGTTCTCGAACGCGCCGATGAGGCTTGTCCAGTAGGCCGTGTCCGGCTCGTGGTCCGCGCTGTTGAAACCACGATCGAAATCCGCAGGCGAGCCGCCTCTGGGCAAACCGGGCAAGGATCGGTCGTGGTCCGTTTCCAGGTCACCGATCGCAAGGATGTGGTTTCTCTGGCAGCTCGCAGCGGTCGACTGGGTTCGCGCCAGTGCAGCCCAGTGATCGGTACCGTTGTAGACAGGGAGGCCGCCTTTGCGGGCGTCGTTGCCCGCAGCCAGACCTGCAGCGGCCTCAGGCGACGGCGGCTTGCCTTGCAGGTAACGCAGCGACTCGTAGTAAAGCTCGCCTGCAGGGTCGAACCTGTTGTAGCTGCCTTGCCGTGCGTCGCTGGGCCCGAACCGGTTGATGGCATTGACGACGCCGCTGAACGTTGCAGCGCCGTCCCGGGCAGCGGATGAAGACATCGGGTCGGCCTTGAAGACACCCGTGTCCGCATCCCACTCCGCCTGCACGTTGTTCACCCGGTCGAAGGCGGCATCGGTTTTCGTGGGCGCGGTGTGCTTCATGGGCGCGCGCAGCACACCGCCATAGCGCGCGGCGTCGTCGTCCTGCAGATAGCCAAAGACGGAAAAGCGCAGCCGCTCGGAATACGCCTGTATGGCCCCGATGGGCTTGTGATTGCCGCTGGGGTACTTGAAGCAGAGGGCACGGCGCGCGAGCGCCTCGTCGGGCGTGCAGACCTCCACGCGCGCGGCATAGGACGCGCTGGCAAGCCCCGGTCCGTATCGCTGGTCGCTCCCTGGTTCGCTGCAGGTGCCCGTGGCACTCGGGCCGATCAGCAGTTGGTCCAGGCAACTGTTGAAGTGGACCGTGTCCGTGGCGCGCACTCCTTCAGCACCACTCGCGACCAGCGGTGTGAGCTTGTCCAGGTTGCCCGTCAGTGCCTTGCCGGGAAAGTGACTGCTGCGATAGAACTCTTGCGGCAGCACCGCACGCTGCAGCACCGTTCGGTCGGGCAAGTCCACCACGCGATCTCCTCCGGTCAATGCAAGGCGCACCGAATCGAGAGAGGATGTCGCGGCCCAGTTCAGCAGATTGCCGCTCCATTGGTGACTGCAGACGATCGCTCCCCCACCGCCCTTCGTTGCTTTCGCCACGCGCTTGAAGTAGCCGTCAGAACTCGCGTAGAGATAGCAGCCCATCGGGTCCCAGTAGCCCGTATAGGTTTGGGTCCAGTCGAAGCGGCCCCGGTAGGCCGCGCCGGCATTCGCGGATTTGAGTGCGAGGTCGAGCACCACATGGGGATCGGCGTGCGACGCCAGCGAGGCGAGCGGCTCGTCCGGAAGAACCGCGTCCGGCGGCAGCGCGGATGTCGCGGCGTGTGCGCATTCTGCGGCGCAAAGAACCAAGGCAGCGATACCGGGAATCTGAAGACCACGCATGCGAGTTCCGCCGTTCATGAAGGACAGCCAGCGCTGGCTGCCGGTTTGTACAAACTGGTCTGCAGCACCACCTGTGTTTCCTCGCGCATGCCGTAGCCGATGGCCGTGACACGGAAGATGTAGCGGGCGTCGCTTGCGCTCGCGCTCGCGCTCTGGAGCTGATCGGCCTGCCACCCGCCGCGATGGCGAAGGGCTTCCACGATGTAGCGTGGCGCCCTCGCGGACAGCGCACCGGCACGCGAGCCGCGTGCGGCATCGCCGCTGAGGTAGTGCTGGCCGGTGAACGTGCCGTAGGCCACCGACTTGCCCGCATCGGCCGAGAAGTCGGCCGTCATCCAGGCCGGCTCGCTGCCGGGCTCGCTCGGCGCGCACAAGCCCTGGCGTTCGCCTTCGCCACCGCATCCGGCCATGAAGGCCGTTGCGTCCGCACTGCTGAAAAGACACAGGCGTTGTCGCGTGCTGTCGTTGGGCCCGAGCACATCGCTCTCGGCATCGACCAGCGCGGCCTCGGCGGCCTGGAACGCCACTTCGGTGTCGCGGTCGTTGCGCGCGCTGCGTTCGTTGACGAGCGACACCTGCGCAGCACCGATTCCCAGCACCGAGACAACGACCAGCATCAGCAGCACGACGATCAGCGAGAAACCATGCTGCGGGGATCGCACCGTCCGCCTCATGGCCGGGCATCTCTCGCGACGTTGCGCAGCATGACCGTGAAGGTCGCGACGCGTCGCAGCCGGCCATCGGGTTTGGGCTTGAAGCTCACATCGAAAAATGCTGGCCCCAGTGGATAGAGCAGTTCACCGGCCCGCCGGGGCCCACTGTTGTCGCGCGCGCTGCGCGCCACCATGCCGATGCGCAGCGCGACCACCTTGCGCCATTCGTCGTTGGTCTTCGCGGCAGTGGCGGCCTGCGCTTCGATCTGCATGGCATCGAGCCAGCGCTCGGGGACACCGTCACCGTTGCTGTCATGCCCGTAGACGACCTTGAACACTTCGATGCCGCGTGCCAGAGGCTCGGCCCTGAAGCTGCCTGTCTTGTCGCTGCGGTACTTGCAATAAAGCTCGGGCTCGCCGTCCGCGGCCTCGGTGACATAGAAGAAGCTCCAGGCACGGTCCGCGGACGTTGCACGGCCGGCGACGGGGCCCGGTTGCGCGAAGCCCATGCAATCGACCATGGTGCCGTCGGGCTCGGTGCCATCGCCTGCCGCACGGCTGCGGCCGAAGAAGCGCACGAGCAGCGAGTCACTGCCATTCACGCCCCGGCTGTTGTGCCGGCCGTAGCCGTTGCCGGTGGCGCCGACGCGGGTGTTGCTGGCGCCGACGATGTTCAGGTCGAGCGGATCGTCGGAGGACGCGAGCAGGTTCGCATTGCTTCCGCTGGCCGCCATGCCATCCGCATCGATGTGGTCGGGTGCGTAGTCGGCATAGCCCGCCTGCCGCACGATGCCTTTGACGACAAAGCCCGCGAACCTCAGCGAATCTTCGACCGCATGGGCTTCGTTGTCGGCATTGAACAACTGCCTGCTGCCAAGGAACGTGGCCGTGGCGGCGAGCACCAGCCCCAACGCGATGGCCACGGCGACCAGCAGTTCGACCAGCGTGACTCCGCGTTGCGACGCAGGCACCATGGGCTCACGAACCGGCATGGCCGTCGTCCGCTTGTCCCGGGACCAACTGCATCACGAGACGTGGCGCGCGCGTGGGCATCGGCGCCGTTTCGGCGAGCACGCGCGGTGTCCAGCCGAGCTTCACGACCACGTTGCGGCCCGTGTGGCTGCACGGCCATGCGTACTCGCCCGCCGCATCGTTCCACGGCGTTTCGTCGAAGCACACGCTGACACGGGCTTCGGGCAATGCCTTGGCAACCCGCTGCTTCCACTCGCGCATGTCCCAGCCCGCCAATTGCGCCGCGTTGCAGGATGCGCCCGATGCCACGCACATCCGGCCGGCAGAACCTGCATCGTTGCCCGAACCCGCCGCCCACTGCTCGACAAGGTAGGCATTGGCCGCGCTGTTGCTCGCGGCGACGCCCTTGTTCATGCGCGCCTTCTCCGACAGTTCGCGAACAAGGTTGACCGCCGCAGTGAATGTGGCGGCTTCGTTGCTCGTGCGCACCGAAGCCAGCAGCATGTGCAGCATGCCGAGCAAGCCCACGCTCAACACGACGATGGAAACGAGTACCTCCACGAGCGAAAAGCCCGCGCCTGAATGCTTCGATGAAGCCATGTATCGATGTCCTCCCTGTGCGCTTGCAACTCGAGTTGCTTCTTTGTTCCCGCCATCGGGCTTCGAGCCTAAGGGGCCATCCGCGCGGGCATGCGCGCCGTTCATCCGTGTTCGGATGCCGCTCGTATGATCCGGCGACACCGCTGTTAATTTTTCCCGCCAGGCCCCATGCCATCTCACAAACAAGACACACAGCACATCGCCACCGCGTTGCAACTGGCCGCTTCGGCGCTGCTGTTGACCGATCCGAATCCGCGCGTGGGCTGCGTGCTGTGCGATGCCGACGGCCGCGTGCTCGGCCAGGGCCACACGCAAAAAGCCGGCGGCCCGCATGCCGAAGTGATGGCGCTGCGCGATGCCGCAGCGCAAGGCCATTCGGTCGCCGGTGCCACGGCCTACGTCACGCTCGAGCCCTGCTCGCACCATGGCCGCACCGGCCCTTGCTGCGATGCGCTGATCGCGGCGGGGGTGCGGCGGGTCGTGGCATCGCTCGCCGACCCGAACCCGTTGGTGGCGGGACAAGGCTTCGAGCGCCTGCGCGCGGCGGGTGTCGAGGTGGAGGTCGGGCCCGGCGCAGCCGAATCGCGCGAACTGAACATCGGCTTCTTCAGCCGCATGGTCCGCAAGCAGCCGTGGGTGCGCCTGAAGGTCGCGGCCTCGCTCGACGGCAAGACCGGGCTGGACAACGGCGTGAGCCAATGGATCACGTCCGAAGCAGCCCGCGCCGACGGCCATGCCTGGCGGGCCAGGGCCAGCGCGGTGCTGACGGGCGTCGGCACCGTGCTCGAAGACAACCCGCGCCTTGACGTGCGCCTGGTGGACACCCCGCGCCAGCCGCATCTGGTGGTGGTGGACAGTCGACTCCAGACGCCGGTCGACGCTCATATATTCATAGCGGGTCGCCCAGTCTGGATCTACGCAGCCAGCCGCGACGAAGCCAAGGCCGCCGCGCTGGAAGCCCGTGGCGCCACGGTCACCTGCCTGCCCAACGCCGATGGCAAGGTCGACCTGCCCGCCCTGCTGAAGGACCTGGCGGCGCGCGGCGTCAACGAGCTGCACGTCGAATCGGGCCACAAGCTCAATGGGTCGATGCTGCGTGAAGGCTGCGTCGACGAGCTGCTGGTCTACATGGCTCCCAAGCTGATCGGCAAGGGGCTCGACATTGCAAGCCACCTGCACACGGGCGGTCCGCTGACCTCGCTGGCTGGCGCGCTGCCCCTGGAATTCAGGTCTGTCGACATGCTCGGGCCGGACCTTCGGATCGTGGCCCGGGTCGCCGGAAGGGACGCGTTCTAGCGTTTACCCCGAACGCCCCTCGTTCTCTGCGAAAATGTGCGAATGTTCACCGGAATCATCACCGGCGTGGGGCGCATCGTCGCCATTCACGACCTCGGCACCTCCTCCTCCTTTGGCAAAAGACTCAGCATTGCGGTGCCCGACGGGTATCTCGATGACGTGGGGCTCGGCGACAGCATCGCGCTCAACGGCGCCTGCATGACCGTCACCACGCTCCTGCCCGAGCGACAGCAGTTCACCATCGACATTTCCGCCGAATCGCTCGACAAGACCGCCGGCCTGACCGACGAAGGCAGCCGCATCAACCTCGAGAAGGCATTGCGCGCCAGCGACCGGCTCGGCGGGCACATCGTGGCCGGCCATGTGGACGGCATCGGCACCGTGAGCTTTTTCGAGCCGGTCGGCGAAAGCTGGGAGCTGCGCGTGGTCGCGCCGCCCGCCCTCGCCCGCTTCCTCGCCTACAAGGGCTCCATCACCATCAACGGCGTGAGCCTCACGGTCAACACCGTGAAAGACATCGAAGGCGGCGCCGAGATCAGCATCAACCTGATCCCGCACACCGTCGAAAACACCTCCCTCGGCGGCCTGAAGGCCGGCTCGAAGATCAACCTGGAAATCGATACCGTGGCGCGCTACGTGGAGCGCATGCTCCAGGCCGGCGTGCTGGTGCCGCCGACCGCCCCGTATTCCAAGGACACAGCCGAATGAACGCCTCCGTCACGCCCATCGGCGCCCCCCGCACCGCGCGCGCCCCCGCACCGATCGCCTCGGTCGAGGAAATCGTGGCCGAGCTTGCCGCCGGCCGCATGGTGATCCTGGTCGATGAGGAAGACCGCGAGAACGAAGGCGACATCGTCATCGCCGCCGACCACATCACGCCCGAAGCCATCAACTTCATGGCGCGCCACGCGCGCGGCCTGATCTGCCTGACGCTCTCGCGCGAGATGTGCGAGCGGCTGCAACTGCCGCCGATGGTCCAGCGCAACGGCGCCAAGCACTCGACCGCCTTCACGGTGTCGATCGAAGCCGCCGAAGGCGTGACCACCGGCATCTCGGCCGCCGACCGCTCGCGCACCGTGCAAGCCGCCGTCGCGCCCAACGCCGTGGCCGCCGACCTGGTGCAGCCCGGCCACATCTTCCCGCTGCAGGCGGTGGACGGCGGCGTGCTCATGCGCGCCGGCCACACCGAAGCCGGCTGCGACCTCGCCGCCATGGCCGGCTGCTCGCCCGCTTCGGTGATCTGCGAGGTGATGAACGAAGACGGCACCATGGCCCGCCTTCCCGACCTGCAGGTCTTCGCGGCCGAGCACGACATCAAGATCGGCACCATCGCCGCGCTGATCGAGCACAGGAGCCGCGTCGAAACGCTGGTCGAAAAAGTCGGCTGCCGCGAAATCCAGACTGCCTGGGGTGCCTTCACCGCCCACGCCTTCATCGACAAGCCCAGCCGCGGCGTTCACCTCGCGCTGGTGCGCGGCAAGTGGGCGCCCGAAGACACGGTGTCGGTGCGCGTGCACGAGCCGCTGTCGGTGCTCGACGCGCTCGAAATCAACCGCTCGCTGCACTCGTGGAGCCTGGACGCCAGCCTCTCGCACATCGCGACCGAAGGCAAGGGCGTGGCCGTGCTGCTGAACTGCGGCGAATCGGCCGCCGAGTTGCTGGCCCAGTTCGACGGCACCGCGCGTCCCGCGCAAGCGCCCGAGCGCGGCCGCATGGACCTGCGCAGCTACGGCATCGGCGCGCAGATCCTGCGCGAATGCGGCGTGCACAAGATGAACCTGCTCGGCACGCCGCGTCGCATGCCGAGCATGGCTGCGGGCTACGGCCTCGAAATTGCCGGCTACCTCACGAAAGACTGACCATCATGCAAGGTGCAAACAAAGGCGCGGACGCCAAGCCGCTCAACGGAAAAGGCCTGCGCATCGGCATCGTGCAGGCGCGCTTCAATGCCGACATCACCGATGCGCTGGCTTCGGCCTGCCTGTCGGAACTCGAATCGCTCGGCGTGGCCGCTTCCGACATCCACCATGTGCAGGTGCCCGGCGCGCTCGAAGTGCCCATCGCCCTGCAGGCGCTGGCCGAGCGCGGCGGCTACCACGCGCTCGTAGCGCTGGGCTGCATCATCCGCGGCGAGACCTACCACTTCGAACTGGTGGCCAACGAATCGGGCGCGAGCGTGAGCCGCGTTTCACTCGACTACCGCCTTCCCATCGCCAACGCGATCATCACCACCGAAAACCTCGAGCAAGCCGTTGCCCGGCAGACCGACAAGGGCCGCGACGCAGCCCGTGTGGCTGTCGAGATGGCGCAACTGTTGGCCACCCTTTCATGACCGAAGACACCTCCAAGCCCACTGGCACCAAGCCCCGTCAATCGCGCGTGGGCCTCACCAGCACCGGCGCGCGCAAGGCTTCGGCCAAGTCCAACCGCAGCCGCGCTCGCGAGTTCGCGCTGCAGGCGCTCTACCAGCACCTGGTGGGCCGCAACGACCCGACCGACATCGACCATTTCACGCGCGACCTCGCGGGCTTCCACAAGGCCGATGCGCTGCACTACGACGCGCTGCTGCACGGCTCGATCGCAGGCGCCGAGCAACTCGACGCGCTGATCCGCCCGCTGCTCGACCGCAAGTTCGAAGAAATCTCGCCCGTTGAACACGCCGTGATGTGGATCGGCGTCTACGAATTCCAGAACTGCCTCGACGTGCCGTGGCGCGTGGTGCTCAACGAGTGCATCGAGCTGGCCAAGGAATTCGGCGGCACCGACGGCCACAAGTATGTGAACGCCGTGCTCAACGGCCTGGCGCCGCAATTGCGTCCGCTCGAAGTCGAAGCTGATCGGGCTTCAGGCAAGGCCAAGGCATGAGGATTTCGACGCGCGCGCAGCGCATCGAGCCCTTCTATGTGATGGAAGTGGCCAAGGCCGCGGGTGTACTGGCACGCGAGGTGGCTCACACCGACCGGCCGATGATCTTCCTGAACATCGGCGAGCCCGACTTCACCGCGCCGCCGCTCGTGCAGGAAGCCGCCGCCCGCGCCGTGCGCGCAGGCGCCACGCAGTACACGCAGGCCACCGGCCTCGACCACCTGCGCGAACGCATCAGCGGCTGGTACAAGAGCCGCTTCAATGTCGACGTGCCGGCCCGCCGCATCGTCGTCACGGCCGGCGCATCGGCTGCGCTGCAGTTGGCTTGCCTTGCGCTGATCGAGTCCGGCGACGAGATCCTGCTGCCCGACCCCAGCTACCCCTGCAACCGCCATTTCGTGAGCGCGGCGGACGGCAAGGCCGTGCTGATCCCGACCACGGCCGAAGAGCGCTTCCAGCTCACCGCCGCGAAGGTCGAGGCCGCCTGGACCGACAAGACGCGCGGCGTGCTGCTCGCCTCGCCGTCCAACCCGACCGGCACCTCGATCGCGCCCGACGAACTGCGCCGCATCCACGAGGTGGTGTCGCAGCGCGGCGGCATCACGCTGATCGACGAGATCTACCTTGGCCTCTCGTACGACGATGCCTTCGGGCAGACCGCGCTGGCCATCGACGACAACGTCGTCAGCATCAACAGCTTCAGCAAGTACTTCAACATGACCGGCTGGCGCCTGGGCTGGCTGGTGGTGCCCGATGCGCTGGTGCCGGTGATCGAGCGGCTGGCGCAGAACCTCTTCATCTGCGCGAGCACGGTGTCGCAGTACGCGGCGCTGGCCTGCTTCGAGGCCGACAGCATTGCCGAGTACGAACGCCGCCGCGCCGAGTTCAAGGCGCGCCGCGACTGGTTCATTCCGCAGCTCAACGCGCTCGGCCTGAACGTGCCCGTGATGCCCGATGGCGCCTTCTACGCCTGGGCCGACTGCACGAGCGTGGCCGACAAGCTCGGCATCTCGGGCAGCTGGGACTTCGCCTTCGAGACCATGAAGCGCGCCCACGTGGCCGTCACGCCGGGCCGCGATTTCGGCACGGCCGAAACGGCGAAGTTCGTTCGCTTCTCCACGGCCAGCTCGATGGCTCACCTGCAGGAAGCCAGCGCGCGCCTGCGGGCCATGACCGAGCAATGAGCTTCGCGTTCCCGCTCCGCGTCTACTGGGAAGACACCGACGCCGGCGGCATCGTGTTCTACGCCAATTACCTGAAGTTCATGGAGCGCGGCCGCACCGAGTGGCTGCGCTCGCTGGGCGTGGAGCAGCGCAAGCTGCGCGAAGAAACCGGCGGCCAGTTCGTGGTGAGTGAAACGCAGCTCAAATACCATCGGCCCTCCCGGCTCGACGACGAACTGCTGGTTACCGCCGATCTCCAACAATTGGGTACGGCGTCGTTGATAATCGGTCAGCGCGTGCTATCAAAAACAGAGCAAGAGAAAACGGGGGCTGTGGCACCCGTCTTGCTGTGCGAAGGCACGATCCGTATCGGCTGGGTGGATGCCACCACATTGCGTCCCGCACGCATACCGAAACAAGTGACGGGAACCCTTGAGCGCTACAGCGGCTCCATGACTCAACCTTTCAAGCCATGAATCAAGATCTCTCCATCATCAATCTCCTGCTCCATGCGAGCTTCGTGGTGCAACTGGTCGTGCTGCTGCTCGTGATCGTCTCGATCGCAAGCTGGGCCGCGATCTTTCGCAAGTTCTTCGCCCTGAAGCGCATGCGTGCGCTCAACGACGACTTCGAACGCGAGTTCTGGTCGGGCACCAGCCTGAACGAACTGTTCGCCTCGGCCGCCCAGAACGCCAAGTTCGCCGGCCCCATGGAGCGCATCTTCGCTTCCGGCATGCGCGAGTACCAGAAGCTGCGCGAGCGCCACGTCACCGACGCGCCCACGCTGCTCGACGGCGCCCGCCGCGCGATGCGCGCGAGCTTCCAGCGCGAGCTGGACGCGGCCGAACAGAACCTGTCGTTCCTGGCCACCGTCGGCTCGGTGTCGCCGTATGTGGGCCTGTTCGGCACGGTCTGGGGGATCATGCATGCCTTCACCGGCCTGGCCGCCCTCACGCAGGTGACGCTGGCCACCGTGGCCCCCGGCATCGCCGAAGCGCTGGTGGCCACCGCCATCGGCCTGTTCGCCGCCATTCCGGCGGTGGTCGGCTACAACCGCTTCGCCCGCGAGATCGACAAGATCGCCATCGCCCTCGAAACCTACATCGAGGAGTTCTCCAACATCCTGCAGCGCAACCTCTCGGCCAATCCGAACGCGGGCGGCTCTGCATCGTCGGTGGCTCCGGCCAACCGCTGAACGGGAACGCACGCGCATGCCCGCCGTTTCATCCCGGGGCCGAGGACGCCGCACGATCAACGAGATCAACATGGTCCCGTTCATCGACGTGATGCTGGTGCTGCTGATCATCTTCATGGTCACGGCGCCGCTGATCACGCCGAGCGTGATCAACCTGCCCACGGTCGACCGCGCCAACAAGCAGCCCGACAAGCCCATCGAGATCGTCATCAAGAGCGACGACGAAGTGCAGATCAAGAAAGACCCGTCCACCGGCACCGGCGGCACGTCGATCCCCATGACGCAGATCGGCTCGGCCGCCAAGACCGCCCAGGGCGGCGACGACCAGCGCCCGGTGGTCATCAGCGCCGACAAGTCGGTGAAGTACGAAACCGTCGTCAAGGCCATGAACCAACTCAAGCGCAGCGGCATCGAGCGCGTGGGGCTGTCGGTCACGACCACGGGCGGCAAATAAGGCATGTCGCTCGCTCTGGACCGCCCCGAGTTCGCGCCACCGCCACAGCGCGGTACGCCGCGCGCCCTGGTGCTCGCCCTTATCGCCCATGGGCTGCTGATCGCGGCATTGACCTGGGGCGTGCGCTGGAAAAGCGACCCCGACGAAGGCGCGGTCGATGCCGAGCTGTGGTCGTCCACGGTGCAGCAGGCCGCCCCGCGCCTGTCCGCGCCGCCGGCACCGGCACCAGTACCCGCGCCGCCGCCTCCCGCGCCTGCACCACCACCGCCCCCTGTCGCCAAGGAGCCTGAGCCGGCGCCCGCACCGCGCGCGCCCGACATCGCGCTGGAGCGCGAGAAGAAGCTCAAGGAGCAAAAGGAACAGAAAGAGCGCGAGCTCGAACAGCAGCAACAGCAAAAGAAGAAAGAGCTGGAAGCCAAGCAGCGCGCGCAGGACGAAGCCGACCGCAAGAAGGAACAGCAGCAGAAGCTGGCCGACGCGAAGAAGCAGCAGGAAGCCGACGCCAAGCAGGTCGAAGCCAAGAAGGCCGAGGCAGCAGCCAAGCAGGCCGCCGCCGATCGCGCCGCCACGCTCAAGCGCATGCAGGGCATGGCCGGCGCCAGCGGTGCCGACGACTCGAAGGGCACGGCCCAGCGTTCGTCCGGCCCGTCGAGCGGCTACGCCGGACGCATTGCCGCCGCCGTGCGCCCGAACATCACCTTCCCCGATGCCGACACCGTGAACGGCAATCCGGCGGCCGAGTTCGAAGTGAGCCTGGCACCCGACGGCACCATCGTCAACGTCAAGCTCAGCAAGTCGAGCGGCCTTCCGGGCTGGGACGACGCGGCCGAGCGCGGCCTGCGCAAGACCGACAGGCTGCCGCGCGACACCGACGGGCGCATCTTCCCGTCGCTGATCGTCTCGCTGCGACCCAAGCGCTGATTTATGCTCCGGTTCCGGGTGGCTTTCACACACCACCCGGAACTTGATCAACGCCGCGTTGTCTACACGCGGACAACAACAGCCGGGCCCCACGCCCGCACAAGATGAACCCCAACGGTCACATCCGGTACGGCAGCAGTCCGCTTCTCGCCAGCAGGACGCCCGTGTGGCGAAGCAAGTTCATCGTGGCCAGCATCGCCTTCGGCTTCGTGCTGCTGGCAGGCCGGGCAGCCTACGTTCAGATCTTCAACAACGACTTCTTCCAGCACCAGGGCGAAGTGCGCTACCAGCGCACGCTCGAGCTGCCCGCCAACCGCGGCCGCATCCTCGACCGCAACGGCCTGATCCTCGCGTCCGACATTCCGGCGCCCAGCATCTGGGCCATTCCCGAAGACATCGAGCGTGATGACCCCGTCGTGCAAGGCAAGCTCAAGGAAGCGGCCAAGCTGCTCGGCATGCCGCAGAAAGAGTTCGACAAGAAGCTTGCGGACGAAGACAAGACCTTCGTCTGGCTCAAGCGCCAGGTCGACCAGGCCGTGGCCAAGCAGGTCACCGCGCTCAACATCAAGGGCATCTACCTGCGCCGCGACTACCGGCGCCAGTACCCCGAAGGCGAGGCCGCCGCGCACGTGGCCGGCTTCACCAACGTCGAGAACATCGGCCAGGAAGGCATCGAGCTGGCGTTCGAAAAAGAACTCGCCGGCAAGGCCGGCTCGCGCCACGTGCTGAAAGACCGGCTGGGCCACATCGTGGAGGACACCGAGGACCAGGTGCCGCCGACCGACGGCCACGACATCCAGCTCAGCATCGACGACCGCGTGCAGTTCGTGGCCTACGAAAAAATCCGCGACGCCGTGATCGCCAACAAGGCGCGCGCCGGCAGCGTGGTGGTGGTCGATACCGTGACGGGCGAACTGCTCGCCATGGCCAACTACCCCAGCTACGACCCCAACGACCGCCACAACCTCACGGGCGAGCAACTGCGCAACCGCGCCATGACCGATGTGTTCGAGCCCGGCTCGACCATGAAGCCGATCACCATCGCCACCGCGCTGCAACTGGGCCGCGTGACGCCCAAGACCATCATCGACACCAACCCCGGCCGCATCACCGTGACGGGCGCCACCATCCACGACGACGAGAACTTCGGCGTGCTGACGGTCGAGGGTGTGATCCAGAAGTCGAGCAACGTCGGCGCCACCAAGATCTCGCAGCGCATGTCGGCGCAGGAGATGTGGAATTCACTCACCGCCGTGGGCCTGGGGCAGAAGCCGCAGACGCCCTTCCCCGGCGCGGTCACGGGCCGGCTGCGGCCGTGGAAGTCATGGCGGCCGATCGAGCAGGCCACCATGTCCTACGGCTACGGCCTCTCGGCCTCGCTGTTCCAGATCGCGCATGCCTACACCGCCTTCGCGCACGACGGCGAAGTGATTCCGGTGAGCCTGTTGAAGAACACCGGCACCGAGCCGGCCGGCGTGCGGGTGTTCTCGCCGACGGTGGCGAGCGACGTCCGCAAGATGATGCGCATGGCGGCTGCGCCCGGCGGCACCGCGCCGCTCGCGCAGACCGTAGGCTATTCGGTGGGCGGCAAGACCGGCACGGCCCACAAGCAGGTCGGCAAGGGCTATGCGAGCAACAAGTACCGCGCCTGGTACACCGGCATGTCGCCCATCGACAAGCCGCGCATCATCGTCGCGGTGATGATCGACGAGCCCAGTGCGGGCAAGTACTTCGGCGGCCTCGTGGCGGCGCCGGTGTTCAGCCAGGTGGTGCAGCAGACGCTGCGCATCATGAACGTGCTGCCCGACCTCGCGGTGGCGCCCATCTCGTCGCACTGACGATCGAGCACCGCCGCGGCGCGCGCGGCGGCGGCGTTCAGGGCGCCAGGCTCAGGCGCTTGACGTCCAGCTCGACCTTGTTGCCGACCAGGCTCTTGTCGAGTTCGCCGGTGATCTCCACGCGCACCTTGTCGTCGATCTTCACGCCCGGCGGAAAGTGCTTGGCATCGATCTCGACCTTCATGCGGCCGCTGTCGTCGGCAAAGGTGTAGTGCTCGCCGCCGTCGTGCGACACGAGAAAGCCGCGCAGCGTGGCGTGCTGGTCGTCCTTGCCGGTATCGAGCAGTTGCTTGACCGTCATGGCCGGCACAGTGCTCGGGCCCGCGTACTGCGCGAAGGCAGCCGACATGGCCAGCGACATGCCGAGCGCGAGCGCGGCGTTCTTCAGGGACTTGTTATAGGTATGGGGCATGGCAATCGTTCCTCCTCGAACAGCCTGGTTGTGAAGAAACTGATGGACGCCACGTACCCCGCAATGGTTCCACGACCCTTGTCAGGTCGGGGCCATTCACTGCTGCTGCTACTCGTAGACGACCTGCGCCTTGCCCGCCTCCGCCTGCGCGGTCCAGCTTGCGAGCGCCGCGTCGGTCGGGAAGAACTTGGCGCGCTCGCCCAGTTGCAGTTCGACCTGCGCACCGCCGCGCGCCATCGACAGGCGCACCGGCAGACCCTGCACCAGGTCGCCCACTTCGGTCTGCTCGGTGCGTGGCGGAAAGTCCTTCACCAGCCGCGCGATGTCGGGCGCCTTGCCGTTGACCGCCACGCGCAGGAACTTTCCGAAGCGGCAGCGCGCCGTGGCCAGGTCCCACACCTGCTGCACCTGGAAGCGCGCCTCGAAGCCGCCACGCGCGGGCTGGATGCGGCCGCTGACGATCACGAGTTCATCGTCCTTCAGTGTGTTGCGGTTGGCGTTGATCAGCGCCTCGTCGGCCGTCGCGTCGATGGAGTCGGACTTGTCGTCGAGCTTGAAGATCGCAAGGCGCCCGCGCTGGCCGTTGATCACGCGGAAGTCGCTCACGATGCCGGCAATCACCTGCTGGTCGCGGCTGTCGAGCAGGTCGCCGATCTCGCGCTTGCAAAAGCGCCGCACCTCGTGCGAGACCTCGTCGAACAGATGGCCTGACAGGTAGAAGCCGACGGCGGTTTTTTCCAGCGTCAGCCGCTCTTTCACACCCCAGGGCGTGGCGTCGACCAGTTCGGGCTCTTGTGTGGCCGAGCCGTGCTCTGCGTCACCGAAGATGTCGACCTGCGCCGCATTGGCGGCGGTGGCGCTGGCGAACTCGAAGGCGCGGTCCAGCGAGGCGCTCAGCGAGGCGCGGTTCTGCTGGATCGCATCGAAGGCGCCGGCCTTGATGAGCGCCTCGACCGTGCGCTTGTTGATGCGCTGGCGGTCGATGCGCACGCAGAAGTCGTACAGGCTCTTGAACGGGCCGCCCTCTTCGCGCGCCCGCACCACGGCCTCGACCGCGAGCTGACCCGTGCCCTTGACGGCCCCCAGGCCATAGCGGATCACCCGGTTGGTGACCGGCTCGAAGCGGTAGTTGCCACGGTTCACGTCCGGCGGCTCGAAGGTGATGCCGAAATTCTTCTCGGCGTCCTCGAACAGCAGCTTCAGCTTGTCCGTGTCGTCCATTTCCACGGTCATGTTGGCGCAGAAGAATTCGGCCGTGTAGTGAACCTTGAGCCAGCCCGTGTGATACGCCAGCAGCGAGTAGGCAGCGGCGTGCGACTTGTTGAAGCCGTAGCCCGCGAACTTCTCCATCAAGTCGAAGATTTCGTCGGCCTTGTCCTGCGGAATGCCGTGCGTGGAGAGCGCGCCCGCGCGGAATTTCTCGCGGTGCTCGGCCATCTCCTCGAGCTTCTTCTTGCCCATCGCGCGGCGCAGCAAGTCGGCGCCGCCGAGCGAGTAGCCGCCCAGGATCTGCGCGGTCTGCATCACCTGTTCTTGGTAGACCATGATCCCGTAGGTCTCGGACAGCATCTCGGCCACGGCCGGGTGCGGGTACTCCACCTCTTCGCGGCCGTGCTTGCGCGCCACGAAGCTGGGAATCAGGTCCATCGGGCCGGGGCGGTACAGCGCGTTCAGCGCGATCAGGTCTTCCAGCCGCGTGGGCCGCGCGTCCTTCAGCATGCCCTGCATGCCGCGACTTTCAAACTGGAACACGGCCTCGGTCTTGCCTTCCGAGAACAGCCGGTAGGTGGCCGCGTCGGTCAGCTTGATGTCCTCGAAGGCAAAGTTCTCCTGGCCCTTGTGGCGCTTGACGATGAACTCTTTGGCAATCTCCAGGATGGTGAGCGTGGCAAGGCCCAAGAAGTCGAACTTCACGAGGCCGATGGCTTCGACGTCGTCCTTGTCGTACTGGCTCACGGCCGAGTCGCTGCCCGGCTGCTGGTAGAGCGGGCAGAAGTCGGTGAGCTTGCCCGGCGCAATGAGCACGCCCCCCGCGTGCATGCCGATGTTGCGCGTCATGCCTTCGAGCTTTTGTGCAAGCTCGACCAGCATCTTGACTTCTTCTTCCTTCTCGATGCGCTGCGCGAGTTGCGGCTCCATCTCGATGGCGTAGTTGTTCTTGTCGCCCTCGATCTTTTTCTCGGGCGGGTACTGCAGCGTGACCGACATGCCCGGCTTGTTCGGAATCAGCTTGCTGATACCGTCGCAGAACATGTAGCTCATGTCCAGCACGCGACCCACGTCGCGGATGGCCGCGCGCGCGGCCATCGTGCCGAAGGTGGCGATCTGGCTGACGGCATTGCGGCCGTACTTGTCCTTCACGTAGTCGATCACGCGGTCCCGGTTGCCCTGGCAGAAGTCGATGTCGAAGTCGGGCATCGAGACGCGCTCGGGGTTCAGGAAACGTTCGAACAGCAGCTTGTATTCGAGCGGGTCGAGGTCGGTGATCTTCAGCGCGTAGGCCACCAGCGAGCCGGCACCCGAGCCCCGGCCCGGGCCCACCGGGCAGCCGTTGGCCTTGGCCCACTGGATGAAGTCGCCCACGATCAGGAAGTAGCCCGGGAACCCCATGTTCAGGATCGTGTTGATCTCGAACTCCAGGCGCTCCACATAGCGCGGCCGCTCGGCATCGCGCTTGGCTTCGTCGGGGTACAGGTGCTTCAGCCGCGCTTCCAGGCCTACGAACGACTCCTGGCGGAAGAAGTCGTCGATCGGCATGCGCACGCCTTCGCTGACGAAGGGCGTCGGAAAGTCCGGCAGTTGCGGCTTGCCCAGCACCAGCGTCAGGTTGCAGCGCTTGGCGATCTCGACCGTGTTGGCCAGCGCGCTCGGCACGTCGGCAAACAGCGCCTGCATCTCGGCGGACGACTTGAAATACTGCTCGTCGGTGAACTTGCGCACCCGGCGCGGGTTGCCCAGGATCTCGCCTTCGGAAATGCACACGCGCGCCTCGTGCGCCTCGTAGTCCTGCCGTTCAGCGAACTGCACCGGGTGCGTGGCCACCACCGGCAGGTTCAGCCGCGCCGCGAGCTTGACGGCGGCAACGACGTGCGGCTCGTCTTCCGGACGGCCGGCGCGCTGCAGCTCGATGTAGAAGCGGTGCGGGAACATCCCCGCCAGTTGCAGCGCCAGCTCGGCCGCGCGCTCTTCCTGCCCTTGCAGCAGCGGCGCGCCCAGCGGGCCGGCCTGCGCGCCCGACAGCGCGATCAGCCCGCCCTGCAGCTCCTCGACCCATTCGAGCTTGCAGGCCGCCTGCGACTGGCCGCGGCCCACGTTCTGTGTCCAGGCCCGCGCCAGCAGCTCGGACAGGTGCAGATAGCCTTCCATGTTCTGCACCAGCAGCACGATGCGGGTGAGCACGCCGGGCTCCTTGCCCAGCCCCTCGATGAAGATTTCAGCGCCGATGACGGGCTTGACGCCCTTGCCCCGGCCCTGCTTGTAGAACTTGATCGCCCCGAACAGGTTGTTCAGGTCGGTGATCGCGAGGGCTGGCTGCTTGTCGGCAGCGGCGGCCTTGATGGCTTCGTCGATTCGGTTGGTGCCGTCGACGACGGAAAACTCGGTGTGCAGGCGCAGGTGAACAAACATCCTTCCATTGTAGAAAGCCGCACCCCACGATGTGGGTTGGCAATCCCTACAATCGCCCCCCGTGCAAGAGATTCTGAATATCGCGGCCTACAAATTCGTAGCCATAGACGACAGCCCCGTGCTGCGTGAAGACCTGCGCGCCCGCGCGCAGGCCCTGGGCCTCATGGGCACCATCCTGCTGGCCCCGGAGGGCATCAACCTGTTTCTGGCGGGCGCCACCGAGGCCGTTCATGCCTTCGTGGCCGGTTTGCGCGCCGATGCGCGCTTTGCCGATCTCGAAACCAAGGAAAGCTGGTCCGCCTCGCAGCCCTTCCGGCGCATGCTGGTCAAGCTCAAGCGCGAGATCATCCGCATGGACCACCCGGCCATCCAGCCCTCCGCCGGCCGGGCGCCGGGCGTGGATGCGCCCACGCTCAAGCGCTGGCTCGACCAGGGCCATGACGACGAAGGCCGCGAGATCGCGCTGCTCGACACACGCAACGACTTCGAGGTCGACGAAGGCACCTTCGACGGCGCGATCGACTGGCGCATCACCAAGTTCACCGAATTCCCGCCCGCGCTGAAGGCGCACCGCGAGGAGTTCAAGGGCAAGACCGTCGTGAGCTTCTGCACCGGCGGCATCCGCTGCGAGAAGGCCGCGATCCTGATGCGCGAAGAAGGCGTCGAGCATGTGCTGCAGCTCGAAGGCGGCATCCTGAAATACTTCGAAGAGGTCGGCGGCGCGCACTACCACGGCGACTGCTTCGTGTTCGACGGCCGGCGCGCCCTGGCGCCCGACCTGAGCGCGCGCGCGGCCGATGCCAGCGCACGCGCCGCTGAAGACATCGACCTTGGCATCGGCCTGAAGAAATAACCGGCGTCCTCTCTCATGCGCATCCTCCTGGTGGAAGACGAACTGGACATGGCCTCGTGGCTGATCCGTGCGTTGACACAGAGCGGCTTCGTCGCCGACCACGCGCCCGACGCGCGCACCGCCGAAGCCTTCATGGCCGGCACCGAATACGACGCCATCGTGCTCGACCTGCGCCTGCCCGACAAGCACGGCCTGAGCGTGCTGGCCGACATGCGCAATGCCGACGACCGCACGCCGGTGCTGATCCTCACCGCGCAGGGCGCGCTGCAGGACCGGGTGCGCGGCCTCAACCTCGGTGCCGATGACTTCCTCACCAAGCCCTTCGAGCTGGTCGAACTCGAAGCGCGCCTGTCGGCGCTGGTGCGGCGCAGCCGCGGCAAGCAGCATCCGCGGCTGCAGTGCGCATCGCTCTCGTACGACAGCGAAAGCCATGCCTTCTCGCTGCGCGGCACGCTGCTGTCGCTCACGCCGCGCGAGCAGGCGGCCCTTACGGCCCTGCTGATGCGCAGCGGCGCGCCGGTCGGCAAGTCGCAGCTCTTTGCCAAGGTGTTCACCAACGACAGCACCGCCGGCCCCGACGCCATCGAAGTGGTGCTGCACCGGCTGCGGCGCAAGCTCGCGGACAGCGACGTGCGCATCGTCACCGTGCGCGGCCTGGGCTACATGCTCGAGAGCATTGCCGATGGTTCCACCAGCCCCGACGACGACGCCCCCGCCGGCGACTGAGCCGCGCCGCTTCGGCATCCGCGCGCGGCTGCTCGCGCTGCTGTTGCCCGGCATCATCGCGCTGCTGGCGCTCGACAGCTGGAACGACTACCGCGCGCTCACCGACGCGCTGGTGGTGGCCTACGACCAGAGCCTGCTCGAACCCGTGCAGGCGCTGGCCAACGGCATCGTCGTCGCCAGCGACGGCAGCGTGCGCGTGCAGGAGCCCTTCTCCATCCAGTCGATGTTCGAGTCGACCCACCTGCGCTACAAGTACCTGCACGTGGGCGTGCAGCGCATCGCCAAGGGCGAGACGCTCGACGTCAACGCGCCCGAGACCACGCTGATGGGCGTGCCCGGCCTGCCGCGTCCGTCGGAGCGCCCGCCCGACGGCACGCCGGTGTTCTATGACGCGGTGCACGAGCAGCATCCGGTGCGCGTGGCCGCCCTGCGCCAGACGGTGTACGACAACGTGCATCCCGGCACCGCCTGGAGCGTGTTGATCCAGGCCGCCGAAGGCACCGGCCCGCGCGCCCAGGCGCAATCGGAAACTCTGCGCCAGGAGCTGCTGCGCGACACGCGCATGGTGCTGGTGATGTCCATACTCGTGTGGCTGGGCGTGGCCTGGACGCTGCGCCCGCTGGAGCGCCTGCGCCGCTCGCTGCGCGAGCGCTCGCGCGACAACCTGCAGCCGCTGGACGCCAGCGGCGTGCCGCAGGAAGTGGTGCCGCTGGTGGATGCGGTCAACCATCACATCGAAGGCCACCGCCGCATGGTGGCCGAGCATTCGCAGTTCCTGGCCGATGCCTCGCACCAGTTGCGCACGCCGTTGAGCATTCTGTCGATACAGGCCGGCTACGCGGTGCGCGAGACCGATCCGGCCCGCATGCGCGAATCGCTGCATGCCATCGTCGCGCAGCTTGCGCGCACGCGCCGCCTGAGCGAGCAACTGCTGGCGCTGGCCCATGCCACCACCGACGATGCCATCGCCGCCGTCGAGCCCGCCGCGGTCGACCTCAACGCCATCGCGCGCGCCGTGGTGCTGCAATACCTGCCGCTGGCGCGCGAGAACGACCAGGACCTGGGCTGGGTCGATGCGCGCGGCGACATCGCCACCGAAGGCATGGCCGATGCCGGCGATGACAACGACGGCACCGACGAAGCCGGCGAGGCGGACGACCCGCCCGTGCTGCCCGTGACGGCCAACGCCGCCGAGCTGCACGAGGTGCTTGCGAACCTGGTGCACAACGCCATCAAGTACACGCCGCGCGGCGGCAACATCACGGTGACCGTGCGGCGCGAAGCCTCGTACGCGCTGGCCGAGGTGTGCGACAGCGGCCCCGGCATCGCGCCCGAACGGCGCGACAGCGTGTTCGAGCGCTTCCATCGCGACCCCGCCACCGGCAACGGTGCGGCACAGGGCGCAGGCCTGGGCCTGACCATCGCGCGCAGCTATGCACGACGCAACGGCGGCGAGATCGAACTCGAAAGTGCGGACATGCCCGAGAGCGCCACCGGCGGCGGCTTGCGCGCCATCCTGCGACTGCCGCTGCGGGCCTTCTGAGGCCCGTTTTTGCAAGGGTTTCACCGGATACGCCGGTACGTGATTACACGTATTTTGAGGGTCCGCAGGTCGTTTGCGCCCTGTCCGAAAGGCGATTGAAAGCCTCGATTTCTAGACTGCCCTCCTTCCAAATCGAAGGAGACTTATGCAGCACCAGCTCGGTGAAGATCCGGCCTCGCACGCGCCTCGGCCCGCTTCAAAATTCAAAAAAGACTACTACGGCGGAGCACTGCTGATCGTCATCGGACTGGCCGCGGTGTATGCCGGCATCGGCTATCGCGTCGGCGAGCTGGCGCACATGGGGCCGGGCTTCTTCCCGGTCGCGCTGGGTGCGTTGCTCGCACTCACCGGCCTGCTGATCGCGGTGTCCGCGCGCGGCGACAAGCCCGTGTCGGATGAAGAGGCCGTGTCGCACGGACACCCGGGCGGCATGCCCGACATCCGCGGCGGCGTCTGCATCATCCTGGGCATCCTGGCGTTCCTGCTGTTCGGCGAGTACGGCGGCCTGCTGCCGGCGACCTTCGCCATCGTGTTCATCTCGGCGCTCGGCGACCGCGACAACACGCTGACCGAAGCGCTGCTCCTTTCGCTCGCGATGTCGTTCATCGCGGTGGTTGTTTTCTGGTGGGCGCTCAAGTTGCAGCTCCCCCTGTTCCAGTGGGGAGGCTGACACCATGATCGGTCAATCGCTACACGACCTGTGGTTCGGCTTCGGCGTGGCCTTCCAGGGCTCGAACCTGATGTGGTCCTTCTTCGGCGTGCTGGTGGGCAACCTGATCGGCGTGCTGCCGGGCATGGGCGCGCTGCAGGCCATCTCGATCCTGCTGCCGCTCACCTACGTGATGCACCCGGTGCCCGCCATCCTGATGCTGGCCGGTATCTTCTACGGCTCGCAGTACGGTGGTGCCATCGGCGCCATCCTGATGAACATGCCGTCGCACCCGCCGCATGCGGTCACCTGTCTGGACGGGTACCCCATGACCAAGCAGGGCAAGGGGGGCGTGGCGCTCGGGATCACGATGATCGCCTCGTTCTTCGCGGCCTCGGTCGGCATCATCGTGATGATCTTCGCCTCGCCGCTGCTGGTGCAGATCGCGTTCAAGTTCGGCCCGACCGAGATCTTCTCGATCATGCTGCTGGGCCTGCTGGCTGGCTCCACCATGTCGCGCGGCTCGCCGCTCAAGGGCGTGGCCATGACGCTGTTCGGCCTGCTGTGCGGCGTGGTCGGCACCGACGTGAACAGCGGCAGCTTCCGCTTCGCGTTCGGCCTGCCTGAACTGAGCGACGGCCTGGAACTCGTGGCGATCTCGATGGGCCTGTTCGGCGTGGCCGACTTCCTGCTCAACGTGAACCGCATGAAGACCATCGGCGACACGGGCACCCTGAAGCTCAGCGACATGCGCCCGAGCAAGGAAGAGCTCAAGCGCGCCTTCCCCGCGATGCTGCGTGGCACGCTGGTGGGCACGGTGTTCGGTGCGATGCCCGGCACGGGCCCGACCATCACCACCTTCATTGCCTATGCGCTGGAGCGCAAGGTGTCGAAGACGCCGAACAAGTTCGGCACCGGCATGATCGAAGGCGTGGCAGGCCCCGAGGCTTCGGCCCACTCGAAGACGCAGGTCGACTTCATCCCGACGATGAGCCTGGGCATTCCGGGCGACGCGGTGATGGCGCTGATCCTGGGTGCGCTGCTGATCCAGGGCATCCAGCCCGGCCCGCAGCTCATCACCGAGCATCCGGACATCTTCTGGGGCCTGATCGCCTCGTTCTGGATCGGCAACGTGATCCTGGTGGTGCTGAACGTGCCGCTGATCGGCGTGTGGGTGAAGCTGCTGAAGGTGCCCTACAAGTACCTGTTCCCGGCCGCGATGTTCTTCATTGCGACCGGCGTGTACAGCACGCAGAACAGCCTGTTCCAGATCTGGGAAGTGCTGGTGTTCGGCATCGTCGGCGCGCTGCTGATGACGCTGGAGTTCTCGGTCGCGCCGATCCTGTTGGGCTTCGTGCTCGGGCCGATGGTGGAAGAAAACTTCCGCCGTGCGTTGCTGCTCTCGCGTGGTGACATGACGGTGTTCGTGACGCGTCCGATCAGCGGCACCTTCATCGGCCTGTGCGCACTGCTGCTGGCCGGCGTGGGCTACTCGGCCTGGCGTGCCCGTGGCGGGCGCAAGGCGGTGGTCGAACTGCCGAAGGCGCCGCCCGGTGCGTCGCCGTCCGAAACTGTGGCGATCGGCAACGAATAAGCCGACGTGGCGCGCAGAGTCTGGCGCCACGCAGAAAGAGAAAAGGCCCGATGTATCGGGCCTTTTTTATTGGAGGTTCTTGACGAACGACAGCATGCGTTCGCCATCGGCCTCGGTGAACACCACGGCCGGCGTCAGGCCCACATAGCGCCCGCCTTCATGCGGCCGTGCCTCCACCATCTGGAGGCTCACGAGCTTGCCGGACTTGATGTAGCGGGTCTCGATGTAGATGCCCGACTGGCCCTCCTTGTTGACGGGCAACTGGGCAACCGCCGCGTAGTTGCCGTCCTTCAGGAGCTGGACCAGTTGGTCCTTGCGATGGAAGTGATACCAGACGCGGTCGAAGACCATCGACTCACCGGTCTGCACATGCTTGAGCATGAAGACCAGTTGCCGCTTGAAGAGCTTCAGCTCCTTCATGAGGAAGTCGAACAGATCGTCGTATTCGCCGGGTGCGATCTCGGAGGTCCGGAAAACTGCCATGGGGTGCTGCTGCCTTTCTGGATGCGTTCGTCGGTTCGGGGCCTGCGGACTTTATCGCCCGCCCCCGCCCGCTCTTCACAAACGCTTCAGGCTGGCCTGGTGCCCGTGTCGGGCTCGCGCACGTCGAAGGGCTTGCCCGGCAGCGGAATGAACTCGGTTTCGCCGGGCACATGGCCCATGCGCTGCGCGGCCCAGTCGGCACCGGCTTCGAGGATGCGCTCGCGCCGGCTGGAGACGAAGTTCCAGGTGATGTAGCGCGGGCCGTCGAGCGGCTCGCCGCCGATCACCATCACGCGCGCGGCCGTGCTGGCCGTCAGCACCGCGCCCTGCCCGTCGGGCAGCACGGCCATGGTGTGCGCGGGCACCGCTTCGCCATTGACGACGACATCGGCATCGACCGCGTACACGGCGAGTTCGGGCGCCAGTGCGGGCAGCTCGAAGCGGCCACCGGCCGGCAGTGCGATGTCGAGGTAAATCGTTTGCGACAGCGTCTTCACCGGCGAGCGAGCGCCGAAGGCTTCGCCCACCAGTACACGCACCGCCGCGCCCTGCGACGCAAGTTCGGGAATGGCCTCGGACGGCGTGTGCTCGAAGCTGGGCTCGACCTCTTCATGCGCCTGCGGCAGTGCGGCCCAGAGCTGCAGGCCGTGGTTGACGTAGGTGTCGGCTTTCAGGCGCTCGGGCTTGCGCTCGGAATGCACGATGCCGCGCCCTGCCGTCATCCAGTTGATGGCGCCGGGCAATATCTCCTGCACGCTGCCCAGGCTGTCGCGATGCATCATCGCGCCCTTGAAGAGATAGGTGACCGTCGACAGGCCGATGTGCGGATGCGGACGCACGTCGTGCGCATTGCCCGGCTGCTCGGTGGCCGGCCCGAAGTGGTCGAAGAACACGAAGGGCCCGACCGAGCGGCGCTGCGCCGCCGGCAGCAGGCGCCGCACGTTGAAGCCACCGCCCAGGTCCTTGTCGTGCGGTCGAAGCAGTTGGGTCTGGGGGGCGGCGTTGTCGGTCATCGTGTTCTCCGTGGGCCGTGGGCCATTGGCTGGTGGGTTACTTTGCTGCGCGCGATCTTGCCACTTGGGCAATGCGCGCACCAAATGCACGGGCGGTCTCGAAGTCGCCCTTGAGCATTTCGGCCGGGCTGGCATCGGACGGCGATTGCGTCAGCAGGCCGCCGTAGCCGCCCACGTAGTTCATCGAATCGCGCGTGGCCGCCTTGTTGTTGCTCGGCAGGATGCCCATACTGACCCAGATGCCGCTGTGCTGCATCGCGAGCGTCCACAGGTAGGTCATGGTCGTGACCTTGTCGCCGTTCATGGTGGCGCTGTTGGTGAAGCCGGCAAAAAGCTTGTCCTTCCAACCCTGCGTGTACCAGACCTTCGACGAGGCATCGGCGAATTTCTTGAACTGCCAGCTCACGCCGCCCATGTAGGTGGGCGAGCCGAAGATGATGGCGTCGGCCGCGGCGAGCGTTTCCCAGCCGCCTTCGGGCAGGTTGCCGTCGGCATCGATGGCGAGCAGTTGCGCGCCCGCGCTCTCGGCCACGGCCTGGGCCACGCGCTGGGTATGGCCGTAGCCGGAATGGAAGACGACAACGATGTCAGCCATGTTCATGTGCTCCTTGAGGGGTTGAATGGATCAGCGCTTGTCGATGCTGAAGCGACCCGGGCCGAAAGCCGCGAGCGCAAGCAGGCCACCGGCAATCGCGATGTTCTTGTTGAAGTTGATCTGCTGCATCATTTTCATGGCTTCAGGCGCCGACCAGTACTTGTGGAAGAACAGCGCGGTGACCACGGTGAAGATCGCCATCACGATGGCGCTCCAGCGGGTCTTGAAGCCCAGCAGCAGCGCAATGCCCAGGCCCAGCTCGATGACGATGGCAACCGCGGCCGCCACTTCGGGCAGCGGCAGGCCGGCCGAGGTGATGTAGCCGACGGTGCCCCCGAAGCCCATGAGCTTGCCGATACCCGCGGGAATGAACAGGAACGCGACCATGAGGCGGCCGATCAGGGCCAGCGTGTCTTGTGCTGCGTTGGGGGTGTTGGTTGTGGTTGCCATGGTTGAAAACTCCTCGGTTGTTGAAATTGAAAAGACAAGAAAGAAAGAAAAAAACCGGGCGACAGGCGCCCGGCATCGATCACGCGACCAGGTCGAACACCAGCACTTCGGCATCCTTGCCGGCGCCCAGCGTCAGTTGCGATTCGCCTTCGAGCATCGCGGCGTCGCCGCCCACCAGCTTCTGGCCGTTGACTTCAAGCTCGCCGCGCACCAGGTGCACATAGCTCTTGCGCTTGGGGTCCAGCGCAAGACTGGCCTTTTCATCGCCATCGAGCAGGCCTGCGTAGAGGCTCGCATCGGCATGCACCGTGACCGACCCGTCGCGGCCGTCGGGCGAGGCCACCAGGCGCAGCTTGCCGCGCTTCTCGGCGTCGCTGAACTTCTTCTGCTCGTAGCCCGGCGCAATGCCGCGCACGTTGGGCTCGATCCAGATCTGCAGGAAGTGCGTGGTCTCGTCGGCCTTGTGGTTGAACTCGCTGTGCATCACACCGCGCCCCGCGCTCATGCGCTGCACGTCGCCGGGCGGAATGGACTCGATGTTCCCCATGCTGTCCTTGTGCGCCAGCTCGCCCGACAGCACGTAGCTGATGATCTCCATGTCCTTGTGGCCATGAGTGCCGAAACCGGCACCGGCGGCCACGCGGTCTTCGTTGATCACGCGCAGGTTGCCGAAGCCCATGTGGGCCGGGTCGTAGTAGCCAGCGAACGAGAAGCTGTGGAACGAGCGCAGCCAGCCATGGTCGGCATAACCGCGTTCCTGTGATTTACGGACTTGCAACATCTTCAGACTCCTTCGGCCCTGTCCTTGTGGGGATGCTTGGGCCTTTTTCGTATGCCGCGCCGGATGCGCAGCGGATGTGAAGAACTTTAGGTCTGGGCCCCGTTCGGAAAGACGCCGCGGTTTGATGGCACCATTCAAATAATTTGATCAATGAAACCACCATGCCCAGCCCCAGAGACGTGCTGACCCCCGACGCCCTTGCCATGCTGCAGACCGTGGCCAGCACCGGCAGCTTTGCCGCCGCCGCTCGCGCCCTGAACCTGGTGCCCAGCGCGCTGAGCTACCGGGTGCGCCAGATCGAGGACGCGCTCGACGTGCTGCTGTTCGACCGCAGCGCCCGCCAGGCCCGCCTGACCGAAGCCGGCGCCGAGTTGCTGCGCGAAGCGGCCCGGCTGCTGAACGAGATCGACGCGGTGGCCAACCGCGTCAAGCGCGTGGCCACCGGCTGGGAGCCGATGCTGACCATCGCGGTCGACAGCGTGATCGCGCGCGATCCGCTGCTCGACCTGTGCACCGCCTTCTTCGCGCTGGAGCCGCCCACGCGCCTGAAGCTGCGCGACGAAACCCTGCTCGGCACCATCGAGGCACTGACCAGCGGCGAGGCCGACCTTGCGATCGGCGCCGTGCTCGATGCCGCGAGCCTGGCCCTCACCGCCACGGGCATTCGCAGCCGGCCGATCGGCGAGCTGCGCTTCGTCTACGCGGTGGCGCCGCATCACCCGCTGGCGCGCGTGCCCCAGCCATTGAGCGATGCGGTCATGCGCCAGTACCGCGCAGTGGCCGCCGCCGATTCGGCGCGCGGCGGATCGGGCATGACCGTCAACCTCATGGGCGGGCAGGACGTGCTCACCGTGCCGAGCATGCAGGCCAAGATCGCGGCGCAACTGCACGGCCTGGGCGGCGGCTTCCTGCCCGAGCCGATGGCGCGCACCTACATCGAGGCCGGGCACCTGGTCGAACTGCAGACCGAGCGCCAGCCGCCGCTGGGCACCATGCATTGCGCATGGCGCGTGCGCAGCGCGGGCAAGCCGGGGCGCGCGCTCGAATGGTGGCTCGCGCAGTTCGAGCACGAAGCCACGCGGCGCGCGCTGCTCGAGAGGCATCGCGGCCGCTGAGAAAACGGCCGCCATGTTTGCAATCCGAGGGTGAGCCCTTAGCCGGCAGCCCCTGCAGACCGATGTAGAGTGCACACACATCCATCCGCATTCCATCCAGAAGAAAAGAGTCCGCCATGCCCAAAAGCGCAACTGCAAAGCCCGCCGACCGCCATCGAACTCCTGCTGCCCCACGCCACTACGCCGTTGTCGGCGCCGGCATTGCCGGGGTGGCCTGCGCACGCACGCTGCGACAGGCGGGCCACACGGTCACGCTGTTCGAGCGCGACGATGCACCCGGTGGACGCATGGCGAGCATCGACACCACCTTCGGCCGCTTCGACAGCGGCGCGCAGTACTTCACCGTGCGCGATCCGCGCTTTGCGCTGGCCCTGGAAACCACGCCCGGCCAATGCCGGCGCTGGAGCGCCAACCTCGTGCGCGTGCTCGATGCCCACGGCCGCGTGGCCGAAGCGGCGCTGCCCTCGCTCGAAGCCCACTGGGTGGCCCAGCCCGGCATGGATGCACTGGTCGCCCGCTGGGCCGCGCCGCTGGGCGACAGCCTCATCACCGGCACGCAGGTCACGCAGATCGAGCCCGATGCGCTCGACCCCCAACGCTGGCAGTTGCGCACCGCGGGTGCCGACGACTCGCAGCACGTGTATTCGGGCTTCGACGCCGTGCTGCTCGCCGTGCCGCCTTCGCGCACGCGCGCCCTGCTGGGTGACGGCAAGCTCTCGGTCACGCTCAGCCGCAAGATCGAATCGGTACGCATCGCGCCCTGCTGGACGCTGATGATCGCCTTCCCGCAGGCCAACCAGCCCACCATGTCCCACCTCGGCCCGCAATGGAACGCGGCGCGCAGCACCCACCATCGCGTGGCATGGCTGGCACGCGAATCGTCCAAGCCCGGCCGCGAACCCATCGAACGCTGGACGCTGCAGGCCAGCGCCACCTGGTCGCAAGAGCATCTGCGCGACACGCCTTCGCGCATCGAGGCCAAGCTGCTGCGCGCCTTCGCCGAGATCACCGGCATCCATGCCACGCCCGCGCATGCGCAGGCGCTGTGCTGGAACGAAGCCCAGACGCAGGTGCCTGTCGGCCAGACCCACCTGTGGGACGCCAAGGCCCGCATCGGCGTGGCCGGCGACTGGTGCACCGGCCATCGCGTGGAAGACGCGTTCCTCTCGGGCCTTTCGCTCGCGCTTGCAGTGATCTGATCCGGGGATGGGTGAGACCGGCCGTTTCGCGCCCTCGCCCACCGGGCCGCTGCATGCGGGTTCGCTGGTGGCCGCGCTGGCAAGCTGGCTCGACCTGCGCGCCCGTGGCCCGCAGGCGCGCTGGCTGATCCGCATCGAAGACGCCGACACCGAGCGCTGCCTGCCCGGCATGGGCGAGCACATCCTCCAGCAACTGGCCGCCTGCGGCCTTCTGCCCGACGAAGCGCCGGTGTGGCAAACCCGGCGCACGGCCCTCTATGAAGCCGCGCTGGCAACGCTGCAGGCGCGCGGCCTGGCCTACCCCTGCGGCTGTTCGCGCAAGGACATCAACGAAGCCCTTGCCCGCCTGGGCCAGCGCCATGAACGCCACGGCGAGCGGGTCTACCCCGGCACCTGCCGCGACGGCCTGCATGGCAAGCACGCACGGGCCTGGCGCTTCGCCACCGAGAAGTTCGAGGCCGACCGGCCACCTACGCCCGGCGTGCCCTGGGACGAAACCAGTGAATCGGAAGAAGCAGGCAGCGAGCTCTGCTGGAGCGACCGCCGCCTGGGCCTGCAGTGCCAGAACGTCAGCCGCGAGGTCGGCGACTTCGTGCTGCGCCGTGCCGACGGCCCCTGGGCCTACCAGCTCGCGGTGGTGGTCGACGACGCCGAGCAGGGCGTGACCGACGTGGTGCGCGGCGAAGACCTCACCGACAACACCGCGCGCCAGATATTGCTGCAGCGCGCGCTCGGCCTGCCGACGCCCAGCTACCTGCACACGCCGCTGGTGCGCGGCGCCGATGGCGACAAGCTCTCCAAGCAGAACGGCGCCACCGCCATCGACACCGGCACGCCGCAAGCCGCCCTGGCCGCACTCGACACCGCCGCGCGCGTGCTCGGCCTGGGCCCTGCCACAGCCTCCGCGTGCACGGCCGCGCTGGCCGGCTGGGTGCCCGAATGGCGCGCTCTCTACAATTCGCGGCCCACATGAACTTCCCCGACACCGTGCCCAACGACCTCCCGCGCAGCGAAGACGCGCCCGCATCCGCCGATGGCGACAACGGCAACAGCGGCGATGACGCCGCCGCCAAGCCGCATCCGCTGCACCGCCGCCTCAAGAGCTTCGTCAAGCGCGCCGGCCGCACCACCGATGGCCAGGCGCGCGCTTTCTCCGAACTGGGCCCGCTGTTCCTGGTGCCCTACGCGCCCGAACCGCTCGACCTGAGTGCCGCCTTCGGCGGCCGCGAAGCACCGACCGTACTGGAGATCGGCTTCGGCATGGGCGAGGCCACCGCGCACATCGCGACCGTGCTGCCCGAGACCAACTTCCTGTGCTGCGAAGTGCACGAACCCGGCGTGGGCGCACTGCTCAAGCGCATCGGCGAGCAGTCGATCACCAACATCCGCATCTGCGCGCACGACGCCGTCGACGTGCTCGACCACATGCTGCAGCCCGGCACGCTGGCCGGCGTGCATGTGTTCTTTCCCGATCCCTGGCACAAGAAGCGCCACAACAAGCGCCGCCTGATCCAGCCCGAGTTCGTGACCAAGCTGGCGCAGCACCTGCGCCCCGGCGGCTACATCCATTGCGCCACCGACTGGCAACCCTATGCCGAGCAGATGCTCGAAGTGCTGGCGGCCGAGCCCCTGCTGCGCAACACCGCCGAAGCCTATGCGCCCAAGCCGGCCTACCGGCCGCTGACCAAGTTCGAGAACCGCGGCATCAAGCTGGGCCACGGCGTGTGGGACCTGGTGTTCGAGCGCAGCAGCGCCGCCTGATTCGACTTTCGGCCCGGCCCCCGCGCGCCGGGACCAAGCCAGGTGCATCAGGGAATTCCGTCCCTGCACCCGGCTTCCCCCTTGGCCCCGATATTGCTACACTTTTTTACTACTGTTAAAAAGGTGTCACATGCACACATCTCGCAGGGAATGGCTGGGAAAGGCCTATGGGGCATTGCTGCTGGGAAGTGGCATCGCCAGCCCCGTGATGGCGCAGTCCGCGAAGACGGCGCCTGCAGCCAGCGGCGCACCACGCGTCGTGCTGCTCGGACAGTCGGTGCCATTGACAGGCAGCGCGAGTGAAATCGGCAGCGCCTTCGCTGCCGGCAGCCGGCTCGCGGTGAGCGGCTTCAACGACCGCAATGCCGCCACCGGCCTGCAACTGAAGCTGCTGCAACTCGACGACGGCTACGACGCGGCCCGCGCCACCGCCAACGCACGCACCCTGCTCACCACCCACAAGGCCGACATGCTCTTCGGCTTCGTCGGCACGGCCAGCAGCGAGGCCGGCGCGAACATCGCCACGCAGCAGGGCAGCCTGCTCTTCGCGCCTTTCGCCGCCTCCGACAACCTGCGCGGCGCCGACCATCCCAATGTGTTTCATGTGCGCCCCGGCATGATCGACGAGGCCCTGAAGATCGTGCGGCAGTGCGCCACCGTGGGGCAGACGCGCGTGGCCCTGGTGGGCGATGACGACGCGATGGGCCGTGCCGGCCTTGCAGCGGTGCAGCAAGCGATCACCGAACTGAAGCTCACGCCGCTGGTCGCAACGGCACTGGTGCCCGCCAGCGGCGACAAGCTCGATGCCGCGCTGAAAGCCGTGCAGCAGCAATCGCCGCAGGCCATCGTGCTGGTGTCGCTCTCGGGCACCACGGCCAACGCCATCCGCAAGCTGCGCAAGAGCGGCTATGGCGGCAACTTCATGGCCTTCTCGATTGTCGGCATCGATCCGCTCTACGCCACGCTCGGCAAGGACATCGGCGGCATCGTGATCTCGCAGGTGGTGCCTTCGCCACGGCCCTCGGCCATTCCCATCGTCAAGGAGTACCTGGCCGCCGTCGACAACTCCGACCAGACGGCTTCGTACGAAGGGCTCGAAGGTTTCATCGCCGCGAAGGCCGCGGGTGAAGCCGTGCGCCGTGCAGGCCGCGGCTTCAACACCGCGAGCCTGCAGCGCGTGATGACCAGCATGACCGACTACGACGTCGGCGGCTTTCGCATCAACCTGCGGCCGGGGCTGCGCGACAACGTGCGCAGCATCGACCTGATCAGCATCTCGGCCGATGGCCGGGTGCTGAGATAGCTTTCTTTTCTTTTCAGGCGCTCGCTGCTTCGTCGATCAGCGCGGCCACTTCGGCCGGGTGCGACGCCAGCGATGCATGGCTGGCCGCCAGCGTGATGACCTTCCTTGCACCGAGCCGGCCCGACATGTGCTCCTGGTTGGCCGGCGCGATCATGTGGTCGTTGCTGGAGATCTGATACCACGACGGCTTCTTCTTCCATGCCGGTGCCGTGATGGTGTCGCCGAAGGTGCTGGCCAGTGGGGCCTTTTGCGTCACGCCCATGATGCGGCCTTCTTCGGGGCTCAGGTCCTGGCAGAAGCTTTCATGGAACTTCTCGGGCAGCACCCACAGGTAGCCGTCGCTGTCGGGTGCGAGGTTGGCGGCAGCCACCGGCGGATGCGCCTGCGTGATGCCGCCGGGGCTTTCGCCGGCGTCGGGTGCGAAGGCCGCGATGTAGACCAGGCCGGTCACGTTGGGCAGGTCGCCGGCCTGCGTGATCACCGCGCCGCCGTACGAGTGGCCGACCAGCAGCACCGGGCCCTTTTCCTGCACCACCATCTTGCGTACACGCTCGGCGTCGTCGGCCAGCGAAGTCAGCGGCATCTCGACCGCGCGGATCGACGTGTACCCCTTGTGCAGCAGCTCGGCAATGACCTTGTTCCAATGCGCCGCGCCACCCCAGAAACCATGAACCAGAACGACTGTCGGTTTGTTACTCATGATCAGACCTTTTTCCCTTATTGATTGAATGAACCGATGCGCCGTGACGGCGAATCGAGAGGTTTTATACACCTCGACCGCACCGCCACAGTGACATGGCCTTACCCCGTGCTCACCAGCTTTTGAAGGGCATCTATTGATAACAATTCGATGCGTCCGTAGCCCAGAGAAATCAGGCCTTCGCCCGCCAGCGCATTGAGTTCTTTCGACAGCGTTTGCCGCGTCACGCCGAGCATCATGGCCAGCGCTTCCTGCGGCAGCATGAGCTCGTGCCGCAGGTGCACCGACTGCGTGGCATCGCCGCGCGCCAGCACCAGCAGCCGGTGCGCCACGCGCGCGCGCAGGCTGCGCAGCGTGGCGTCTTCGGCCAGGCCGTAGAGCATTCGTACTCGCGCTGCGAGCATGGCCGCGATGGCGTTGGCGAAGACGCCGTCGCGCATCTGCTGCACGAAGGCCTCGGGTGGCACCACGAGCAGGTCGAGCGCTTCGAGCGCGGTGGCGTCGTGCGTGCGCGGCGAGCCGTCGATCAGCGTGATCTCGCCGAACCAGTTGCCCGGCTCCAGCACCGCGAGGATGGCCTCGCGCCCGTCCTGCCGCAGCGACGAAATCTTGATGCTGCCCGCCACCAGCCCGTAGAAGCCGCCGCCCGCCGCATGGATCGGATCGCCCTGGCGAAACACCATCGTGCCACGCCGCACGTGGATGAGTTCGGCCGCGCCCAGCAAAGCCTCGCGCTGCGCGCGCGGAATGCTGGTGAACCACGGATTGCCTTCGAGCGCAGCGCGGTGCGGGGCGGAAAGTCGCGGCTTGGGAGAGGCAGGCATCAGGGCAGGAGCGTGGGGGGACAGGGGTTTACCAGCACGCTGCATTGTCAAATTCTTGACAGTTCAGCGTCAAGCGCAGGTCTACAGTGACCGGCACCCACACACAGACAACCACCGACAGGAACGGAGACCCCACGATGAACGCACGCGCAAGTTTCAAGAGCATGCAGGAAAGCACGCGCGAAGACTGGCAACTGATCGGCGGCGAGTTCATGCAGTTCACGGGCGGCCTGCCCGCGCGCGTGATCAAGCACCTGCAGATTCTGGAAGGCGACTACGGCGGCTTTCCGGTCGACCGCTACACCCACTCGCTGCAAACCGCCACCCGCGCGCTGCGCGACGGCCGCGACGAGGAATACGTGGTGTGCGCGCTGCTGCACGACATCGGCGACACGCTTGGCAGCTTCAACCACCCCGACATTGCCGCCGCCATCGTCAAGCCCTTCGTGAGCGAAGCCAACCACTGGATGGTGCAGCACCACGGCATCTTCCAGGGCCACTACTTCTTTCACCACATCGGGCTGGACCGCGACATGCGCGACAACTTCAAGGGCCACCCGCACTACGCGCACACGGCGGAGTTCTGCGCGCTCTACGACAACCCGGCCTTCGACCCCAAGGCCGAGACCTTGCCGATATCCGAATTCGAGCCCATGCTGCGCCGTGTGATGGCAAGCCCCAAGCAAAGCATCTACAAGACGGCGCTGCAACAGCCCGCAACCGCCTGACCCCCGAAAGGAAACACCCCCCATGAACGCCTTCTCCCAACCCGAAATCCAGAAGCTCGTGTCCGCCGAAGAGTGGCAGCTTCGCGTCGACCTCGCTGCCTGCTACCGCCTGGTGGCGCTGTACGGCTGGAGCGACCTGGTGTTCACGCACATCAGCGCGCGCGTGCCCGGCCCCGAGCACCACTTCCTGATCAACCCCTATGGCCTGATGTTCGACGAGATCACCGCGTCGAGCCTGGTCAAGGTCGACCAGCAGTGCAACAAGATCATCGACTCGCCCTACCCCGTGAACCCGGCCGGCTTCGTGATCCACAGCGCCGTGCATGCCGCGCGCGAAGACATCCAGTGCGTGCTGCACACCCACACCAAGGCCGGCATCGCCGTGAGCGCGCAGAAAAACGGCGTGCTCCCCATCAGCCAGCAATCGACCTTCGTGCTGAATTCGCTGGCCTATCACGACTACGAAGGCGTGGCCTTCCGCGACGACGAGAAGCCGCGCCTGCAGGCCGACATGGGCCACGCCAACTTCCTCATGCTGCGCAACCACGGCCTCTTGACCTGCGGCAAGACCATTGCCGACGCCTTCCTTTCGATGTACACCTTCGAGAACACCTGCCAGATCCAGATTGCGGCGCAGTCGGGCGGCAGCGAACTCACGCACGTCAACCCGAAGATCATCGATGGCGTAGGCCAGGCGATGAAGGTGCAGAGCGGTGGCCTGGGCGGCCTGTTCGTCTGGCCTTCGCTGATCCGCAAGCTCGACCGCATCGACGACAGCTACAAACAATAAGACGCGTCGATCCCCGGTTTCCACGGCTGCCAGCGCCTGCACGACAGGTGCCGGCAGCCATTTTTTTATAAGAACCAAAAGAGGAGACAAGCACCATGGACAGCACTGTCATCGTTACCCGCTTCCTGTTCGGCGCGCTCGCGCTCGTGATGTTCGGGCTCGGCCTTTCGCTTTTGCTCGCCGATTTCCGGCGCCTGTTCAAGCATCCGAAGGCCGTGACCATCGCGTTGCTGCTGCAGGTCATCGGCCTGCCGCTGGCCTGCTACGCCATCATCGTGGGCTTCGGCCTGTCGCCGGTGTTCGCCATCGGCCTCATGCTGCTGGCGGCCTCTCCGGGCGGCATCTCGGCCAACCTGTTCTCGCACCTGTTCGGCGGCAACGTGGCCATGAACATCTCGCTCACTGCGGTGAATACGCTGCTGTCGATCGTCACGCTGCCGCTCATCGCCAACTGGGCCATCGGCCATTTCGCGCAGAGCGGCCAGGTGGTGCCGCTGCAGACGCGCAAGCTGGTGGAGGTGATCGCCATCGTGCTCGTGCCGGTGGCCATCGGCATGTTCGTGGCCTCGCGCAAGCCCGGCTTCGCGGCACGCATGGAAAAGCCGACCAAGATCTTCAGCGGCGTGGTGCTGGCGGTGGTGACCGTGCTGGCCATCGCGAACGAGTGGCAGACGATGACGGCCACCTTCGCCGAGATCGGCCTGCCGGTGCTGCTGTTCAATCTCGTGAGCCTGCTCGCGGGCTACTACCTGAGCCGCGCGGCGGGCCTGGACAAACCGCTGGCCACCGCCATCAGCTACGAGATCGGCATCCACAACTCCACGCTCGCCATCTTCATCGCGGTGAGCGTGCTCGGCAGCTTTCCGCTGGCACTGCCGGCCGCCATCTACTCGGTGGTGATGTACGTCACCGCGCCGCTGTTCGGCTGGCTGCTGCTGCGGCGCGGCCAGCCCGCCGTCGTCGTGCCTGCGCGATGATGCGTGCATGGAACTGAGGCAACTGCGTTACTTCGTCAAGGTCTGCGAACTTCGCAGCATGGGCCGTGCGGCCGTCGAGCTGGGGGTGGTCACCTCGGCGCTGAGCCAGCAGATCAGCCGGCTCGAAGGCGAACTCTCCACGCGGCTGCTGCAGCGCAGCTCGACCGGCGTCACGCCCACCGATGCGGGCATGGCCTTTCTGCACCAGGCACAACTCACGCTGCGCCATGCCGACGATGCGGTGCGCGCGGCCCAGCAGGCGCGCCTGTCGGGCCATGTGAGCGTGGGCCTGGCGCCCACCACCGCCACCGTGCTGGGCGTGCCGCTGATGCAGGCCATGCAGGAGCGCTACCCCGAGGTGCGGCTGCACATGGTCGAGGCGCTGTCGGGCCACCTGGCCACGATGCTGCATGCGCGCCAGCTCGACCTTGCGGTGCTGTTCCAGACCGAGACGCCCCGGCGCTGGAGCGTGTCCCCGCTGCTGGCCGAAAAGCTCTTCGTGATCGCATCGCCGGCATTGGCCCATCGCCCCACCGGCACCAAGGTGCGCCTGTCCCAGTTGGCCGAGGTGCCGCTGATCCTGCCAAGCGGCAGCCACGGCCTGCGCGCCACGTTGATGGCCGCGTTCGCGCGGGTGCGCGTGGTGCCGCGCATCGTGGCCGAGGTCGACGGCCTCGCGCTGCTGATGGACGCGGTGCGCGCCGGCCATGGCGCCACCATCCAGCCCGGCGCCGCCACGGCCCGCCACGACCGCGACGACCTGGAACTCACGCAGATCAGCGACGCGCACGTCGGCCGCCGCAACCTGCTCGTGAGCCTGTCTGACGACGAGCTGTCGCCCGCCGCGCTGGCCGCGCGCGTGGTGGTCGCCGACACGGCCCGCGCCCTCGTGCGCGAGGGCCGCTGGGCCGGCGCAAGTCTTCTCGATCACTGAACACCCGTTGCCTGTTCAGGCCTTTCGCGTGAAGGCCGCGCTCCCTAAAGTCTCCTGCATTCCAAGGAGACCCACGAGTGATAGACGTACTGGTTGTCGGTGGCGGCAATGCCGCGCTGTGCGCCGCGCTGATGGCGCGCGAGGCCGGCGCTTCCGTGCTGCTGCTCGAAGCCTCGCCCAAGGAATGGCGCGGCGGCAATTCGCAGCACACCCGCAACCTGCGCTGCATGCACGACGCGCCGCAGGACGTGCTGGTCGATGCCTACCCTGAAGAGGAGTACTGGCAAGACCTGCTGAAGGTGACCGGCGGCCTGACCGACGAGCACCTGGCGCGCCTGGTGATCCGCGCCTCGTCGAACTGCCGCGACTGGATGCGCAGCCACGGCGTGCACTTTCAGCCGCCGCTGTCGGGTGCGCTGCATGTCGCGCGCACCAACGCCTTCTTCATGGGTGGCGGCAAGGCGCTGGTGAATGCCTATTTCCGCAGCGCTGAAAGGCTGGGCGTGCAGGTCCGCTACGACACGCCGGTGGCCTCGGTCGAACTCGACGGCGACCGCTTCGTGGCGGTGCGCACCGAGTCTGGCGAACGCATCGAAGCCAGAAGCTGCGTGCTGGCCGCCGGCGGTTTCGAGTCGAATCGCGAATGGCTGCGCGAAGCCTGGGGCCAGAACGAGCGCGGCGAATGGCCGGCCGACAACTTCCTGATTCGCGGCACGCGCTTCAACCAGGGCGTGCTGCTGAAGCACATGATTGCCGCGGGCGCAGACAGCATCGGCGATCCGTCGCAGGGCCACATGGTGGCCATCGACGCGCGCGCGCCGCTGTACGACGGCGGCATCTGCACACGCATCGACTGCGTGTCGCTGGGCGTGGTGGTCAACCGCGAGGCGCAGCGCTTCTACGACGAGGGCGAAGACTTCTGGCCCAAGCGCTATGCGATCTGGGGCCGGCTCGTGGCGCAGCAGCCGGGGCAGATCGCCTGGTCGGTCATCGACCAGAAGGCGGTCGGCCGCTTCATGCCGCCGGTGTTCACCGGCACGCAGGCCCACACGCTCGGTGAACTGGCGCAGAAGATCGGCCTGGACGAAGCCACCTTCGTGCGCACCGTGCAGGACTACAACGCCGCCTGCCGCGTCGGCCGCTTCGATCACACGGCCTTGGACGACTGCCACACCGAAGGCCTGGTACCCGCCAAGACGCACTGGGCGCGCCCTCTCGACACCGCGCCCTTTTATGCCTACCCCGTGCGGCCCGGCATCACCTTCACGTACCTGGGTCTCAAGGTGGACGAGACCGCCGCCGTGCGCTTCGGCGGCCGGCCCAGCCCCAACCTGTTCGTCGCCGGCGAAATGATGGCCGGCAACGTGCTCGGCAAGGGCTACACGGCCGGTGTCGGCATGAGCATCGGCACGGCCTTCGGCCACATCGCCGGCACGCAGGCCGCGCGCGCGGCAAAGAACCATTCAAAGAATTCCCCGGAGACCCCTCTTGCAGCAGCTCACTGATCTCGTCGCACGCGCCCGTGCGGATGCCGACGGCATCCGCAGCGCCCCGCCGCCGCAGCAGCGCGTGATCCCGATCCAGCCCGCGCTGCCGCTGACCGCCAGCGAAGCCGAGGTCGCGCGCATCCTGCAGATCTGCAATGCCTGCCGCTACTGCGAGGGCTTTTGCGCCGTGTTCCCGGCGATGACGCGCCGGCTCGAATTCGGCAAGGCCGACACGCACTACCTGGCCAACCTGTGCCACAACTGCGGCTCCTGCCTGCATGCCTGCCAGTACGCGCCGCCGCATGAGTTCGCGGTCAACGTGCCGCAGGCGATGGCGCAGGTGCGCATGCAGACGTATCACGACTACGCCTGGCCGCCCGCGATGGGTGCGCTGTACAGGAAGGCCGGCCTCACCGTCGCGCTGGCACTGGCCGGTGGCCTCGCGCTGTTTCTCGTGCTCGCGGTGGCGATGACCGGCTCGCTGCTGCACGAACCGCTTGCCGGAAATTTCTACGCGATCTTTCCGCACAACTTTCTCGCACTGGTGTTCGGCGCGGTGTTCTTCTTCGTGATGTTCGCGCTGGCCATGGGCGTGCGGCGTTTCTGGCGCGAGGTGTCGCCCGCGAACGATCCGGGCAATGCGCCTTCGATGCCCGGCGTGCGAGGCCCGGCGAGCGCCGAGGCCGCGCACGACGTGCTGCGCCTGAAGTACCTTGGCGGCGGCCACGGCGAAGGCTGCAACAACGAAGACGACCGCTTCACGCTCTGGCGCCGGCGCCTGCACCACTTCACCTTCTACGGCTTCATGCTGTGCTTTGCCTCCACCTGCGTGGCCACGCTCTACCACTACCTGTTTGGCCTGCATGCGCCCTATGCGCTCACCAGCCTGCCGGTGCTGCTGGGCACCGCCGGCGGCATCGGCCTCGTGATCGGCCCGACCGGCCTGCTGTGGCTGAACCTGCGGCGCAACGCAGCGCACGGCGACGTGGCGCAGCGGCCGATGGACCGCG
The DNA here is from genome assembly GCF_051216615.1 of Variovorax raffinosi. Taxonomy (NCBI): domain Bacteria; kingdom Pseudomonadati; phylum Pseudomonadota; class Betaproteobacteria; order Burkholderiales; family Comamonadaceae; genus Variovorax; species Variovorax raffinosi. The sequence continues at coordinate 555,859 of NZ_JBPJZR010000003.1, forward strand.
GCTTCATCGCACTGCTGCTGCTCACCAGCCTCACCGGCCTGGCGCTGCTGGCCTGGCGCGACACCTCGTTCATGGCGCTGCTGCTGGCGGTGCACCTGGGCGTGGTGATGGCGCTGTTTCTCACACTGCCCTACGGCAAGTTCGCGCACGGCATCTTCCGCTCGGCGGCGCTGCTGAAGTTCGCGATTGAAAAGCGCCTGCCCAACCGCCTGCAGTTGGGCGCCGACTGAATGAACGCACCGAATCCTCCCATCGAAAGGAACCCCGCGATGACTCACCCTGGCGTGCTCCAGATCCCGTCCATGAAAGGCCGCTGCTCCGAGGCCGAATGGCAGGCCCGTGTCGATCTTGCGGCCTGCTACCGGCTGGTCGACCTGTACGGACTGTCGGACATGATGGCCAACCACATCTCCTCGCACGTGCCCGGCGAGCACGGTGCCTTTCTCATCAACCCCTACGGGATGATGTACGAGGAGATCACCGCATCCAGCCTCATCAAGGTCGACCAGGACGGCAACATCCTCTCGAAGCCCGACTTCGGCGAGCTGAACTACGGCATCAACAAGGCCGGCTATGTGATCCACAGCGCGGTGCATGCCGCACGGCCCGACGTGGCCTGCGTGATCCACACGCACAGCTGGGCCTCGATGGCGGTGTCGTCGCTCGAATGCGGGCTGCTGCCGCTCACGCAGACCGCCATGCGCTTTCTGAAGATCGGCTACCACGACTACCAGGGCGTGGTGCTGAACACCGAAGAGCAGGCCTCGCTGCTGGCCGACCTCGGCCAGGGCGAGGCCGTGATCTTCCGCAACCACGGCGCGCTGGTGGTGGGCCGCAGCGTGGGCGAAGCCTTCAACTGGATGCACCGGCTGGAGCTGGCCTGCCGCGCGCAGATCGGCGCCATGTCGTGCAACACGCCGCTCAAGGCCGTGCCGCAGCAGGTGCTGGAAGAAACCTGGAACAACTACCAGCCGGGCACGCGCCGGCCCTACGGGCTCATGGAGTGGCCGGCGCTGCTGCGCAAGCTGGACCGCATGGACCCGGGCTTTCGCGACTGACCACCCCTCCCCCGAGAACAAAAAAATGACACGAGACAAACCTTCTTCCCCCTTCCTGCGCAGGCTCTTCTGCGCCACGGCGCTGCTGGCCACAGCGCTCGGTGCCACCGCGCAGACGGCCTACCCCAACAAGCCCGTGCGCGTGGTCGTCGCCTTCACCGCCGGCGGCACCACCGACATCCTCGCGCGTGCCGTCACGCAGCAGATGTCGGAAAAGCTCGGGCAGCCCTTCATCGTCGACAACAAGCCCGGTGGCGGCGGCAACATCGGCACCGAGTTCGTGGTGCGCGCACCGGCCGACGGCTACACGCTGATCGTCAATTCGGTGGGGCCGATGGCCGTCAACCAGACGCTCTACAAGAGCCTGCCGTACGACCCGCTCACCGACCTCGTGCCGGTGGTGCAGATAGCCGACGTGCCCAACGTGCTGGTCGTGCACCCCGATGTGCCCGCCAAGACGGTGGAAGAGTTCATTGCCTACGCCAGGGCGAATCCGAACAAGCTGAACTACGGCTCGACCGGCGTCGGCACCTCTTCGCACCTGTCCAGCTTCATGCTCAGCAAGCGCATCGGCGCGCAGACGCTGCACATTCCCTACAAGGGCGCCAATGCGCTGAACGACCTGCTCGCGGGCCGCGTGCAGTTCATGTTCGCGACCATCCCCTCGGTCATTGCGCACATCCGGGCGGGCAAGCTGCGCGCCATTGCGGTGAGCAGCCTCAAGCGCTCGCGCTCGCTGCCCGACGTGCCGACGGTGGCCGAGAAGGGCTTTGCCGGCTTCTCGGCGGGTTCGTGGTTCGGCTTCTTCGCGCCCAAGGGCACGCCCGCGCCGGTGATCGCACTGCTCAACAAATCGGTGAACGACGCACTGCCTTCGCTCGAAGCGCAGATGATCCGCGAAGGCGCGGACCCGGTCGGCGGCACGCCCGCGCAGTTCGGCAACTTCACGCGGCAGGAGCATGAGAAATGGAAACTGATCGTGCGCGACTCGGGCGCAACGGCGGAATGAGCGCGGACGCACCGCTGCGCATCCTGATGACGGATGCGGCCGCAAGGCAGGCCGACACCGGTCTTGCCGAAGCGCTCGGCGGCCGCGCGCATGTGCTGGTGAACACCGGCGACGATGCGGACATCGCCTTCGTCTCGCGCGACGTCACCGGCCTCTCGACCAAGCACCAGGTGCTGCCCGAGACGCAGCGCTTTCACGATGCCCTGCGCAACGCGCCGTCGCTGCGCTGGGTGCATGCCCATTCGTCGGGCGCGGACCGCCCGGTCTACGGCGAGTTGCGTGCGCGCAGCGTGGAAGTGACGACCTCGTCGGGCGCCAATGCCAGCGTGGTCGTGCAGACCGCCTTGGCCGGCGTGCTGATGCTGGCGCGCTGCCTGCCGCAGTTGCTCGCGGCGCAGCGCACGAAGACGTGGGCGCCACTCATCGGCAGCGGATTGCCGCGCGACCTGGCGGGCCAGACGGCGGTGATCGTCGGCTGGGGGCCCATCGGGCAGGGCCTGGGTGCGTTGCTTTCCGCGCTGGGGCTGCGCGTGGTGGCCGTGCGAAGCCGCTCCGGCGCATCCGGCGCACCGGCCAGCGAGAGCGTGTGTTTCGAGGACATCCGCAACGTGCTGCCGCGCGCCGACTGGCTGCTGCTTGCCTGTCCACTGACCGACCGCACGCGCGGCCTTGTCGACGCGGCCGCGCTCGCCTTGCTGCCGCCCGGCGCGAGGCTGGTGAACATCTCGCGCGGTGAAGTCGTCGACGAGCCTGCGCTGATCGAAGCACTGCGCAGTGGCGCGCTGTCCGGCGCCTATCTGGACGTATTCGCCCACGAGCCTCTGTCGGCCGAATCGCCGCTGTGGGACATGCCGAACGTGATCGTCACGCCCCACACGGCCGGCCACTCGGACGGCAACGAAGCGCGCGTGGCCGCCCTCTTCCTGGACAACCTGCGGCGCTGGCATGAAGGCCTGCCGCTGCACAACCGCGTGAGCTGAAGCGGCTTTACTTTCACAACAACACCAAGAGACCACGACAAATGAACCGACACCTTCCACGCCCGGCCACCTTCCTGCGTGCCGGCATCGCCACCCTGCTGCTTGCCGCGGGTGCCGCATCGGCCATCGCCGCCGACTGGCCCACGAAACCGATCACCCTCGTCGTGCCCTTCGTGGCCGGCGGCACCACCGACATCGTCGCGCGCACCGTGGGGCAGAAGCTGTCGGAATCGCTCAAGCAGCCGGTGATCATCGACAACCGTGGCGGCGCGGGCGGCACCGTGGGCGCGACCATCGCATCGAAGGCGCCCGCTGACGGGTACACGCTGTTCATGGCCACCATCGCGCATTCGATCGCGCCCGGCCTGTACAAGCGGCTGGCCTACGACTTCCAGCGCGACTTCGATCCGGTGGCGCTGGTGGCCTCCACGCCCAATGTGCTGATCGTCAACGAGAAGGTGCCCGCGAAGACGGTGGCCGAACTGGTGGCCTACATCAAGGCCAACCCGGGCAAGGTCAACTTCGGCTCGGCCGGCAACGGCAGCACCGAGCACATCTCGGGCGAGCTGTTCCGCTCGATGACGAAGACCGACATCGTGCACGTGCCCTACAAGGGCGGCGCACCGATGATGGCCGACCTGATGGGTGGACAGATTCAGATGGCCATCGAGACCAGTCCCTCGGCTTCGCCCCACGTGCGCGCCGGCAAGGTGCATGCGTTGGCCGTGACCACGAAGACCCGCTCGCCCGCCTACCCCGGCGTGCCCACGCTCGATGAGGCCGGCCTCAAGGGCTATGACATGACCACCTGGTTCGCGCTCATGGCGCCGCACGGCACGCCGCCCGAGATCGTGCAGCGCCTGAACACCGAGCTGGCCCGCGCGCTGCAGCAGCCCGACGTGGCGAAGCGCTTCGAGGAACAGGGCGTGACCGCCGGCAACATGAAGCCCGCGGAGCTTGCCGCCTTCATCGGCACCGAGACCACGAAGTGGGTCAAGGTGGCGAAGGACGCTGGCGCAACGGCCGAATAGGGCTGCCCTCCGGAGCGGGCGAACGGAGCCTTCAGAATAGAAGGCCATGCACGTCAGAAAACCCGCCTTCTTTTTCGCTCTCTGCCTCGCCGGCGCCCTCCCCTTCGCATCCGCTGCACCCGCCCTCGGCAGCCCCACGGCACCCGAGGCGGTGCAAGCGCGCATCGAGGCGCTGATCGCGCGCATGACGCCGCAGGAAAAGGCCGGCCAGTTGAGCCTGTACGGCCCCGCCGACATCAACACGCCCAACAACCCGCAGGCCGGCTGGCGCAACGGCCAGCAAGAGACCGAAGACGTGCGCGCAGGCCGGCTCACCGGCCTCTTCAACAACGCGGGCCTGGCCGGCAAGCTGCGGCTGCAGCAGATCGCGGTGCGCGAATCGCGGCTGGGCATTCCGCTGATCTTCGGCGCCGACGTGATCCACGGCTTTCGCACCATGTTCCCGATGCCGCTGGCCGAAGTCTCGAGCTGGGAGCCCGCGCTGGCCGAGCGCACCGCGCGCGCGGCGGCGGTCGAGGCCACGGCCGACGGCTTCCGCTGGACCTTCGCGCCCATGGTCGACATCGCACGCGATGCGCGCTGGGGCCGCGGCCTCGAAGGCGTGGGCGAAGACGTGTACCTCGCGCGCCAGTTCTCGGCCGCGCGCGTGCGCGGCTTCCAGGGCACCAAGCTGTCGAACGCCGATTCGATGCTCGCCACGCCCAAGCACTTCGCGGCCTACGGCGCGGCCGAAGGCGGGCTCGACTACAACACCAGCGAGATCTCGGAGCGCACGCTGCGCGAGGTCTACCTGCCGCCGTTTCGCGCGGCCATCGATGCCGGCGCGCTGTCGGTCATGAGCGCCTTCAACGAAATCGGCGGCGTGCCCTCGACCGCCAACCCCGCGCTGCTGACTGGAGTGCTGCGCGACGAATGGAAGTTCAAGGGCTTCGTGGTGTCCGACTACACGGCCGACGAAGAACTGGTCGAGCACGGCTATGCCGCCAATCCGCGCGAGGCGGCCAAGCAGGCCTTCATGGCCGGCACCGACGTCAGCATGCAGAGCGGCCTGTACATGCGCTATCTGCCCGACCTCGTGGCCACGGGCGAAGTGCCGATGGCGCGGCTCGATGAAGCGGTGCGCCGCGTGCTGTGGGTCAAGTTCAAGCTCGGCCTCTTCGACGATCCGCTGCGTGGCCTGGACGGCCCGCCCGCCGCAACCCGCGCGGAGAACCCCGAGTTCATCGCGCTGGCCCGCGAGAGCGCGCGCCGCTCCATCGTGATGCTGAAGAACGAGCAGATGCTGCTGCCCCTGCCCAAGGCCGGCACGAAGATCGCGTTGATCGGGCCTTTTGCCGAAGGCACGACCGAACTGCTCGGCGCCTGGAGCCTGTTCCCGGGCCAGACAGCGCCGGTGGGCATCGACCAGGGGCTGCGCACCGCGCTGGGCAGCAACTCTTCGCTGACCATCGTGCGCGGCTCGAACGTCGAGTCGCCGCTGCCCGGTGGCATCGATGCCGCCGTGGCCGCCGCGCGCAATGCCGACGTGGTGCTGCTGGCCATCGGCGAGAGCGAGAAGATGTCGGGCGAGGCACGCTCGCGCAGCGACATCGGCATGCCGCAGGCGCAACAGGACCTGGCCGAAGCCGTGGCCGCCACCGGCAAGCCCGTGGTCGTGCTGCTCAGCAATGGCCGCGCAATGGCGCTCAAAGGTGCGGTGCGCAATGCACGCGCCATCCTCGTCACATGGTTCCTCGGCGTGCAGACCGGCAACGCCATTGCCGACGTGGTGTTCGGCGACTTCAATCCTTCGGGCCGCCTGCCCGTGAGCTTTCCGCAGACGGCGGGCCAGGTGCCCTACTACTACGGCCACAAGCGCACCGGGCGGCCGTCGCCCGAAGGCGCACCGGCCACCTACTTCAAGACGCGCTACCTGGATGCGACGAACGAGGCGCTCTACCCCTTCGGCTTCGGCATCGGCTATGCGCCGGTGCGCTACGACAGCGTCGAGTTGAGCCAGGAGCGGATGACGATGTCGGACACGCTGCGCGTGCGCGCCACTCTCACCAACACGGGCCAGCGCGAGGCCGAGGAAGTGGTGCAGCTCTACACCGCCGAGCGCGCGGCCAGCGTGACGCGGCCGGTGCGCGAACTCAAGAACTTCCAGAAAGTGCGCATCGCACCGGGCGCGTCGAGCGTCGTGGAGTTCACGCTCACGGCCGATGACCTGAAGTTCATCGGCCGCGACATGAAGCCCACGGTCGAGCCGGGCGAGTTCGACCTGTGGGTGGCGCCTTCAGCGGCAAGCGGCATCCGCAAGCGCTTCGTGCTCACCCGGGATTGACTTGCCCTGCGGCTTACTCGCCGCCTACTCGCCGCTGACTGTCGAGCCGGCAGGCTGGTTCGCCGATGCCACCGGTGGCGCCACTTGCGATTCGAGCACCTCGGTCGGATGCATGGCGTTGTTGGCGCGGGTCGCCTCGGCCTGAACCTGCGCGCGGTCCGCGCCTGTCGGCATCGGTGCCACCTGCGATTCGGCGACCTCGGTTGCATGCATGGCGTTGTTGGCGCGCACCGCTTCCGCCGCCACCGTGTCGCGCGACATGGTCGAGTGTGAAATCTGCGGATAGTCGGGATCGGCCTGGCCACCCGCGTGTGCCAGCGAGGCCAGCACCAGCGCCGGCGCGGCGGCGATGCACAAGGTCAGGGTACGAATCTTCATGAGAGTCTCCTGTAATGATGCACCTCACTCTAGGGCGACCTACTTACCAGCCTGTGAGAGCTTGCTTAGCGCCACGTGAGATGGCCCTTGTGCTTGCCCGGGGCCGGACGACGCGCATACTGGCCCACCTTTGCTGTTTCGAGGCCTCGCACGCGAGGCCCCGCCCCCTTCCGATGCCGGGCTACCGAATCAAGCTGGAACGCATCGCCATCGCGGGTGCGGATGACCTCGTCATCCAGTCGCTGCTGGACCGCCAGCAGTTCGCCGACCCACTGGGTGCGGCCGCCGCACAGGGCATTTCTTCCGCTGCGTGGCCGATGTTCGGGCTGCTGTGGCCGTCGGGCGCGCAACTGGCCGCGCGCATGGCGGTGCATCCGGTGGTCATCGGTGCGCGCGTGCTTGAAATTGGTTGCGGCCTCGCGCTTGCGAGCCTCGTGGGCCACCGCCGCGGCAACGACATGACCGCGAGCGACTGCCATCCGCTCACTGCCGGCTTCCTGCTGGAGAACCTTCGACTGAATGCGCTGCCGCCCATGAAGTACCGGCGCGGCCACTGGGGCATGCACGAGACGCATGCCGTTGGCGACGTGCGCGGCCTGTACGACCTCGTCATCGGCAGCGACCTGCTCTACGAACGTGATACGAAAGGCCTGCTCGCCGCCTTCATCGGTCGCCACACGGGCCCCGCCGCCGAGGTGTGGATCGTCGACCCCGACCGGGGCAACCGCCCGGCCTTCAATCGGCAGATGGCGGACGAGGGATTCGGCATGCGCGAGGAGCGGCTGGATCGGTTGGCGACGGCGGAGCACCTGGCCTACAGAGGGCGATTGCTGACCTACCGGCGAACCGGCGGTTGAAGTTTTATATTCGGCCGCTTCGCCATCGCAGATGGCTGCTTTGTCCAAGAGGCGTCATCAAGTACCGGCGCGACTTTCGCTGAGCGCGTTCAATTCACGCATCACCACCCGATGAACCCACACATTCCCATCGACTCGCGCCTGCAGCTCGTCTCCGACACCGATGTCGAGATCTACTGGTTTCAATCGAATGGTTTCGTTCGTGCCATCCAGGGCCAGCACGAGGGCCCGCAGTGCGCGCCGCTGTTTCGCTATCGCGCGCTTTCCGGCGACAGCATCGAGTTGATCGGCTCCGAAGGCGTCATCGGCACTTGGACCCAGCTCAGGATCGAAGACGATCTTCTCCATGCCGAACGCGCGGGCAAGGCGGTGGCTTTTCACATCGGTGCCTGAAGTCGCGTGATCCGCGACACCAACGAAAAAACGGGCCGCAAGGGCCCGTTCTTCATGCAGCCGACGTATCGGCTTGCTGGTTTGGCTTACAGGCCAGCCTGGCGCGTGAACGACACGCTGGGCTTCTTGTAGGCAGCCGGCACTTCGTCGCGGTAGAACGCGCGGCGGTCGAGGCTGGCCAGCGGGTCGTGGGCCTTGGCAACAGCTTCGGCTTGCACGACAGCGCGGTCGGCGGTCGAGGTGAACGGTTGTGCACCGGCAGTGGCGCCGTCACCGTAGACATTGCCGGCGTGTGCGGCAACAACGGCTTGCGACGAGACTTCAGCGCGCGAGATCGTGGAGTTCACGGTGTGCACGCCGTCATAGGTTTCTGCATGTGCTCCGGCAGCAGCCAGGAGCGAGAGAGCAGCAGCAGCGAGGATCTTCGAGGCATTCATTTCAATCTCCTTCAGGGGTTGGTTGGTGAGATGAAGTGTGATCCTCAAGCGCATCAAAAAACGTCTGTGAAATGAACCACGGCGTTCACAGGATTGAAACAATGCGGCCCTTGAAAAGCGGCCGGTCAATAGGGGTTGCCCCAACTTTCCCAATGAAGCAGATGGGGTTTGCCAGCCTCCGTCAAAGAGGCGCTGCAACGAATACAAACATCTCCCACAACAATGAAACAACATGCGCGACAGGCCTGGAGCGCGCACGTCATTCACCGGAAGGTGCTGTCGCCTCTCGTGCTGCCTCCCGGTTCCACCATCCACCGCCCAGTGCCTGGAACAACGCGGCGGTGTCTCCCAGCCGTGTGGCTTGCGCCTGCGCCAGCGCGAGCATGGCCTGGTGGTGCGCCTGCTCTGCCGTCAGCAGCGCCAGGCGATCCACGTAGCCACGGCCCAACTGCCGGCGGATCAGCTCCATCGACGTTTTCGTCGTGCGCTCCAGCTCGACCGTCGCGCGCAATGCCCTGGCGTCCGCATGGATGGCCTGCAGGGTGTCCGCCACGTTCTGGAAGGCGGTGATGACCGTCGCCCGGTACTGCGCATCGGCCTGGCGCAGTTCTTCCTCGGCCGCACGCTGGCGATGGCGCAGCACACCGCCATCGAACAACGGCTGCGTGATGTTGCCGGCCAGGCTGAAGAAGCGCCCCGAATCCATGAACATCTGGCCGAAGCGGCTGGCGGCACCACCCCAGGTGGCGTCGATAGAGAACTGCGGCAGCCGGTTCGCGATGGCCACGCCGACCTGCGCGCTCGCTGCGTGCAACTGCTCTTCGGCCGCGCGCACATCGGGGCGCTGCGCCACGAGCTGCGAAGGCAGGCTCAGCGGAAGTTCGCGCGGCAGCGTCAGCGAGGCGAGATCGAAGGACTCGGGCAACTCCACGTCCTGCACGCCGCCGGTGAGCGCGCGCAACAGGTTGCGGGTCTGCTCGAACTGCTTCTCCAGCGGCGGCAGCAACTGGTTGGCTTGCGCGAGTGCGTTCTCCTGCACCGCCAGGTCGAGCCGCGAGGCATAGCCGGCCTTGAGCTGCCGCTGCAGCAGCGCGACCGACTGCGTGTTGATCTCCACGATCGCGCGCGTCGTCGCAATCTGCTGGCGCAGCGAGGCTTCCTGGATCGCCGCGGCCACCACGTTGGCCGCGAGCGTGAGGTACGTCGCCTCCAGTTGCAGTTGCTGGTAGGTCGCCTGCGCCTGCAGCGCCTCGACCTGGCGACGGTTGCCGCCGAACACATCGGGCGCATAGCCCACGGTCAACTGTGCCGTGTGAAAGTTGTAGATCACAGGCGCGTTGAAGGGCGCGCTGCCACCATCTTTCGCGGGCGTGTTCGCGGTGGTGCTGATCACCGTTCCGTTGCCCTGCACGCCGGGCGAGTTGCCGCCGAGATTTCCTGCGATCTTGGTGCGCGTGGGCGAATAGCTGGCCTGCACCGCAGGAAAGAAAAAGCCCTGCTGCGCCCGCACGTTCTCCTGCGCGACGCGCAATGCCGCCTGCGCGGACTCGATCGTCGGATTGGCCGCAAAGGCCTTGCGCACGACCGCATCGAGCGGCTTCGATCCGAACAGCGTCCACCAGTCGGCCTGGATGTCGCGCGTGGCGTCGAAGCGCTGCGCATCGCCCGCGGGCACAGGCGCGGCTGCAGTCGCCTCAGGCAACGGCTTGGGAGAGAAGCCATTGGACGCTGCCAGTGTCGGGCGCACATAGTCCGGCCCTACGGCGCAGCCGGCGAGCAGCATGGCGCTGGCCAGCGCCACGGTGTGCAGCAGGCCGGGTCGGGTCGATCGGTTCATCGCAAGTGTTCGCATGGGTGAAATTTCTCCGCGTGCCATCGCATCAATGACCGGCCACGGGTTCTGGCGAAGGACCGGTCGACGCGTTCTTCTTTTCAGCCGCGTCCTCTTCCGCTTCGTCGTAGAAATTGCCGAACATGCCGATGGCCAGCGGCAGCACCAGCAGCGTGAACAGCGTGCCGCTGACGATGCCGCCGACGATCACGCAGGCAAAGGGCCGCTGCGTCTCGCTGCCGATGCCGTGCGACAGGGCAGCCGGCAGCAGGCCCAGCCCCGCCATCAACGCGGTCATGAGAATCGGGCGCAGCCGCACGGCCGCGCCTTCGACGATGGCGCGCGCCACGGCCGAGCCTTCGCGCACGCGCTGCGTCACCTCCTCGACCAGGATCACGCCGTTCTGCACCGAGATGCCCGCCACCGCGATGAAGCCCACCGCAGCCGACACCGACAGGTGCAGGTCGGCCAGCCCCAGCGCGGCCAGCCCACCCACCAGCGTGAACGGAATCATCCCCAGCACCAGCCCCGCGAGCCGCACCGAGCGGAAGGCCCAGAACAGCAGCGAGAAGATCAGCAGCGCGGTCAGCGGCACGATCACCATCAGCCGCTTGGCCGCGCGCTGCGAATTCTCGAACTGGCCGCCCCAGGTGAGTTCGTAGCCCGGCGGCAGCTTGACCTGCTCGGCCACCACGCGCTGCGCCTCTTCGACAAAGCTGCCCTGGTCGCGGCCCAGCAGGTTGACCTTGACGATCACCATGCGCGAGCCCGACTCGCGGAAGATGCGCGACGCGCCCTCCCGCACCTCGATGGACGCCACGTCGCCCAGCGCGATCGTGCCCGGCCCGTTGCCGCTCTGCGTGCCCGGCACCGCCAGTTGCAGGCCGGCAATGGCATCGACGCTGTTGCGATGCTTCTCGCCCACGCGCACTACCACGTCGAAGCGCTTGTCGGCATCGAAGAAGCCGGTCACCGAGGTGCCCGACATGGCTTCGTTCACCAGCGTGTTGACGTCGTTGATTGCCAGGCCGTAGCGCGCCAGCCGCGCCCGGTCGGGCGTGATGACGACTTCGGTCTGCCCGCCGATGCGTGTCGCATCGACGTCGCTCGCGCCCCGGATGCCCTTGATGACCGAGGCCACCTCCGCGCCCTTGTCGTCGAGGATGTCGAGGTTGTTGCCGATGATCTTGGCGACGATCTCGCCGCGAAAGCCCGACAGCGCCTCTTCCACGTTGTCCTGGATCACCTGCGAGAAGTTGGCGCTGATGCCCGGGATCGATTCCAGCTTGCCCGACATGTCGGCCACCAGCGCTTCCTTCGAGGTAAAGCGCCACTGGCCGCGCGGCTTCAGGTCGACCAGTATCTCCAGGTTGTTCGGCCCCTTCGGATCGGAGCCGTCATCGGGCCGGCCGACCTGCGCGATCACGCGCGCCACTTCGGGGTAGCCCAGCAGCTTGGCGCGCACCACATGCTCGACCTCTTTCGTGGTCTCCAGCGAGGCCGAGGTGGGCAGCGTGATGGTCAGCCAGATGTTGCCTTCGTCCAGCTTGGGCAGAAACTCGCTGCCCAGTCGCGGCGCCAGCAGCAATGCCAGCACCACCGGCACCGCCGACAGCAGCAGCGTGATGCGGCCGCGCCGCATGGTGAACATCACCAGGCGGCGATAGCGCATCTGCAGCCAGTCGAGCCAGGGCTTGTGCTTCTCGGCCAGCGTGCGGCGCTGCAGGGCATAAGACAGCAGCGTCGGCAGCAGCGTGAAGGTCAGCAGCACCGCACCCAGCAGCGCAAAGCTCAGCGTGAGTGCCACCGGCGTGAAGATCTTTCCCTCGACCCGCTGGAAGGTGAAGATCGGCACGAAGGCCAGGATGATGATGGCCTTGGAAAACAGCACCGGATGCGCCAGGTCCGACAGCGTGCGATGCAGCACGCCCATGCGCTGGTGCCGGGCCTCGGGCGAAGCGATGTCGGTTGCGGCCTTGGCCGCCAGCCGCACCATCAGCGCCTCGACGATCACCACCGCGCTGTCGATGATGATGCCGAAGTCCACCGCGCCCAGCGAGATCAGGTTGGCCGACACGCCGCGCGCATTCATGAGGATGAACGCGAACAGCAGCGCCAGCGGGATCACGGTGGCCACGATCAGCGCCGCGCGCCAGCTCGACAGGAAGACGATCAGCACCGCCATCACCAGCAGCGCACCGACCACCAGGTTTTCCGCCACGGTCGATACGGTGTGCCTTACCAGCTCGGTGCGGTCGTACACCGGCACGATCCGCACGCCCGTCGGCAGCCTGGCCCGCAGTTGCTCCACCCGCTCCTTGAGTTCGGCATTGATCTTGGCGGGGTTGCCACCCTTGGTCATCGAGACGATGCCCTCGACCACGCTGTCGCGCGCATCGACCGCCACGATGCCGAAGCGCGGGCGCTCGCCCGCGCGCACCTCGGCCACGTCGGCCACGGTGATGGCCCGGCCCTGCCGCGAGGCAATCACCACATTGCGGATGTCGGCCAGGCTTGCGAACAGGCCGGCCGAGCGCACCACCAGCGACGCATCGCCCTGCCGCATCAAGCCACCGCCCGCGCTGCCGTTGCCATTGCCGATGGCCTGGTTGAGCTGGTCCAGCGTGACCTGGTACTTGCGCAGCGCGAGCGGATCGACCTCGACCTGGTACTCGCGGATGGCGCCGCCGAAGCTCACCACGTCGGCCACGCCCGGCGTCATGCGCAGGAAGGGGCGCACCGTCCAGTCTTGCAGGGTGCGTATCTGCGCATCCGACAGGCCGCCGCCTTCGATGGTGTAGCGGTAGATCTCGCCCACCGCCGTGGACAGCGGCGCCAGTTGGGGCTGCACGCCGGTCGGCAGCGTCACGGTCGAGAGCTTCTCGGTGACCTGCTGGCGTGCGAAGTAGTCGTCGGTGCCGTCAGCAAAAGTGAGCGTGACGATCGACAGGCCCGTCATGGTGACGGAGCGCACGTTCGACAGCTTGGGAATGCCCGACACCTCGCGCTCGATCGGCAACGTGACGGTGCGCTCCATGTCCTCGGGCGCCTGTCCGGGCAGTTGCGAGATCACGCGCACCTGCACGTCCTGCACGTCCGGAAAGGCCTCGATGGGCAGGTTCGACAAGGCATAGGCGCCGAAGCCCACCAGGGCCGCGACGAGCACCAGCACAAACACCCGCTGCGTGAGCGAGAACGCAATGAGCCGGTCGATCACGACTTGTCACCCGTGCGTGCGGTGAGTTCGGCGTCCAGCAGCAGCGCGCCCTTCACGACCACCTGCTCGCTGCCTTGCAGCCCTTCGCCCACATAGCTCACGTCGCCGCCCTGGGTCAGCAGCGCGACCTTGCGGCGCTGGAATTCGCCAGGCGATGCCTGCACGAAGAGATAGGCATACACGCCATGGTTGACGATGGCGCTGTTGGGCACGCGCACGCCCACGCCGCCGGCCTGCAGCACGCGGGCGCGCACGAACATCTCGGGCAGCAGCTCCTGCTGCGGGTTGGCCAGCACCGCGCGCACGGTGGCGCGGCGGGTGTTGATGTCGACCACCTGGCCGAGCTGCACGATCTTCGCCTTGAACTGCTGGCCGGGATAGGCGTCGCTCTCCACGCTCACGTCGCTCTTGAGCTTGACCTGGCCCAGCAGCTTTTCAGGCAGGTCGATCATCAGCCACAGGCGCTTCGGATCGGTCACCACGAAGAGCGGCGCGGCCAGGCCGGGGCTGACTTCCAGCGCGGGCGTGGCCGTGCGGTCGGTCACCACGCCGTCGATGGGGCTGGTCAGCTTCACGCGCTGGCCGTTGATCGGCAGGCCACGCGGGTTGAGGTTCTTCAGCCGCCGCCCGGCGCGCTGCGTTTCGGCATGCGCCTGTGCCAGGTCGGACTGCAGCGACTCCCATTCCTTGACCGGAATCGCATCGCCCGAGACCAGGTCCCGCGCGCGCTCGACGGCCAAGCGCTTGCGCTCTTCGTCGGCCTTCGCCTTGTTCAGGTCGGCGGCGGCGGTGCCGAAGTCGGGCGAGTCGATCTCGGCGAGCACCTGGCCCGCCTTGACGGCATCGCCGGGCGACACCTTGATCTCGACGATGCGCCCCGAGACGCCGACGCCGATGCGCGCGGTCACGTCCTCGTCATAGGTCACGCGCGCGCTCAGCACGTCGCCCAGCGGCACGCGCGAAGGTGGAATTTCCTGCGCGCGGATCATCGCGAGCTGCGGCGCGCCCTCGGCATAACGCAGCGTCTCGGCCCCCAACTGGGTGGCGGGCTGCGCCGGCCGTTCAGTGCCGGCACGCGACTCCGCCGGACTGCGGGCCCAGAGAAACCATGCGGTGCAGGAGACGACGAAAAGCCCCGACAAGGCCGGCACGGTCCATTTTTTTGTCATGCGATTTCCAGGCACCGCAACCCCACGGCACCGTTAAACTGAAAGTAAACGCGAGCCTAGGTTTGCAAGCTTGCAAGAACCTATCAATGCCGACGGTGCCGTGCCCGAAGGCCCGCCCCCTCTCTCTTCTTCTTTCTTCCTGAACTGCCGAAGCGATGCGCCTGCTACTGGTCGAAGACGATGCCGTGATTGCGCACGAACTGGTTCTTCGCTGGGAGCGCAACGCATGGGCCGTCGATGTGGCGGGCACGCTGCAGGCGGCCGATGCTGTGCTCGTGCTGCGGCCGGTCGACCTCGTGGTGCTCGACCTCGGCCTGCCCGATGGCGACGGCCTGCACTGGCTGGCCCGGCTGCGGCGCACCAACCGCTCGACCCCGGTGCTGGTGCTGACCGCGCGCGACCGCGTGGTCGACCGCGTCGAGGGCCTGCGCACCGGCGCCGACGACTACCTGGTCAAGCCCTTCGCCGTCGAGGAGCTGGATGCGCGCGTCGAAGTGCTCACGCGGCGCGCCCAGCGCTCGCGCGAAGACTTCGTGCAGTACGGCCCGCTCACCTGGTTCGGCAACGAAGGCCGCGTCGACATCGCCGGCCAATCGCTCGCGCTCTTTCCCCGCGAGTTCGAGGTGCTCGGCCTGCTGGTGCGCCGCGCGCCGCGGCTGGTGCCCAAGCGCGCGTTGATCGATGCGCTGGCCGAGCGCAACCTCGAAGTCAGCGACAGCGCGGCCGAGGTGTATGTGTCGCGGCTGCGGCGCAAGCTGGTGGGCTCGGGCCTGGTCATTCGCACGCTGCGCGGCTTCGGCTATGTACTGGAGGCCGAGTCGTGAGCAGCACCCGCCGCGCCTGGTGGCTGCGCCGCGACCTGCTGATCTGGCTGATGCTGCCGCTGCTCGCGGTGGTGGCCGCCACCGGCGCGGTCGGCACCTTCACTGCGCAGCGCCTGACCGACAAGGCCTTCGACCGCTGGCTGCTGGACACCGCCCGCTCAGTGGCCGCGCAGGTGCGCATTGCCGATGGCAAGGCGCGCCTGGACCTGCCGGCCGCAACCGAGGCCGTGCTGGGCTACGACGAGATCGACCAGGTCTATTTCAGCGTGAGCGAGGCCGGCCACATCCTGGCCGGCCAGCATGGCATTCCGCAATCGGGCACTCGGCAGGCCAGCTACCGCGCCGGCCAGGCTTATGACGCCTTCTATGCGGGTCACCCCGTGCGCGTGGCGGCGGCACGCATCCCCGGCGCGAGCGAAGACAGCAATGTGCTGGTGCTGGTGGCGGAAACCACGCGCAAGCGCCAGCGTGCGCAAAGCGAAGTGCTGATGATGCTGGTGCCCGTGGGTGCCCTGCTGCTGGCCGCCGCCGCCGCCATAGGCTTCGCGGTGCGCCGCACGCTCAATCCGCTGGAGGCCATCGCCGCGCGCTGGAACGAACGCTCGCATGCCTCGCTGCAGCCCATTGACGCGGACGACATGCCGCGCGAGCTGATGCCCTTCGCGACCGCGCTGAACGACCTGCTGGCGCGCATCCGGGCCATGCTCGCGCGCGAGCAGCAGTTCGCGGCCACCGTGGCGCACCAGTTGCGCACGCCGCTCGCCGGCCTGCAGCTTGGCGTGACGCGCGCGGCCGAGGCGGGCGACCTCGCGGGCAGCCGGCAGGTGCTGGGCGAGCTGGGCCACACGGTGCAGCGCACGGCGCGCCTTGTTCAACAGTTGCTGGCGCTGGGCCGGCTCGATCCCGAAGTGCGGGGCGACCTGAGCTTCGTGCCCACGGACATCGTTGCGCTGGCGCATGACGTGGGCAGCACCTTTCTCGAATTCGCGGCCGCGCGGTCGGTCACGCTGGAACTCGATGCGCCTGCGCACCCGGTCGTGGTGCAACTGCAGCCGGAGCTGTTCAGCGAGGCGCTCGGCAACCTGCTGGACAACGCCTTGCGCTACACGCCGGCGGGCGGACAGGTGCTGATCGAATTCGATGCGGCGCAACCGTCGCTGAGCGTGTCCGACAACGGGCCGGGCGTGCCTGAAGACCGGCGCGAAGCCGTGTTCGAGCGCTTCGTGCGCGGCCAGCATGTGGAGGGCGAAGGCAGCGGTCTGGGCCTGGCGATCGTGCGCGATATCGCGACGCTGCACGATGCGACTGTCATGCTGTCGCGCAGCGCTTCGGGTGGCGCTTGCGTGACGATCCGCTTCAAGCCCGAAGCCAGCGAAGAGCCGATACCGGCCTAGCGGTTGACGCCCCAGGTCTCGCCGCAGTTCAGGCCCTGTGCGCGGTCGAAGTCGCAGGCAAGTGGCCTGAGCCCTTTCTCCGACGCGTTCTGCTTGAGGTAGTCGATGCCGTAGTAGGTGTTCGGGTTGCTCGCCACGACGCCAACAACCGGCCCCCAGTCTTCGCGCGGCAGCCAGCCCAGCAGGCTCTGCAGCACATCGCTGCCGAGCGTGCGCGCCAGTTGGGCATGGTCGGCGAACAGCCACGCAATGCGGCGGCGCTTCTCGGCCAGCGGCAGGCTTGCGGCGCCCAGCGACTTGATGGCTTGCGCGGTCCATGCGCCGGGAACGCCTTCCGCCTTGAACTCGGCCAGCCGTGGCTTGTCCAGCGCCAGCACCGCCGCCTGGTACGCGTCGAACTGCGGCTTGCGAAACACCCGGAGGAACGGCTGGATGTCCAGGCCGTCGAAAGCGTCCTTGCGCGTGGGATCGGCCACGGTGGTGGCAAAGCCCGGCGTGGTGATGCCCTTGCAGCGGACGCCCTCCTTCTCGATGCCGCACTGCGCATACAGCGCATCGTCCAGTTCCGAAAACGGGGCGCTCTTCATCAGCGCCGGCCCTTGCGGCGACTGTTTCCACTCCAGGGTGAACGGGAGCCGGGGGTTGCCGCCGTGGCACTTGCCGTACTGCTCGCCGTCATGCAGGTAGTACCTGCGGCCGGTCACCGTGTCCTGCACGAGCGTCAGGCGGGGAACGCCGTCGTCGCCGCCCATGTCGGTGTTCAGGCGCTCGACCTTGCCATCGCGCTCGCGCCACACCTCGTAGGCATCGGTCGGATCGGGGCATGAAGGCCGGGGGTTGGTCTCGGGGCCGGTGAAGCTGTCGACATCGCCGCTCACGTAGCCGTCGACCTGGCTTGTGCCGCCGACCAGCAGCGCGCACTGCGCATCACCGGGAATCTCGATCAGTTGCACCGACTCGACGTACACGGCCAGCGCGTACGGGCCGCCGATCACCACCGGCTTGCGCAGCAGTTCGCGGTACAGGGGGCCGGTCAGCTCGAAGCGGCAGTTCGGCTGCGCATCCACGAGCCGTGGCTTGGCCGATGCGTTGGCGTTGCTGTCGTCGATGAAGGGCTCCATCGCGGGAAGCAAGGCCTTGGCGGTTTCCGCGACGCGCTTTCTGTCGATCCCGCGCACGGGATGCGCGATGCCCAGCGACGCCATGAACAGCAGCTTGTCGCGCGTCTGCTCGTTCGCCGGTGCGTAACAGACAGAAGCGTCGAAGGTCCGGAACGGGCTCAGCACGATGCGCGGCACGGCCTGGCGGGCATTGCCGAAGTGGGCGTCCATCTTCGGCCATGCGGCCTTGAAGGCATCGGCCCCCATGCTCGAAGGAATGCACTCCAGGGCCGTGTCCGCATTGCGATTGGCATAGCCGCTGGCGAACAGTTCGTCCCACAGCTCGGGCTGGATCCTTCCAGCCAGCGGAGGCCAGTCCTGATAGTCCACGGGTTTCGGCAGGTGCCGCCAGAGTGCGCGCCACACATCGGGGGCAACCGCGTAGCTGGCGGCTCCGCTGCCTGGATCGAAATGCGCAAATGCCCGCTGCGCCAACCCGATCAGCGCGGCCCTCGCGCGGCGCTGCAGCACGGCCTTGGGCACACCGGCCAGGGCGGCGTCCAGTGCGGTTGCGGAGCGGCTGTGCATCAGCACCAGGTCGCCCAGGGCCTGGTCGTCATCGATGACACGGGCGTAGACCTCGGGCTTCATCCGCGCGGCCAGCGCCGTCCACTCGGCGACTGCGGCCTCGCTCGCGGCCACGTCCTTCGGCTTGCGGTCGGCGAAGACCATCGGCGCGGCCACCTTGCGCATGAAGGCGCGCGCCACCTTGTCGTCTGCGGGCGAAACGAAAGTCAATGACGCGACCCGCGCGGCATCGACCGGCTTGTCTGGCGGCGCAACAGTTGCAGCTACCGGTGGCTCCAGCCCATAGTTCGCCTTCAGCACGGCCAGCACCTTCTGGCGCTTGTAGCTCGCGCTCAGGGCGGCGGCGTTGTCGGTGCCATCCTTCAGCGTCTTGCGCGGGTCCGCGCCGTTCGCCAGCAGCCAGATGGCGGTGCGCTCCTGCCCGGCCCGGATGGCGTGCTGCAGCAAGGTGCCGAAGTGGCGGTAGGCGTTGAAGTCCGCGCCCGCCTTCTTCTGCTTCGCCAGGTAGGCGATGAGCGCGGCCTCGTTGGCGGCGGGAAGATCGTCCGGCTTCGGAAAGTCCCAGAAGCCATCCGCCGGCCCGGCACCGGGCATGGACAGCAAGGCGGCGAATGCGTTGTCCGTCGCATCGCCAGAGAAGGCGAATGCCGTGCTCGACAGCAGCGCGAACGACAAGGCAGCGAGCGTGCCCAGCGCAATTTTCAGGACTCTTTTCATGGCGACCCGGTTCTCAAGTGGGGTCGCCATGGTGGCAGCGTCGGCGCGGGGTTGGATGAAGGCTGTGCGAAATCCCCGTGAAGCGGCAACGCGCCGCAAGAGCGCGTTGTTTGCTTCTTCAGTTCAGTGGCTGATCATCCAGGGCCGTCGCGAAGGCGCGGACTTGGCGCCGTTGGGCGCCGTCACCGTCGCACCGCGCTTGCCCGAGCTGCAGCAGCCGCACCCCGCTGGATGCTTGAAGCGCGCGTAGTCCCGCGAGCTGCCCGGCTCGTGCCGCGCGCGCTCGTTGGTTTCCATCGCACGGCGCGTGCCCGAGGCCATCAAGGCCAGGCGCGGCGCGGCGGACAGCACGCGCGGCGAGGCGGCCGCGCAATCGGGGCACGTGGCCGGCTCGTCGCGCAGGCCCGAAGGCCGCAGCATCTCGAAGCCACCGCATTGCCCGCAGGCGTAGTCGTAGGTCGGCATGGTCAGTTCAGCGCAGGTCGTGCGACAGCGGCATGTCGACGCTGCCATCGAGCATCTTCATCGGGCCCAGCGCATTCGGGTTGATGTCGAAGTCGAAGATGCCGGTCGGCAGCCACAGCGTGGCGCAGGAGTTCGGCACGTCGACCACGCCGCTGATGTGGCCCTGCACCGGCGCCGTGCCCAGGATCGAATAGGCCTGCGCGCCCGAGTAGCCGAACTTCTTCAGGTACTCGATGGCGTTCAGGCAGGCCTGCCGGTAGGCCACGTTCACATCCAGGTAGTGCTGCTTGCCCGACTCGTCGACCGAGATGCCTTCGAAGATCAGGTAGTCGTTGTACTGCGGCGTGATCGGGCTGGGCTTGAAGATCGGGTTCTTGATGCCGTACTTGGCCATGCCGCCCTTGATGAGCGTGACCTTCATGTGCACCCAGCCGGCCATCTCGATGGCGCCGCAGAAAGTGATTTCGCCGTCGCCCTGGCTGAAGTGCAGGTCGCCCACGCTCAGGCCCGCGCCATCGACGTACACGGGGAAAAACACCTTCGAGCCGCGCGACAGGTCCTTGATGTCGCAGTTGCCACCGTGTTCGCGCGGCGGCACGGTGCGTGCGCCTTCCGCTGCGGCCTTGGCGCGGGCTTCACCGGTCATCTTGCCCATGTGTGCGGTGCCGGCGAACGGTGGGTTGGCCAGGCCGGGCACGCGGTCGGGGTCGGTGGCAATGAGCGCCTTCTCGCGCTCGTTCCACATGTCGAGCATCGGCTTGTCGGGCAGGCAGCCGATCAGGCCGGGGTGGATCAGCCCCGCGAAGTTCACGCGCGGAATGTGGCGCGAGCTGGTGAACATGCCCTTGAAGTCCCAGATCGATTTCTGCGCTTCGGGAAAGTGGTCGGTGAGAAAGCCGCCGCCGTTCTGCTTCGAGAAGAAGCCGTTGAAGCCCCACAGGCTGTCCTGCTTGGCGCCGATGTCGAGCAGGTCGACCACCAGCAGATCGCCGGGCTCCGCGCCCTTCACGCCCACCGGGCCCGAGAGGTAGTGCACCGTGCTCAGGTCGATGTCGCGCACGTCGTCGGCGCTGTCGTTGTTCTTGATGAAGCCGCCGGTCCAGTCGAAGGTTTCGAGGATGAAGTCGTCGCCGGGGTTGACCCAGCAAGCCATCGGAATGTCCGGGTGCCAGCGGTTGTGGATGTTCTCGTTCTCGGTCGGCGACTTAGAGAGGTCAACCTTGATCAGCGTGTCCGTCATGTGCAGTGGCTCCTTGGGTTGTGGTGAAACGAAACGGAAAGAAAAGGAAAAATCAAACGGAGAGATAGGCCTTGATGTGTTCCACATCGGTCTTGTCGCGCGCGGTCTCGTGCACGAGGCGCCCGCCTTCGATGACGAAGAGCCGGTCGGCCACGTCCATCGCGAAACTGAGCACCTGCTCGGACACGACGATGGTGATGCCGTGCAGCTTGCGGATTTCGTTGAGCGCTTTCGCGATGTCCTTGATGATCGAAGGCTGGATACCCTCGGTGGGCTCGTCGAGCAGCAGCACCTTGGGGTCGGTGACGAGGGCGCGTGCAATGGCGAGTTGCTGTTGTTGGCCGCCGGAGAGGTTGCCGCCTTTGCGGCTCTTCATGTCCCACAGCACGGGGAACAGCGCGTAGATTTCTTCGGGGATGCGGCGTGTCCTGGAGTTCTCCAGGCCGGTCTGGATGTTCTCTTCCACCGTGAGCGTGGGAAAGATCATGCGGCCCTGCGGCACGTAGGCGATGCCCTTGGCCACGCGCTTGAAGCTCTCGTCGCGCGAGACGTCGTTGCCCGCCACTTCAATGCGCCCGCTCTTCAGGGGCAGCACGCCCATGAGGCTCTTGAACAGCGTGGTCTTGCCCATGCCGTTGCGGCCCATGATGGCGATGGTTTCGTTGGCATGGCCTTCGAACGAGAGGCCGTGCAGTGCCTCGCTCTGGCCGTAGGCTACGTGCAGGTCTTCTACCTTCAGCATGACGGTGCTCATCTTCTTTGCTCCGACGTTTGTTGGTTTTGTTCTTGGCTTTGCTGTTTGGAGCGGGTGCGGGTGCATTCAGGGCGAGTGCGAATGACACCAGGTGCTCCCCTCCGCGAATGTCCCCCGCTTCGCTCCTCCTTTATTTCGCTGCGGGGAGCACCTGGTGCCATTCGCACAGGACGCGCTGCTGGTGTACCGCTGATCAACAACCACTCTGTCCAGCGCTCGCGCCGATACGGGGCTCTTTTTCGCGAAATAAAGGAGGAGCGAAGCGGGGGACATTCGCGAAAAAGAGCACCGTGTCGGCGTGAGCGTCGCCCTGAACAGCAGCGCCCCAAAGAACAACTGACCCCAAACACAACGTAGCGAACAGAAGAACAAGCTGTCATTCCTAGTGCCCCAGGTAAACGTCGATGACCTTCGGGTCCGCCTGCACCTTCTCCATCGGCCCTTCGGCGAGGATCTTTCCCTGATGCATCACCGTGACCTTGTGCGCTATCTGCTTGACGAAGGCCATGTCGTGCTCGATGACGATCACCGCACGGTTCTGGCAGATGCGCTTGAGCAAGTCGGCCGTGAGTTCGCGCTCTCGCGCGCTCATGCCCGCAATGGGCTCGTCGAGCATCAGCAGTTCGGGCTCTTGCATCAGCAGCATGCCAATTTCCAACCACTGCTTCTGGCCGTGGCTCAGCAATCCTGCCTCGGTGTCGAGCTTGTTGGCAAGGCCAATGTCTTCGGCCACGGCCTGCACCTTCGCGCGGACCTCTTCGTCGCACTTGAAAGCCAGCGCGCCGAACACCGAGCGGCCCTTTGGAAATGAAACCTCGAGGTTCTGGAACACCGAAAGGTTCTCGTAGATCGAGGGCGTCTGGAACTTCCTACCTATGCCCAACCGCACGCGCTTGTGCTCGGCCATCTTCGTGAGTTCGGTGTTCTTGAACTTGATGCTGCCGGCGCTGGCGCGCGTCTTGCCGCAGATCAGGTCGAGCAGCGTGGTCTTGCCCGCGCCGTTGGGGCCGATGATCACGCGCAGCTCGTTGCGGTCGATGTACAGCGTGAGGTCGTCGATGGCCTTGAAGCCATCGAAGGACACGGTGAGGTCTTCCACGGCGAGCGCGAAGTCTGTGTTGCTCATGAGGGGGCTCCGGGTTCAGGCGCGCTGGCTGCCGACACCTTCGGGCAGGTGGGGTTCGGGTGATGATGGCGATGCGGGAATGGATGCAGGCGGCGTTGCGGCTTGCAGCGGCGGCTGCACCGACGCTTCGCGCAACGCCTGGCGACGGCCCTTCCACCACGGTCGGATCTTTTCTTCCCACACGCCGGCCAGCCCCATCGGGAAGGCCATCGTCACGCCGATGAACAGCCCCGCCATCAGGAACAGCCACAGGTCCGGAAAGCTCTCCGAGAACAGCGTCTTTCCCGCATTCACCAGCAGCGCGCCGTACACCGCGCCCACCAGGCTCATGCGCCCGCCGACCGCGCAGAAGATCACCATCTCGATGGAAGGAACGATGCCCACGAAGCTCGGCGACATGAAGCCCACCTGCAGCGCAAACATGGCGCCGCCGATGCCCGAGAGTCCGGCCGCCAGGCAGAAGGTGAAGACCTTGAAGTTCGCCACGTCGTAGCCCGAGAAGCGCACGCGGTCTTCCTTGTCGCGCATGGCCAGCAGCAGCGTGCCGAGCTTGCTGGTCTGTATCCAGCGGCACAGCAGGATGCTCAAGACCAGCAGGCCGACGCAGACGTAGTACAGGATGTACTTGGCACTGTCGGTGCGCGTGTCCCAGCCCAACATGGTCTTCAGGTCGGTCATGCCGTTGACGCCTCCCGTGTAGCCCTGCTGGCCGATGATGAGCACGGTGCAGATCAGCGCCACGGCCTGCGTGATGATCGCGAAGTACACGCCGCCCACGCGGCGCTTGAACATCGCGAAGCTCACGAGCCAGGCCAGTGCCATCGGCGCCAGCACCACCAGCGCAAGGCTCAGCGGCAGGCTCTTGAACGGCAGCCACAGCGTGGGCAGCTCGGTGATCTGGTTCCAGTCCATGAAGTCCGGAATGCCGGGCGTGGACTGGATCTTGGTCGTGATGGGGTCGGAGGCTTCGAGCTTGAGGAACATCGCCATCGCATAGCCGCCGATGCCGAAGAACACGCCCTGCCCCAGGCTCAGCACGCCGCCGTAGCCCCACACCATGACGAGTCCCACGGCCACGAAAGCGTAGGTGAGGTACTTGCCCACGAGGTTGAGGCGGAAGATGTCGAGCGACAGCGGCAGCACCACCGCGAGCAGCAGCACCAGCAGCAACAGGCTGCCGAGCTGGTAGCGCTGGATCTGGGCCTTGATGAAATTCATCGGAACGTTCTCCTGCAAGGGAATCGGGTTCATCAGCGGCGCACTTTCACGGCGAACAGGCCCTGCGGTCGCATCATCAAGATCAGCACGATCAGCGAGAGCGTCAGCACCTTGGCCATCGAGCCGGTCATGAAGAACTCCGAGATCGATTGCGTCTGCGCAATGCCGAAGGCCGAGACCACCGTGCCGAACAGGCTGGCCGCGCCGCCGAAGGTGACGACCAGGAAGGCATCGACGATGTAGAGCGAGCCTGAGGTCGGCCCGGTCGAGCCGATGGTGGTGAAGGCCGCGCCCGCCACGCCCGCAATGCCGCAGCCGATGGCGAAGGTCAGGCGGTCGGTCTTCTTCGTGTCGATGCCGGTGGCATTGGCCATGACGCGGTTGGCGACGGTGGCGCGCACGCGCAGGCCCCAGCGGCTTTTGTGCAGTGCGATCAGCACGCCGCCCGTGACCAGCGCGGTGAGCACCAGCACGAAGAGGCCGTTGATCGGAATGTCCAGGCCTTCATGCGGCGTCCACGAGCCCATGAGCCATTCGGGCAACGTCGGGCTCACTTCCTTCGGGCCGATGAAGGTGCGGAAAATCTGCTGCAGGCCCAGGCTCACGCCCCAGGTGGCGAGCAGCGTGTCGAGCGGACGCTTGTAGAGGTGGCGGATCAGCACCCACTCCACGATCCAGCCGACGATGAAGGCGAACACGAAGGCCAGGCCGATAGCAATCGGGAAGTAGTACGGCATGAACGCGGGCGCCATCCGCTCCGTCACTTGCGCCGCCAGGTAGATCGAATAGGCGCCGATGGTCATGAACTCGCCGTGCGCCATGTTGATGACGCCCATCTGGCCGAAGATGATCGCGAGCCCGAGGCCCATGAGCAGCAGCACCGCGAAGAGGCTCAGCCCCGCGAAGCCCTGCATGAGGCCGATGTTCATCATGTCCGACAGAGTCATGGCGAGGGGTTCCGGTGTTTGGTATTGGATTGACTCCTTCCCCCTCTGGGGGAAGGTTGGGATGGGGGCTAGTCGGCGCTTGAAAGCGCAAGGCTTCATCAAAGGCCGCTTGCCCCCACCCCTGCCCTCCCCCAGAGGGGGAGGGAGAAAGTCATCAGGGGCTTACTGGTAGCCCTTGGGGAACGGATCGGGCTTGATGAGCTCGGCCGATTCGGCAACCACCTTGAACGTCCCATCCAGTTGCCCCTGCCCGATGCGCGCCTTGCTCCACAGATGGTGGTTCGCATCCAGCTTCACGTACCCCTCGGGCGCCGTCTTCAGCTCGATGCCCGGCGAACCGGCCACCACCTTGTCCACGTCGAAGCTGCCGGCCTTCTCCACCGCCGCCTTCCACAGCCAGGGCCCGAGGTAGCCCGCCTGCGTCACGTCGCCGATCACCGCGTCCTTGCCGTACTTGGCCTTGAAGGCGGCGACGAACTTCTTGTTGTTCTCGTTGTCCAGCGACTGGAAGTACTTCATCGACGAATAGAAGCCCGCGAAGTTCTCGCCGCCCACGCCGGTCATTTCGTCCTCGGTCACGGCCAGCGTCAGCAGGAACTGCTTGTCGCCGGTGATGCCCGCTGCCTTGAGCTGCTTGTAGAAGGCCACGTTCGAGCCGCCCACCACGGCCGCGAAGATGCAGTCGGGCTTGGCGACCTTGATCTTGTTGATCAGCGAGTTGAAGTTGGTGTGGCCCAGCGGGTAGTACTCCTCGCCCTTGACCGAACCCTTCTGGAAGTTCTCGATGTGCTTGCGCGCGATCTTCATCGAGGTGCGCGGCCAGATGTAGTCGGAACCGACCAGGAAGAAGGTCTTGGCCTTCTTCTCCTTCGCGCCCCAGTCCAGGCCCCAGATGATCTGCTGCGTGGCCTCTTGGCCGGTGTAGATCACGTTCTTGCTCTGCTCCAGGCCTTCGTAGAAGGTCGGGTAGTACAGCAAGCCGTTTTCTTTCTCGAACACCGGCAGCACGGCCTTGCGCGAGGCGCTGGTCCAGCAGCCGAACACCGCGGCGCAGTGGTCGTTGACCAGCAGCTTCTTCGACTTCTCCGCAAAGGTCGGCCAGTCGGAGGCACCGTCTTCCTTGATGACCTTGATCTTGCGGCCCAGCACACCGCCCATCGCGTTGATCTGGTCGATGGCGAGCTGCTCGGCCTGGATCGAGCCGGTCTCCGAAATCGCCATGGTGCCGGTGGACGAATGCAGTTGGCCCACCGTGACTTCGGTGTCGGTCACCGCGAGCTTGGTGGTGTTGACCTTGGCCGTGGGGAACTGCCCCTGGCCGAAGCTCAGGCCGCTCAATCCCAGCATGGGCAAGGCGGCGGCGCCCTGAAGCAGACGGCGGCGGCGAAGCGCCAAGGCATCAAGGGAAGATTCGGAATCACGCGACATCAGGAACTCCAGGCAGGTTGAAGGAAGAGTGAGCCGCGCACCATCGCAGTGCATCGGACGGTGCCCCGAGCACCATGGCTGGTACTTTAGAAATCACTTGGCCTTCGGCGAATACGTCATTCAACGTAGCGGCCACAACCCGCCCTGCCCGCAGACTCGCGAGCCAGACATCGGTGGCCCGTCCTCGGCATGAAGCACAGGGAGCGCTTCTTGCTGTACCCGTCTCATGCCACCGCCGCCGCGAGAACCCGCCATGCCACCCGCTTCCGTCTCTGTTTCCGGACAGAAGATCTTTCGCATCCGCCGCGACTACAACGCCTGGGTCGCGAACGAAACGCTGGAGGACTACGCACTGCGCTACACGCCACGCAGCTTTCGCAAGTGGTCGGAATTCCGCGTGGCCAACGCGGCCTTCGGCGCCACCTCGTTCCTGGCGCTGGAGGCCATCGGCGGCGCGATCGCGCTGAGCTACGGCTTCTCGAATGCGCTGTGGGCGATCCTGGTGGTGGGGCTCATCACTTTTCTCACGGGCCTGCCGATCTCGTACTACGCGGCCCGGCACGGCGTCGATATGGATTTGCTCACGCGCGGCGCGGGCTTCGGCTACCTCGGCTCCACGCTCACCTCGCTGATCTACGCGAGCTTCACCTTCATCTTCTTTGCGCTCGAAGCCGCCATCCTCGCGCTGGCGCTGCAGATGTACCTCGACTGGCCGCTGTGGCTGCTGTACGTGGTGTCGTCCATCGTCATCATTCCGCTGGTGGCGCGCGGCATCACGCTGATCTCTGGGCTGCAGTTGTGGACGCAGCCGATCTGGATCGTGCTGTTCATCTGCCCCTTCGCCGCCGTGCTGCTGAAAAAGCCCGAGCTGTTCGCCGACTTCACCAGCCTGCGCGGCCGGGTGTCCGACAGCAGCGGCTTCGACCCGTTGATGTTCGGCGCGGCGGCCACCGTGGCCTTCTCGCTGGTGGTGCAGATCGGCGAGCAGGTCGACTACCTGCGCTTCCTTCCCGAGAAGACCGCCGCCAATCGCCGCCGCTGGTGGACCGCGGTGCTGGTGGCCGGCCCCGGCTGGATCGTGCCGGGCATGCTCAAGATGATGGGCGGCGCCTTCCTCGCATTCCTTGCGCTGCAGCACGAGATACAGCCCGACCATGCGATCGAGCCGACGCAGATGTACCTCACGGGCTTTGCCTACGTGCTGCACGACCCGGCCTGGGTGCTCGCCATCACGGTACTGTTCGTGGTGGTCTCGCAGATGAAGATCAACCTGACCAACGCCTATGCGGGTTCGCTGGCATGGTCCAACTTCTTTGCGCGGCTCACGCACAGCCACCCGGGGCGCGTGGTGTGGCTGGTGTTCAACGTGGTCATCGCGGTGCTGCTCATGACGCTGGGCGTGTTCGGCGCGCTGGAGCGCGTGCTCGGCCTGTACAGCAACATCGCCATCGCCTGGGTCGGCGCGCTGGTGGCCGACCTGGTCATCAACAAGCCGATGGGCTGGAGCCCGAAGACCATCGAGTTCAAGCGCGCGCACCTGTACGACATCAACCCGGTCGGCCTCGTCGCGATGCTGGTGGCGGCAGGGCTCGCGATGCTGGCGTACTCGGGCGTGCTGGGGCAATGGGCCAAGGCCTTCTCGCCCTTCGTCGCGCTGGCCACGGCCATGCTGGTCTCTCCGCTGCTGGCGTGGAAGACGCGCGGGCGCTACTACCTCGCGCGCAACGACATCGACCGATGGGCGCCCGGCCAGAGCGTGAAGTGCTCGGTGTGCGACAACAGCTTCGAGTCGGAAGACATGGCCCACTGCCCCGCCTACAGCGCACCGATCTGCTCGCTGTGCTGCACGCTGGAGTCGCGCTGCCACGACCGCTGCAAGACCGACTCGCGCGCCGCCGAGCAAATGAGCGGCTGGCTGCAGGCCTTGTTGCCGCCGGCGCTGTCGGCGCAGCTGAACTTCCGCGTGGCGCACTACCTGCTGGTGGCCGCCTCGCTGATTGCGCTGCTGGCCACGGTGGTGGGCGTGGTCTATGCGCAAGAGGCCTTGCTGGGGCCGAACAACGCCGCGATGGGCACGGCCTTTTTGAAGGTGTTCGCACTGCTGTCGGTGGTGGCCGCCGTGGCCGCATGGTGGGTGGTGCTGGGCAGCGAGAGCCGGCAGATGGCGCAGGAAGAATCGAACCGGCACAACAACCTGCTCGCGCTGGAGATCGAGGCCCACCGCCGCACCGACGCCGCGCTGCAAACCGCCAAGGAAGCCGCCGAGGCCGCCAACCAGGCCAAGACACGCTACGTGGCCGGCATGACGCACGAGCTGCGCACGCCGCTCAACAGCATCCTGGGCTACTCGCAGATCCTGCTCAAGAGCGATGCGGTGACGCCGCCGCGCGAGGCGGTGCAAACCATCCACCGCAGCGGCGAGCACATGCTCGGGCTGATCGACGGCCTGCTCGACCTGGCGCGCATCGAGGCCGGCCGCCTGCAACTGGAGCCGGCACCGCTCGCCCTGCCCGCCTTTCTCGACCAGCTCGTGCACATGGTTCGCCCGCAGGCCGAGAACAAGGGCCTGGCCTTCGTCTTCACGCATGCCGGCCCGCTGCCGCCGTGGGTGCATGCCGATGCGAAATGGCTGCGGCAGATTCTCATCAACCTGCTGACGAATGCCGTGCGCTTCACCGACAGCGGCACCGTCACGCTGCATGTGGATGCGCGGCGCGAGGTGCTGCGCTTCGACGTGGTCGACACCGGCATCGGCGTGGCGCCGCAAGACCACCAGCGCATCTTTCTGCCCTTCGAGCGCGGGGCCGCGGGCCGCCGGCGCGGCGAACCGGGCACCGGACTGGGCCTGACCATCACCGGCCTGCTCACCTCGCTGATGGGCGGCGAGCTGAAGCTGGCCCAGACCTCTTCGCAGGGCAGCACCTTCAGCGTGCGCGTGTACCTGCGCGAAGTGGCCGACCCCGGCCCGCAAGCCAGGAGCGGATCGCTGGGGCAACCGGTGACCGGCTACATCGGCGCACGACGCACGTTGCTGGTGGTGGACGACCAGCCGGTGCAGCGCCAGATGCTCGCCGGCATGCTCGTGCCGCTGGGCTTCGAGGTGCGCGAGGCCGCCAGCGGGACCGAGTGCCTGGACAGCCTGCGCGAAGAGCTGCCCTCGGCCATCCTGCTCGACCTGACGATGGACGACATGGACGGCTGGCAGACCGCCACGTCGGTGCGGGCCTCGGGCTTCAGGGACATCCCGATCATCATCGTCTCGGCCAACATGTTCGAGAACCAGCCCGAGCGGCTGCGCGCGGCCGGTTGCCAAGCCTTCGTCGGCAAGCCGGTGATCGAGTCGGAGCTGATCGACACGCTGGAGCGGCACCTGGGCCTTGAATGGCTTTCGTCCAACGATGCGCTGCCTTCGCAGGCCGACGAAGAAGCAACAGCCCACCGCCCGCCGCAGCTCGCGCTGACCGAAGACGACCGCGCCGAACTCATGCGCCTCGTGCAGATGGGCCACGTGCGCGGCCTGCACACCACGCTCGACCGGCTGGCCGCCGCATCGCCTTCGGCCGCAGCCACCTGCACCTGGCTGCGCGGCATGGTCACGCGCTTTGAACTCGACAACCTCCGCAACGCACTGGCAGAAGATGCAGACACTCCACTCGCCTCGCCCTGAATCCGAACGCCCCGTGGTGCTGGTGGTGGACGATGCCCCCAGCAGCCTAGGCATGCTGTGCGACACGCTGGAGGCCAGCGGCTACACCGTGCTGGTGGCCGCCGATGGCGAAGCCGCGCTGCAGCGGCTCGAACTGGTGGTGCCCGACGCGATCCTGCTCGACGGCCTGATGCCCGGCCTTTCGGGTTTCGAGACCTGCCGGCGCATCAAGGCCAACCCGGCGCTGGCGCACATTCCGGTGTTGTTCATGACGGGTCTTTCAGAAACCGCGCACGTGGTCGAAGGCTTCGAGTGCGGCGGCGTCGACTACGTGGTGAAACCCATCCGCGCGCAGGAAGTGCTGGTGCGGCTGCACACGCATGCGCGCAACGCCCGCATCACGCGCATGGCACGCGATGCGGTCGATGTGGCGGGCATGGGCGTGGTGTTTGTCGACACGCGCGGGCGTATCGCATGGCGCTCGCCGCAGGCCGCGCTGTGGCTGCATGCGCTCGAAGACCCGGTGGCGCCGGGGCTGCTGCCGCAATCGCTCGAAGCGGCACTGGAGCCCGGCGCGGCCATCGCCGTCAACACGGCGACCGGCATGCGGCTGTCGGTGCGCAACCTCGGCGCGGCGGCCTTGGGCGAAACCATGCTGCTGTTCGCGATGCAGCGCGACGGCGCCACCGGCGCTTCTTCTTCGGCGCGGCTGGCCGAAGCCGCGCTCACGCCGCGCGAAACCGAAGTGCTTTCGTGGCTCGCCAAGGGCAAGACCAACCGCGACATCGGCGAGATCCTGGGCACCAGCCCGCGCACGGTGAACAAGCACCTGGAGCACATCTTCGAGAAGCTGGGCGTCGAGACGCGGGCCGCCGCCGCCGCACTGGCAAGCGGCCAACTGGCCTGAAGAAGGATCAGGGGATCACTGCCGCAAGGTTCTGGTCCGCCACATGGCGCTGCTCGGGCGTGAAGGCTTCGTAGAGCTTCGACAGCGCATCGCTCACGGCCTGCATGCGCCGGGCCCGGTCTTGCGCCTGCGTGGTGCGCAGTTGCACGAACTGCAGGGCCGTCTGGTCGTCGGCCGGCGCTGCGCTCGCCATGCCGCCGCGGCCCGCGAGGTCCCACACCGCATCGGAGAAATGGTCCCACAGCACGGACTGCTCGGGCGTCACCATCAGTTGCAGGCGCAGGTCATAAAGCTTGTCGCGGATCTTGCTGGCCGCCGTGGCGGGCGTGGAAAGGCCATCGCCGGTGCGCGGACTCGCCGTGCTGTCGGAACGCGCGCCGCGCCGTCCGCCGCCGCCCATGCCGCCACCACCGCCGCCACCGAATTGCGCAAAGCTGTAGCCGCTCACGGCGATCAGGGTCGCGGCGAGCGCGAACCTGCGAAGGGGTCTTTTCATCATCCTGGCTCCTGGGACATCCGGCCCTCGAAGGGCCATCGTGCATTTCAGGAGCCCCGGCTGTCGGGTGCGTTGCGAGGCCGTAAACCGCAGGTAAAGCCGGCCGTCTTTACCTGCTCTGCCCCTGCCGCCAAGCCGCCCTATCGCGCCTCGTAGTCTTCCATGGGCTTGTCGGTGGGGTTGGCCCAGGCCGCCTTCGTCAACGCGCTGGCCGGCAGCCCCACCTTCGAGTTGTGCGGCGGAATGGGCTGCATGAACCACTTGTCGTAGATTCGTGCGACGTCTCCGCTTCTGGCCAGCGACACCACGCTCTGGTCGACGATCTTCTTGAACACGGCGTCGCCCTTCGGAATCATGATCGCGATCGGCTCCACGCTCAGAACCTGGTCGAGCAGCCTGTACTGCGCCGGTTCCTTGCTCTTGGAGATCAGCGTCGCAAGGATCTGCCCGTCGGCGGCAAAGCCCTGTGCACGGCCCGATTCGAGCAGCAGGAAGCCTTCGCTGTTGTCCTTGGCAAGCACTTCCGCGATGTCGTTGGCGCCATCGCGCTTGAGCTTTCTCAGCAGCTGCACGGAGGTGCTGCCCGTGGTGGCCGCCACGGTCTTGCCGGCAAGCTGCGCCGGCGCCGTGATGCCCGAGGCCGCCTTGACGGCGATGCGAACGCCTTCCACGTAGAGCGTGGGAGCGAAGGCCACGTCTTTTTGCCGCGCGGCGTTGTTGGTCGTGGTGCCGCACTCGATGTCCACCGTTCCGTTCTGCACCAGCGGCATGCGGTTCTGCGGCGTGACCAGTTGGTACTTCACGCTGATCCTGTCGTTCTGCAGCGCCTTGCGGATGTCCGCAATGACAAGCTCGCACACCTCGACATGAAAGCCCGCGTAGCTGCCGGGCCCCAGGGTGAAGGACATGGCACCCGATGCGTCGCGCACGCCCATGGTGATGGCGCCGGACTCCTTGATCTTCTTCAGGGTGTCAGTCTGGGCGGATGCGCTCCCGACCGACAGCAGGAGTGCCGCGGCGATTGCAGCCGCAAGAAGGCATTGTTTGTTCACGGGCGCGCCTTCAGACGGCAAACAGCGAATCCAGATCCGCGAAGGACTTCAGTTCGAGGGCGTTGCCCGACGGATCGAGAAAGAACATCGTGGCCTGTTCGCCCGGCTCGCCCTTGAAC
Source organism: Variovorax raffinosi (assembly GCF_051216615.1). NCBI lineage: Bacteria > Pseudomonadati > Pseudomonadota > Betaproteobacteria > Burkholderiales > Comamonadaceae > Variovorax > Variovorax raffinosi. The sequence goes on from NZ_JBPJZR010000003.1 coordinate 588,563, forward strand.
CGGACGTACGGCTCGATGACGAATTGCGTCTGGCGTGCGATGAGCTTGTCGGCCATGGCCTGCCACTTGTCCATCGGCAGCACGGCGCCGAAGTGGCGCACGGGCACGTCGTGGCCGTCGACCGGGCTGTGGGTCTTGTGGCCGCATTCGTCGGGCGCCAGGTGGGCCACGATCTGATGGCCGTAGAAATTGAAGTCGACCCACTCGGGCGCGCTGCGGCCTTCCGGAAATTCGAGCAACTCGCCGTAGAAGGCGCGTGCTTCCGCGATGTCGCGAACAGGAAAAGCCAGGTGGAACGGGATGCGTGTTTCAGGAGCGCTCATGGGTTTCATCGCGAAAAAAGAGTTCAGGGTGGCCGGACTTTAAGCAGCGGCCTGCATTACCGAAAACGATATATTTGCGATCTGAGCATCACCAATTTCGATGAACCCGCCATGATCACCGAGCTTCGAACCTTCATCTCCGTTTGCCGCCACGGAACCTTTGCCGCCGCCGGGGAGCGGATCGGCCTGACGCAATCGGCCGTCAGCAGCCAGATCAAGCGGCTCGAAGAAGCGCTCGGGTTCGCGCTGTTCGACCGCACGGGCCGATCCGCCACCTTGAATGCGGCGGGCGAGACGACGCTGGTGCGGGCCGAAGAAATCTGCGCCCTCTATGCAAAGCTCAGCGAGCTTCCGGACGACGCCACCGATCGCGGGCTGCTGCGGATCGGCGCCATCGCCTCCACCCAATCGACGCTGGTGGCGCGGGCGCTCGAAAAATTGCGCAAGGGCTTTCCCCTGCTTCGCGTTCACATCTCGCCCGGCGTGTCGATGCGGCTGATGGACGACCTGGACGCCGGCAAGATCGACGCGGCCGTGATCATCCGGCCGCCCTTCGGCATTCTTCCGGACCTCACGTGGCAATCCCTGGTGCACGAGCCTTATGTGCTCATTGCGCCGGCGAACATGCCCGGCAGGGACTGGCGCACGCTGCTGCAGGAGCAGCCCTTCCTGCGCTACGACCGCGCCTCGTTCGGCGGACGCATGGTCGAGAGATTCCTGCGGCGCGAAGGGATCGTGGTGAATGATTCCATCGAGGTCGACGAAATCCCTGGGCTCATCCATCTCGCATCCAGGGGCCTGGGCGTTGCCCTCGTGCCCTTGGTCGAGGCGCACCTTCCGCTGCCTCCCGGCGTTCGCATGCTCTCGCTCGGCGAGTTCACCTTCCATCGCGAGATCGGGCTTCTCCAGCGCAAGCCACGGGCCAGCCCACCCGTCGTCGCGCAGTTTGCGCAGTGCCTGCGGGAGGCGGCCGAGCCGGCGAAGGCGGCTCGCAAAAAAACCTTGACCGTCTCCAAAAAGATATTAAAGTGATATCACTTTTAACGGAGACCTTCATGCCTGAGCCCACAGACAAGACACCGCGCGCGGTCCGGAAAGAACGCGCCTACCGGTCCATCAACGGATACGGCATCGTCGCCGCGGTGGTGCTGCTGGTCGGGCTGGGCACGCTGGCCATCGCCCAGCGGCTGATGCCGCTGCCCATGAGCATCCTGTTGATTGCGGTGGGCATCGTGCTGGTGCCGGGGCTCTACATGCTGCAGCCCAACGAAGGCATCATCCTCACGCTCTTCGGCCAGTACCAGGGCACCGACCGCAGCGAAGGGCTGCGCTGGACCAACCCCTTGCAGTCGGGCCAGAAGATATCGCTGCGCGCGCGCAACCTGAACACCCCGCCGCTGAAGGTGAACGACAAGCGCGGCAACCCGGTGGAGATCGGTGCCGCCGTGGTGTGGAGGGTGCACGACACGGCGCAGGCGGTGTTCGAGATCGACGACTACAACAAGTTCGTGGCCATCCAGGCCGAAGCCGCCATCCGGCATCTGGCCACGCTGTATGCCTATGACAGCGGCGACGATCTGCAAAGCGACGAGATCACCCTGCGCGCCGGGCTCGATGCGGTGGCCGACGCACTGCGGGCCGAGCTCAACCAGCGCTTTTCCAGCGCGGGTGTCGAAGTGCTCGATGCCAAGCTCACACACCTCGCCTATGCACCGGAGATCGCACAGGTGATGCTGCGGCGCCAACAGGCCGTGGCCATCGTCAGCGCGCGGCACCAGATCGTGGCGGGCGCGGTGGGCATGGTCGAGGCCGCGCTCAAGGGGCTGTCGGAGCGCAACCTCGTCGTGCTGGACGACGAACGCAAGGCCTCGATGGTGTCGAACCTGCTGGTGGTGCTGTGCTCCGACCGGGAGACGCAACCCGTCGTCAACACGGGTACGCTGTACACCTGAAGCGCGCCCGCGCCGTATCTGCACCCGATGGCCAGTCCCGGTAAAAAGTCTTATCCCCTGCGCATCGATCCGGCCCTGTGGGCCGAGATCGAACGCCTGGCGGCGCAGGAACTGCGAAGCGCGAACGCACAGGTCGAGTTCCTGTTGCGCGAAGGGCTGGCCAGGCGCGGGCGACTGCCCGCCGCCGAAGGCAAGGACGCGGACAAGCCCAAGCCGCAGCCTCGGTAATAACCACTAATTCGCTGAAGGCTGATTGACAGCCCCGGCTTCTACGATGGCAGTGCAGACAGCGACCACGCTGCCGCCACCCTTGCACCAGGAGACATCGTTGAAGCCCTTTCTTTCCCTCACGCGCCGCGCCGCGCTTCCGCTGTTCGCGGCCCTCGTTCTTGCGGGCTGCGGCAGCCTCGACAACAGCAACAAGCCCGCCACCGGCGACATCCACGTCATGACCTCGGGCGGCTTCACCGCCGCCTACAACGACCTGCGCCCGGCGTTCGAGCGCAGCAGCGGCCGCACGGTGAAGACGGCCTACGGTGCGTCGATGGGCAATGCCGACGACTCGATCCCCAGCCGGCTGGCGCGCAACGAGCCGGCCGACGTGGTGATCCTTGCGCGCCCCGCGCTCGATGCGCTGGTCGCGCAAGGCAAGGTGGTGGCGGGCAGCCAGGTCGACCTGGTGCGCTCGTCCATCGGCTTCGCGGTGCGCAAGGGCGCGCCCCGGCCCGACATCGGCACGGTCGATGCGCTCAAGCGCACCTTGCTCGCGGCACCGTCGATCGCCTACTCGGCCAGCGCGAGTGGCACCTACTACGAGACCGAACTGCTCAAGAAGCTCGGCATCGAAGACCAGGTCAAACCCAAGAGCAAGCGCATCCTGAGCGAACGCGTCGGCACCGTCGTCGCACGCGGCGACGCGGCACTGGGCCTGCAGCAGGTGAGCGAGCTGCTGCCCATCGCGGGCGTCGACTACATCGGCCCGCTGCCCGCCGAAGTGCAGCGCGTGACGGTGTTCTCGGCCGGCATCGCCAGCGCATCGAAGCAGCCCGAGGCCGCACGGCAACTGATCCGTTATCTCAACTCGCCGGCCGCGGCGCCCACCATCGCGAAGACCGGGCTGGAACCGCTGACCGCGCGTTGACGGCGCGTTGACAACGGACGGCGCGCGCGGCTACAGCGTCCAGCCGTCCTGCCGGAAGAACTCGATCAGTGCGTCGCCGACCTTGTCGGGTTGGTCGAAGGCCAGCGTGTGGCCCGCGTCGGGCAGCAGCTCGACGTGCACATGCGGCGCATGGGTCCGCACGCGGGCACGGGCGCGCAGCGGGTCGTAAAGCGCCTCGTCTTCGCCGAGCATCAGCAGCGTGTGTTTCGGCAGCACGCGCAGGTCGGCGTCGCTCATGCGGCCTGGCGGCCTCGGGTTGCCGCGCTGGCAGCGCCAGCGCACCAGCAGGTCGTCCATGGCCCAGGCGGGCGGCTCGGGCGCCATCGGTGATGACACCCTGGCCTGGAAACCGCGCACCAGCTTTTCGCTCGGGAACATCGCGGCCATTGCCGCGCGTGCAACGAAGGCCGGCCGCAGCGTGTCGAGGTTCGCCGGCGCCAGCAGCGCGAGCTTGGGCACACGGCGCGAGGTCTGGCGCAGGTAGGCCGCCGCGAGCCACGCACCGAAGGAAGCACCGCACAGGCCCACCTTGGGCCGGCCGAGGCCGATCAGCACATCGTCGAGCCAGTTGCAGTACGCGTCCTCGGACACGGGCCGGCGCCCTTCGGTGCGGCCCGCGTCGCCGATGATGTCGACCGCATAGACCTGCAGCGCGCCCGCGAGCTTTTCGATGTTGTGGATCCAGGTGGTGGCATTGCCGCCGCCACCGTGCAGCAGCACCACCGGCGGCGCATAGGCCGGCCCCGAGGCCAGCACGTGCGCGCGGCCGTAGCGCGTCTCGACATAGCGGCTCTCATACGGCACCGGCCAGCGCGACAGCACGCGGGCGTACGAATCCAGCAGCGAGGAATGGGCCTCGGGCGAGCGGAAATGGCGGGTGAACAGGCGAACGTCGAGGGGATGCATCGGGGTCTGCGGCTGCCTCATTGGCGATGCGGGTCGTTGGGATGTCGGTCCCAGCGGTCGGGCATGCCGTCGCCGTCGGCGTCGCGGCTCGAATAGCGGTAGCCGTCGTAGCGCTCCAGGCTGTGCGGACGCCAGCCGCTCGGACTCAGGCCCGCGCCTGCCCTGCCGCCCCAGGCGGCACCGGCGCCCGAGCGTTGCCTGGAGGGATCGGCATCGCGCTGCTCGATGCGATAGACCGGCTTCGACGGCTTGAAGTCCTGCTCGAAGGGATCGGGCCTGTGAGCGCTCGACTCGAGCGCCGCCAGGGGCAGCAGGAGCATCGCGGCCGCGATGGTGCGCTTGGGGTGCATGGGTGTTTTTTTCTTCTTCGCGGCGTGCGGAATGAACACCCCGCCATCGTGATCCGCGCAAATGAAGGTCTCCTGAAAATTTGTCGCCTTGCCGGCCGGCGCCCTCCTCGTTTCTTTGGGATTCCTTCAGCTTCGACAGTTAGATTGCCCTTCCATGAAGATCCTCCTGGCCGAAGACGATTTCGACCTGGCCACCGGCATACGCGTTGCCCTGCAAACCCAGGGTATGGAGGTGGTGTGGGTGCGCCGTGTCGAAGAGGCACTGCGCGTTCTCGAAACGCAAGGCTGCGATCTCATCCTGCTCGACCTGGGCCTGCCCGACGGCGACGGCCTCTCGGTGCTGGAGCAACTGCGGCGCGAGGGCGCCCGCCTGCCGGTGCTGATCCTCAGTGCGCGCGACGGCCTGGACGACCGCCTCAAGGGCCTGGACACCGGCGCCGACGACTACATGGTCAAGCCCTTCGTGCTGGCCGAGCTGCTGTCGCGCGTGCGCGCCCTTGCACGGCGCAGCTACGGCAGCGACGGCGCCACCTTCGAGGTGCGCGGCCTCTGGCTGCACGAGGCCACCCAGCGCGTGCGCGTGCGCGACATGCCGGTGGCGCTCTCGCGCAGCGAGTTCAAGCTGCTGAGCCTGCTGGTCAAGCGCGCCGACCGCGTCGTCGCGCGCCGCGCACTCGAACAGCTCGTGCTGCCCAACGGACAGAGCCAGAACAGCAACGTGCTCGACGTGCACATCTCGAACCTGCGCCGCAAGATCGGCGAAGGCTACATCCGCACGGTGCGCGGCATCGGCTATGTGATCTACCAGACGGCAAGCACGCCGCTGGAGCGCTCATGAACGCAATGGTCGTGTCGCTGGCCCTCATGCCGGGGCGGTGGCTGCGCGAAGGCTGGCGCCGCGTGCGGCGGCCTTCGCTGGTGCGCCGGCTCATGCTCGCGCAGATCGCGATGATGACGCTGCTGTGGAGCGTCGCGATCGGGCTGGTGGCGAACTCCGCGATGAACGACGACCTGTCGTCCATCAACGCCTCGCAGCGCAGCATCCTGCTGGTCGCGCAGACCCTGGTCGACCGGCCCGCCAAGCAGTACGAGAGCCTGCGCGCCATGGACCTGGCGCTGCGTGACGCCTTCGGCAACGGCAACAGCGCCACGCTGTCGCCCAGCGTCATCGTGTGGCAGAACGGCCGCCAGATCTACCGCTCCGACGGCGTGCCGTCGGACATCGCGAACACGCGGACGGACGTCATCGAGTCGGTCGAAGCCGATGGAAAGTCATGGCGGGCGCACAGCATCGCGTCGGCTTCGGGCAAGACGAGCGTCACGCTCATTGCGCCGGGCGGCATGCAGATGTGGCTCACCTTCCAGTCGCGCGGCTACTACCTGCTGCCGCTGGTCATCAGCGTGCCCTTTCTGCTGTTTCCGGCGTGGCTGTCGATCCGGCTCGCGCTGAAGCCCTGGCGCACGGTGGCGAACGAGATCGCCTCGCGTGGCCCGCACGACCTGGCGCCGGTGTCGGTGAAGCCGCGGCACGACGAGCTGCTGCCACTGGTCCACAACTTCAACGCACTGATGGGAAGGCTGCGCGCGAGCATCGCGCGGGAGCAGAGCTTCATTGCCGATGCGGCGCACGAACTGCGCACGCCGATTGCCGCGATGCGTGTCAACGTCGAGGCGCTGCAGGCCCTGCTGACGCAATACATCCCCACCGAGCGCCAGCACGAGCTGTTCGCGCGCGTGCTCAGCAGCAACGCCCGCGCGGAGCGGCTGGTCGGCCAGTTGCTGCGCCTGATGCGCAGCCATGCGAACGCCGCGGCGCCGCAATCGCTGCGGCTGGACGACCTGGTACAGGAACGGCTGGCCGCCCTCTCGACGCTGGCGCACGTGCGCGAGGTCGAGATCGAACTCGTGGCCGACGAACCGGCGGAGATCGTGGGCGACCGCGACGGCCTCGTCTCGATGATCGACAACCTGATCGACAACGCCACCAAGTACAGCCCCGTGGGCTCGGTCGTGAGCGTGGGCATCCGGCGGGTGGTCGACGAAGCCGTGCTGACCGTGGCCGATCAGGGCTCGGGCATTGCGCCGGCCTTGCGTGAGCGCGTGTTCGACCGTTTCTTTCGCGATCCCGACCAGGTGCAGACCGGCAGCGGCCTCGGGCTGGCCATCGTGCTCGCGGTGGTCGAGGCACATGACGGCGCCATCGCGCTCAGCGACACCGGCACGGGCAAGGGCCTGCAGGTGACGGTGCGGATACCGCTGGTGCTGCGCGTCTAGCGGCCTTCGGCTTCCAGCCCCGCGCACAGCGCGAAGAAGCCGTCGAGTTCCAGCGACTTGTCGAACACCGCATCGGCCCCGAGTTCGCGCGCCCAGTCGGCGATCTCACCGGTGGCGTAGTTGCTCAGCACCACCACGCGCTGCCCCGGCCTGCACCTGCCGCAGCGCTTGACGATGCCCAGGCCCGATCCTTCCTGCAGGAAGAGATCGACCACCAGCAGCTCCCAGGCGCCCGGGTTCTCTTCGAGCCATGCCACGGCCTCGGCCTCGGTGCTGGCTGTGCCGATGAGATGGATGTCGACCTCGTCCTCCATGGCGGCAATGAGGTTGTGGCGGATGAGCGGGTTGTCTTCGACAAGAAATGTGGAGAGCGGCACGGCGAGAGGCGGGGTCAGGGTCAAGGTCGGTTCAGCGATTCACGGAGCCTACGCGAACGCGGCGCCGCGCCGGTGGGCGCGTGGCCCTGCTGGGGGTAGGAGATGCGGCCGGCTGGCCCGTAAACTGGCGCTCACATCCCCGCTTCACCCCTTCCCTGACCGACGAACGGACGCCATGACACAGCCTCTCCCACCGATCACCCCTGCACTCGTGAAGGCCTTCGCGCCCGACGGCACGCTGCGCGCCTCGATCAACCTCGGCAATCCGATCCTCGCCAACAAGGATGCGGCCAGCGGCGAGCCGGTCGGCGTGTCGATCGATCTCGCGCGCGAGTTCGCACGCCGGCTCGGCGTGGGCATCGAACTGGTGGTGTTCGAGAAGGCCGCCGCCTCGGTCGATGCGGTGAAGAACGAGAAGGCCGACATCGGCTTCTTCGCCATCGACCCGGCGCGCAGCGAAGGCCTGCGCTTCACCGCGCCCTATGTGCTGATCGAAGGCAGCTACCTCGTGCCCGCGTCATCGGCATTGACCGACAACGCACAGGTCGACGCCAAGGGGCACCGCATCTCGGTCGGCTCGGGCAGTGCCTACGACCTGTTCCTCACGCGCGAGATCCAGCAGGCCGAGATCGTCCGCCTGCAGGGCGCGGGGCCCGCGTTGGCGGCCGTGCGTTCGGGCGAGGTCGAAGTGGCGGCCGGCATCCGCCAACTGCTCGAAGGCGAAGCGCAGCGCGCGCCGGGCGTGCGCGTGCTGCCCGGTCGCTTCATGGTGATCCAGCAGGCCATGGGCACGCCGGCCAGCCGTGGCGCCGATGCGCAGGCCCTGCTGGCGGCCTTTGTCGAAGAGATGAAGGCCAGCGGCTTCGTGGCCGATGCGCTGAAGCGCCACCGCATCGAAGGCGCGATCGTTGCGCCTTCGGCCTGACGGCGTTGGCCGCAGCGGCGTGCGGGCCTACAGCTTGTACGCCTCCACCGGCCCCTGCGAATAGAACAGGAAGTAGCCGGTCTGCGTGCTGAAGCTGTTCTTCTTCCAGCCCGCGGGCACCTTGAAGATGCCGAGCTGGTCGCTCGCCACGCCAAGGAAGGCGGTGTTCTCCTTGTCGGTGGTGATCCTGTTCCAGCGCTCGCGCGTCACCGGCTGCATCTGCATCTTGGCTTCGCTCCATTCGGGTGTGCGCACCTTGTCGCGCATCACGTAGCGGTCGCCCTGCCGCTCGATCTTCACCAGTTCCTTGAGCACGCCGTCCTGCTTGACGGCGTAGACGCCGACCAGCGCGTCCTCGGGCCCGCTGCCTGCACCGCAAGCGATCAGCACCAGCAAGACGCAGGTGCCGGCCCCCAGCCATTTCAATACTCTGTTCATGATGATCCTGTGATGTGAGGCATGCGCCGCCGGGCGCGCCCGGCGGCGCATGCATGGGTGGTTCGGAGACTCAGCGCTTGTCGTTGTCACGCAGCTTCAGGTTGCCCTGGAAGCGCAGCGCATGCGGATATTCCTCCGGTGCGCCTGCCTCCTGCGCCGCCATCTTCTGCTGGTTCAATTCCGCCTTGGCCAGCAGCGGCGCCGGCAGCTTGACGATGTTCTTGATCTGGTCGAACTGCGCCTGCGTGATGCGCCCCACGCCCAGCAGCTTGATGGCATCCTGCTCAATGTTCTTCAGCAGCGGCAGGTTGCCCGCGAAGTACTGCGACCTGGCCAGCAGGTTGCTCCACGACTGCGCGCTGTAATTGCTCACGTAGTAGTCCTGCCCGGTCGGCCCGGCCAGCACGGCCGTGCAACCCGGCAGCTCCAGTTGCGTGCTGTTGGTCGACATCACGAAGGTCTTGCGCTGGTCCATCGCATCGCCATACGCCAGCGTGACGGGAATGCTCCACGTCGAGGCCGGGTACAGGTTCTGGTTGGGAAAGGACTCCTGCGTGATGTTCACGTAGGTGCGGTCGCTCGCGCATTGCGCATCCACCGTCAGCAGCGGAATGCCGGTCTGGCGGATGAAGCTGTCGCCGATCTCGCTCACCTTCTTGCCGCCGCTCGCCTTCTCCAGCGAAGTCCACAGGCGCGTGGGCGTGACGTTGCCGAAGGCGTAGTCCTTCAGGTAGATCTGCAGGCCCTTTTGCATCGCGTCTTCGCCGATGTAGTTCTGGATCGTCTCCAGCACATGGCTGCCCTTGTTGTAGACGAAGATCGACGGGCTGATGAAGCCGAACGAACCCGCGTCGTTGAGGTTGCGCTGCACCGGCACGGCCGTGCTCTTCAGGTCGGCCACGATCACGTTGTGCTTGTCGAGCACGTAGTCGTAGAAGCTGTAGTACTCGGGGTGGAACTTGATCGTGGTGCGCCTTTCGAACCAGCGCGCGAACGATTCGTTCAGCCACACGTTGTCCCACCAGTCGAGCGTGACCAGGTCACCGAACCACTGGTGCGCAATCTCGTGCGTGACCACCGTCACCGAATACGGCGTGGGCCTGTCGCCCGGCTTGGTGAGCACCGAGTCGGCAAACTCGAAGATGGCGCCCCAGTTCTCCATGCCACCGAAGCCGGTGTTCGGCTTGTTGTTGTAGCTGTCGTTCGCCGCGATGGTGTCGAACTTCTTGATGGGCAGCGGAATGCCCGTGTACTTGTAGTAGTAGTCCAAGGCCACCTTGGTCCACTCCATCGGGAAGGTGGCCCAGGTGGAGCGGCCCGGCGGCGTGAACCAGCGCAGCGGAATGTCGGAGCCGTCCAGCGGGTTCTTGAAGGTGTCCGGCAATATGTCGAACTTGCCGCCGCCGAAGAAGGTCAGGTACATGGGCATCGACGGTGTCTTCTCGAACGACACCTGCTGGTAGCCGTCGGGCAGCTTCACCGCCGACTTCTGCGCGCCGTTCGACACGGTCTTCCAGTCGCCCGGCACCTCGGCCGAGATCTCGAAGGTGTGGCGGAAGGCCGGCTCGTCCCAGCCCGGAAACCACTGCCGCGCGTAATTGGTTTCGCCCTGCGTCACGATGGCATCGCTGCTCACGCCCTCGGGCGTCGAAAGACCCACCTTGAAGATGCCGGTGGCGGCCGAGCAGAACGGGTTGCGCTGCACTTCGGCGGGCGGGCAGTACTCCGCATCCGAGAACTGGATCTTGCCGTCCCACTCCATGTGCAGCAGGTACTTGCCCTTGGCGATCTGGCCGTCGTTCAGGCGCAGTTGCACGAAGTCGCCCAGCGTCTGCGGCGTGGGTATCAGCGGTATCGCCACGCCCGGGTTCGACACCTTGCGCAGCGTGGTGCGGCCCCTTGCAAAGTTCAGGTTGTGCGCGGCGACGACGATTGCATCGACCGGCTTGAGCACCTCGATCTCCACATCGCCACGGCCCACGAAGGTCTTCAGTGCCGCATCGGGCCGGAACCACAGCTTGTAGTTGCTGGGCCAGACGGTGTCGGGCAACTCCATCGGCTTGGCCGAACGATCGACGGCGTGAAGTGCCGCATCCGCCAGGCTGGGCACGCCGTCGTCGGGCGTCTTCTGCGTCGCGTCCACGACGTTGAGCGTGGGGGCCGACGCCGCCGGGCCCGACGGAGCGCCAAGGCCCGCGCCTGCGCCACCGAACGAAGAGCCGCTGTCGCCGCCACCGCCGCATGCCGTCAAAGCGGCAAGGGTCACTGCGGTGATGGCAAGATGATTGACGAAGGGTTGGTTGAGTTTTTTCATGATCGCCTATGGGTAAGGACATGCGCCACCCTGCATGCATCGACGGGTAGCCGGTGCTGCGCAGGCAGGCGCGGTGATGGAATGAAGAACAACGAATCAAGCAGGCAACAGCGAGCCCTTCCGGCGAACGACACGTTCGTCAGAACAACACGAAGACGCCACGGTTTTTCGTCGGCCCGGCACGGCACGGACGTGCCACGCCAGGCCTCGCCGCAATCAATGCGGGCGGCCCCAGGATGCGAGGGGTGATGTGGTCCATTCCCGTCGATGCGCGGGGTGGATGGGATGTGGGGTCGGGCCTTGGGGCGGGTGATGCGCCTTCAGCGTGCACGCACCGGCACGGCCCGCTTCTGCGAGGCAGAAAGCGTACGTGCCGTGGTGGCAATGGCAAGATTCTTTGCGGCTCTTCTCGTTGGTGTCACGCGCATTCCCCCGTCCATTAGGTGCGCTCAGTTTTATCTGAACGAATGCGACGGCTCAACGACTTGCGGAACTTTTCTCTCTCAAGATGTTCGCGCGCGATAGACCGAATGGCGTCATGCAATGCAACGCATGCCGTGGGGTACGACGATGGTTCTGTCGCTGCAACACATGCTCACGCAGATGACAGATTGGATGCGTGATCGCTGTGACACCGCTGCCACAGTACGAAGGTTCTTGTGGCTGCCAGAGCTACGAAAGTTGAGAACCCGAAACTGCAACCATGCTGCGCGAACGCTCGCGAAGCCACAGCGCAAGGCCGCATCCGAACACCACAATTTGCGTGCCGATCAATAGCGCGAAGCCCGCGAAGAATCCCGCCGCCGACGAAGCCGGCGTGACGGCCGCGCTCGCACCACCCGCACCGTGCGACACCGCGCTGATCACGCCGCCCATCAGTGCCGGCATGAAGCCCGCCACCAGGCTGCCCGCACCGTTGGTCACGCCGAACGCACTGGCCGTGTGCTCGGGCCGCGCGCAGTGCTGCACCGTGCTCGGAATGGCCGGGCTCTGCAGGCCCCAGAAGAAATTGGCCGCCACGAGGCAGCAGGCCGCCACATAGGGGTTGTGCGCATTGATCGCCATCAGCACAGCCAGTGCCACGCCGATGCTCGCGCCCATGAAGATGAAGGGCACGCGCTCGCGGCCTATCTTGTCGATCAGCACGCCACCCACGAACACGGCGAGCACCGTGGCGTATTGCGGCGCGGAGGCGAGCCAGCCCATCTCGCGCATCGAGAAGCCGCGCGCCTCGCGCAGGTAGGTCGGCAGCCAGTTGCTGCTGCCCCAGAGGTAGGCCAGCGCCGCCGAGGTCAGCAGCGTGATGAGGAACAGGTGCCGCGTCTGCAGCGCACCGCGCACGATGCCGCCCACGCGCGCCATCGCTTCACCGAACGACGATGGCCGCACTCCGTCGGCATGCGTGGGCGGCATGCGCACGAACGCCAGCACCAGCGGAATGCCGAGCGCGATGTTCAGCACGCCGAGCACATGGAACGAACTGTCCCAGTCGAAGCGCGTGAGCAGGTAGCCGACCAGCGGATAGCCGATGGCCAGGCCGAGCCCGGTGCCCATGTTGACGATGGCATTCGGCTTGCCGTTCTCGTGGCTCTGGAAATGTGCCTTGATGTAGGACGAGGCCAGCGAGAACAGCGGACCTTCGGACACGCCCAGCAGGATGCGCGAGGCCAGCAGCATGCCGTAGCTGTGGAACATGGGCGAGGCCCAGGTCACCACACCCCACAGCACCAGCCCGTAGACCAGGCTGCGGCGCACGCCGAACAGCGCCGAGCAGAACGGCGTGAGCACGAAGGCCGACACGCCATAGCCCAGCATGAAGGCGGTGGCCAGCAGGCCCTGGCTCACGCGGTCATCCGCGGCCAGCCCCACGTGCGCGAGGAACGCGGGGTCGGTGATCAGCACTGCGATGTTGATGCGGTCCACGTAGGAGATCGCGACGATCACGAACAGCGTGACGACGCCGTACCAACGAAAGTTCTTGCTCTGCATGGCGCTCCTGCCGTGGGTTGTTGCTGCGCGAATGCGCCTAGAACATGTGGCGCATGCCGAACTCGGTGCCGCTGGAGGCACGGTTCGGCAGCGTGACGGCGCCCGACAGCGCCTGCGTGGCGCCGTTCCTGTTGCTGATGCGCGCGATGGTGGCGTACAGCGCGGTGCGCTTCGAGAGGTTGTGCACGTAGCCGATGGCCAGCTTCGACGACGTGGGGTCCAGCAGCGCGCCGGCCGGCTGCAGCTTGTAGCGCGCGTACGAGCCCTTGATCTCGCCGGGGCCGATGGGCAACTGGAAGCCGATGAGCGCGCCCTTGCCGTCCGTCGCGCCCTTCGACTCGGTGTAGAGCTCGCTCGTGAGCTTGAGGTTCATCAGCGAGGGCCCGAAGGTGTAGGAGGCACCGAGGTTGGTCACGCGCAGGTCGCCGCTGGCATAGCGCGTCTTGCCGGTGGCCAGCGCGATGTGGAAGCCGCCGCTCTGGTAGCCGAAGCGCAGCCCCGTGTGATCGCCGTCGTGCCGCGTCGACACCAGCGTCTTGGGCACCACCGAGAGCGAATCGTTCTCGCCCATCGCGTACATCACCTGCCCGTAGAAGCCGCCGAGGTTGGCGGGCAGAAAGTAGCCGATGCTGTTCGATGCGCGCGTGCCGGTAGGCGCCACCAGCCCGCCCAGGCCCGAGAAATAGATCTGATTCGCCCCGATGCCGCTGCCCGTGCCGAAGGGATCGAAGATGGCCGTGTTCCAGAACGCCGGCACGTAGTCGCGGCCCAGCCGCACTTCGCCGAACGGGCCGGCCAGGCTCACCGTCGAGCGGCGGTTGAAGCTGAGCGATCCGGCGGGGCCGTTGCCGCTGGCCTGGTTGTTCGAGTTCGAGGGAAAGCCGGTGCCGGTGTCGTTCTGCAGGCCCATCTCGAGCCAGAAGCTGGCCGACAGACCTCCGCCCAGGTCTTCAGTGCCGCGAAAGCCCAGCCGGCTAAACATGTTGCCGCTGTTGGTCAACTGCACCTTGCTGCCCGAACCGGTGCCGCTGCCGCGCGTGTAGGTGACGGCGGCATCGACCACGCCGAAGAGCGTGAGGGAAGACTGGGCCAGCGCTCCGCCAGCCGTGCTGGCCGCAGCCAGCGCGATCAAGTACTTTTTCATTGAATGTCTCGGGTTGGTTTTTTCTTTTTCCGGCCGCGTGGCCTCTCAGATGTCCAGCACCAGCCGCTCGCCCTTGCAGCGAGAGACGCAGATCATCATGGTCTTGTTGGACGCACGTTCGATCTTGGTGAGGATGCCGTCGTGGTGCTCGACTTCGCCTTCGAGCACCGCTGTTTCACAGGCGCCGCACACGCCTTCCTTGCAACTGTGGTCGGGGTTGAGGCCGGCGTCGATCAGGCTGTCGAGGATCGACTTGCCCGCCGGCACCTCGACGCTCTTGCCGCTCTTCGCGCACTGCACCACGTAGCCTTGCGTGGCGCTCGGCGCCTCCACATGCACGGCGGCAAAGCGCTCGATGTGCGCGTTCGCATGGCCGAGCTGTTCGCAGCTTTTCTCGAACGCATCGAGCATCGGCGTCGGGCCGCAGCAGTAGTAGTGGCTGTCGGCGCCCTTGCCGGCCAGCAGCGCCGCGAGGTCGGGCGGTGCGCCCTTCTCGTCGTCGAAATGCCAGGTGAGCTGTATGGCCTTTTCTTTCGCCAGCGCTTCGATGGCATCGCAGAAGGCGGCTTCCTTGCGGGTGCGCGCGCAGTACAGCAGCTCCACCGGCTTGCCGATGGCCACGAGGCGCTGCAGCATGCACCAGATGGGCGTGACGCCGATGCCGCCGGCCACCAGCACCGAGCGCGCGGCGCCCTCCTGCAGCTTGAAGTTGTTGCGCGGCGCCGAGATCGGCAGCGTCATGCCCACGCGCAACTGCTGGTGCACATAGCGCGAGCCGCCCCGGCTCTTGCGGTCGTTGAGCACGCCGACCACATAGCGCTGGCGGTCGCTCGATGGATTGCACAGCGAGTAGCTGCGCACCAGCCCGTTGGGCAGGTGCAGGTCGATGTGGGAGCCGGCCTCGAAGGCGGGAAAGTCCACGGCAGGCGATGCCGGCCGGAACTCGACGCTGACGATGCCGTCGGCCTCGTAGCGCATGGTGTGCACGAGGGCGTTCAGCGTGGGAGAAGACATGGCGCGGCTCGCT
The DNA here is from genome assembly GCF_051216615.1 of Variovorax raffinosi. Classification (NCBI taxonomy): domain Bacteria; kingdom Pseudomonadati; phylum Pseudomonadota; class Betaproteobacteria; order Burkholderiales; family Comamonadaceae; genus Variovorax; species Variovorax raffinosi. The sequence goes on from NZ_JBPJZR010000003.1 coordinate 603,744, forward strand.
CCCGGGTCAGGCGGTGGTGGCTTCGGCTGCTTCAGCCAGTTGTGCCTGTGCCAGGCCGCGCATGTGGCGGCGCAGCCGCACGATGCCCAGGTCGTGCTGGTACAGGTTCTCGTGCTGGTTGGCGTCGGGCTCCATCTCTTCGAGCATCACGCGGTCCTGCTCCAGCACATGCCAGTGGCGCGCTTCCAGGCGGTTCTTGTAGAGAAAGCGCCAGGTGTCGCGCTCCCAGCCCTTGGGCAGCTTGCGCACGCGCCAGAAGAAGGTGGCCGTCATGCCATTCGCCATCGGCGAGAACGCGCCGATGATGATGAAGTTGCCGCCGGGGCCGCCGGTCTTCGGGTACGGGATTTCAAGGCGCATCCAGTGGATGCCGGTGTCGGCCCACTCGGTCCAGTCGAAGTTGACGTTGCGCTGGCCTTCCTTCTCGAACACGAAGCCGATGTCGGTCGGGCGAATGCCGAACTTGGCGCTCGAGTCGCCCTCGGCCATCGAATGCGACTGCTTGTGCAGATACGTGCCGTGCATCGGGTCCATCACGTTGTCGAGCACGTAGCGGTAGTCGCCCTTCCACTCGGTGTAGCAAAGGAAGCTGCCGTACTCTGCGTCGTCGGTCAGTTGCTCGGGCAGCACCAGCGGCGGCGGCACATCGACCGACTCCTTCGAGTTGTAGAGAAACACCGCACCCGCGCGCTCCTGCACATGGAAGTGCCGCGTGGCCTGCGAGCCTTCGAGCTTGCAACCCGGGCTGCCGGGCACGCGCGTGACGACGCCGTCATGCCGCACCTCGACGCCGTGGTACGGGCACGAGAGACGGTCACCCAGGATCACGCCCTGCGACAGCGGCGCGCCGCGATGCGGGCAACGGTCTTCCAGCGCATGCAGCACGCCTTCGCCGTCGCGCCACAGCGCGAGCTTGCGGCCGAGGCGGCGCAGGGAGATGGGGTTCTCCTTGATGAAGTGCGAGGGGCAGATCGGATACCAGAGGTCTTTCAGGCCGATCTCCAGGAGATGGTCGACCGGGTCTGCGGGAACGGGGTGAATGGCGATGGGCATGGTGGGTTCTCCTCAGACGGCCAGCGCGGCCATTTCCTTGCGGTACAGCGCTTCGGTCCACAGCTGGCCGCCGGGCGTGGCCAGGCCGCTGTCGTTCAGACGTTGCACCAGGCCGCCCAGGTCATGGATGCCATCGGCAAAGGCGCGTTCGATCACGTCGCCGAGCAGGTCTTCGTAAGTGGTCGCCGGGCGTTGGCGCGCCTGGTGCGGTTGGAGATAGCGGTCTTGTTGTTGCATCGTGGCCTCCGTGGGAGTGAGGTGAAATGAAATCAGGCGGTGGCAGCGGCGACCGCAACGGGTGCACCGAGCGGCACGGCCCAGGCGTCGTAGCCGTAGACCCAGTCGGCGTTGCCACCTTCGCGCAGCCAGTTGTTGCCGCGTGAGCCGAGCTGCACCTGGCTGGCGCGTTCGATGCGGGCCTTCTCGTAGCCTTGCAAGGCATCGGCCATGTCGCTCATCGCCACGCCTTCGAGGTGGCGGGCCAGCACCACTGCGTCTTCGATCGCCATGCCCGCGCCCTGCGCCATGAAAGGCAGCATCGGGTGCGCGGCGTCACCCAGCAACGCCATGCGGCCGGCGGCCCAGGCGGGCATCGGGTCACGCTCGTACAGCGCGGTCTTGAGCACCGTGTCGCAGGCATCGAGCAAGGCGCGCGCTTCGGGGTGATAGGCCACGTACTGCTCGCGCAGTTCGTCGACGCTGCCCGGCGCGGTCCACGATTCGAGGTGCCAGGTGTCCTGCGGCGTGGTCGCGAAGATGAAGATGTCCTTGCCGCGATTGAGCGGGAACGTGACGATCTGGCTCTGCGGATTCGGGCCCCACCACTTGGTGAAGGCGCCCAGGTTCGGCACGCCGGCCACGCGCTCGGCGGGCACCACGGCGCGGTAGGCCACGATGCCGGTGAAGCGCGGGCTCTCGGCACCGAACATCGCGGTGCGCACGCACGAGTGGATGCCATCGGCGCCCAGCAGCACGCCGACACGGGCGCTGGTGCCATCGGCGAAGGAAAGGCTCACGCCCTTGCCGTCCGCTTCGATTTTTTCCGCACGCTTGCCGAGCGCGACCTGTTCGGCCGGGAACATGTCGGCCAATGCAGCCAGCAGGTCGGCGCGGTGGATCGTGAGCTGCGGTGCGCCGTAGCGCTGCTCCGCCGAATCGGCCATTTCAAGGCGCGAGGTTTCTTCGCCGGTGTCGTAGGTGCGGCTGATGCGGTGCGACGGACGTGCGGCCGTCACGCGGGCCGCTTCGCCGACACCGAGGCCGTCGAGTGCGCGCACGGCATTCGGCGTGAGGTTGATGTCCGCGCCGACGCGGGCAAACTGTTTGGCCTGCTCGAACACGATCACGTCGTGGCCCGCGCGCCGCAGCGCAATGGCTGCCACAAGGCCGCCGATGCCCGCACCGACGATGCCGATGGTGGATTCGCTGGTCTTCTTCATCATCATCATGAATCTGTCTCCGCTTGATGTGGCTGCCGGCGCTTACTCGGCGACGATGTTGCGGGCCTTGATGATCTTGGCCCACACGGCCGTCTCATCGCGGATGTAGGTGGCGAACTCGGCGGGCTTCATGGCCGCGTCGGTCATGCCCTGCAACTTGAGCCGTTCGCGCACGTCGGGCTGCGCGAGCATGTCCGCCGCGTCCTTCGCCAGTTGCTCGACCACGGCGGGCGGCGTGCCCTTCGGTGCCATCAGGCCGTACCAGGAGGTCACCGTCACGCCCTGGATGCCCTGCTCCGCCAGCGTGGGAATGTCGGGCGCGGCGGCGCTGCGCTTGGCCTCGGTCACGCCGATGGCGACCAGCTTGCCTTGCTTCAAGAACGGCAGCGTCGCGGGCAGGTTGCTGAACATCAGCGGTACCGAGCCGCCGAGCACATCATTGAGTGCCGGCGGCGTGCCCTTGTAGGGCACGTGCAGCATGTCGATGCCGGCCTGCTGCTTGAACAGTTCGCCCGCCAGGTGCAGGCCGCTGCCCACGCCCGGCGAGGCATACGACAGCGTGTTGGGCTTGGCCTTGGCCTTCGCCACCAGGTCCTTCGCGTTCTTGATGCCCGACGCCGGCGACGCCACCAGCACGTTGGGCGCCTTGGCCAGCATGGTGATCGGCACGAAGTCCTTCGCCATGTCGAACGGGAAGTTGGGCATCAGCGTCGGGTTGATGGTGACGTTGCCCGCCGGGATCACCAGCAGCGTGTGGCCGTCGCCCTTGGCGCGCTTGACTTTTTCCATGCCGATGTTGCCGGCCGCGCCGACCTGGTTGTCGACCACGGCCGCCTGGCCGTAGCGCCGCGCCAGGCCGTCCGACAGGATGCGCGCCAGCGTATCGACCGGGCCACCGGGCGGGAACGGCGAAATGATGGTGAAGCGTTCACTGGCCAGTTGCTTCTGCGCATCGCTTTGCTGCGCATGCGCGGTCGTGCCGAGCGTCAGCGCCGCGAGCGCGGCAAACAGGAGAGAAGAAGAAAAGGAAAGACGTTGTTGCATGGCGGATCGAGGGACTTATTTCTTTTCGGTAAGGAACGCGCCTTTCGGGCCTTCCGCGTTCTTCTGGCGACGGGTGTTGCCATCGAGGCCGCCATCGACGGCCCATTCGGCGAACACCGTCGGGCCGGGCTCGAACTCGCGTGGTTGCCAGTCGGCGGTGAGCTGGTCTTCGTCGGCGTAGTACTCGATGAGGCCGCCGGCCGGGTTCTTGAAGTACCAGAAGTACGCCGACGACACCGGGTGGCGCCCCGGGCCGAGCTGCGTCTCCCAGCCACGGCGCGAGAAGTGCAGGCCACCGCCGAACACTTCGTGGATGTCGCGCACGGTGAAGGCCACGTGGTTCAGCCCGCGTTTGCCCGAGGGAATCTGCAGCAGGAACAGGTCGTGGTGGCCACCCTCCGAAGCGCAGCGCATGAAGGCACCACGGTTCGGGTAGCTGTCGGAAGCGACGAAGCCGAAGCGTTGCGCATAGAACGCGCTCGTGCCCACCACGTCGTTGACGAAGAACACCACATGACCGACTTCGATAGGTGTTGCGCGTTCGTAGATCGGTGCGGCCTGGTTGATGCGCGGCTTGGCGTTCCAGGTGTTCATGGCACCGCAGTCGACGTCGACCGCGTGCTTGCGGCTGACTTGCAAACGCACGGCGAGGCCGTTGGGGTCGATGCAGCCGATGCGGCGTGCGTCGTCGACCGTGCTGTCGAAGAAACCCGTGTCGTTTGCGATGGCAGCGGCATAGCGGTCGAGGTCCGCATCGCTTTCCACGCCCCACACCACTTCGCGCAGCGTCGGGCCTTCTTCCATCGCGGGCGGCAGGTTGGCGTTGCCCAACGCCGCGACGACAACCTTGCAGCCGTTCAGGCACTCGAAAACGAGTTCGTCGTTCGCTTCCGACGTGAGTGCGAGGCCCCAGTCTTCGAAGAAGCGGCGGCAGGTGGGCAGGTCGTCTGCCCCGTAGGTGATCTGGTCGATGCCAAGTACGCTCATGTCAGTTTTTCGCTCTGGTGTTCAACGGGGGCTGCGGTCTTTTGCTTTCGGGACGCTTGTTCGGGGCGGGATCGGGGTCGGGGTCGGGTTCATTCGGGGCGAGTGCGAATGACACCAGGAGCTCCCCTCCGCGAATGTCCCCCGCTTCGCTCCTCCTTTATTTCGCTGCGGGGAGCACCTGGTGTCATTCGCACAGGGGCACGCAGCTGGTGTACCGCTGATCAACAACCACTCTGTCCAGCGCTCGCGCCGATACGGGGCTCTTTTTCGCGAAATAAAGGAGGAGCGAAGCGGGGGACATTCGCGAAAAAGAGCACCGTGTCGGCGTGAGCGTCGCCCTGAACGACAGCGCCCAGAACAACGCAGCAAATGAGCAGAGAAAAGAGACGTCATCCCAGTGCCCAAGGCAACGGCTGTTCATTCGTCCCCCAGTACATGCTCTTCTGCTCCATGTACTGAAAGATCCCTTCGCGCCCCTTCTCGCGCCCCAGCCCGCTGTCACGCCAGCCGCCAAAAGGCGTGGAGACAGAGAACTGCTTGTACGTGTTGACCCATACCGTGCCAGCCTGCACCGCACGGCCCAACTTCCAGGCGCGCTTGAAGTCGCGGCTCCACACACCCGCAGCCAGCGCGTAAACGCTGTCGTTGGCCTGCGCAATCAGCGAGGCTTCGTCGTCGAACGGCATCGCGACCAGCACCGGCCCGAAGATTTCCTCCTGGCTGATGCGCGCGCTGTTGTCCAGACCTTCGATGATGGTTGGCTTGTAGAAGTAGCCACGGTCATAGCCATCGCCGTGCGGGCGTACGCCGCCCGTGCGAATTCGGCCGCCTTCGGACACGCCGAGGTCCACATAGCGCTCGATGCCCTCGCGGTGCTTGGCTGTGATGAGCGGGCCCATCTGCGTTCGCTCCGAGGCCGGGTCGCCCACGCGCAACGCATTGGCGCCTTCGGCCAGCCGCGTCAGGAACTCGTCGTAGATGCTTCGCGCCACGAACAGGCGCGAACCTGCGATGCACGATTCGCCCGACGAACTGAAGATGCCGTACAGCACGCCGCTCACCGCATGGTCGAGGTCGGCATCGTCCAGCACCATGGTCGGCGACTTGCCGCCCAGCTCCAGCGACACCGGCATCATCTTGTCGGCCGCGATGTGTGCGATGTGCTTGCCCGTGGTGGTGCCGCCCGTGAACGACACGCGCTTGACCAGCGGATGCTTGGTGATCGCGTCGCCAATCACCGAGCCCTTGCCCGGCAACACGCTGACGATGCCCTTGGGCACGCCGGCCTTCTCGCAGATGCGCGCCAGTTCCAGCGCCATGAGCGGCGTGACTTCGGCGGGCTTGACGACCACCGCATTGCCGGCCGCCAGCGCGGGCGCGAGCTTCTGCGCTTCGCTGGCAATCGGCGAGTTCCACGGCGTGATGGCTGCGACCACGCCCATGGGCTCGTGCACGCTCATCGTGACGAAGGCGCCGCGCGAGGGGGTGATGGTTTCTTCGAGCGTTTCGAGCGCGGCGGCGAAGAACTGGAAGGTGCCGGCGGCGCTGGCAACGAGGTTGCGGGTTTCGCTGATGGGCTTGCCGTTGTCCAGACGCTGCTTCTGCGCGAGCGATTCGCCTTCTTCGCGGATCAGTTGCGCCACGCGATGCAGCACGGCGGCGCGCTCGTGCGGCAGGCGCTGGGCCCAGCCGCTGGTACGGAAGGCATGGTCGGCGCGCGTGATGGCTTCCTCGACGTCGGCGAGGCTTGCGGCCTTCAGCCGCGCGATGGGCTCGCCCGTGGCGGGGTAGAGGCTTTCATACACATCGCCGCCGCCCAGGCGCCATTCGCCGGCAACGCAGATCGGAAGGAGTTCGGAAGAAATCATGGAAAGCAATTCAGATGGCGAGCGCCGCGACGCGGTTGCGCAGGGCGCGCACCGCGCTGTAGACGGTGAGCGCGGAGGTCTTGGGGTTGGCCGCGAGCGGCTTGTTGCGCATGGTCAGCGCGAAGCTGCCGAAGGCGCCTTCGGCTTCGACGGTGTGCACGTTCTCGGCGGTGGCGGGGTCGGCAATCAGGCGCACCAGCGTCTTGTCGAGCCCCAGGCCCGCGAGCGAGACGGTGGCCGCGACGTTGGCGTTCTTCGGGTACAGCAAGGCGGCTTCGCGCGCGCTGCCTTCGAAGATCACGGTTTCCTGCGTCAACGCATCGAGATCGCGGCCCTGCTCGGCCGGCGTGCCCTTCCAGGCCTGCGGCGGCTTGCGACCGGTGTAGCGCACGCTGTCCAGGCCGCCGATGCGGGCGGCGGCCAGCGCGTCGATTCCGCCGATGGCGCCGGGGATCAGCTGCACCTGCGTGCGGCCCGCGATGGCGGCGGCTTCGAGCTTTTCAGCCAAGCCGGTCGCCGACAGCGCGCCGACCGAGGCGACCACGCAAGGCGTGCCGCGTGCCAGCGCCGGCAGCACATGCTCTTCGATGGCCGCATGGCCGGCCGTCTCGACCACGAGGTCGATGCCGGCAACGGGCACCGTGCTCAAGACCTGCGCGCCGGGCACGGCCTTCTGTGCCGCAGCCATGCCTTCGACGGGCACGACGATGACCGTCACCTTGAGGACCGGGTCGCCCCGGAGCAGTTCGAGCACCGCGGTGCCGATGGCGCCGCAGCCGACGAGTGCAATGCGTGTGATGGCGGTCATGGAGGAAGCCTTGCCCACCGTCACTTGGCCGTGCCGAGCGCGGGAATCTGCGTGACCGTGTTCGTCGGCGGGCCGGCGAAGCTGGTCTTGAAGCCACCGATGGAGAGCATGTCGATCTCCAGCAGGAACGGGCCGTCGGTGGACAGTGCCTCGCCCAGCCGCGCCGGCAGATCGGCAAGGTCGCGCACGCAAGCGTGCGGCAGCGCGATCGACTTGCACAGCAGGTCGTAGTCGGGTGTGTGCAGCTCGGCGTAGCACTGGCGGCCGCCGTATTGCGCGTCCTGGATGTTCTTGATGACGCCGTAGCTCTTGTCGTTCATCAGCACGATCACCATGGGCGCCTTCTCCTGCACCATGCAGGCCAGCTCGCCCAGGTTCAGGATGAAGCCGCCGTCGCCGGCCAGGCAGAAGGTCTTGCGGCCCGAGCCGGTGACCGCCGCGCCGATGGCCGCGCCGATCGCCATCGGCATGCCCTGCCCGATGCCGCCGCCCGTGGCGTGCACGCCGGCGCTCGGCTCGAAGATGCGCAGCTCGCGGTTGCCCCAGGTGCTGTTGGAGACGGTGACGTCGCGCACCCAGTTGAAATTGCGGCCCGCCGCCGACTGGATGCGGCGCACGAGTTCGGCGTACGGGCCAAGGCCGTCGCGCAGCGTTGCCACGGCCTGGTCGTGCGCGGCGCGCAGGTCGACCAGCAGCTGCGCGTCGGCGCGATAGCCCTTTGCCTCGAGGCGATCCGCAAGGCCTTCGAGCGCGAGTGCCGAATCGCCGCAGACAAAAGCTTCAGAGGCGTAGCAGCGGCCTTCGGCGGCAGCGTCGGCGTCGATGCGGTACAGCGGGCGCGGCAGCTTCAGTTCGTACTTGAGCGTTTCGTTGCCGCGCAGGCGCGAGCCCACCACCAGCATCGCGTCGCAGGTCTGATAGAAGGCCTCGACCGGCTTCTGGATGTTGTAGGCGCCGAGCGAGCCGGCGTCGTCTTCGGACACCGTGCCGCGGCCCTGCGTGGTGGTGACCACGCCGAAGCCGAGCTTTTGCAGGCGCTGGATCGCACTGCGTGCGTGGCGTGCACCACCGCCGACCCACAGCAGCGGGCGCTTGGCGGCCGAGAGGCGCGCGGCCAATGCATCGAGCGCGGCGGCCGACGGCACGGGCCGCTCGATGGGCAGCGGCGACAGGTCGGCAGGCATCGTCATGAGCGCCGACTGGATGTCGATCGGGATCTCCACGCTCACCGGGCCGGTAGGCGCCGTCAGCGCGAGCTGCACCGCGCGCTTGAGCGTGCCGAGCGCCGTCTCCACGCTGCGCACGCGCAGCGCAGCCTTCGACACTGCCTTGAGCATGGTGAGCTGGTCGGGCGCCTCGTGGATGTACGACATGCCCTTGTCCAAATATGGCGTCTCGATCTGCCCGGTGATGTGCAGCAGCGGCGCGCCGGCGGTCAAGGCTTCGACCAGGCTGCCCGCGATGTTGCCCGCAGCGGGGCCGGTGCTGGTGATGCACACGCCCAGGCTGGCGGTGGAGCGCGCATAGGCGTCGGCCATGTTGCCCGCGCCCGCCTCGCCCCGCGAGGAGATGAAGCGCACCATGCCGCGCTGCGCGAAGGCATCGAGGATCGGCATGTTGTGGATCGAAATCACGCCGAACGCCGCCTTGACGCCGCACTGCTCGAGAAAGGCCGCGACGACCGCGCCGACCGTGACCGTGTTGTTGTTCGTGGGTTCATGCATGGCGCGACAGGCCTCCGGAGATATCGATGTGACTGCCCGTCGTGTACGACGCGAGGGGCGAAGCGAGGAAAAGGATCGCGCGTGCGGCTTCGGTCGGAAGCCCCAGGCGACCCAGCGGGATGTGTTTGTTGGTTGCGAGCTGGCCGCTCCAGGCGGACCAGTCCTGCGACTTGTCTTCGCGCGCCTCGAAGCGGCGGCGCCATTGGCCCGACTCGACCAGCCCGATCAGGATGCCGTTGACGCGCACGCCCTGCGGCGCAAACTCGGTGGCCATCGAACGCACGAGGTTCAACAGGCCCGCACGCGCGGCCGAGGTCGCGACCATGTGCGGCTCGGGTTGGCGCGCCAGCAGCGAGTTGGCACAGACGATGGACGCATCGCCGAGCACCGCGCGCTGTGCCGCGAGCTGCGGCAAAAAGGCGCGCGTGGGATTGATGACCGAGAAGAACTTCAGATTCAGCTCTTCGGTCCAGGCTGCATCGTCGGTCGTGGCGAAGGTGGAGACGCGGCCCTGCCCTGCGTTGTTGACGAGCATCGAGGCCGGGCCGAGCGCGGCTTCGCTGGCAGCAGCGAAGGAGCGGACCGAGGCGCCGTCGAGCACGTCGCAAGCTTGGGCGAAGAGCTTCGCGTTGGGGAACTGTTCGCGCAGGCCGGCCACCGCGCGGTCGAGACGTTCGGCATTGCGCCCGCACAGCGCGACGGCGGCGCCGCAGCCGAGCAGCAGCTCGACGGTCGCCAGGCCAATGCCCGACGAACCGCCTGTGACCACGGCCACGCGGCCCGCGAGCGCATCGGCGGCAAAGAAGGAAGAAGGTGCGTGCATCGTCATGACCATCACCATCAAGCGCTGCGAAGCGGCACCACCTTGTTGGCGCGTGCAGGCGAGTAGTTCAGCAGGCCAGAGATTTCTTCGGCCGTGCTGCGCACGCGCAGCACCATCTCGTCCATGCGGTTTTCTTCGATGTGGCCCGAGGTGATGGTCGCGCCCAGCGCCGCCACGATGTGGCCGCTGTGGTCGCGCACCGGGGCCGCGATGCTGGAGATGTTCGACTCGAAGAATCCTTCGCCCAGCACGTAGCCGCGCGAGCGGTCGGCCTGCACCATGTCGAAGAGTTCGTTCACGGTCTTGGGCGTGCTCGGCGAGAAGGTCTCCAGCTTGTCTTCGGGGTACAGCGCGCGCAGTTGCGGCAGCGTGAGGTCTTCGAGCAGCACGCGGCCGAGCACCGTGGCATGGGCCGGCAGGCGCGTGCCCACGGTGACCGAGCTGGCGAACGGCGTGGGCGGTGCGACCTTGGCGACGTAGACGATCGAGCGGCCGTCGCGCACCACGAGGTTGCAGGGCGTGCGCAGCTCGTCGCACAGGCGGTTGAGCAGCGGCGTGCCGAGCTGCGTGAGTTCCAGCGACGCGAGGTATTCGAAGCCCAGGCGCAGCACCGCAAGGCCCAGCCGGTAGTCGCGGCCGCCTTCGGCACGTTCCAGAAAGCCCATGTTCTCCAGCGTGGTGAGCAGGCGGAACACGGTGGAGCGCGGCAGGTCGAAGCGGCGCGCCAGTTCGGGCGCGGAGAGCGTGCGGCTTTCGCGGCTGAACTCGCACAGCACGCGCAGGCCGCGTTCGAGCGCGGGCACGTTGTAGCGGTCGGCGCCCTCTTCCATCACTTCGTTGTCGTTGGCCATGGTCGTTGGTTGTTGGGGTTGGTTGTTCCGGGTGCCCGGTCAGGCGGCGAGCGCTTCGCGCAGCAGCGCGGCAACGGCCTGCGGCTGTTCCACGTAGCTGGCGTGGCCCGCGCCTTCGATGGCTTCGAGCGCCACCCCGCATTGGCGCGCGACTTCGGCGCAGGCGTCGGGCGTGGTGACGACATCGAGCGTGCCACAGGCCACGCGCACCGGCATGGCGGGCGGCAGGTCGGCCAGCAGGTCGCCGTTGCACAGCAGCTCGACGGCCTGGCGGTAGCCGCCATCGTTCAGCCGCGCCATGTTCCAGCGCACCCATTGGCGCGCGAGTTCGCTGGCGGTGTCGGACACGAGGCGGCCCGAGCGCTTCGCGGCCATGCCGGCGATGCCCAGTTCGTCGAGCGTGGCCAGGCGTTCGGTGTGCACCTTGGCGCGGGCTTCGGCGCGCGACGGTGCGCCGTAGCCGGCGGCCGGGCTGATCAGCATGAGGCGGCGGATGCGCGAAGCCAGGGCCGAGCCGTTGCGCGCGGCCGATGCGGCGGTGAGCGCACCGAGCGAATGGCCGACGAGCACGCAGGACTGCACGTCGAGCGCATCGAGCAGCGCATGCAGTCGCTCTGCGTAATCAGCGGCGGTTGGCGTGGCGGATGCGAGCGGCGTCGATGCACCGTAGCCCGGCGCATCCCACGCGATCACGCGGGCCTGCGGTGCGAGCAGCAACGCGACATGGAGCCATGAGGCCGCGCCCGAGCCGATGCCGTGCAGGCACACGATGGCCGGGCCTGCGCCGTGCTCGCGCACCGACACCGCCGCGCCGCCGCCGACCGGCACCGTGCGGGCGGGAAAGCGGGCGTCCAGCAGTGCCAGCTCGGAAGCGGGCAGCGTCTGTGCATCGGTGGCCATGGCGTCGCTCATGCCGTTCTCAGCGCTTGATCTTGGCGAGCGGGTGATCGGCCGGATAGGTCGGCGTCACCGGCTTCTTCGCGCCGAGCATCACGCACATCAGCGCGTCTTCGTCGCCGATGTTGATCTCTTCGCGGTACACGCCCGGCGGCACCGAGATGAGGTCGCGGTCGGTCATGATGGTTTCGAAGCGCTCGCCGTCCTTCTCGATCACGACCTTGAGCTTGCCGCGGATCAGGAAGAACACTTCTTCCACGTCGGTGTGCAGGTGCGGCGGGCCTTCGTGGCCGGCCGGGATCACCATGGTCGAGAAGGTGAAGTGCTCGGCGGCCACGGTGTTGACGTCTTTCGCCACGCCGGTGCCGCCGGTGCCCACGTAGCGCATCTGCGCGCGGCGGAACTTGGGGTCGAAGTCGGCCTGGAACTTCAGCGCGTCCCAGTCGTACTTGCGGGTTTCGTAGCGCGCGATGCGGGTGTTCATCCACTCGGCAAGGCTGCTGCCCTCGGGCTGCGCCAGCGTGGTGGTGGCGGCGGCATCGTTGATCTTCTGCTGTTCGGACAAATCGCTCATGGGGGTCACTCCTTCGTCGGAAAAATTTGGTCGTTCGTTCGCTTGTGGGGTCGGTGCATCAGTGCATCGCGAAGCCGCCGTTGACGGCCAGCAGCTGGCCCGTCACGAAGCGTGCGAGGCCGGAAAGCAGGTACAGCGTGGCGCCGCACACGTCGGCCGCCTGCTGCTCGCGCGGGATGGCGCGGCCTTCGAGGTACTTTTGATGGCGCGCCATCGGCACGTATTCGGTCGCCTCGACCAGCGTGAGGCCCGGTGCCACGGCATTGACGGTGATGTTGTCGCCGCCCCATTCGCGCGCCAGCGAACGCGTCATGGAGATGACGGCGCCTTTGCTCGATGCGTAGGCCAGCAGGTTGGGGGCGCCCCACAGCGCGGTGTCGGAAGCAAGGTTGACGACGGCGCCGCGGCCGCTTGCCGCCAGTGCCGGCCGGCAGGCGCGGCCCATGAGCCAGGTGCCGCGCACGTTGACGTTCATCACGCGGTCCCACATGTCGATCTCGAGCAGGTGCGCGTCGCGGCCGCCCGAGTTGGTGATGGCGGCGTTGTTGACGAGGCCGTCGAGGCCACCGAGCAGGCGGATCGCTTCGGCGGCGCAGGCGTCGATGGATGCCGGGTTCGACAGATCGACGGTCAGCGCATGCGCCTTGTGGCCGGCTTCGCGCAGCGCCTTCGCTTCGGTCCCGGCCAGCTCGCCGAGGATGTCGGCCAGCACCACGCTCGCGCCCGCCGCGGCGATGCACTGCGCGAACGCAAGGCCCAGGCCGCGCGCGCCGCCGGTCACTAGGACGCGACGGCCGGCCAGCAGGTTGGCGGGCAATTCGGCCAGCAGCGCCTGCAGGCTCGACGGATCGGGAATGGCTTTGAGTTCGGACATGGGATGTTCAGTCTCAGTCGGCCTGGATGCCGAGTTCCTTGATGACCTTGCCGAAGCGCGTGAAGTCGGCGGCGTTGGTCTTGCCGAGCACGTCGGCATCGCCGCCCACCGGCGTGGTGCCGAGCACGGCCATGCGCGCGACGATGTCGGGCATCTTGAGGATGTCGTTGAAGTGGCCGTTGAGCGTCTTCACGATCTCGGGCGACAGGTTGCGCGGACCCCAGAGGCCGTTCCAGGCCGTCACCTCGACGTCCTTGTAGCCCAGCTCCGCGAGCGTCGGCACCTTGGGCGCGAGCGGCGAACGCTCGCGCGAGGCCACGGCCAGCGGCAGCAGCTTGCCGTTGGCGAAGTACGGCGCCACCGGGCCGAGCGTGATGAAGGTCACCGGCACATGGCCGCCCAGCACGTCGTTGACGGCGGGCGCGACGCCCTTGTAGGGCACGTGCGAAAGGTTGCTGCCCGAGGTGCGGGCGAACATCTCGCCCAGGATGTGCATCGGCGAGCCGCTGCCCGGGCTGGCATACGACAGCGACTTGCCTGCGCCCTTGGCGGCGGCGACGGCGTCCTTCAGGCTGGTGAAGCCGCTGCCGGCGCTCGCCACCAGAAACAGCGGCTGGCTGCCCGTCTGCACGATCGGCGTGAAGCCGTTGAGCACGTCGTAGGCCGAGGCACCGTTGGTCTTGAGCACCAGTTGCGCGATGGAGAAGGTGCTGGGCGCGAGCAGCAGCGTGTAGCCATCAGGCGCAGCCTTCGACACATAGGCGCTGCCGATGATGCCGCTGGCGCCGGGCCGGTTGTCGACCACCACGGGCTGGCCGACGCGCGTCGACAGCTTCTCGGCGAAGAGCCGCGCCAGCGCATCGGTGTCGCCACCGGCCGGATAGGCGACGACCAACGTGATCGGCTTGCTCGGATAGGCGTCGGCCCAGGCAAGTCCGGTGACGCAAGCGGCGGCCATGGAAATGGCGGCGGCGATGGCATGGCGGCGGGTGTGTTTCATCGAGGTCCGTCTGGATCGGTTTTGTTTCACCAAAGAAACAACGATTTATTAATGGAACGCCACGAAGAATACCGATGAAGACAACTTCATGTCTAAGTAAAAACCCTGAGAGTTGCAACCCAACGAAAACAGGGCGGCCCTTTCGGACCGCCCTGCTTGCAGACGCGCTGATGTGGAGAGGGAACTCAGCCGCCGTAGCGCGCCACGGTCAGGCCTTCCATGTCGATCTCGGGCGCCTTGCCGGCGATCAGGTCGGCCATCACGCGGCCGGTGCCTGCGGCCATGGTCCAGCCGAGCGTGCCGTGCCCGGTGCTCAGCATCAGGTTGGGGATGTGCGTGTTGCCGATCACCGGCGTGCCGTCGGGCGTCATGGGGCGCAGGCCGGTCCAGAAGGAGGCGTCGCGCACGTTGCCGCCCTTGGGAAAGAGATCGGTCACGACGTGTTCGAGCGTGTCGCGACGGCCTGCGTCGAGCTTCAGGTCGAAGCCCGAAAGCTGCGCGGTGCCGCCCACGCGGATGCGGTCGCCCAGGCGCGTGACGGCGACCTTGAAGGTCTCGTCCATCACGGTGGATTCGGGCGCGCCGCCCGCATCGGTGATGGGCACGGTGATCGAGAAGCCCTTGACCGGATAGACCGGCAGGCCGATGCGCAATGGCTTCACCAGCGCGGGCGAATAGCTGCCGAGCGCGACCACGTAGCGGTCGGCGGTGAAGTGGCCCGCGTCGGTGCGCACGGCCGTCACGCCCTTGCTTGCATCGTGTTCGATGGCCTGGATGTTCACGCCGAACCTGAAGCGCACGCCGTGGGCCTCGGCCAGCTTGGCCAATGCCTGCGTGAACTTGAAGCAGTCGCCGGTCTCGTCGCCCGGCAGGCGCAGGCCGCCGACGAATTTTTCCTTCACCGCCGCGAGCGCGGGCTCGTAGGGCACGCAGCCTTCGCGGTCGAGCACCTGGTAGGGCACGCCGGAGGCCTTGAGCACTTCGACGTCCTTTGCCGTGCCGTCGAGCTGCTGCTGCGTGCGGAACAGCTGCAGCGTGCCCTGCATGCGCTCGTCGTATTGAATGCCGGTGTCCGCGCGCAGTGCCTTCAGGCAATCGCGGCTGTATTCGGCCAGGCGCACCATGCGGCCCTTGTTGATCTCGTAGCGCGCCTGCGTGCAGTTGCGCAGCATCGACAGGCCCCAGCGCCACATGGCCGGATCGAGCATGGGCTTGATGACCAGCGGGCTGTGCTGCATCAGCATCCACTTGATGGCCTTGACCGGCACGCCGGGCCCGGCCCATGGTGCGGAGTAGCCGGGCGAGACTTCGCCCGCATTGCCGAAGCTGGTTTCGAGCGCGGGCGCCGGCTGGCGCTCCAGCACCGTCACCTCGTGCCCGGCGCGCGCCAGGTAGTAAGCCACCGAGGTGCCGATGACACCGCTGCCGAGAATCAGGACCTGCATGAGAACAACCCTTTGAAAGCCGCGACGCTCCCGAGGGTACAGGGTGGGCGCTACAGGCCCAGCGAATCCTGCAATTGCCGTGCCGGCCACGGCTGCGGCCGTTGCGGCCACGCATCGAGCAAGGCGACCATGCGCGCGTTGCGCGGCGCGCTCAGGCCGTGCTCTTGCGCGAGGCGCACCACTTCGCCGCTGAGCGCATCGATCTCGGTGCGGCGGCCCAGCGCCAGGTCGTCGGCCATGCTGGAGCGGGCCTTGGCATCGATGCGCAGCATGCGCGCCGCGACGATGCGGAACAGCCAGTCGGGCAAGCGCAGCAGGCCGGACAGCCGATGCGCGGGAACGGCCGCAACCTGTGCCGGTGCGATGCCCGCCACATGGAGCACGCTCAGAGCTTCGTCGATGAGTGCCGCGAAGCAGCGCCGGTAGCCGCGCTGCATCAGCTCTTCGCGCAGCGGCAGGCCCGAGAGCGCATTGACGGGGTTGTTGAGGTTCAGCAGCAGCTTGCCCCACTGCACGGGCAGCAGGTCGGCATGCAGGTCGAGCGGCACGCCGGCGCGATCGAACACGGGCAGCCAGGGCCGCAGCGCCGCGTCATCGGCTGCGGCAAGCCGGCCGGGCGTGCCGCGATGGAAGGCGCCGGCGCCGATCTCGGCCACGTTGTACGGCACCATGCCGGGCAGCACATTGAGCGACGGGCCGGCCTGCGATGCGGCCGTGCAGTTGGAAATGCCGTTCTGCATCGAGACGACCGCGGTGCCCGCGGGCAACGCAAAAGCCAGCTCGGCCGCCGCTTCGGCCGTGGCGCCGCTCTTCACGCAAAGCAGCACCAGCGCAGGCCGTGCGCCGACGGGCACCTGCTCGAACAGGCGCAAGCCGGCCGCGGGCAGCTTGTGCCTGGCACCGTCGATGTCGCTGAGCGTCAGGCCGTTGCGTGCGAGCGTTTCCAGCACGCGCGGACGGCCGACGAAGCTCACGGGCACACCGGCTGCCGCAAGGCTGCCGCCGATGAAGCAGCCGATGGTGCCGGCGCCCATCACAAGCACTTCACCGGGGATCGCGTCGGGCATGAAGTGCTTGTTGAAGAGCTAAAGAGTTGGGCGCCGAGTCGTCAGGCGCGTTCGGCGACCCAGGCCTGCACCGACTTCAGCGCGGCCGGAAGGCCTGCCGCATCGGTGCCGCCGGCCATGGCCATGTCGGCCTTGCCGCCGCCCTTGCCACCGACCTGCTGGGCCACGAAGTTGACCAGCTCGCCGGCCTTGACCTTGCCCGTGCTGTCGGCGGTGACGCCGGCCGCGATCTGCACCTTGTCGCCATCGGCGGCGGCCAGCACGATCACGGCGGTCTTGAGCTTGTCCTTCAGCTTGTCCATGGTGTCGCGCAGCGTCTTGGCATCGGCGCCGTCGAGCTTGGCCGCGAGCACCTTGATGCCGTTGACGTCGACGGCCTGCGCCAGCAGTTCGTCGCCCTTGGACGATGCGAGCTTGCCCTTGAGCGCGCCCACTTCGCGCTCCAGCGCCCTTACCTGCTCCAGCACCTGCGTGAGCCGGCCCTGCAGTTCGGCGGTCGGCGACTTGAGCGTGGCGGCCACGCTGTGCACGGTCGACTCGAGGTCTTGCAGGTACGACAGCGCATTGGCACCGGTCACGGCTTCGATGCGGCGCACGCCGGCGGCCACGCCGCCTTCGCTGACGATCTTGAACAGGCCGATGTCGCCGGTACGGCCGACGTGCGTGCCGCCGCACAGTTCGCGGCTGGTGCCGATGTCAAGCACGCGCACGGTCTCGCCGTACTTCTCGCCGAACAGCATCACGGCGCCGGTCTTCTGGGCCGATTCCATGTCCATCACGCGGGCCTGCGTGGCCACGTTGGCCAAGACTTCGGCATTGACGCGCTTTTCGATCTCGACGATCTGCTCTTGCGTGACGGCGGCGTTGTGCGCGAAGTCGAAGCGCGTCTTGTCGGCATCGACCAGCGAGCCCTTCTGCTGCACGTGGTCGCCGAGCACTTCGCGCAGGGCCTTGTGCATCAGGTGGGTGACAGAGTGGTTGCGCATGGTGGCGGCGCGGCGCGCGGTGTCGACCGCGGCCTTGACCGCGTCGCCGACCTTGAGCGTGCCTTGCGTTTGTGTGCCGTGGTGGCCAAACACGTCGGCCTTGATCTTCAGCGTGTCTTCGACGCCGAACTGCACGCCTTCGGCGATCAGCACGCCCTGGTCGCCGACCTGGCCGCCGCTCTCGGCATAGAACGGCGTGGTGTCGAGCACCACGATGCCGCTCTGGCCTTCCTTCAGCTCCTGCACGGCCGTGCCTTCGAGGTAGAGCGCCACGACCTTGGCGTTTTCTTCCAGGTGGTCGTAGCCGGTGAAGGTGTTGCCTGCACCGGTGTATTCGACGTTGCGGTCCATCTTGAACTTGCCGCCCGCACGGCCTGCCGCCTTCTGCTTTTCCATGGCGACGTTGAAGCCGGCTTCATCGACGCTCACGCCGCGCTCGCGGCACACGTCGGCCGACAGGTCGAGCGGAAAGCCGTAGGTGTCATGCAGCTTGAAGGCGACTTCGCCCGGCAGCGTCTTGGCACCGCCGGCCAGCGCCGCGTCGAGGATTTCCATGCCGTTGGCCAGCGTCTCGAAGAAGCGTTCTTCTTCGGCCTTCAGCGTGTCGGTGATGCGCTTTTCATCGGCCACGAGCTTGGGGTACGCGTCGCCCATCAGCTTGACGAGGTCGGGCACCAGCTTGTGGAAGAAGGGCTTCTTCTGGCCCAGCTTGTAGCCATGGCGGATGGCGCGGCGAATGATGCGGCGCTGCACGTAGCCACGGCCTTCGTTCGACGGGATCACGCCATCGGCCACCAGGAACGAGGTGGCGCGAATGTGGTCGGCAATCACGCGCAGCGAGTTGTTGCCCAGGTCTTGCTCGCCGGTCTCGCGGGCCGCGGCCTTGATGAGCGCGTCGAAGATGTCGATTTCGTAGTTGCTGTGCACGTGCTGCAGGATGGCCGCCAGGCGCTCCAGGCCCATGCCTGTGTCGACGCAGGGTGCGGGCAGTTTCTTGACCGAGCCGTCGGGCTGCATGTCGAACTGCATGAACACGTTGTTCCAGATCTCGATGTAGCGGTCGCCGTCTTCATCGGGGCTGCCGGGCGGGCCGCCGGGGATCTCGGGGCCGTGGTCGAAGAAGATTTCGGAGCACGGGCCGCACGGGCCGGTGTCGGCCATCATCCAGAAGTTGTCGGACATGTAGCGACCGCCCTTGTTGTCGCCGATGCGCACAACGCGCTCGGGCGGCAGGCCGATCTCTTTGGTCCAGATGTCGTAGGCCTCGTCGTCCTCGATGTAGACGGTGGCCCAGAGTTTTTCGGCCGGCAGCTTGTAGACCTTGGTCAGCAGCTCGAAAGCCCAGGTGAGCGATTCGCGCTTGAAGTAATCACCAAAGCTCCAATTGCCCAGCATCTCGAAGAAGGTGTGGTGGCGCGCGGTGTAGCCCACGTTCTCCAGGTCGTTGTGCTTGCCGCCGGCGCGCAGGCAGGCCTGGACCGAGGCGGCGCGCACATACGGGCGCTTGTCTTCACCGAGGAACACGTCCTTGAACTGGACCATGCCCGAGTTGGTGAACATGAGGGTCGGATCGTTGCCCGGCACCAGCGAGCTGGAGGGCACCACCGTGTGGCCCTTGGAGGCGAAGAAATCGAGAAAGGTCTTGCGGATGTCCGCGACCGTGAATGTGGGCTGGCTCATCTTTGGATTCGTCTTCTGTCGAGGGCGGCCCTGCGATGGCGACCCTCTCGTCGAACCCACTGCGGCGAACCGGCCTAACTGCTTGATTTGCTTGAACAAACGATTATAGGTTTGGCTATGGGTCACGGCCCGGACAAGGGCAAACTGCATGATCCGGGCGTCACGGCTAATATGCGCCCTGAAGCGACACCGCCGAACCAAAGACGGTCGGCTTCGTCCTATTCATATGCACGACATGAATCAAGGAGCCCGAATGGCAGGTCAAGAGGCCGAACACTGGAAGATCGAGGATCTTGATTTCTCGCGCATTGCGCTCGACGAGGTGCGCCCTGACGAGAATCTTTTCTACCTGGTGACTTCCGCCTCGTTCATCGAAAGCGGATCGGACCTGTACACGCACAACCTGGTGGATTTTTTCCGCGGCGACGACGAGGTCACCGACTGGCTCTCGAACTACTGGGAACCCGAAGAACTGCAGCACGGCAAGGCCTTGCGCGCCTACGTTCGCCACGTGTGGCCGGAGTTCGAGTGGGACACGGCCTACAACGGCTTCCTGGAGGAATACGCGACCTACTGCAAGGTCGAGCTGCTGGCACCGACCCGGGCCCTCGAAATGACCGCGCGCTGCGTGGTCGAGACCGGCACCGCCACCTACTACCGCGCGATGGCCCGCAGCACCACCGAGCCGGTGCTGCGCGACCTTGCGACCCGCATCGCGAACGACGAGGTCAACCACTACAAGCACTTCTACCGTTTCTTTCGCCGCTATCGCGAGCAGGAAAAACTGAGCCGCTTTCGCGTGATGGGCACCATCGGCCGGCGCACGCTGGAGCTCAAGAGCGAAGACGCCGACTGCGCGATCCGCCACGTGGTGAAGGCCCGCGCACCCGCGCGCGTGGACGACACCGCCTATGTGCAGCAGCTCAGCGCGCGCATGAACAGCACCATCCGCACCAACCTGAGCCCGGGCACGACGCTGAAGATGCTGATGCGGCCGCTGGAGCTGCCGGCCCGGGTGCAGACGGTGATCCAGTACCCGATCAAGCAGTTCATGCAGCACGTGTTCCTGCGCTGAGTCCACGCCGCCGAAGCCGCAGGGCAGACAAGCCAAAGCAGTAAACCGAAACAGCGGTCCCGGTTCGCGCAACACATACCTCGCTAGTATTTGCGCTCCACTTTTCCAGTGACAAGGCTCAAGGCCATCGAACGAGCGGTGCTTCGTGCCGCACGCGTCGATCACAGCCTTTGGCATGCGGGTCCGATGTTCGATCACAAGTCCAGTCGCGAGCAGCTCTACACGGTGCACCTTGAAGGCGCGAGCCTTTCCATACGGGACCTCATGGAGGTGCGCTTCACCTTTCTCCGGCTGCTCGAGCAACGCATCGGAAGGCCCGAGCGGGTGGTGAAGTGCTACCGGGCCTGGTCGAGCCAGTTGGAGTCCGGCACCGGGACGATGGGGCAAGCACAGATTGCCCACGCGCGCGCCTGGCGGGAAGCCTGGGAGCATGCGAGCGAAGTGGCGGTCCCCTTGCTCAGCCATCCGCACACCACGGCGTTCCGCTTCGAGCTTTACTGAGCGGGCGAGAGCGGGCGAAAAAAAACCCAGCGCTAGGCTGGGTTGAACCTCTTGAGTGCTGTCACACACAGAGAACCCGCACGTTGAAGCGAGTCCGCAAAATTTAGGGCCTCGGGCGGGAGTGTCGTGTCGGACAGCACCGACACTTCCGGCGGACGGGCCCGGGAAGACTCACTTCGACACCGCGCAAACTGCCAAATTGTTCACGTTTTTAGAAGTGTCCTACGGCGGTTGTCTATTTATGACTGACAGCGGCAAGGCGGCGGCCCAGCGACCATCGCTGTGCTGTCACGCAACAGGGCCGCATAGAAGAAGAGCTCTCTGTTTCGTCCTTAGAGCGCCCACCTGGGCTCCTCGAACCCGCTTCGGCGGGTATTTTTTTGCCCGCGCCATCCTTGATTGCAGCCTGCGCAAAGGTTCGCTTCAGCCCACCTTCAGTTCGCCTTCAGGCCTTCGGCAGGCCCTGCGCATACCGTCAGAACACCCCACCCGGCAGCGGTGCGGAACCCATTTTTTCTTCTGACGGAGCACCCCTTGTTTTCATCCAGCGTCCACACCGAACACCGCAGGCATCTGCTGCGCGCCGCCACCGCATGGCCAGCCGCCCTTCTTCTCGCCAGTTGCGGGGGCGGCGGGAACGGCGGTGGACCGGGCCCCTTCCAGCCGTCGGGGCCAGCCACGGTCAGGGTCGCGGACCGCCGCGTGCGGGTGGCGCCTGACGTCTCGCTGCATGTGCGCGACTGGCAGTCCGACCGCCTGGACGGCACCACCTTCGTGCTGCTGCCCGGCTTCGGTGCCACGGCATCGCACTTCAACAGCCTGGGGCCCGCGCTGGCGAAGCGCGGGCGCGCCATCGCCATCAGTTGCCGCGGCTTCGGTCAGTCCGACAAGCCGCTTCCCGACGCCAGCCACAGCTACGACACCGAGACACTGGTCAACGACGTGCACGAAGTGCTGCAGGCCCTGGACGTCGGCCGCATCGTGCTCGGCGGCCATTCGATGGCGGGCAACCAGGTCACGCTTTTTGCGGGGCGCTACCCGGAGCGCGTGCGCGGCCTGATCTACCTGGACACCAATTTCGACTACAGCACCCTGCCCAAGGACCAGCCCGAAGACCCGTTGCTGGACGATCCCGAGATGACGGAAGCGGACATGGCCTCGGTGGCGGCGGCCATCGCCTACTTCAAGCGCATCAACCTGAACTGGTCGGCGCCGATGGAGGCGGACCTGCTCGACAAGCTCGATGTCCATCCCGACGGCAGCGTGCGAATCAACACGCCTGCGGCGGTGATGCTGGCCATGTCCCAGGCGGCCTATGCGTTCTCGCCCGACTACAGGCCGCTGCGCGCCCCCGCCCTGGTGCTGAACGTGCTGCCCGGAAGCTGGCGCGACATGTTCCCGTGGCTGGCCGCCACCGCCGATCCGCAGCGGGAAAAGGCGGCGAACGATGCGGCCACGCTCTTCATCCAAGAGCGCCCCCGCGACGCCGACCGCCTGTTCGCCGCCCTGCCGGCCGGCAGCCAGCGGGCGGCCTTCCAGCCCGCGACCCATGCCGACTTCTTCATTCAGCGCGAGGGCGAAGTGCTGCGCCTCGTCGACGGAATGAACTGGCTCTAGCCAACAGGCAAACAGGCAACAGGTGGCGGAACCTACGGCGCCGACGTCAGGCCCGGCTTGCGGCTTCCATCCAGCGAATAAAGCTGCGGCCGCTCGTCCGTGACGCCGTCCACAGGACCGTGTTCCGTGTTGCGCGGCTGGCGATAGAGCTCATTTTCCAGACGCCGCACGCGCTCGGAATACATCCGGGCCAGGGCGCTGTGGTGCTCGGCCGCGGCCTGATGCTCGATGCGCGCCATCTGTGCCTCCTCCAGCAGCGCCGACGCGCGCCGCAGATACGCGGCATGGCCCGGGCGAAACAAGAAGTCGAACGTCATTTCACGCTCCTTCCCGCAACAGTGCGGTAGGGCCATGTTGCTCCCGCAGACCATAAAAAGTCTGTCGGTCGCCGTCCTACCTTTTCACGATGAACGCTACCTTTTTCCATAACACACGGCAGTGACGCGTTTTCCCTGCCCGATGGGGACAATGCTGTGGAAAACCGTGTGTGCATTGCGCGAAAGCGTTGCCTGGCGTGGCCTGCAACGCGGTGCCTGCGAAAGAGGCAGTGCGCCGGTTTTTTTTGGAACCGCCCGGATTCCGGGCCGCGCAGTGGTCTTTACGCATCACCTTCAGACGTTCATGCGCCGCCAAGCCCCCTGCGTCTTTCAGGGATTGCGCTGCGGCGCAGCAGTCCCCGCGACGAGCAGTTTCTCGACCCAGCTTCGCAACGCATCCACTTCGACGGGCTTGTGCAACACCGGGATCGAGCGTGCAGCAGCTTCGATCAGGCGCGCCGGATCGGTATCGCCGCTGACCAGCAGCGCGGGAATCGTGTCGTCGTTGTATTCCTCGTGCACGCGGTCGATGGCCTCGATGCCGTTCTCGTGCTCGCGCAGGCGGTAGTCGCTCACGATCAGGTTGGGCTTGCCCGGCACGTCGGCGATCAGCGCGACCAACTCGGCCACACCCGCGGCGGCAACCACGCGGTGCCCCCAGCTTTCAAGAAGCAGTTGCAAGCCCTCGCGATTCTGTGCGTCGTCGTCGACCACCAATATGAGTTGCCCCTTCGCCGGCCTGGCATCGAGGAGCGGCGCGTCGACGCCCGTGCCGAACGCCCCCGCCTCGACGGGCGCTTCCACCGCCAACGCGCGGTGCGCTTCGACGCTCAAAAGAAAGGCCGTTCCGCGTCCTTCGGTCGAGCGCATGGCCAGCGCATGCCCCAGCAACGCGGCCGTTCGACGAACGATGGCAAGGCCGAGCCCGAGCCCCTTGCTGCGGTCGCGCTCGGGATTCTGGAGCTGGTGGAACTCCCAGAAAATGCGCTCGTGTTCATGCGGCGGGATGCCGGGCCCCGTGTCCCAGACCTCGATGCGGACATTGCCGCCGCGTGCACGGCAACCGATCAGCACGCGCCCGCTGCGTGTATGGGCGATGGCATTGCTGACCAGGTTGCGCAGGATGCGCTCCAGCAGCATCGGGTCTGAATGGACCCATGCCTTGCAGCGCCGCACCTTCAGCGCCAGTCCCTTTTGCTGCGCTTGCGGCGTGTACTCCGTGCGGATCTGGTCCAGCAGGCGATCGAGCGGAAAGTTCTGAAGACGCGGATGGATCACCCCCGCATCCAGCCGCGAAATGTTGAGCAAGGCATCGAACAGATGCCCCATGGCGGCGCTGGCCTTCGTGATGTTCTCGACCAGATATCGGCCGTGCACCGAAAGACGCTCGTTCGCGAGCAGCCCGAGAAAAAGACTCATCGCGTGAACCGGCTGCCGCAGGTCGTGGCTGGCGGCTGCAAGAAAGCGCGACTTCTCCAGGTCGCTGCGCTCGGCGGCTTCTTTTTCGAGCCGCACCTGCTGCAGCAGCGCGAGGTTTTCATAGCCCAGATGCAATGCGTTCAGGTGCGTGCGGTTCATGCGGTGGATGAACGCGACGGTGGCCACCAGGTACGCAATGCCGCTCGCGACCAGCGCCACATTGACGGCCGACGGCTGGACCGCCAGCGCGATGAATGTCGGCGCGAAGGCCGGCACCAGGAACGCATAGACGGCCGACAGCACCATGTAGTTCGAATAGATGGCGCCGGTGCCCAGGCCGAACAGGACCACGATGAAGAACAACTGGTATTCGAGCGGAACGAAGAACGTCCAATAGGAAAACGGCAGCCCCCACAGCACGCCCGAAGCGATATTGCCGACCACCATCTGCCGCAACCACTGCGCGCCGGCGCCGGGGCGATGGCGCACGCGGTGGAAGTACAGCATTGCGGCGAACCTGAAGGCCGCCACGAACACGGTGACCGACAGCCAGACGACCACCTGCATCTTCGGAACCACCGCCAGCATCACGTAGGCCACCACGCACGCCGAGACGACCGAGCCGGCCAACGCGAACGGGAAGCTGCGCAGCAAGACGGAGACCTGCACGTCGAAGACACGTTGGCTGTCGGTGGGCTGTGAAAGGCTGGTCATGCGAAGTCCGGGTTTCGGGAATCGAAAGGCGTGGGCGAAAACTGCTTCCAAGCTTGATGCATCGCCGCATCGAGTCTCGCATTCCTTCGCCGCACCGGAAGCCGATCCGCGGGTCATTTGCGCAAAGCCTCGCGCGGGGTTACACGGGGTGAGTCGACAGGGGTGCGGGGCTAAACTCGACGGCTTCAAAGCCCTGCCGCATGCCCACCCTCAACCGCTTTCAAAAGGAATCCGCTCTTCGGGCGTCCGGCGTGAAACTGCGCCCATATCCTCTGGCCAGGGATGCCACGGACGGTGCCGATCAACGTGCGGCAGACCTCGAATTCCTCCATGCCTGCACGGCCTGGGAAGACGATATCGACAAGCTGTACCTGCAGCAAGTTCTTGCGCAGCCTCCGGCGAGCACGGGCGACGACATTCAGGCGTTCATCGCGACATGCGAGCAGCAAGGCGTGGCCGCGGCACTCGCGCAACTCAATCGCGGCGTGCCCCACCGCTACACCGCCGTCTATCGGCTGGAGGGCGAGATGCTGAAGAACATCGCGCTCATCGACAAGGCGGGAGAGGATCGCCCGGAGTTCCTGGCCGAAGTTCCGCTGGGAACCAGCTTCTGCCAGTTCGTGCTGCGGGACGGCTCCTTCCTGACCAGCGATTCCGCGCAAGACGACAGATTGAATGGGCACCCTTACAAGGGCGTCATGGTCGCGTACCACGGGGTGCCTGTGCTCAACGAGACGGGAACCCTCTACGGTTCTCTCTGCCATTTCGACGTGCAGGCGCAACCGCTGAGTGACGTGGAGTTCGAGCGCCTCAAGGTCGTGGCGGGCGTCATCCGCCCTTACTTGACATAGGGCCCCGCGCCCTTCACCGGCTCTTCTTTTTCGCCCATTCCACAGCCATCGCTTTGGCGCGTTCCAGCGCTTCGCCTCGGCTGCCTCCTGCGTGCGGGTCGATCTTCAAGGTTCTTATGTCGTCGCCCGGTGGCGCGCGGTATCGAACCACGGCCTGGAACTCGCCGGACGGCAACTGCTCGGCGCTGCACAGGAAGGACCAGCCTCCATGGGGGAACTCGACCAGCTCATCCATGGTGGTCTCCTGCAGGCGCGCTGAAGTGCGCGTGCTGCGCCAGAGCCTGGGTGAGTTCTTCTTTGCTTGTGTTTTTCATGCTGACCTCCGTAGTGAGAGATCAAGCTAAACGCCGGTCACTTTGCTCTCTGTAGGAGGCTGCGCCGGCTGTGTCTCGGGGAAAGCGCAGGCGCCGTGGAGCCGCCATCGGGACAACCTCAAGACTGCCAATGAATGACGACCCAGGGTTTCCCTTCGCCCCAAAAATCTGCGCGGCATTGGACTTTAGTCCAATGCGCTCGATGAACCGCCCTCATAGGATCGCGCGTCCTTGGATAGGTCCTCTCATGTCATCTGCTTCCCGCGCCGCAGGCTACAGCCCTCTGGCACAGCTCAACCCGATATCGCGCCTCGCGCTGGCCGCAACACTGCCCGCAATCCTTTTCGCGTGCGGAGGCAGTGGTGGTGCAGGCGTGCCATTTGCCCCCATCGCCGTGGCACCGACGCCAGGCATCCCACCGGCCCCTCCAGCTCCGCCACCGCCCCCTGAACCGCCGGCTGCGCCACCACCGGCCGTTGCTCCGCCGCCTGCATCACAAACAACGACGCTAGTGCCCAGCATCGCCGCGCTCGCGCTGTCAGCAAACAACCCGACGCTGAATGCGGCACTCACAGGCACGTCGCGAAAAATCACCATCACGAATACAGGGCTCTACGATGCCAAGGGGCTCACGGCGACTGTTTCTCCGGCGTTGCCCCCCGGCTCCTCGTTTGCCACGAACTGCGGTGGCGTGCTGCCGGCCGGCAGCAGTTGCGAGGTCACCGTCGCGCCCGGCCTTGCGCCGACGGCGGCACCACTCACTGCGCCCGTGCCGTCCACGCTGCGTGTCACGGGCGAAAACACCAACGCCTCGATCACCGACATTCACATCCTGAGCTATGGAAGCGTTTACCAAGCGGGCTATGTGTTCAACCTGGTCGACACCACGACTCCAACGGCCAGCGTTGGCGGCAAAGTGCTGGCCCTGTCGCCCGAATCGAACGGGGAAAGATGGGGCCCCGATGGCCCGACCGATGGCGTGCCCTATGGTGACGGCCGGGCGACGACACAGGCCATCGTCAACCTGTTTCAAGGCCAGCCTTCGGCTGCGCAGACATGCGTCAGCAGCTCCACCGGCGGCTATTCGGATTGGTACCTGCCGGGAGTGTGCGAAATGGCGACCTGCGCCAACAACAGCCAGCCGATGCACCAAACACTGCTTCAACGGTATCCCGGAAGCTACGACCCGGCGCGCCGCTACTGGCTTGCGGACCCGCGGCGCCCGACCGATCAGCCCTCGAGCACGACCGCCGTTGCATACGATCAAAATTCTTTCCACATTAGGGATTCACGCAGCAACCTTCACCTGACGCGCTGCATGCGCGATCTTTCAGGCTGACCGAGCAGATGGGCGTGCCCATCGAGGGGACCAGGAACACGCCCGGGGTGATGGAGGCCGCTGACGGCTCCGAGGTCACGCTGCAATGAAATCTGGCTACTTGCGCTTCTCGCTTTGGTACAACTCCATCGCAGAGTTCGCAAAGTCGTGTGCGATGGCGTGGATCTGTGCCTCCGGATTTTTCGCACACACCGTGTCCAAGACCCTGTTGATCAGCTTGTGGTCGGGGACCGACAAGACCATCTTGTCTTCGGAACCGTCGGAATTCTTACTCGACAGGTAGCCCTGCACCCAGGAGAGCAGCATCCCCTCCGTGACGACCGCATTGTCCTGTCGCGGCGTCTTCCGGGCCTGGAGCCAGACATCGCATTTCACGACACCAATGCCGCCAACAGCCGACTCGGCCCGAGCCAACCCCGTCACAGCCAGCATGATGGCCAGAAGAATGTATCGAGTGGATTTCATGGGCCAATTGTCCATCGCGCGCCCCGCTCTTGCGGGCGGCAGCCACGCGCAAGTCGATGCACGCATCACCGCGGTTCCTCTGCTCCACGCGGATGCGCGGACATCAAAGAACATGGACCTATACTCCGAGCTGTTGTCGCGGCGCTGAATTGCGCTTCGGCAGGTAGGCAAGGCGTAGGTTCTTCGAAAGTTACGCCAAAAGCTACGCCAAGGTGCCAAGTGCATAGGGGTGAAGCCGGGTGAGTTTGGGAAACCCGGTCGATGCCGAAAGGCTGAACGCCCTCTATGAATCAAGCGTCTAGGTCAAAAACTCGCTGTGCATCAACGAGTTGAAAAATGCGGGTGTAGTTCAATGGCAGAACGGCAGCTTCCCAAGCTTCATACGAGGGTTCGATTCCCTTCACCCGCTCCACTCAGCATTTTCTGAAGCACTTCGCCCCTGGTCGAAGCCGCCCTTCGGCTCGGTGCTTCAGGCCTTGTCAGCCTTCCCCGCAGCATTCGCCAGCTTGCTGAGCAAGCGGTCGACCAGCCACGGCTGGAGGTTCTGGTCTTCGGCCAGCTCCTTGCGGCGAATCGCATTGCGCACCACGATCGAGCCCACGTAACGCATCGGCTCCGGCGGGAAGTAGCCGAGCGGCCCGTTGGTCAGCGGGCTGCGGGTCCATGCGTTGTCCTGGTCGAGCACCAGCGATGACAGGATCTGCCCACCCATGTAGGTCGGCCCGACACCGTTGCCCGAGTAGCCGAATCCGTAATAGATATGCGGCGCGCAGTCGAGCTTTCCGAAGAACGGAAACCCCGTCACCGAACGGTCTGACGGTCCGTTCCAGCTCGCCGTGATCGGCGTGTCGCTCAGCGCCGGAAAGAACGAGTGCAGGGCCTGCGTCAGCTCGGCCTCGTACGGCGAGCGCTCGTCGAACACCGCCGCCATGCGGCCACCCCAGGCAAAGGTGTTGCCTCCCTTGCCCAGCATGATGCGGCCGTCGACGGTGCTGCGGTAGTAGTACACGAAGGTGCGCGAATCGAGCACCGACACGCCGTCGCGCAAACCGATCTGTTGCAGCAGATCGGGGCACCGCTCGGTGATGATCATGTCGCTCGACACGATGGCGATGGTGCGCTCGAACTGCGGGAAGGCGCTGGCCATCCATGCATTCATCGCGAGCACCAGTTTCTTTGCGCGCACACTGCCGGTGGGCGTGCGAACCACGACCGGATGGTCGGTGCTGAAATCCAGCATCGGCGTGCGTTCATGAATGCGGATGCCCATGGCCAGCGCCACGCGCCGAAGCCCGCGCACCAGCTTGCCGGGATGCACGGTCGCGGCAATGGGCGAATACACGCCGGCCAGATTGCGTGCGGAGCCTGAGCGCCGTGCCACTTCGTCCGGCGGCAAGGTGCGGTAGGAATTGATGCCCCGCGCCTCCAGCGCCTGCATCATCGGATCGAGCGTGCCGATCTGCGCCTGCGAGGTGGCGGTGTAGAGCGTGCCGTCCTGGCGCAGCTCGGCATCGATGCCATGCGTGGCGCAGAAGTCGGCGATGTGCTGGACCGCGGCCTCCGATGCCTTCACGAGGCGCACCGCTTCGTCTTCACCGAACAGCCGGCGCAGCGTCAGGAACTTGGCCGACCAGGTGAGCAGGCAGCCGCCGTTGCGGCCGCTCGCTCCGGCTCCGCAGAGATCGCTCTCGATGATGACGATGTCGAGCGCGGGTGCCTGCAGCTTGGCCTGGATGGCGGTCCACAGGCCGGTGAAGCCGCCGCCGACGATGCAGACGTCGGCGCTCTGCTCGCCCTGCAGCGCGGGTGCGAGGTCGCCGTCGTTGAACAGAGCCTGTTCGATCCAGAAGGGGCGCATGTCGGGCTCTCGGGTTGTCAGGGCTTGCGCCGCATTTCGTAGGAAAGTTCGGACTCGCGCTCGACGACGAACCCGAAGCGCTCGTAAAGCGATTTCGCCGGGTTCGCCTTCAGCACGCTGAGCGTGAGGTCGACACCCTCCCGCGCGGCCTGCTCGATGACTTCGGCCAGCAGCCCGGTGCCGATGCCGCCGCCCTGATAGCCGGACGCCAACTGGATCTGGATGACGACCCACTCGTGCGGATCGCGCGACACCTTGAGCAGGCCGACCGGTGCGCCTTCATGCAGCAATACTTCGGCGCACTCGAAGCGATGCATCAACCGCGCCATGTGGTGCGCGTCGCTGACCTCGCCACCGGAAGCGATCATGTGGCCGTTCATCGTTCGCTGCCGCAGGTCGAGCAGGAAGGGAATGTCTTCTGGCGTGGCCCGCCGGCGCTGCAATGCGAAAGGGCGCGTGGCGCTCATGGCTGCGCCGTGGCGACAGCAGGCCGTGACGCAAGGGCCAGGTGCCCCGCATAGTGCCGCAGGTCTGGCGTCTTCGCATCGGCGCACTTGGCCGTGTCGTCCCAACGCCGCAGGCGGACCGCGTCCATCGCGTAGGGCAAGGCCTCGAAGGCCTTGGCCTGTGCCTCGTCGAACACACCGCCCTGCAGTTGCAGGCTGCGCTTCGAGTCGGGCGACAGCGCTTCGAGGTAGCCGGGTTCGCGCGCGCACAGAAAACGCTTGGCGTCCACATGCAAGCGGATCGGCTCCAGCGTGGCCGGGCCAAACAGCGCGCGAAGAAACGGCAGGCAGCGGTACTGGTGCAGGTCGTCCAGTCCCTGCTGCGTCGGCGTGCCGCCGAAGTCGTGCAGCAGGTGGCCCAGGTCATGCAAGAGCGACGCCGCGATCAGTGCGCTGCCGGCGCCCTCCTGCTCGGCCAGGTGCGCCGACTGCAGCGCATGCTCCAGTTGCGTGACGGGCTCGCCGTCGTACTGCGCACCGCCCTTGGACTCGAAGAGGCCGACGATGTCGGGAATGCTCAGGCTCATGACGGCTTACCAGGGCAGCGAATAGGTCTTGCAGTTGGTGAAGCTCTTCATGGCTTCGAGCACGCCTTCCTTGTAGCCCAGGCCCGAGTCCTTGATGCCGCCGAAGGGCGTCAGCTCCAGCCGGTAGCCG
>NZ_JBPJZR010000040.1:0-1473 GCF_051216615.1 Variovorax raffinosi
CCATTGCATGGATCGTTCCCACGCCAGGGCTGCACTCGTTGGCTCGAACGAGGCACGCTCGTCGCAGTTGAACCCGTGGCCTGCGGGGTAGACATGTACCGTGCAATCGGGCCGGGTACTGCGAATGCGCTCCACGTCCGCCATCGGAATCGTGTGGTCGCTCTCGCCGTAGTGCAGCAGCGTGGGCGAACGCGCCGGAGCGTCCAGGTGATGCACGATGTGGCCACCGTAGTAGCCAACCACGGCCGTGATTCCGGGGGCGGTCTGGGCGGCGATGTAGCCGACTGACGCGCCAAGGCAGAAGCCCATCACGCTCACCGGGGAACCCGTGGCGTGCTGCGCATGCTGCACGGTGGCGAGTGTGTCGCGCACCATCGCTTTCCAGTCCAGCCGTGGCAGGAGCTCCAGCGCATGAGCGACTTCGTCGTTGCTGTAGCCTGAAGCGAAATCGGGTGAAATACGGTCGAACAGCGCTGGAGCGAATGCGTCGTAGCCCAGTGCGGCCAGCCGCTCGCAGACCGCCTGTATATGGTGGTTCACTCCGAAGATTTCCTGCAGCACGACGACGGCGCCCGGGCGCGGTGCGGTTGCTGCGCTGTTCCAGCACGAGAAGACATGCCCATCGGCCGCGGTGATCCGGATGAAGGCCATGTCAGTCCGCCACGCCGAGTACGCGGCCGCCGTCGATGATGATTTCGGTACCGGTGATCAGCGACGACGCAGGCGATGCCAAGAACAGCGCAGCGCCCTGAAGGTCCGATGGCCGTGCAATGCGGCCCAGTGGCACGACGCGCTCAAATGGCCGACGTACTTCCTCAGACTTGAGCACTCCGCCGCCGATGTTCGTGATCACCGGCCCCGGCGAGATCGCGTTCAAAAGGATGCCGTACTTCGCGAGCTCCAGCGCGTATTGACGCACCATGTGCGCAACCGCACCCTTAGACGTCGCATACATCGAACTCACGAGAGTCTCGGGCATGGAAGCGGAAACCGAACTCGTGACCACGATACGCCCGCCGCCCTGTTTCTTCATCTGCGGCACCACGATCTGCAGCGTGTGCAGCATGGAGGTCACGTTGGTGGCGAACACACGCTCCCAGAGGTCAAGCGAAAGGTTCTCCACCTCGCCTTCGGGATTGCGCTCGCCGGTGCCACTCAAAAATCCCGGGCCGCCGCTGATGCCGGCATTGGCAAACACAGTGTCGAGCCGGCCGTGCCGCGTGACCACATCGTCGAAAGCAGCGCGCAGCGTGTCAGGCTGTGTAACGTCGGCTACTGCGCCGGTGACATGCCCACCTGTGGCGGACAGCGTGGCAACGGCTTGGTCCAGAGCCTCGCGATTCATGTCGATCAGCGTGACGCACGCGCCGTTGGCGGCCATGACCTCGGCATAGCCCAGGCCAATCCCGCTCGCGGCTCCGGTGATCGCGACGACGCTGCCGCTCACATCGAAAAGTCTCTCTGTTTTCATGC